>NZ_BMYI01000008.1:172152-209461 GCF_014652195.1 Gemmobacter nanjingensis
ACCTTCGCGCTTGTCAGCAATGGCATCGCGGGCCGGAGCTGATCTTCCGACCAGTCCCACCACTTCATCTCCAGCAGAAGCGCGACGGCGCTCTCATCGAACCGGCTTCGAATGGTCTTCGCCGGATTGCCCGCCACGATGGCATAGGGCGCGACGTCGCGGGTCACCAGAGCCCGCGTGCCGATCACGGCGCCATCGCCGATCGTCACCCCCGGCATGATGATGGCCTCCGACCCGATCCAGACATCATTTCCAATGACCGTATCCCCTGCGGGACGATAGCCATTTTCCGCGCCCTCGAAGGCAGCAACCTCTGGCATCCAGAAAAAGGGAAAGGTGCTGACCCAATCATTCCGGTGGCCCTGATTGCCCGCCATGATGAAGGCCGCCCCCGACCCGATGGAACAGAAGCTGCCGATGACCAGGCGGTCAGCCCCTTCATCCGGCAACAGATATCGCGCACAGTCGTCAAAGCTGTGGCCGTGATAGTATCCTGAATAGTAGCTGAACCGCCCGACAGTGATGTTCGGGTTCGTCACCTGCCGGTCGAGTGTCACCCCGCGGAAGGGGCTGTCAAAATAGTTCTTCATTTGCAGTTCTCTGAATGGACAAGGGTAATCGCGCTCAGGCGAAGAAAGCGCAGTCGCGAGGGCGATGCGCTATGGCCCTGCCACAAGGCGCAGGGCGTCCTTCAGATGGTTCGGTCCGCAGATTTCACGGGGTCCTCGAAGACGCTGCATGGAACGCCCGACAATCATAGGGAAGATGCCGCCGGGCGCAAGTCAGCCCAGCACACCGCCGTCGCTGTCGTCGCCCGCCTCTTCCAGCAGGAGGTCGAAATCGGGGATGGTGACGTGGCGCTTGCCATCCAGCAGGATGATCCCCTCACGCCGCAGGGCCGAGATCTGGCGGCTGACGGTTTCCAGAGTCAGGCCCAGATAATCGGCCATTTCCTCGCGCGTCAGCGGCAGGTCAAACACCAGCGGCCCCTTCGCCGCCTTCAGCTTCAGCGTCGCGTCGCGCCGGGCGATGATGGCCAGAAGCGAGGCGATCTTTTCCCGCGCCGTCTTGCGCCCCAGAAGCAGCATCCATTCACGCGCGGCGTCCAGCTCGTCCAGCGTCATCTCCAGCAGGCGCTGGCCGATGTGAGGCGTGGACAGCATCATGTCCTCGAACGGCTTCTTGCGGAAACAGCACATCACCAGATCGGTGGTCGCCGTCACATCATAGGCCGCAGTGGACCGGCCGGGCCGCCCGACGAAATCTGATGGCAGCAACAGCCCGACCATCTGGCGACGGCCATCTTCCATCGTCTGCGTCAGTGTGGCGATACCGCTGACAACGGACGCCACGAAATCCATCCGGTCGCCCGACCAGACAACCGTCTGACCGGCCTGATAGGAGCGGTAATATTTGATCTGCTCCAGCCGCGACAGCTCATCCGCCTCGCAGCGGGCACAGACCGCACGGTGTCTGATGGGGCAATCCCCGCACTCGTGATGCACTGGGTGCATGTCCTGCATCGGCATCCCGGTTTCCTGGTCTTGATCTGGGTCAAGGCTGTTGCGCGTTACGCCTTCTAATCTAGTGGCATGGACAAGGAATCGCAACTCACCCGGCTCGGTCTTTTCGACGCGCGTGTGCCCCGCTACACCAGCTACCCCACGGCCCCGCATTTCGGAAACGACGTCAGCCCTGCGCTGTTTACCCGCTGGATCGAGACGATTCCGGCCGGATCTGCAATCTCGCTCTATCTGCATGTGCCGTTCTGCCGGCGCCTGTGCTGGTTCTGCGCCTGCCGCACGCAGGGCACGTCCAGCGACGAGCCGGTGCTGGCCTATGTGCAGACCCTGAAGGCAGAAATCGCGATCTTGAAGGCGCATCTGCCGAAGGGCGTGCATCTGAGCCGCCTGCACTGGGGCGGTGGCACGCCGACCCTGCTGAAGCCCGACATGATCCGCGATCTGGCGGCAACGGTGTTCGATGCGGTGCCGATGGGCGAAGGCGCGGAGTTTTCGGTCGAGATTGACCCCGACGAAGTGGATGCTGCGCGGCTGGACGCGCTGGCGGCAGCGGGGATGAACCGCGCCTCGATCGGCGTTCAGGATTTTGACCCTGAAATTCAGGCCACCATCGGCCGTATCCAACCTTACGATCTGACCAAACGTGTCGCTGACATGATCCGTGACCGTGATGTTCGCAGCCTCAATGCCGATATCCTTTACGGTCTGCCGCACCAGACCCAGGCACGGATTGCCGACAGCGTGCAGAAATTGCTGACACTCTCCCCCGACCGGGTGGCACTTTACGGCTACGCCCATGTGCCTTGGATGAGCCGTCGCCAGCAACTTATCCCCTCGGATGCCATCCCAACCCCGCAGGAGCGGCTGAAGCTGTTTGAAACAGCAGCGCAGCTGTTCGACTGGGACGGATACGAATCCATCGGCATCGACCATTTCGCGCGTCCTGATGACGGGCTGGCGGTAGCGGCCCGGAGCGGCGGCTTGCGGCGGAATTTCCAAGGCTATACCGATGACCGTGCCGATGTGCTGGTGGGGCTTGGTGCCTCCAGCATCTCGCGCTTTCCGCAGGGCTATGCGCAGAACGCCTCGGGCACCTCGGATTACACCAAATCCGTGCGCGCCGGGCATTTCACCACGCATCGCGGCCATGTGTTCAGCGGTGAAGACAAGCTGCGCGGCCGCATCATAGAGGCGCTGATGTGCGACTTCCACGTCTCGCGGGCAGAGTTGCTCCGCGATTTCGCTACCGATGACGCCGCGCTGTCGGCCATGTTCGCGGCGGCGAAGGCTCAGTTCGGCGAAATGGTGCGTGTCGATGCGGACGGCCTGTCCATCCCGGTGCCCGCCCGCCCGCTGACCCGGATGATAGCCCGCACCTTCGACGCCTATGACCATAGCAAGGCCCAGCATTCCGCGGCGATCTGAGGGGGCCGGACCGCCGCTGCAAAGAGGCTGCGCTCCGGCATGACGGGATCGCGCTGCGCTGTGCGGCCACCGCACCGCAGGGCGGTGTTGAAACCCAGACCAGTGCCGAGGGCTGGACGGTGGTTCTGCCCGGCACCGCGACCTCGGGCGAGGCGGCGGGGACGATCAGGATTGACAGCATCCGCTTCACCGGAACTTTTTCGGCGGTGAGGACGGCTTGATCTGTTTTCTCGACCCCGAACAGCAGGCCGCACTGCGCAACGGCACACACCTGACCGCCCTGGCAGGAACGCTTGCGGCGCTGACGGGTTCGGCGGCGGCGATGCGGAAGGTGCAGGAATGTCTTGAGCGCGAGGGTATGGCCCCCTGAACCCCGCTCCCCTCGATTCCTGCCCCTCAGGCCGAAGGGCCGAAGCTTTCCACCCACTCCACCATCTGCGGCAGGCAGACCGTGCGCAGGTCATAGCCTTTGACAATGGTTTCACGCGCGGCGCGTCGAAGGTCCATGAACCGTTCGGGCCGCGCAAGCGCACGGGTGATCATCTTCGACCAGCCCTCGACATCGAAGAAATCGACCAGACGGCCATTCACCCCGTCTTCGATCAGTTCGGCCACCGGCGCGGTGCGCGAGCCCACGACCATGCATCCGGCGCCCATCGCCTCCAGCATCGACCAGCTCAGCACGAAAGGATAGGTCAGATAGGCATGCACGCGGCTGACCTGCATCATGCTGACAAAGGTGGGATACGGCACCTTGCCCATGAAATGCACCCGCGACATATCCAGCCGGTCCTTCACCTGATCCAGATAGATGTTCTTCCAGCTTTGGCCCTCGGGCGCGGGACGGCCATAGCTGACCTCATCTCCGCCCACGATCACCACCTGCGCCTCCGGCCGTTCGGCCATGATGGCGGGCAGCGCCCGCATGAAGGTGTGATAGCCGCGATAGGGTTCCAGATTGCGGTTCACGAAGGTCAGCACCTCGTCCCCCGCTTTCAGAACCCTGCCATTCGGAAGCGTCAGCGTTGCAGTCGGATCGGGCTTCATCACGCCGGTATCCACACCGTCGAAGATGACCTTGATCCGTTCTCGCAGGATCGGCGGATAGGTGCTGGCCTGCCAGCGCGTCGGCGACAACCCTGCATCGGCATGCAGCAGCGCCTGCCCCAGATGCGTGGTGCGGCCCTGGGCGATGATGACCTGATCGAAATTCGGGCGGTCGAATTCGGGATCAAACCCGACATCCGCGCCACGGCCCTTGTAGTAAAATTCGGCATAGACCAGCAGCTTCGCCTCGGGCCAGACCTCTTTCAGAAACAGCGTCTCGCCCCAGCCGGAATGGCCGAAGATCACGTCGGGAACATAGCCCTGCTCGCGCATCTGCATCGCGGCGCGAGCCACGGTGACGCCGCGGTCGCTCATCTGTGTGTAGTTGCGGCCCAGACGGCAGGCCTGCGGATCGGGCGCCGGGCTGTTGTGGCGATATTTCACAACCCGGATTTCAGAGCTTCGGTTGTTGGTCGTATCCGTCAGCGCGATGCAGTCATGGCCACGCCGCTGCATTTCCGGTGCCAGATGCAGGAACTGGGCAGGGAAATTCTGGTGAACGAAAAGAATTTTCATGCAATGCCTCGTCACGCGCCGAAAGCGGCGGCCATCAGGGCACGGGTATACTCGGTTTGCGGTGTCTCGAACACCGCCTGCCCGTCTCCGGCTTCCACAACGTCGCCATTCCGCATCACCAGAACCTTGTGCGACAGCGCCCGCACCACCCGCAGGTCGTGGCTGATGAACAGATAGGCAAGGCCGTATTTGCGCTGCAACGCGCGCAGCAGGTCGACGATCTGCACCTGCACCGTCATGTCCAGCGCCGATGTCGGTTCATCCAGCACCACCAGTTTCGGCCGCAGGATCATGGCGCGTGCCACCGCGATGCGCTGGCGCTGCCCGCCGGAAAATTCATGCGGGTAACGCCCCATGGCGGCCGGGTCCAGCCCGACCTCAACCATGATGTCGCTGACCATCTCGCGCCGGTTGCGACCCGGTTCAAGACCGTGAACGCCCAGACCTTCGGCAATGATCTCCTCCACCGTCATCCGGGGGCTGAGCGATCCGAAAGGGTCCTGAAACACGATCTGCATGTCACGGCGCAAGGGGCGCAGCTGGCGGCTGTGCCAGCCCGAGATTTCCTGGCCCATGAACACGATCCGCCCTTCCGAACCGATCAGCCGCATGATGGCCAGCGCCAGCGTCGTCTTGCCAGAGCCGCTTTCACCGACGATGCCCAGCGTCTCGCCCGCGCGGACAGAGAGGCTTGCGTCGTTCACCGCCTTCACATAGCCGGTGACCTTGCGCATGAGGCCGCTGTGGATCGGGAACCAGACGCGCAGGTTTTCGGTGCGCACCAGTTCGGGCGCACCCTCGGGCACCGGATCGGGGCGGCCCTTCGGTTCTGCCGCCAGCAGCTTCCGGGTATAGGGGTGCTGCGGATTGGCAAAGATTTCGGCTGCGGGCCCCTGTTCGACAACCTCGCCGTCCTTCATCACGCAGACACGGTCGGCGATGCGCCGCACGATCCCCAGATCATGCGTGATGAACAGCATCGACAACCCTTCGCTGCGCTTCAGATCCGCCAGAAGGTCAAGGATCTGCGCCTGAATCGTCACATCGAGCGCGGTGGTCGGCTCATCCGCGATCAGCAGTTCCGGCCCGTTGGCCAGTGCCATGGCGATCATCACGCGCTGCCGCTGCCCACCCGAAAGCTGATGCGGATAAGATCCCAGCCGGCTTTCGGCATCGCGGATACCGACCTTGTTCAACAGATCGACAACCCGCGCCCGCGCCGCCTGTCCCCGCAGCCCCTGATGCAGCGCAAGGCTTTCGGTCAGCTGCTTTTCGATCGTGTGCAGCGGGTTCAGGCTGGTCATCGGCTCCTGAAAGATGAAGCTGATGTCATTGCCCCGGATACGGCGCAGATCCGCCTCGGGCGCGCCCACCATTTGCGTGCCCTGATAGGTGATGGAGCCCTCCATCATCGCGCTGTCAGGCAAAAGTCCCACGGTGGACAGCGCCGTCACCGACTTGCCCGACCCGCTTTCCCCCACCAGCGCGACCGTCTCGCCCCGGTCGACGCTGAAGCTCACATCCCGCACCGCATGGACGATGCGGCCGTCCTGCCGAAAGCGCACGTTCAGCTTTTCAACGGACAGAACGCTCATCGGAAGGTCTTTCTGGGGTCGAAAGCATCGCGCACGCCTTCAAAGATGAAAACCAGCAGCGACAGCATCAGGGCGAAGGTGGTGAAGGCGGTAAAGGCCAGCCAGGGTGCTTGAAGGTTGTCCTTGGCCTGTTGCGTCAACTCGCCCAGCGAGGGGGCCGAGGCTGGCAAACCAAAGCCCAGAAAATCCAGCGCGGCCAGCGTGCCAATGGTGCCGGTGACAAGGAAGGGCAGCATGGTCAGCGTCGCGACCATCGCATTGGGCAGCACATGGCGCACCATGATCACCCGGTCAGGTACGCCCAGCGCCCGCGCCGCGCGCACATATTCAAAATTGCGCGCGCGCAGGAATTCGGCCCGCACCACGCCGATCAGCGAGGTCCAGCCAAACAGCACCATCAGCCCGATCAGGAGCCAGAAGCTCATCTGCCAGATCGCGCCGACGATGATGATGATGTAAAGCGAGGGCGTGGCGCCCCAGATTTCAATCACGCGCTGGAAGATCAGATCGACCCAGCCACCAAAATAGCCCTGCACCGCCCCTGCCGCGATACCGATGACACTGGTCAGCGCGGTCACGATCAGCGCGAAACTGATCGACAGGCGGAAGCCATAGATCACCCGCGCCAGCACATCGCGTGCGGTGTCATCGGTGCCCAGCCAGTGCTGCGCATCGGGGGCCGAAGGCGCAGCCCCGCCCAGATCGTTGATTGTGTTATAGCTGTAGGGGATCGGTGCCCAAAGCAGCCAGCCGGGCACCACCGGCTGCCCGTCCACCGCACCGGCCCTGGCCTGCGTCAGCACCCCTTCAGGATCGTCCCAGCAGGCTTCCGCCCCCTGCGCGACGATCAGGCATTGCACCTCGGGGTCTCGATAGGCGGCTTCGGTCTGGAAGTCGCCGCCGAAGGTGGTTTCGGGGTAGAACTTCAGGAAGGGCGTGTAATACTCCCCCTTGAAACTGACCAGCAGCGGCTTGTCATTGGCGATCAGCTCCGCTCCCAGTGACAGGCCGAACAGCACGGCAAAAATCCACAGCGACCAGAAGGCCCGGCGATTGGCCTTGAAATTGCGCCAGCGGCGCTGGTTCAGCGGCGAAAGCGCCATGGTCAGCCCCTCCGCTCAAAATCAATGCGCGGATCGACCAGCACATAGGTCATGTCAGAAATGATCCCGACCACCAGCCCCATCAGCCCGAAGATGAACAGCGTCCCGAACAGCACCGGATAATCGCGGTTCACCGCCGCCTCGAAGCCAAGGCGACCAAGGCCATCCAGCGAGAAGATCGTCTCGATGATGATGGACCCGCCGAAGAACACGCTGATGAAGACCGCCGGAAAACCGGCGATGACGATCAGCATGGCATTGCGGAACACATGGCCATACAGCACCCGGCTTTCCGTCAGCCCCTTGGCCCGTGCCGTCATCACATATTGCTTGCGGATTTCATCCAGAAAGCTGTTTTTCGTCAGGAGCGTCAGTGTGGCGAAGCTGGAGATGGTGGAGGCGGTGACCGGCAGCACGATATGCCACAGGTAATCCGTGATCTTGCCCCAGAGGCTCATCTGGCTCCATCCGTCCGAGGTGAGGCCCCTGAGCGGGAACCACTGCCAGTAAGAGCCGCCCGCGAACAAAACCAGCAGCAGGATGGCAAACAGAAAGCCCGGAATCGCATAGCCCACGATAATCATGGCCGAGGTCCAGGTGTCGAAAGCAGACCCGTCGCGCACCGCCTTGCGGATGCCCAGCGGAATGGAAATCAGATAGGCAATCAGCGTGGACCACAGGCCCAGCGTGATTGAGACGGGCATTTTTTCCAGCACCAGATCGGTGACGCTGATCGACCGGAAGTAGCTTTCGCCGAAATCGAAGCGCAGGTAATTGCCCATCATGATTCCAAAGCGTTCCAGCAGAGGGATCGGCTCCTTGTGGCATTCCGGCGCGCGGGTGCTGACCGGGCCGGTATAACCCTCGGCGCAGACAATGCGGGCAAAGCCGAACTGCGCCTCCAGATCATCAATGAAATCGGCGGGCAGACCGCGCGCACCGATATAGCCGGACTCGTTGCCCGCCCCCGCTGCGGGCGCCCCGCCCGACCCGGCATCTCCGCCCCCGCCGGAAATCGACTGAAAGGCATCGCCCGCGCCATCCAGCCGGGCCAGAACCTGTTCCACCGGCCCGCCGGGCACGAACTGGGTCAGCACGAAATTGATGACCATGATCCCGAGCAGGGTCGGAATGATCAGCAGAAGCCTGCGCAGCAGATAGGCGCCCATGTCAGCGCAGCGCCCCCTGGGCTTTCATGACGCCCAGCTTCGCCTCGTCCATCCACCACAACCCGTCGCCCCGCGAATAGGGCGGCTGTTCCGGCGGTCGGCCGAAGACATCCCAATAGGCGACCAGATACTTGCCGCTATACCAGTTCGGCACCCAGATCTGCTTGAACCGCAGCACCCGGTCCAGCGCCTTGGCGCGCACGGTCAGTTCCTCGCGGGTTTTCGAGGCGATGACCAGTTCGACCAGGTCGTCCAGCACCGGATCGGCAACCCCGCTGAGATTGGCCGAGCCCTTGGCATCGGCGGATTCGGTGGTGAAGAACTGGCGCAATTCGACCGAAGGGGTTTGCGACATCACGAAACGACCACTGATGATGTCGTATTCGAAATCCTCTTGCCGCTGCTGCATCTGCGCCGCGTCGATATGGGTCAGCCGTGCGTCGATGCCCAAGGCCCTGAGGTTGGCGATATAGGGGTTCAGCACGCGATCGAACGAAGGCTGATCCTCGATGAACTCCAGCGTGAACACCTGCCCCTTGTCATTGCGGCGCAGCCCGCCCTCGCCCACTTTCCAGCCCGCCTCGTCCATCAGGGCAGAGGCCTGGCGCAGGATCTTGCGATCAAGCTGCCGCAGCTTGCCGGTCGCGGGGTCTGTCGCCTCGTAAACCGGCGGCTCGTAGGCCGGTTCGGTGAAGATTTCAGGCGACAGCCGGTCGCGGAATTGCTCCAGCACCGCAAGCTCCTCGCCCTCTGGCAGGCCCTCGGCTTGCAGGGGCGAGTTTTCAAAGAAGCTGTCGGTGCGTTTGTAAAGATCGAAGAACAGCGTCTGGTTCGACCATTCGAAGTTGAACATCATGCCCAGCGCCTGCCGCACCCGCGGATCGGCAAACTTCTCGCGCCGCAGGTTGAACCAGAAGCCCTGCGTGCCCGAGGGGTTGTTGTCGGCCAGCTCCTCGCGCTTGACCCAGCCCTTCTTCAGCGCCGGGAAATCATAGGCCGTGGCCCAGATCAGCGAGGAAAACTCCTGCTGCAACAGATAGCCGCCGGATTTGAACGCCTCGAAAGCCGCCGTGGTATCGGCGTAGTATTCGTAGGTGTAGCAGTCGAAATTCGCACCCCCGATGTTCACCGGCAGGCTGGCACCCCAGTAATCGGGGTTACGGCAATAGGTGATCGACCGTCCGGGCTTCACATCCTTCACCACAAACTGACCCGAGCCGACCGGCGGCACCAGCGTCGAGGCGGTGAAATCCACCTTATCGTAATAATGTTTCGGCAGGATCGACAGCCCCCCCGCCAGTGCGGGCAGGTCACGGGTGGCGACGCCGGGCCGGAAGGTGAACTTCACGCGATGCGGGTCCAGCGCCTCGACCTTTTCAATGTCCTTGAGCGCCACCTTGTAGCTGGGCGCGCCCTTGTCCAGCAGCACCTCGTAGGTGAATACCACATCCGCCGCCGTGATCGGCTCACCATCCGAAAAGGTTGCCTCGGGGCGCATGTTGAAGATCACCCACGACCTGTCTTCGGGGTATTCGAGGCTGGACGCCACCAGCCCGTAAGAGGCATCGGGTTCGTCGGGCGAACCGCTCATCAGGCTGTCATAAAGCAGCCCAAGCCCCTGCGCAGGTTCGCCTTTCAGGATGAAGGGATTCAGGCTGTTGAAGGTAGAGCTGGCGCCGGTGCCACGAAAGCTCATGGTGCCGCCCTTGGGCGCATCCGGATTCACATAGTCGAAATGCGCGAAATCGACCGGATATTTCAGATCCCCGAAGGTCGAGATGCCATGCGCATGGATCACCTTTTCCTCGGCCATAACAGGCGCTGCCGCCACAACCGCCAGCAACCCCGGCCCGATCACCCGCATCGGATGAAACTTGCGGCGGATCGGGCGGGCTGGGGTGTGCGGCATGAAACTCTCCTGCGGCCTTCTTGGCGTGCGTTTGGCCTGAGAGTAACGGAAATTCCCCTGCCCTCAAGGCGCGTTTGCGTTATCCGGGGCGCGTTTGCGTTATCCGTCGTGAATGCCGCAAATGAAAAGGCCACCCGCAAGGGGTGGCCCGACCATTGCGCAAGAAGCGCGGGATCACGGATGTGCGGTCGCCAGCCAGGCGATCAGATTCGCACGGTCGTCGATCTTCGGCAGACCGGCGAAGGACATCTTGGTGCCCGGCGCATAGCCTTTCGGGTTGGTCAGGAAATGTTCCAGATTCTCGGGGGTCCAGGTGTCGCCCGCCATCGCCTTCAGCGCGTCCGAATAGCCGAAGCCCTCGACCGAGGCTTTCGCACGGTTCACGACGCCGTCCAGATGCGGGCCGGTGCTGTTGGTGCCATCGACCTTGTGGCAGGCCTTGCACTTAGCGAAAACCTTCTCGCCCTTGGCCGGATCGGCGGCGGCATAGACTTCGTCCCACGAGGGGCCGGCCTCTGCGCCTGCGTCACCTGCGCCGCCGGCATCGGCGACCTCGATCACATAGCTTTGCGATTCTTCGCCTTCGCCATGGCCACCTTCCATCGAATACAGCGCCGTGGCAGCCCAGTTGCCCAGAAGGAACACGAGCAGCGACCCGCAGACCGCACCCAGCACCTTCGTGAAAGTCATCGTGTCGAACATGTCGCGTCCCGTTTTGGCATGAAGCTGAGGGGGCTTCTATCCGCTTCCCCGCACGGGTTTCAAGGTGTAGTAGCACCTCCGGCCCCGTAAATGCGGCGATTTGACCACGCGAGGGGCAGGAAGGAAAGCAGACATGACCGGACGCATCGCTTTTCAGGGGGAACTGGGCGCCTATTCGCATCAGGCCTGCGCACAGGCGCGCCCCGGATTCACCCCGGTGCCCTGCACCACCTTCGAGGATGTGGTGGAGATGACGCGCGCGGGCGAGGTGGATCTGGGGATGCTGGCGGTGGAAAACTCCACCTACGGCCGGGTCGCCGACGTGCACAGCCTGCTGCCCAAGGCCGGGCTGCATATCGTGGACGAGGCCTTCGTCCGGGTGCACGTCAACCTTCTGGGTGTCAGGGGCGCAAAGCTGGACGAGGTGCGCGAGGCGCATGGCCATGTGGTGATCCTGCCGCAATGCGCGCAGTTCCTGCGCGAGCGTAGCATCCGGGGCGTCGTCAGCAGCGACAATGCCCGCGCCGCCCGTGAAGTGGCCGAGGCAGGCAATCCGGCCCGCGCCGCGCTGGCCAGCGAGCTGGCGGCCGAAATCTATGGTCTGGACGTGCTGGCCCGCCATATCGAGGATCAGGCCAACAATACCACCCGCTTCCTTGTGATGAGCCGCACCCCCGACCACAGCCGCCGCGCCGCGCGGATGATCACGACCTTCACCTTCCGCGTCCGCAACATTCCCGCCGCACTGTACAAGGCAATGGGCGGCTTTGCGACCAACGGCGTCAACATGACCAAGCTGGAAAGCTATATGGTCGGCGGCAGCTTCACGGCGACCGAGTTCTATGCCGACATCGAGGGCCATCCCGAGGATGCGCATGTGGCCCGCGCGCTGGAAGAGCTGCGCTATTTCACCACGAACATGAACATTCTGGGGGTCTATCCGGCCGATGAAAGCCGGGTCTGATCCGGGACCGGGGCCGCATCCGGCGGCCCCCTGCTCTCAGCGGCGGATGCGGTAGCGCTCTTCGATCTCGTTGCAGATCAGACCAACCCGCGCCTCGTATTTCCGTTCGATCTTGTTGCGCGCCAGTTTCATCGACTGGATGAACACCCGCGCCGCCAGCGTGCGCGGCTTCACCTCGGAGGTGATGGTCACGCGGGTGCGGCGCGACGACAGTTCGACGAAATCCAGCGTGACGCCTGCGTCAAAGGTGGTGGCGATGATCTGGAAACCCAGATTGTTTGGCTGGTCCACCGAGACCAGCTTGACCGCCACACGGCGCGGGCGGCTGCGATAGACGAAGCTGACATTCCACACCATGCCTGGCGCGAAGCCCTGAATCCGGTCGGACCGCACCACCTCGGCCCCGCGGCGCATGGCAGACCGTTCCCAGTGTCCGGTATCGGCAAAGGCGCCATAGACGAAATCCAGCGGCGCCTCGATGTCCTCGCGTGTGGTCAGCTTCATTCAGTCCTGCCTCTCCGGGGCTGCCGCTTGTCCCCTTTTGCCTGTTATCGTGTAAGTTTCCGATTAAAAAAGTCGGTCTGCAAGCCAGTTCGACAGCAGAAAATGCGCAATCGAGCCCTTGCGGGCCGGATGTATCACAGGATGCGCGCCAGCCATCGCCTCCATCAGTTCCTCGCGGCTTACCCACAAGGCATCTTCCAGTTCGACCGGGTCCAGCGTGATCGTCTCGCTGAGCGCCTCGCCCGCACAGCCGATCATCAGCGAGGCCGGAAAGGGCCAGGGCTGACTGGCAAGGTAGCGCACCGCACCGACGCGGATGCCGGTTTCCTCGGCCACCTCGCGGCGCACGGCGGCCTCGACCGTCTCGCCCGGCTCCATGAAACCGGCAAGGCAGGAGTACATTCCCTCGGGCCAGCCCGGCGAGCGGCCCAGCAGCGCCCGGTTGCCCCGCGTGATCAGCATGATCACCACAGGATCGGTGCGCGGAAAATGCTGGGCGCCGCATTGCGCGCAGGCACGTTGCCAGCCCGCATTGACCATCTCGGTCGCGGCGCCGCAGGCCGCGCAGAACCCGTGAGAACTGTGCCAGCCCAGGATCGCCCGCGCCGTCGCGGCCAGCTCGGCCTCTCGCGCTGTCAGCCGCGTCATCTCGGCCCGCAATTCGGCAAAGCCATGGTCTGCTGCAAGTTGCGGGTGACGTATGCGGTTTTGATCCAGAAAGGCGGGTGTCGGCGCCCCTTCGGCAGGCACCCAGCCCGGCAGGTCGACCGCGAAGCGCGCAATGCCGTCGTCCAGCCCAAGAAAGACCGGCGCCGGAAGGCCTGCGACAAGCGGATGATCGGCAGCCACCCAGACCAATCCGCCCGTATCCGCCACCGGAATGCGCCCGCGCCACAGCACCAGCACCTGCCCGCCCCCGGCGCGCAGCCGGGTCAGCGCCTCGGCATCGCCGCGCAGATGCGCCGCGCGATCCAGCCCCGAGCCGCCGAAAGTCACGGTTTCCGAATGGCGCATCCGATCCTCCCGCGCGCTGCCCTGCGCCGCTTTCTGGCACGAGCCGGGGCATGACGCAAACCCGCAACGACAGGACTGCGCCAATCGCAACCCAGAGTAGAAATATTCTCGTTGCAAGATTGACAGCCGCAAAGTCCCACCGGCTAGATAGGCCGTTAGACAGACCCAAAGTCATTTCCCGCATCCGCTATCATGCGGAGAAAACAGGAAAAGCATGCCCTCAGACCGCAACGCGCCGGTGCCCGCGCCTGCTGCTTCGCCCCTCACCGCACGGCTGCGCATTCTGGCCACGACCGATGTGCATTCGCATGTTCTGGGCTATAATTATTACGCGGATCAGGAGCGGGACGATATCGGGCTCGCTCGGGTTGCGACCCTGATCGCGCAGGCCCGCGCCGAGGCGCCGGACAGTCTGCTGTTTGACAATGGCGATTTCCTGCAAGGCAATCCGCTGGGCGATTTCGCGATGCAGCAAGTGCTCACGCCCGACAGCGGCCCGCATCCCGCGCTGATCGCGATGAACCACCTTGGCTATGACGCTGCCACGCTGGGCAATCACGAATTCAACTTCGGGCTGGAGCGGCTGATGGCGGCGCTGAAGGCCGCACGGTTTCCGGTCGTGACCGCAAATGTGACCTGCAGGCAGCCCACCGCGCCGCTGCTGCCGCCGTGGTGTCTGCTGCGGCATGAACTGACCGGGTCGGATGGCCAGCGACATGCGATCCGAATCGGAGTCATCGGTTTCGTGCCCCCTCAGATCGTGCAATGGGACCGGAATGTTCTGGAGGGGCGCGTAGAGACGCAGGATATTCTCGCCTCTGCGGCCGCGCAGGTGCCGGAATTGCGTGCGGCCGGGGCGGATATCGTGATCGCGCTGGCGCATTCCGGGCTTGGCCCCGCCGATGCCGGGTTCAATGCCGAGCATGCCGCGACCGACCTTGCGCGTTTTCCGGGGATAGATGCGATCATCGCGGGGCACAGCCATCTGCCCTTTCCGGGGCCGGGATATCCTGTCGCCCCCGGCATGGATCTGAAGCGCGGGCTGGTTTTCGGGCGGCCTGTGGTGCTGCCGGGCCACTACGCCTCCCATCTGGGGGTGATCGACCTTGACCTTGCGCATGACCCGAGGCGGGGCTGGCAGGTGACGAAGGGCCATGCGCACCTGCGACCCTCCGCCGGAATATCCCCGGACCCATCCCTCACCGCTGCGGTTGCGGCGGATCATGCCGCGATACTGACCCATATCCGTCGCCCCGCCGGTCAGACCGCCGTGGCCCTGCACAGCTACTTTGCCACGATCACGCCCTCGGCCGTACTGGATGTTGTCGCCGAGGCGCAGGCCAGCTATGTGCGTCACCAGCTTCGGGACCAGCCCGAGGCCGATCTGCCCCTGCTGTCTGCCGCCTCTCCGTTCAAGGCGGGTGGACGCGGCGGCCCCGGTAACTATACCGACATCCCCGCAGGCCCGCTTGCCCTGCGGAATATCGCGGATCTTTACATCTACCCGAACACGATTGCCGTCTTGAAGCTGAGCGGGGCGGAAATCGCTGACTGGCTGGAAAACGCGACCGGCATCTACCGCGAGATCGCGCCCGGCAGCCGGGATACCCCGCTGATCGACGAGGATTTCCCGAGCTATAACCATGATCATATCCTCGGCCTGAGCTATCGGATCGACCTCAGCCAGCCCGCCCGTTACGACCGCCATGGCGCGCTGGTGCATCCCGGAGCCCGGCGCATCCAGGACCTGTGCCATCAGGGACAGCCGGTGCGGCCCGGGCAGACATTCCTGCTGGCGACCAACAGTTACCGCGCGGCAGGCTGCGGCGGCTATCTCGCGGCGCGGCCCGAACGTATGGTGCCCGAACGTCTGGTGGATGTGGGCCACGCCATGATCCGCGACATCCTGCTGCGCCATTTCGCCAGCCCCCCTGCCACTGCCAGCCAGACGACTTCCTTCAGCTTTCTGCCGCTGCCTGGCACCAGCGTGACCTTCGACACCGCACCCGAGGCCACCCGTCATCTGGCAGAGGTGGCCCATCTGCACCCGGAACCTCTTGGCACCACCCCCGAAGGCTTCGCCCGCTTCCGTCTGCACCTGTGATCGGCTAGACCTCGGACGCGAAACGGGCCAGCGACGGGGAATGCGATGTTCGATGCGGTGATCTTCGATCTGGACGGCACATTGATCGACACGGAATCAGTCGCCATGCGGACCGGGCGCGGCGTTCTGTCCGATATGGGGCTGATCGCGGGTGACGATCTGTTCCACGATCTGATCGGCAAGGACGGCCCCAGCGGCCAGCTTCTGCTGCGGGCGTGGTTTCCGCAGACGGATGTCGCCGATCTTGTCCGGCGCTGGGATGCCGCCTTCCACGCCGCCCTCGACGGTGATGTGCCCCTGAAGCCCGGCGCCCGCGAGATTCTGGAGCTTATCAACCTGCCGATGGCACTCTGCACCTCTTCGGCTCGCGAAAGCGGCCTGCGCAAGCTGGAGATGGCGGGCCTGTCGCGCCATTTCCACCATGTCATCACCCGCGATGACGTGAGCGCGCCAAAGCCGCATCCCGAGCCATATCTGCTGACCGCCGCGCGGCTGGGTGTCGCCCCAGCGCGCTGTCTGGTGTTCGAGGACAGCGAAACCGGCGCCCGCTCCGCCCGCGAGGCAGGCTGCGTAGTGGTGCAGGTGCCTGACATCCTGCCGACTGAGGGGGTTCATGCCAATCATGTGGCCGAAAACCTGCTGGAAGGCGCACGTCTGGCCGGGGTGATCTGACATGAGCAGCCGCTGGATCAGGCGCCTTCTGACTGCCGCCGCGCTCCTTGCCTTGCTGGCGGTGCTGGGGTCGGCATGGTTTGCGCATCGGCTGATGGTCGAGGTACTGACCGGCCGCGCCTTCTCGGCGCTGGCTCAGCCTGAAATAGACGATCCGCTGAAAATCGGCTATCGCGGCGATCCGGGGCGCGCTTTCGGGATGGCATGGCAGGACGTCGAACTGGAGACGCCGCTGGGCCCCGCCCCCGCATGGTTAATCCCTGCCCCCGGCGCAGATGGCAAACGGCTTGCTATCTTCGTTCATGGGATCGGCGGCGCGCGCGAGGACGGCTACCCTTTCCTGCCGCAACTGCATCAGGCGGGTCTGCCCGTTCTGCTGATCACCTATCGCAACGACGCGGGCGCCCCGCCCGCCCCTGACGGCCTGCATGCCTTCGGCCTGACCGAATGGCGCGACCTGGAGGCGGCTTATGACTGGGCGAAAAGTCAGGGCTATGACTCGGTGCTGCTGGTCGCAGCCTCGATGGGGGGCAGCATCGCCGGACAGTTTCTGGCCCGGTCCGACCGTGCCGGGATGACCGCTGGCGTGGTTCTGGATGCCCCCGCGCTGGATTTTCCCGCCACACTGCGCCACATCACCCGCCGGATGGCGCTGCCTCTGGGTGGGATCGGAACCGCGCTGGCCCTGCCCGCCTTCGGCTTCAGCCACGGGCTTGATCTGTCACAGGCGCGGGTGACAAATTCCTTTATCGCCTTCAAGGGTCCGCTGCTGATCTTTCATGGCGAGGCGGACCGGATCGTACCCCCTGAAACCAGCAAGGCCCTGCTGGCCGCACGCGGCGGCGACACCGTTCTGGTTCTCACCCCCGGCGACCACCTGCAAAGCCGCGACACCGCGCCCGAGCGGTTCAGGACCGCCCTGGCCAAGCTGATCGCCGCCCTGCCCCGCTGAACGCAAGGGCTTGCAGAATCCCGCCACCTTGCCTATGTGATGCCTCGAGAGGTTGGCGCGGGCGAGCGCCTCGCCAACCCGGTCAGGTCCGGAAGGAAGCAGCCGTAACGAGCCCCGCTTGGGTCGTTGTCCAGCCTCTCACCCAATTACCCCTAAGCCATTGACGCGAAATAGCGCCCCTGACCTCAGGGGTTTGACGCCATTTCTACCGGCCTCCAGGGCAGGTTCGGGAAAGTGAATGCCTGAACCGCCCTGCACAGATCGCGCATCCAGACGGTTTCGATGCGCCGCTGACGGTCTGCGAGATATCCCCGCCCGCAGCCTGATGGCCCGGATGGTATTCCGCGCAGGCTGCAAAAGCCGGAAGCGGGGTTTCGGACCAACGCACGGCCGCGCAAAGGGATGAAACAGGCCGGGCATGCAGGTTCTGACCGCATGCAAAAAGCCCCGCCATGCAGGCATGGCGGGGAGGTGTGCCCCCGGCGGACCGGAGCACAGGCGTAACTTTTGAGCTTATGGGAAACGGCGCCTCAGTGATGCTGACGCTCGTCAGCCTCCATCTCGGCGCGGATCTGCTGGCGCAGGATATCAATGGGGATCATCTTGCCATCCCGCTTGAAGTGCCAGTAGGTCCAGCCATTGCAGGAAGGCGCCTTTTCATAGGCCGCCCCGACCTGATGGATCGAGCCCTTGACCTCGTTCCCGATCAGCGTACCATCGGCGCGGACCTTGGCCTTGAAGCGGTTGCCGACGGAATAAAGCTCTTCCCCCGGACGCAGCATGCCGCGTTCGACCACCTGACCAAAGGGCACACGCGGCTCGGCCCGCTTGCTGCCGGTGACTTCCAGCCCCGAGGCATCGAACTTGCGGATACGCGCGATACGTTCGGTGGCAACCTTGCGGTAGCTTTCCTCCCGCTCGATCCCGATGAAATCACGGCCCAGCATCTTGGCCACCGCGCCGGTGGTGCCCGTGCCGAAGAATGGGTCGAGGACCACATCGCCGGGGTTGGTAGTGGCGATCAGGATGCGGTGCAGCAGGCTTTCGGGCTTCTGCGTCGGATGCGCCTTGTCGCCGTTTTCATCCTTCAGCCGTTCATGCCCGGTGCAGATCGGCAGCACCCAGTCGCTGCGCATCTGCACACCGTCATTGAGCGCTTTCAGCGCCTCGTAGTTGAAGGTGTATTTGGCCGCCTCATCGCGGCTGGCCCAGATCAGCGTTTCATGCGCGTTGGTCAGACGCTTGCCGCGGAAGTTGGGCATCGGGTTGGTCTTGCGCCAGACCACATCGTTCAGCATCCAGTAGCCCGCATCCTGCATGGCGACGCCGACGCGGAAGATGTTATGATAGCTGCCGATCACCCAGATCGCGCCGGTCGGCTTCAGCAGGCGCCGCGCAGCGGTCAGCCAGTCGCGGGTGAAACGGTCGTAGGCCGAGAAGCTGGAGAACTGGTCCCAGTGATCATCGACCGCATCCACCTTGCTGTTGTCGGGACGATGAAGCTCGCCCTTCAGCTGAAGGTTATAGGGCGGATCTGCGAAAATCAGATCCACCGAGCCGGCCGGAAGGCTGTTCATGGCCTCGATACAGTCACCGGCAATGATCTGGTTAAGCGGCAGGCCGGGGGCCTCCGCACGGGTCTTCTTGATCGTCATTACTGCCTCGGTCTGCGGCCTCTGCGGGCCGTTATCTTGTGTCCCAAGATGAGTCAGAGACGATTCCCCGTCAAATTCTTTTTTGAATCAACGAGTTATAGAAACGTCTTGATACAAGATATTGTGGACCGGGCGGAACGAACGCCTATGATGAGGGGTCACCCCAAAATCTAGAAGCGCCTGAAGGTGGTCCCTGGTCGGGTAACCGGCATTGCGCTCCCAGCCGTAGCCGGGGTGCTGTTGCGCCAAATCCACCATGATGCGATCGCGTGCCACTTTGGCAACAATCGAGGCGGCTGCGATGGACAGGCTGCGCCCGTCCCCCTTCACCACAGCCTGTCCCGCGCAGGGGAGGCCGGGGGGCAGACGGTTGCCATCGACCAGAACGAAGCCCGGCGCCACGGCCAGCGCGGCGACAGCGCGGCGCATGGCCAGAAAGCTGGCCTGAAGGATATTGAGCGCGTCGATCTCCTCGACGCTCGCGTGACCGATGCCGACCAGTGCCGAAGCCTGAATTTCTTCGGCGAGCCGTTCGCGCGTCGCAGATGACAGGGTCTTGCTGTCGGATATGCCTTCCGGCAGATGCGCGTGATCGAGAATCACAGCCGCTGCGGTGACAGGCCCGCAAAGCGGACCACGCCCGACTTCATCCACGCCGGCAATCGGGCCGGGGAAGCGGGACAGGGCCTCATCCTCAAGGCTCAGATCGGGAACCGGACGCGCCACGGATCAGACGTCACAGGCGCGATGCGCCGGCTCCGACAGTTCCAGCTTGCAGGTCGTCGTGGCATTTCCCTGCCCCGGAAGGGCGGACAGCGTCAGGGCAATCATCACCGCGAGTGCAGCCATCATGGTCAGGGCGAAACGGGTCTGCGGCGAAAGCCGCCCCCGGTGGCGGGGTTGGGTCATCTGAAATCTCCTGTTCTTCTGCTCTGCGTCGATGCCGGCGACTCATGGTTCGCCAGTCATTGCAGGCATATTCGCCCGGCGCCGCAGGACAGGCAATGACACGGCCGCGTTATCCGATAACAACGGCCAATCTCCGCTCAGGTTATTGAATTACAGGCGCTTCCCCCTCAGTATGCAAAGACCCTAACCGGAGCCTGCGCCATGATCCGCGTTCTTCTTGCAGCCGCCCTTGCCTGCCTTGTCGCCATGCCTGCGGCTGCCGAATGCTATGCCGATTACAAGGCCAAGCAGGACAACCCGCTGCGCCTGCACTACGGCGTGGCGCAAGTTTCCGCCTGCAACAAGAAGGGCGCCCGCGCCGAACTGGCGCCGCGCCTTGCCGCGCAGGGCTGGAAGCTCTTAAATATCGTGTCCACCTTCGGCCCCGAGGGCCTCAATGAAAGGCGATCGAGTGCCGGAGATTACTTCCTCCGTTACTGAAAGTCTCCGCGCGGGGAACCGCACGGCCGCTTTCGGCGTCGCCGCCATTGTCGCGATTCTCGCCGCGGCGGCGGTGTTCCTGTTTCTCAGCCTGCCTGACGCCAATGCCTTCAATGCGCGGGTGGAAAAGCTCTTCGTCGAAAACGACGACCTGCGCACCCTGGCCGAGATCAAGCTGCTGGAGATCATCGCGCAATCCGGCACCACCTTTCAGGAGGTGCTGTCGAGCTATCGCATGGTCATCTTCGTGCTTCTGGTGTTTTCCGCCGGGTTGCTGGTGGCCTGTCTGGTGTTCCTGCTGACCATCGTGGGGCAAAACCGCCGGATGTCAGCCATCCAGCGGTCGGGGATCACCGTGTCGTCCCTGATGATCAGCCGGGAAAGCCGGGCGGTCTATATCAACGATCTGGAATTCAAGCTGACCGAGGCCGCCATCGAAACCCTGTCGGTGCTGGCCGAGGCACGGATGGATGACGAGGTGCTGACCGGCGCGCAGATCGAGGCGGTGATCTCGGGCCGGACCGAGGCGGATTGCGACGAGGCATCGGGCGCCACGCGGGTCAAGCGGCTGCGCGACGCGCTGGGGAACCAGTTGGTGTCGGAACTTCTGGTCAAGACCATCGCCCGGCGCGGCTATGTGCTTTCGGTCGAGAAAGATACGATCCGCATGATCTGACGTTGGGGCACCCGCCCTGCCGGTGACGAAGGCTTGCACCGGCGGGCGGGTTCTGCGAAGCCTCCGCCATTCCCGGCAGGTCGGACCCGGCGTATTGGGGCATCGCAATGGACAAGCAATCCGAATTCTTCCTCGTGCTGCATGAATGGCTGGACCCGGCGGTCGAGACGGCAAAGCTCTGGCTGCTGTCGCCCGCCGCCTGGTCGCAATTCGCCCTGCTGATCGTGGCCTTCATGGCCGCGCGGCTGCTGACGCTGCGGACCCAGCCACTGTTCATGCGGCTGATCACCCCGCCGGAGGGCAAGACTGGCTATATGGTCACGGCGCGCCTGTTCGCCAGCCGCTTCCTGCCGCTTCTGTTGCCTCTTTTCGCCTGGGCCTTCACCGCTCTGGGAGAAGAGATCACCCGCTCGCTGTTCGGCTCGGGTGCCGTTATCGCCTTTGGCAAGCGCATCTTCCTGTTCCTCGCCGCCCGGATCTTCGTGCGCGAGGTGCTGCGTGACAGCTTCCTGCGGCTGTTGGGTCGCTATGTCCTGATTCCGGTCGCCGCGCTTTATGCGCTTGGCATCCTGGACGAGATTTCGCTGCGGCTGGAAGAAACCATCATCGCTTTCGGCAACATCCGCTTCTCGGTCATGGCACTGATCCGGGGGCTGATTGCGGGATCGCTGCTGTTCTGGCTGGGCGCCTGGTCGAACCGGCAGAGCGCCGATTACATCAAGAAACAGGAAGAGCTGCGCCCGGCCACCCGCGAACTGGCGGTGAAGGCAACCGAGGTTATGATCTTCGGCGCCTCGTTCCTGCTGCTGATGTCGATCATGGGCATCGACCTGACCGCGGTCGCGGTTCTGGGCGGTGCGCTGGGTGTCGGGATCGGCCTTGGCCTGCAACAGATCGCTGCGAACTTCGTGTCCGGCATCATCCTGCTGCTGGAAGGCCAGACCACCGTCGGCGATTACGTCGAACTGGACGGCGGCGAAAAGGGCACCATCGTCCGGATGACTGCCCGCGCCTGCATTCTGGAAACCTTCGATGGCAAATGGATCGTGGTGCCGAATGACCATTTCATCACCTCGCGCGTGGTCAACTATTCCGATCAGGGGTCAGCCAACCGTTACGAGGCAGAGTTCTCGGTCAGCTATGACACCGATATCAACAAGGTGCCGGAGATCATCGAGGCGGCAGTCGCCGCGCTGCCCTTCGTGCTGACCGAACCCGACGGGCCCGATTGCGAATTGCGTGGCTTTGGCGAAAGTTCTGTCGATTTCGCGGTGGAATACTGGGTCAACGGCATTGACGATGGCAAGAACCGCTTCGGATCCCCCGTGCTGTTCGCCATCTGGAACGCGCTGAAGGACAACGGGATCGAGATGCCCTTCCCGCAGCGCGTGGTCCATCTCCGCAACGCGGGCGCCGAGGCCGCGGGGGCATGAGAGCGCTGGTCATCGGCGCCGGTCCGGCCGGGCTGATGGCAGCCGAGGCGCTGGCCGATGCGGGGCATCCGGTCGTGGTGGCAGAGGCCAAGCCCTCTCCTGCGCGCAAGCTGCTGATGGCGGGGAAATCCGGGCTGAACGTGACGAAGGACGAGCCGCTGCCCGCCTTCGCCGCGCAGTACGATGCCGGATGGCTGGCACCGATACTGGCGGCCTTTGGCCCCGAACAGGTGAAGGACTTCTGTCGCGGGTTGGGGCAAGAGGTCTTCACCGGCTCGTCGGGGCGGGTGTTTCCGGTGGCTCTGAAAGGTTCACCGCTGCTGCGGGCCTGGCTGGAGCGGTTGGCGCGGAAGGGCGTGGACCTGCGCCGCCGTTGGCGCTGGACCGGATTTGATGGCGATGCGCTGATTTTCGACACGCCGGAGGGCCCGCAAGCGCTGCGCCCTGCCGTCACCGTGCTGGCGCTTGGCGGCGCAAGCTGGCCCCGGCTGGGGTCAGATGCGGCCTGGCTGCCCTGGCTGGCCGCGCGGGGCGTGAAGATAACGCCCTTCGCCCCGGCGAACATGGGCTTTTGCATGGGCTGGTCCCCCCATATGGCGCGGCATTTCGGCCAGCCGGTCAAGGGCACCTGCCTGATTGCGGGCGACCGGCGCGAGCGGGGCGAGTTCGTGATCTCGGCCCGCGGGCTTGAAGGCGGCGGGATCTACACAATCAGCCGCGACTTGCGGTTGGGGGCACCTCTGGCGCTGGATCTGTTCCCCGATCTCACACTGGCGACACTGCGCGACCGGCTGGTGCGGATGAAGCCGGGCGAAAGTGCCAGTAACCGGCTGCGCAAGCTGGGATTGCCGCCCGCGACGACCGCGCTGGTGATGGAACTGGCCCGGCCCCTGCCCGCCGATCTGGCCCCCCTGCTGAAGCATCTGCCGGTGCCCCATACAGGCCCCCGCCCGCTGGACGAGGCGATATCCTCAGCGGGGGGGATCGCGCGCGCGGCCCTCACCGATGATCTGGAGCTGAAAGCCCTGCCAGGCCTTTTTGCCGCCGGAGAAATGCTGGACTGGGAGGCGCCGACCGGCGGCTATCTGCTGACCGCAAGCTGGGCCACCGGCCTTCATGCGGGGCGCGCGGCGGCGCGGCGGCTGGCGAGCATCCCGATATCGTGAGGTCGGCTATGCCGCAGCCGCTAGTCCTTGACGCTGCGCGCCCGGCTCCTTACGTTTCTTGCCTGACAGATTCCCTTGGAGAACGATCATGGGCGCCGCAACCGTAGCCGTCACCGATGCCACTTTCGATGAAGAAGTCCGCAAATCGCCGATCCCGGTCGTGGTGGATTTCTGGGCCGAATGGTGCGGCCCGTGCCGCCAGATCGGCCCGGCGCTGGAGGAACTCGCCACTGAATATGCGGGCAAGGTGAAGATCGTGAAGGTCAATGTCGACGAAAACCCCGACAGCCCGGCTGTTCTGGGTGTGCGCGGCATTCCGGCGCTGTTCCTGTTCAAGGACGGGCAGGTGGTGTCGAACAAGATCGGCGCCGCGCCGAAAGCCGCGCTGGCGAACTGGATCAGCTCGGCCATCTGATTTTGCGCTGAATTTCGGAAAGGGCGGTCCTTCGGGGCCGCCTTTTTTATGCGGGTGTTCTAGGCGATCGGCCAGCCTTGGGCCTTAAGAAGCGCCGCGATCCGGGCCGGGGCGTCGGGGGCCTGCGCGTCAATCGCCTCGTGCCGGAAGAACCACCACAGATATTCGGCCATGCGGTCTGGCGGCGCGGCCCCACGCGCGAAGGCGGCTTCGATCCCGTCGCGCAGGACCGAACCGGCGGGGTGATGAAAGTCGATCCCGGCAAACAACACCGCCCCCTTGCCCGCGATCATCGCCTGCAAGGCCACGCTGGAGTTTTGCGTGACCACATAATCGCAGCGGGCAAGCAGTTCGGCAGAAGGCGCCTCGACCAGACGGAAACGCGGGTCTGTCACCCCAGCCAGCGCGACGCGCTCGGCCCCGGTATAGGTCTCGCCGGGATGCAGCGTCGCCACCACCGGCAAGGGTTGACGCGCCAGCGTCTCGGCGATCATCGCCATCGGGCTCATGCTTTGGAACGAGCGGTGATCCAGCAGGCGGCCCTGCAAGGGCATGAAGACAAAGCCCTCGCGCTTTGACTCGCGCCCTGCCAGCACACGTTCGCGCAACCGCGCTTGGAAGGCTCGGGCGCGTGGCGGGATGCGGCTGCAATCCGGCGTCTTGCGCGCGACAGCGAAGTTCCAGCGCTCGTTGGTCGGCTCGATCCGCCAGAACGGATAGTAATAGGCGCGGCGCAGACACAACGTGCGCCGGTCATGCGGTTCTTGCATATGGGTCAGGGTATAGCCGCCACGCGCGGGCGGCTCGGCGCCTTCAGCCTCCGGGTGGTGATGCAGCGCCCAGCCCGGCAGCGCCTCGATGATCCGGCTGAGGATATTGGTCTTGCCCGCTTCGTGATCTGCCCGCAGATGTGCGGGCAGATAGAGGTGGAGCGCCCGATCAGCCATGGCCCAAGCGCGACAGCAGCGCCGCATGCAATCCCGGCGCCGCAGCGATCACCCCCGCCGCCTGCGGATGGGCGATATTGAACCGCAGCGGTTGGCCCAGCCGGTCAGTCACCGTGGCGCCCGCTTCGGCCGCGATCAGCGCCCCGGCGGCGATATCCCATTCCCAGGCATCGCGCAGCGTCAGCATGCCGTCGTGCCGCCCCTCTGCCACCAGACAGAGCCGATAGGCCAGCGAGGGGCGAAAGCTGCGTTTCAGGTCCGGCACCCCGCCGGGCCAGTGCTCCGGCGCCATGTTCGGCCCGGTGGTCAGCAGCGTCGCCCCTTCGACCCCGGCCCGGCCTGAGGCGCGGATCGGCGCATCGTTCTTCCGTGCCCCCTGCGCCAGTGCAGCCGTATAGGTGCGGTCCAGCGCCGGCAGATGGACCACACCCGCCACCGGGATGCCCTGCTCTACCACGGCCAGCGAAACGGCGAAGGTATCCTCGCCCGCGATGAAGGCACGGGTGCCGTCGATCGGGTCCAGAACGAACAGCCGCGCGGCGCCCAGCCGTTCAGGCGTGTCTGCGTCTTCCTCGGACAGCCAGCCGTAACCAGGACGCGTCTTCAAAAGCAAGTCGTGCAGCAGGGCGTTCACCGCCAGATCAGCCTCGCTGACAGGCCCCTGCCCCGGCTTTTCCCAGGATTTCGGCGCCTGCCGCCAGTATCGCATGGCCAGCGCACCCGCCTGCCGGGCCGCATCGGTGATCAGGACAAGGTCATCCTCATTGACCCGCAAGCGTCATCCCTTCCACCAGCAGGCTGGGCACGCGGGTTGACAAATGCGGCCGCGCATCATTGGCGGCGATCATCGACAGAAGCATGGTCCGCAGATTGCCCGCGATGGTGCATTCATTGACCGGGTAGGCGATCTCACCATCCTCGACCCAGAAGCCGCTGGCGCCGCGCGAATAATCCCCCGTAGTCGGGTTGATGGTCGAGCCGATCATCGAGGTCACCAGAAGCCCGGTCCCCATCTGCCCGATCAGTTGCTTGCGCGTGGCGGTGCCCGGCGTCAGGTCGATGTTCGAGGTCGCGGGCGAAGGCGGCGACGTGGTGCCGCGCGCCGCATTGGCGGTGGAGGCCATACCAAGCTTGCGCGCGGTAGCCAGATCCAGCGTCCAGCCGGTCAGGATGCCGTTTTCCACAATGGCACGGCGCTGCGTCGGCAGCCCTTCGGCATCGAAAGGACGCGAGCCGGAAATCCGCGCGCGATGCGGATCCTCGATCACCGACAACCCCCTGGGCAACACCTGCTGCCCCAAAGCATCGCGCAGCCAGCTTGAGCCGCGCGCGATGGAGGCACCATTCACTGCCGACAGAAGGTGGCCGATCAGACTTTGCGCGATCCGTTCGTCAAACAGCACATTATAGGTGCCGGTCGCCGGTTTGCGCGCCCCCGCCCGCGCCAGCGCACGTTCGGCGGCCAGGGCGCCGGTTTCCTCTGGCCGTGGCATGTCGGCGATATGGATGCGGGATTCCCCGGCCCAGTCACGCTCCATCCCCGTGCCCTCGCCGGTGAAAGCGACGGCGGAAACCGAGGTGGCGCTGCGGGCATAGCCACCGGAAAAGCCGTTGGTCGCGGCAAGGTGCATGCGGCGGCGCGAATGGCCGGCGGAAGCCTCCACCTGCCGGATGCCGGCGCGGGCCATGGCGGCGTCTTCTGCGGCACGGGCGGCCTGTTCCAGCGCGGCAGGGCTGGGTTCGGGCGCGTCATCGGCAAGATCCAGCGCCGCCAGATCCCAGTCGCGGGCGATCTGGCCGGGATCAGCCAGCCCCGCGTATGGGTCCGCCGGGGCCTCGCGCGCCATGGCGACGGCGCGTTCCGCCACCTCGGCCAACGTGCGCGGTGAGGTATCCGAGACCGAAACACAGGCCTGCCGCCCGCCGATCAGCACGCGGAGACCAAGGTCGATCTGTTCGGCCCGTTCCGCCTGTTCCAGCTTGCCCTGACGGATGTCGATGGACAGCGCCGTGCCCTCTACCGCCAGTGCATCGGCAGCCTCGGCGCCCGCCTTACGGGCCGCGTCGAGCAGGGCATGGGTCAGGGTAGCGAGATCGGTCATGGCATGTCCTTCCTGTGCAGGACCGAGCTAAGCCGCCCGGCGCCTGCGTGCAAGACTTATGCGATATGCAGATCGCGCGGCAGCGACGACAGGATCTCGCATCCGGTTTCGGTGACGACGGCGAGTTCCTCCAGCCGGATGCCGAACCGGCCGGGCAGATAGATGCCCGGCTCGACCGAGAACACCATTCCCGGCGCCAGGATCACGTCAGACGTGCCGCTGATATAGGGTGGCTCGTGGATTTCCTGCCCGACGCCATGGCCCGTGCGGTGGGTGAAGAAATCGCCGTAGCCCGCCGTCGCGATCACCGCGCGGGCCGCTGCATCAACGTCACGCGCCGGGATGCCGGGGCGGATAACGGCCAGCGCGGCCTGCACCGCCGCCTCGACCACGGCATGTACCTCGGCATAGCCTTCGGGCGCGGGGCCACAGGCCGCCATGCGGGTGATGTCGGAATAGTATCCATCCTTGCGGGCACCAATGTCACAGACGAGGATGTCCCCTTCCGCGATGACCCGGTCGCCGGTGTGATGATGCGGGAAAGCCCCGTTCGGGCCGCTGGCGATGATGGTGAACTCCGGCACCGCGCCTTCGGCCTTGAAAGCGGCGCGCGCGGCTTCGGCCACCTGCCGCTCCGTCTGGCCGGGGCGGATCGCGGCGCGCAGGGCCTGTTGCGCCAGATCGGCGATGCGGGCGTTTTCGCGCAGGGCGGAGATTTCGGTCGCATCCTTGCAAAGCCGCAGATGCCCCACGGTTTCCGAGGCAAACATCCGACCGGCAGCGGGCAGCGCGTCCAGCAGCAGCAGGGCATGGTCGGCGCGCATGGTTTCATCCAGACTGACCGTGCCAATGTCACCAAGCGCGGCCAGCGCCTCAGCCAGCGCGGCGGCGGGCCCCTGATCATCCGCCCAGCGCCATTGCGCCCAGTCGCTGTGCGCCGCCACCTCCTCGCCGTTCAGCGCGGGCATCAGCCAGCCAGCGGTACGATGGCCGATCAGCGCGAGGCAGGGCCGTTCATCCGGCATCGGCGCGAACCCGTGCAGCCAGCGCAGATGCGCGCCGGGCGCCAGCGCCACCAGATCCACCCCCGCCTCGACCATCCGCACGCGCAACCGCGCCAGACGCGCCTCAGCCACCGAACCGCCCACCGGCACGGCGCGCATGGCCGCAACCAGCGCCACATGTTGCGCCGCCAGCAAGTCCTGCAAGGCCGTCACCCGATCCGGGGTGAAGTGGTTTTCCACATCCAGAATGTTCACTGTGCCGATCACCTGCCCGCCATCAAGCACCGGCAGGTTGATCGCGGAATGACAGCCCAGCGCATTGATCTGCGCATGATCAAAGAAATAAGGCGCAAACTCCGCCGTGGTATTGGCGATGAAGGGCTTCCCCTCGATCAGCACGCGGCGCGACCAGGCGTCCTGCTGGATCGGCTTTGGCACGGACAGCGGATAGGCCGTGTGATCCGAACTGTAAGCCCGGCGCGCCAGTCCCACATCGGGGTCCTGCACACTGATGGTAAAAAGCCGCGCGCCGCCCAGCGCCTCGGCCTCACGGTGCAACTGGGCGAACAGCGCGTCTGATTGCATGAGGGGCGTTTCCTTTCACGAAAAAGGCCGCCCGATGAGGGCGGCCCAAGGGATGTCGGGTGCAGGTTATTGCAGCTGCATGCCGTTGGCGAAGAAGTGCTTGTCCTTGAACTCCAGCGTGGAGGTCATGGTATCCGGCGCACTGGGATCGACCTTGGCGAACATGCCCAGCATCATCCGGGTGCCCATCATCTGATCCTCAGGGACCAGCCCCATGGCCATCAGCTTGTCCAGCAGCGCGTTGACGCCCACGGCCTTCAGGTCGATCTGGCCGGTCGGCGCCGGAACGCCACCATAGGTTTCCATATCGCTGTTGTCGAAGGTCAGCGCGCCCGAACCCGTGACCTCGGCCCCTGCGGCGGTGACCTGAAGTTCGTTGATGTCCAGCGCATTGATCTCGCCCGGAGCGCCTTCACCCAGCGCGGCCATCTCGGCCTCGTCCAGCAGATTGACGTTCAGCGTGACCTTGCCCTTGGTATCCAGCACCACGTTCATGGGGTCGCGCGGCAGCTGCGCTGTCGGGTCCAGCATGCCCCAGATCTCATCCGAGACGGTCAGCCCGACAAGCTTGGTCAGGAAGGCAAAATCGGCGGGGGCGTCGGTTCGGGAAACCGGCATCACCAGATTGAACGCGCCTTCCTTGTAGCCGAAATTCACCTGCGGGAAGGGGATCTGCGCACCCGAGACCGTGACGCGCGCGTCCTTCGCACCGGCACCATAGGCCAGACGGCTGGCGTCCATCGCGAAAGAAAGGCTGCCGCCGGTATTGGAGGCCGAAATCTGCATCGGGCCTTCCGCACCATCGACCTTCATGTCCATGGTACCACCGGCATAGGCAAAGCTGCCCTCCATCGCGCTGCCCGCTTTCAGCGCGGCCAGAAAATCATCTGCCACGCCGCCGGTCATCCGCGAAGTCGACTGCCCGGTCAGCGCGGTCATGTCGGCCTTGACGTCAACCTTGCTGTTGTCTGCGGTATCCGTGCCGCTGATCACAATGCCAAGGCTGTCCGCCGCCAGATTGCTGGTCACCACCAAATCGGTCGTGCCCGAGACCAGGTAATTGCCGGAAAGGCCGCGCAGCGTCGCCTCGAGCTTCAGATCCTCGGGGACGTCTTTCGGGCCTTCGATGCCGGACAGTGATGCTTTCACGCTGGAGCCGGTGAAATCATACCGGGTTTCCTCGGGCGTGCCCGAGACGATGACGCGCATGCCGGGGGTGGCAATCGTCAGCCCGGTGGTGGTTGCGGGCACCTCACCCTCGGCTTCGGTTTTCACCGTCATGCTGGACGTCTCGCTCATCGTCATCTCGACGGTGCCGTCTCCCTGTTCCTTCAGGCGCACCTCGTCCAGATGCATCACTGCCTCGGCCCCTTCGTTCTTCGACGTAAGGTCGATGCCGCGAATCACCAGCGTATCGCCCTCGCGGGCTTCGCTGCCGGTCGTCATCGTCTGGCCGTAGGAGGTGCTGAGCGTCTTCCAGTTCTCCCAGACCTGTTCGGGAGTCACATCCGCCAAAGCGGCATTGCCCGCCAGAAGCGCCACGCAGGCGGTCGAGCACATGAATTTCAATCGGGTCATAACGAAACCTTCCTGCTGTAATGATGCAACAGCATCCGCGAGTGGCATGGGCCGGTCAAGGCTTTCCGGCGCGATGTCACATGAGGTATCAAGCCTGCGTGACGGAGGGAAGAAGGCATGGTGATGAACGGGAAGGTAGTGGCGATTACCGGCGCAAGCCGGGGGATCGGCGCGGCGGCGGCGCGGGTTTTCGCGGCCGCAGGCGCGAAAGTCGCCCTGTTGGCACGCAGCGAAGCGGAAATGGCGGCGCTGACGGCGGATATCGGCGCGGATCGCGCCCTGGTGCTGGCCTGCGATGTGGCGGATGCAGCGGCGGTTTCGGCTGCGGTGGCGCAGATTGTCGCACACTGGGGACAGCTTGACGTGCTGGTCAACAACGCCGGAATGATTGAGCCGATAGCGCGGATCGAAGACGCCGATCCCGCGCTTTGGGCACAGGCGGTGCAGGTCAATCTGGCGGGGGTGTTCAACGGCATCCGCGCGGCGCTTCCGGTGATGAAATCCGCCGGTACCGGCACGATCATCACCATCTCTTCCGGCGCAGCGCACCGGCCACTGGAGGGCTGGAGCGCCTATTGCGCCTCGAAGGCCGGGGCGGCGATGCTGACGCGCGCCCTGCATCTGGAGGAAGGCCAGTGGCTGCGCGTCATGGGTCTGTCGCCCGGCACGGTCGCGACCGGGATGCAGGTGCAGATCAAGGCATCAGGCATCAACCCTGTCAGCCGTCTTGAGGTGACAGACCATATTCCCGCCGACTGGCCCGCGCAGGCCTTGCTGTGGATGTGCAGCCCCGAAGCCGATGACTGGCGGGGCGAGGAAATTTCGCTCAGGGACGAAAACATCCGGCGCAAGGTGGGGCTGTTGGCATGATCGAACTGTCTGTCGACGGCGGTGTCTGGACCGTCACACTGAACCGGCCCGACAAGGCCAATTCGCTGACCCGCGCCATGCTGGAGGAACTGGACAGCCTCGCGATCCGCGCCGGGGCCGAGGGCGCGCGGGTGCTGGTGCTGACGGGCGCCGGCAAGGTGTTTTCTGCCGGGGCCGATCTGGACGAAGCCCGCGCAGGGCTTGCCACCGCCGATGTCTGGGAACGGCTGTCGGGCCGCATCGCCGCCCTGCCCTGCCTGACCATCGCCGCGCTGAACGGCACGCTGGCCGGGGGCGCCATGGGCATGGTGCTGGCCTGTGACCTGCGGATCGGCGTACCGGGAGCGAAATTCTTCTACCCGGTGATGAAGCTTGGCTTCCTGCCACAGCCGTCGGACCCCGGCCGTCTGGCCGCGCTGGTCGGGCCGTCACGGGCCAAGATGATCCTGATGGCAGGTGTAAAGGCCAGCGCGGAAGAAGCGCTGGCCTGGGGTCTGCTGGACCGCATCGTCGCGCCGGAGACCCTGATGGCCACAGCAGCCGAGCTTGCGGAGGATGCGGGCGGGGCAACCCCCGCCCATGTCGCGGCGATCAAGGCAATGGTGCCACTGCGGGGCTGAATGCCCCGCATCCGCGTCTTACTTCTTCTTCGGCGGCACGAAGCGCTTGGAGGTGTCGCGCGCATCCACCGGACGCGGCGCGGGTTTGCCCTTGCCGGACTTCGCCGCGAAACCGCCTTCCGCCTTGTGCGACTTCGTTCCGGCCGCGCGGGTGGGCTTGTCCTTGCCGCCGCCATGCGACTTGAAGCCAGCCGATTTACCCGCCGGTTTGGTATCGCCGCCCTTCGTGGCGCGATCCCCCGCCGACCAGCGCGGCTTGCGGTCGCCGCCCTCGGGCCCGGCACCGCGCGGCGCATAGGGTTTACGGTCGCCCTCGTCCCGCGCTCCGTAAGGTTTGCGGTCCCCTGTATCGCGGGCGCCATAGGGTTTGCGCTCGCCACCCTCACGCGGCGTGTAGGGCTTGCGGTCCGCACCGTCGCGCGGGGCGTAAGGTTTGCGCTCTCCCGCCTCACGCGGGGCATAGGGTTTGCGGTCCCCGGAGTCGCGCGGGGTGTAGGGCTTGCGCGCAGGAGCGGCCTCCTCGCCCTGTGCCTTGCGGCCATAGGGCGCGGCTTCGCGCGGCTTGTAGCTGCGCTTTTCCGTCTCGGCGCCTTCCGGGCGTTGCGGATACTCACGCTCGCGGCTCGCATAGGGCTTGCGGGTTCCCTCAGCCGCTGCGGGGCGACGATCTTCCCAGGCACGCGCCGGGCGTTCGTCCCGGTCCCGGGCCGGGCGGTCCTCCCGCGCAGGGCGCGGCGCGGCCTCGCCCTCATCTACAAAGCGCGAGGGTTTCGGCTGATAGGCAGGCTTGTCACGACGCGGCGCGCGATCAGTCCGGTCACCACGGTCCGGGCGCGGAGCGCGCTCAGGACGCGGGCCACCGCGTTCCGGGCGGCCAAACTGCGGCTCGCCCTCGACGCGCTCCATGTTCAGGCCGGGCTCAAGCTCCACTTGCGCCCCGATGCGACCAGCCGCCGCCTTGGCGATCTGGACGAAGGTCACGGTCTGCTGCACGCGGATCGCACCGATCTCGTTCTTGGTGATGCCGACACCATCACAGATTTTCGGCAACAGCCAGCGCGCCTCCGCCCGACCCTCATGGCCGACCGTCAGCAGGAACCATTCCGCCTCGCCAAAGGCGTTGCGGTCGCGCGGGGCCGAGGGGGCCGCCGCAGCAGGGGGCGCCATGTCCTGAAGCACCTCGGGCGCCGAACGCGCATCGCGCCACAACCGCACGAAAGCCGCCGCCATATGCTCGGCGCCGTAGCGCTCGATCAGATCCCGCGCCAGCGCGGCCTCTTCGCCCGGCCGGTCGGACAGCAGCGGCAGTTCCATAAGCCGCGCGTCGTCACGTTCCTGAACCTCGTCAGCCGAAGGGGCCTTGGCCCATTCCGCCACGACCTTGGCACCTTGCAGCAGACGCGAGGCCTTGCGGAATTCCGACGGCGGCACGATCAGCGCGGATACGCCCTTGTTGCCCGCCCGGCCGGTGCGGCCCGAACGGTGCAGCAGGGTTTCCGAATTCGACGGCAGATCGGCGTGGATCACCAGTTCCAGCCCCGGCAAGTCGATGCCGCGCGCCGCAACGTCCGTGGCGATACAGACCCGCGCGCGCCCGTCACGCAGCGCTTGCAGCGCATGCATACGTTCGGTCTGGCTCAGCTCGCCCGACAAGGCGACGACCTGGAATCCCCGGTTGCCCATCCGCGCCAGCAGATGATTGACGTTGGCGCGGGTCTTGCAGAACACGATGGCCGTGCGCGCCTCATAGTAGCGCAGCACGTTGAAGATCGCGTGTTCGCGGTCACGCGGGCTGACGTTGAAGGCGCGATATTCGATATCGCCATGCTGCTTCGCCTCGCCCGCCGTTTGCAGACGGATCGCGTCACGCTGGAAGGTGGACGCGAGTTTCTCGATCTCTTTCGGCACAGTGGCCGAGAACATCAGCGTGCGACGGCCTTCCGGCGCGGCAGAGAGAATGAACTCCAGATCCTCGGCAAAACCAAGGTCGAGCATCTCATCGGCTTCGTCCAGCACGGCGACATGCAGCAGCGACATATCAAGGCTGCCGCGCTCGATATGGTCGCGTAGGCGGCCGGGCGTGCCCACGACGATATGCGCGCCGAAGGACAACGCGCGGCGTTCGGTGCGGTAGTCCATGCCACCGACGCAGGTGGCGATCTGGGCGCCGGCCTCAGCATAAAGCCATTCCAGTTCGCGCGCGACCTGCTGCGCCAGTTCGCGCGTCGGCGCGATGATCAGCGCCAGCGGCGCCTCGGCGGGCTTGAGGATGTCCGCGCCGCCCAGCACCTCGGGCGCCATGGCAAGGCCAAAGGCCACGGTCTTGCCCGAGCCGGTCTGCGCCGAAACCAGCGCGTCGCGACCCAGCAATTCGGGCGCAAGAACGGCTTCCTGCACGGGGGTGAGGCTTTCATAGCCCTTGGCGGCAAGCGCCGCTGCCAGCGGGGCCGCAATCGGAAGATCAGTCATGTCTGTTACCTGAAGGGGCGGGAAGGCCCTGTGACGGCCCTGCCATTCCCCTTGCAGCCGGGCCTCCCTGCCCGTGCTGCCCCGGAATCATTCGGAGCCTTGCCGCCGCGCCTACAGCAAATCCCACCCCTTGTATAGCCCTGCGGCGCCTGGCAGGGCACCGATGGGCCAGAAAGCTGCCGATGGCAACCCGCAGCCCCGGCCCCGGCGCCGCGATGTATCCAGATGTTCTCCGCCCCGACCATCGGAAGAGTCTCCGCCCGCGTCACCGCCAAATTCATCGCGCCCCTAGCGCGGTTCTGGCAGGTCACGCCCGTCACCGATGTGAAATCGCGGACGATCCGCACGTCGTCTCGCCCCCGTTGCCCGGCCGAAAAGCAGGGTGATGGCACCCGGTAAACCTGCTGTTCTCCGTCAAGTCCAGACGGCCCCGGAGAGCCTTATGCAGGTCAACCTTCTATAGCGTCGCGCCACCCTTCGCTGGCACGGCAACTTCTGGTCCCATCATCGGATTGCCCACCACGCGGCCAGGGTGCCCAAGCTGGTCAACCTGCCTTGTTATCCGATAACAGGCCACCGATTTTGCCTAGCGCGGCAACGGGGTGCATCTGTCGGGACAGCGAATCCGCAAACAGAAAGGAACGGACATGCTGCCCGCTGTCATCTCTGCTCCCGCATCAACTGCACCGCGCCGGTTCGGCCGTGCCGCCATTGCCACCATCACCGCGCTGGCCATCGGCCTGACCGCCGCCGCCCCCGCGCAGGCGCTTGGCCGGAATGAACGCAACTTCCTCAAAGGGGTGGCCGCCGCCATGGTGGTCGACCGCCTGCTGGACGAGGCACGCCGGAACCAGCGGCCGCGCTATGTGCAACCGCAATATGTGCAGCCCCGCCCCGTCTATCGGCAGGTCTACCGCCCCGCCCCGCATTATGACCGCTATCAGCAGCCCTCGCGCCCGAGCATATGGATGACGCCCTCGGCGCAGGCTTTCAATTCCTACAGCGCCTACGACCGCCGCCGGATCCAAAGCGGCCTGGCCGCGCGCGGCTACTACCGGGGCGGCATTGATGGCGCTTTCGGCCCCGGCACCTATTCCGCCATCGTGGCCTATGCCAATGATCGCGGACGCGGCCGCGACCTTGGCAGCGCTGCAGGGGTCTACGGCCTGTTCGACGGGCTGGTCTACTGAACCTCCGGGCCGGGCGGGATCATCCCTTGCGGATGGTGTCGCCCGGCTCAAGCGTCGGGAACAGCTCGATCCGCTCACCGCCGATCACACCCGAGGGGCGCTTGCCCGCGATGATCTCGGCCGCATGTACGCCAATCTCGCGGCGACAGGCATCCATCGTCGCCAGCTTGCGCGGAAGCCCGTCCAGCAGCTCCACCCCGTTGAAGCCCGCCAGCCCCAGCCGCCCCGGAACGTCGATCCCCTTGTCGAGACAGTAAAGCAGGCCGCCCGCACCGATCATATCGTTTGAATAGTAAAGGAAATCGAGATCCGGGTTGCGTTCGAGAATCGCCCCCGTCATTTCGCGCCCCTTCAGAAGCGCCGAGCCGCCCGCATAATATTCCTCGCCAGCCAGCGACAGACCCGCAGCCGCCAGCCCCTCTTTGAACCCCTCCAGCCGCTTCCGGGCGCGGTGGTCATCCGGCATCTTGGTGCCCAGAAACCCGATGCGCCGATACCCCGCCGCCACGATGGCTTCGGCCATCTTCAGTCCGGCCCGCCGGTGCGAGATGCCGACCGCGCTGTCAACCGGCGTGCCGTCGATATCCATGATCTCGACGATCGGGATGCCCGCGCTTTCCAGCATGGCCTGCGCCGCCGGGCTGTGTTCAAGCCCCGCAATGATGACACCGGAGGGGCGCCAGCTCAGCATTTCGTAAAGCACAGCCTCCTCACGCTCCGGGCTGTAGTTGGTGATGCCGACCACGGGTTGCAGGCCGGTATCCTCCAGCGTTTCGGAAATGCCCATCATCACTTCGGGAAAAACCATGTTGGACATCGAGGGTATGATGACACCGACCAGATTGACCCGCTGGGACGCCAGCGCACCGGCGATCTTGTTCGGCACATAGCCCAGGTCACGCGCTGCCTGAAGCACACGTTCCCGCGTCGTTTCGGAAACGTCCCCGCGGTTGCGCAGCACCCGGCTGACGGTCATCTCGCTGACACCGGAGGCTTCGGAGACGTCCCGCAGGGTCAGGGTGCGGCGCGGATCGGCAACGGGAGGCTTGGACACGTTTGTTGGACCTTCTGCAAAATTCTCGCAAGAACGTGAATCCTTGTTAGCGCCAAAGCTTCCCCTTGTCCAAGGCCTGTTTCCCTGTTATTGATAGCGCTAACGGCATTCCTGCCGACCAGTATCCACCGCGCCAGCAAGCTCTCAACCGGCGCGAGGGACCAAGGGGGAGCGATGGGCCAAAAGCGCTCCCCCTTTTTCGTTCTGCCAGAACAGGAAAGTCTTGCAAGACCGACGAAATCGCCGCTAGAAGGCCCACAAGGCCCCGTGGCTCAACTGGATAGAGCAGCCCCCTCCTAAGGGGCAGGTTACAGGTTCGAGTCCTGTCGGGGTCACCATTTATTTATTTAAAATCATATGGATGCGGTTCGCCGCCTCGGTGTGGATGCAGCTTCCGTCCGGATTTTCCGTGCCCAGCTGTCGAACGGAGGAGGAGTGCTGTAACGCGACAAAAACATAGGGGTTTTTAAGAGAGTGCGTTGCCCTATCCGTCGCTAGGTGTCGTTACCCGTCGCCAGCCGTCTTTCCTCAATAAAATAAGGCGCTTGCCGAGGCTGTGAGGCTCTGGTGGCGTGTCTGGGCGGCTTCGGGGCGGTCATGGCGGTCGCGACGAAAATATTGCGCCAAACAGGTAGCCAGAGCGTGATCCGCGCCCTCGCTGGCGCCCGGACCCGAGCTGCTAATCGCCCGAAAACATCAATAAAACTTGGCTTTAACGGCTGTTTCAGGGCGATTCAGCCAATCCGGGGAAAGTGCGAAACTCGGAACTCGTGCGCGGATTTTTGAACTCAGTTTGTTGATTTCCACTGAGAAGTGACCCGGGTTTTCCATCGAGATTTGACCCACCTCTGATTATGGATTTCGGTTCAGTTTTGGGTCAAGGGCGGGTTTCACTCC
>NZ_BMYI01000009.1:0-199870 GCF_014652195.1 Gemmobacter nanjingensis
CAGCGCCTCCAGCGCCGAGGCGCTGGCCTTGCCCGGCAAGGCAGTGTTGAGCGCGGTGATCGCCTCGCCCTGCGAGGTGATCCTGCCCTCGGCGGTGGTCACCCTCAGCCGCAAAGCATCCACGGCGGTGGCGCTGGCGAGGTTGACCGACCTCGAGCGCGCGGCGCGATTCCTGTATCTGCAGCGCACCGCCTTCGGCGGCAAGATTTCCGGCCGGAACTTCGGGGTGGTGACGGATCGGCCGGGCCGGTTCAACCTGACCACGCTGGAGCCGATGCTGGAGGATCTGCACATCTTCATGCAAAATTTTGAGAAGATGAAGCAACTGTTTCTGCGACCGGAGAACGCTGATCTTCGAAAGCAGCTGATCCTTGAGGCTGCAATTGGCCTAGGGCGGCATCACGTGGCTACCGTTAATCGGGCGGCACTGATGACTGACGTGAAGGCAGGGGATGTCCTGGATCTGCACGAGTTTTTTAAGGACGCAGCGGGGACGCAAATTGCCACGGCTATTCGAGATCGCCTCGAAGCAATCGAGGCACGGCTAAATCCAGACGCGTCTCGCAGAAAGAAGATTTCGTCCGCACCTTCTCCCGCACCCACTCCAATCATCTATGAGAGACAGGCCGAAGTCCTTTGTTCCGCGCCTGTGCTTCGCACCATCTTCGCCCGAACCGACCCAGTCCGGTCTATGGCCGCGAAGGCGCGGCTTGCTGCCCTGCAAGAAGGCGAGCAACGAAAGGCGGAGCGGCACGGTCGGATAAACACCCGAAGCATGAGGCGTTCCTATCGGGGTTAAATGGCCTGCCTTCGCCTGTCGGACAATGCCGCACGTAGCAGCCAAAGGCTGGTTCGGAGAAACAGCGACAGGTGACGTGCGAATGTCGGCAGAGGGCCGTTCTCTGAGGCATTAGATGCTCACCGGAAGCACGCCGAGTTCGGCCATGATCGTGGCTAACTGGTCTCTACGATGTGGAGGACATGGATGCTTACGGGAGTCTTGGTCAAGACTATTGGGAGCGGATCCACGCGTCAGGCCGAACCCTGCCTTTATGTCCGCGATCCAGCAAGTTTTGGGGGTGAATCCAAAGCGAGCTTTCGTCACTTCTTGTATCTCGTGATAGGTCGGCATTCAAATGCTCTTTGATTCGAGAGTAACTTGGATCAATGGACGTTTAGCATACTTGGAATGCTGCACCATGAACGAACGACCGCAATGTTTCGCTGCCTCGTTGCGAACTTCCTGTCAATGAAGGTCGGCAGAGGGCCGTCAGCGCCCGCAAGCCTGGCGCGCCAGCGCGAGCGTCTACTGCGCCGCCGTGGGTCTGCTTCGAGCCCTTAACCTCCATTTCAGCAATGGTCTGTAGTCGCAGACGTGCTAGGCTGGATATCGCTGAACGCGCTCGAGATCAGTCGAAAAGACAGATATCGGTAGCCGGCGATTGCAGGAAAGCTTGCGAGACAACCCGCTAGCAGCCTAGTCTAAAGAAGACTTTCGAGAGCACGGTAAGTAAATGCAGTCTAAAAAATATAGAGTTTACTCCCCACCAAGAGGCAATGCTGCTTCATGCGCTCGTAGCAAATGCAAATAAAGACGGTGAAGTCTCGTACTACGACGACGCATTGAAAGAGGGCCTGTCGAAAGCTCACTGGAATGGGAATTTCGTCGAAAGCAAGCTCTGGGAGTTGAACGAGAGCGACGTCATCGCGTTCGAGATGTACGGGGAAGAAGGCTTCCGGCCGCTAGTCGTGTTGAATATCAAGCCCGCAACATATGTGCGTCTTGGTGAACTCATTCAGAAGCTGGAGGCGGATAGAAGCAACTTAGAACACCGCATCTCAAAATACTTACATTTAACCCTAATGAGCTGGGGAGGGAGTTGCGGGAATCTTCGGCAAAAATCTCAGAAGCTCAAGCGTCGATTCAGGGGAATGATCTACTGAAACCTCTTGCTGGACCTATCTCAAAAATTGACAGCAACTTCAGAAGCTTGGAAAGCGTTTTTTTTAACTATGAAGAGATATACAAGAATATCATACGGCCTGTTCAGGAAGAAGGAAAAGCTGGTGTTCGTCACACCGTAAAGTGGGCGGTTATCAGTATCATTGTATCTCTCGCTCTCCCGCCCATCATCTCAAACATAAATCAGATTATTGAGTGGTTCAGGCCGCTTTTCTGAAGCCGGTCCTTTAGCTTAATGCCAGTCTGCATTCCCAATTTTTCGCGCGTTCCTCAACCTGACCCTGAAACTCGCGGACTTGGGCCATCGACCGCTTACCAGCATTTGGTGCGCAGCTCACAGAGCCGTGTTGCTGAAAGGCGTATTGTGCGGGGCATCTAACTGCAGCTCCGTCCTGCATAGGCGAGACTTGATCCGGGATCTTGCTGCACCAAGCCATGAACGGCCGCTTCAGGGAAGCCGCACCGCCGCATCAACCCTTTCTCGATCAGATAAGGGCCACCTTCGACACGGCGCGCAGCCTCGACAAGGGGGCGAAGGGAGCGTCGAGATATGCAGCTGTAGCATATCTCTGCTTTCAGTTTCTGGCCGCCTAATTTTGTCGTTTTGGCCACTTATTTTTGTCGCGCTACAGATCGGCATGGGGATTCGGTCGATAACGCTAAAAAGCTAGCACAGCGCTATGACAGGACCGCGCGAGGCGCCCCGCGCCCCGAGGGTGGTCGCTAAGTGCTTGAAAATGTGCGGGAAATTGGTCGGAGCGAGAGGATTCGAACCTCCGACCCCCTGCTCCCGAAGCAGGTGCGCTACCAGGCTGCGCTACGCTCCGACCGTGGGGTGGGGGTTAAACCGGATTGCAGGGGTTTGCAAGGGGGCGAATGCGATTCTTCTGCGATCATCCCTCGTTCCTCTCTGCGATTTCGCGGCGGCGCAGCAAAAGAGAGATGCGGGGCGTCGTGCCCGTCTCGGGACGGGAGCGGGATTCCAGCACCGGACGGTTCTCCGACACTTTCGCGCGCCCTTCGCGCAGGACGATGTAGATGCCCGAAGCGATGATCACCGCAGCGCCCAGCAGGGTATAGCCGTCCGGCGTTTCATCAAAGATCAGATAGCCGTAGATCGCGGCCCAGATCATCTGCGAATACTGCATCGGCGCCACGATCACCGCCTCGGCCCGGCGATAGGCCATGATGATCAGCAGCATGGCGACGAAGCTGAACAGCGCGATGATGCCCAGCATACCCAGATGCACCACTGGCATCGGCTTGTAGACGAAGGGAAGCGCCAGCCCCAGCACCACGAAATTCGCCATCATCGGATAGAGCAGCAGCACGACCGAGCGTTCTTCTGCCCCGATCTTGCGCACGATGACCGAGGCAAGCGAGGAGAATACAGCCGCCGCCAGCGCGGCCGCGTGGCCAAGACTGAGCGGCTCTGCACCGGGGCGCAGCACGATCATCACGCCCGCCAGACCCACCAGCACCGCAAGGCCCCGCCGCAGGCCGACCTTTTCGCCCAGCAGGGGAATGGCCAGCAGGGTGATCAGCAGGGGCGCCGCGAACAGGATGGCATAGGTCTGCGCCAGGGGCAGCACCGAGAAGGCATAGAAAGCCGAGACGCCGGTGATGACCGTAGACACCATGCGCAGCGCCGTCCACCATGGATGGCGCGGGCGCAGGTGGCCATCGGTCCGGTCGCTCATCAGCATGGTGGTGGCGAGAGGGAAGCTCAGCAGGCCCGCGAAGAAGATGATCTGGATGGCGTGGTAATCCGCGCCCAGAAACTTCACCACCACATCATGCGTGGCATAGATGGCAAAGGCGAGAAGCGCGAGAAGCGCGCCCTGGGCATTGGGGCTCATGCGTCTGGACCTGCGGAAAGCGGCGCGAGCGCCGGGATGTTTGCGCTAGCGCCCGTTCTACAGAAGCCGCCCCGCCCGCTCAAGGCTTGTGGAGCGGATCGGCGGGAAAGCCCAAACGAAACCGGCCGCCCGAAGGCGGCCGGTCAATGCGCTGTCTGAAGGCTCAGAGGCTGGCGTCCAGCGCGGCCACGATGGCATCGCCCATCGCCGAGGTCGAGACCGGGGTACCGCCTTCAGGGCCCATCAGATCGGCCGTGCGCACGCCCTCGGCCAGAACCTTCTCCACCGCCTGCTCCAGCCGTGTCGCCTCGTCGCCGAGGTCGAAGCTGTAACGCAGTGCCATGGCGAAGCTCAGGACGCAGGCGATCGGGTTGGCCTTGCCCTGACCGGCGATGTCGGGGGCGGAGCCATGGACGGGCTCATACAGCGCCTTCGGACGACCATTGGCCATCGGTGCGCCCAAGGAGGCCGAGGGCAGCATGCCCAGCGAGCCGGTCAGCATGGCGGCGGCATCCGACAGCAGGTCACCGAACAGGTTATCGGTCACGATCACGTCGAACTGTTTGGGCCAGCGGCAGAGCTGCATCGCACCGGCGTCGGCATACATATGCGACAGCTCGACATCCGGATATTCCTTGTCGTGGATCTCCTGCACGACCTGACGCCACAGGATGCCCGACTCCATCACATTGGCCTTCTCCATCGAGCAGACCTTGTTGTTGCGGCGACGGGCCATTTCAAAGGCCGAACGCGCGACGCGGGCGATTTCCGACTCGGTGTAGCGCTGGGTATTGATGCCCACACGCTCGTTGCCTTCGGTGAAGATGCCGCGCGGCTCGCCGAAATAAACACCCGAGGTCAGTTCGCGGACGATGACGATATCCAGACCGGCGACGACCTCTTTCTTCAGCGACGAGAAATCGGCCAGCGCGTCAAAGCACTGGGCCGGGCGCAGGTTGGAATAAAGGTCCATCTCCTTGCGCAGGCGCAGCAGGCCGCGCTCGGGCTTCACGCTGAAATCGAGATTGTCGTATTTCGGGCCACCCACGGCGCCCAGCAGCACGCAATCCACCTCTTGCGCCTTGGCCATGGTGTCATCGTGCAGCGGCGTGCCGTGCTTGTCATAGGCGCAGCCGCCGACAAGGTCTTCGCTCACGTCGAAGGTGATGCCGCGCTTGGCGTCATACCAGCCGATGATCTTTTTCACCTCGGCCATGACTTCAGGGCCGATGCCGTCGCCGGCAAGGATGAGGATGGAGGGGTTTGCCACGTCAAGGGCTCCTTGATCTGCACGCAGGGTTGGCTCCGCAAGAAAGCCTGGCGGTGGCGTAGCCTTTGGGGGCAGTCGGGTCAAGCAGGCTTGGGGATTTCAGGCTAGGGCAGATCAAGCGTGACCCAGACCGGGAAGTGCCGCGAACTGGCTGCAAGCGCCTCGGCCAGCGGGCCGGATGGCGGGCGCATCACCCCGGCGCCGGTGACGCGCAGATCGGCGGAGGGCAGGATGTAGTCCACCCGCAATCCACCCGGCCCCCTGGCATAGAACGCCGTATCCAGCGACGGGTCGCCCTTGTGGCCGGGGTCCGCCGGGGCATTGGCCGCACGGGGGGCGGGGTCTTGCAGCCGGGGATCGGCCAGCAGGGCGCGCAGCGCCTGAGGGCGGCCATCGCCATCCTGAATGTCCAGATTGGCGTCCCCCAGCAACACGAAGGGTGCCTGTGGCGGATCGAAAGGCAAGGCGCCATCCATGAGCCGCAGCCAGAAAGCCGCCTCGTCATGGTTGCGGCGGCCATTGCGGTCTTCCGGCCCGTCAAAGACCGGCGGTGTCGCGGCCCAGGCCAGAAGCTCCAGCCTGCCGCCTTCGGGCAGTTCCAGCCCCAGGCGCCAGTGATTGACCGAAGAAAGGCGCTGCACCGCCCTCTCCTCCCCGGTCAAATCGGGCGGCAAAAGCGCGCTCGGCAGATCGGCCCAAAGGAAGCCGGTATAATCCACCGCAAGCTCGCTGTAGACCGGCAGGCGCGACAACAGCGCCATTCCGCCCTGCCCCCGGAAAGCGCCATAGCCCATCGCATCGCGCGGGCCATTCAACCGGCCGTCCCGGTCAATATCCAGACCCGTGGGCAGACCGGCATTGGGCGCGAGAGCAAATTGCCAGCTGTAGGACAGGCCCGCTTCGGCCAGCCGCCCCCGCAACGCCGTCAGCGCCGCCTGTTCGGCATCGAAGTCGATCCCCGTTAGCAACAGCACATCGGCATCCAGCGCGGCGATTACCCTTACCGCCCCGGCGATGGCCGGGCTTTTGCCGCGTTCGATTTCTTCCAGAAGCAGCCCCGGTCCCTTACGGCCCAGCTCCGCGTTCCATGTAGCAATCCGCAGCGTTTCCGCCCCAGCGGGCAAGGCGGCGCACAGAAGCGCGGCGATCAGGCCGGCATATAGCCCTCGGCGCCCATCACGCTGGAAATGCGCCGCTTCTCGCGGATCATCTCGGCGATCTTGCCCATCGCGATACCGCGCATGAACAGGCTGAACGGCAGGAAGGCCCATGCGGTCATCGTCCAGATCAGGGTTTGCGGATTGGTCAGCGTCAGCGGCTCGAACCCGGCTGATCCGATGCGGACCACAGCGGGGATGAGGAAGGGCAACAGAAACCCGAAGGCAATGTTGATCCGCGCATCGCGCTCCAGCCGCACCACGACATCGCCGCCGGTGGTCGGATCGAATGTCGGCAGATTGACCCAGACGTTGAACCCGTTGCCCCGGTCCGGCCAGCCTTTCAGCTTCAGCATGATGACAAAGAAAGCCAGACCCAGAAGCGAGATCAGATAGGCCATCGCCGCAGCGGTGCGCACGGAAATCACCTGAAGGTCAGAGGCACCCTCGGTCATCATCAGGGTCGCCAGACGAACCGGCGAATAGGGGAAATCCATCGCCTCGCCGATCAGCAGGCCAATGGCGCTGATCAGGGTGCTGAGCGTCGAAGGCTCCACCATGCTTTTCTGGATCACGGTCAGGATGAAGACGGTAAAGAACAGGATGAGAAAGCGGATGCGGTTGAAGGGCGGGGCGTCGCGAAACTCGACCAGACCGGGATAGGTGGTCTTGTATTCCGCAAAGGTCAGTGCGGCCGCGAACAGGGCCACCAGCGCCACCATCTGCTTTTCGTCGGCGCCGGTTCCGGGCATCAGAACCGAAGGGGTAGCAATCAGCACCACCACAAAAAATGCCCGCAACGCGGCTCCTATCAGCCGTGTGATCACTGCCTTGCCTTCCTCGACCCGGCGCCGTCCGATACGTTGCCGGATGGCTTTTCCCAGTTTTCCCCGTGCTTTGCGACGGGCTGCCTCAATCTTGCCCAAGTTTTGCCTTCTTTCTTTCAAAGTCGCAACGGTTCAGACCATTGGACCCGATCAATGAGGCAATTACAGGGAAAAACTGTCGCCGCTTTGCATCAAAGCGGGGCAAGAAAAAGGCCGCCTTGGGGTTTCAGCCCAAGGCGGCACAAGATGTAGTAGCGCCTCAGGTCAGACCCAGGGGCGCAGCAGGTTGGCCTTGGCCTCGAATGTGTCGATGCTGGACACTTTTTCCAGCGTCAGGCCGATGTCATCCAGACCGTTCAGCAGGCAATGCTTGCGGAAGGGATCGACCTCGAAACCGAAGCTCTGGCCATCCGAGGTCGTCACGGTCTGCGCTTCCAGATCGACGGTCATCCGGGCGTTCTCGCCCTTCTTCGCGTCTTCCATCAGTACTTCGACAACCTCTTGCGGCATCACGATCGGCAGGATGCCGTTCTTGAAGCAGTTGTTGAAGAAGATGTCGGCGAAGCTGGTAGAGATCACGCAGCGGATGCCAAAATCCAAAAGCGCCCAAGGCGCGTGCTCGCGCGAGGAACCACAGCCGAAGTTGTCACCGGCGACAATGATCTCGGCCTTGCGATAAGCAGGTTGGTTCAACACGAAATCGGCAATCTCGGCGCCGTCCTGCGTGTAACGCATCTCGTCAAACAGGTTCTTGCCAAGACCCGAACGCTGGATCGTTTTCAGGAACTGTTTCGGGATGATCATATCGGTGTCGATATTGACCAGCGGCATCGGCGCGGCAACGCCGGTGAGGGTGGTGAACTTGTCCATTCCAGATACTCCTCAGACCGTCTCGGCCATCATCTCGCGCACATCCGTCAGGTGGCCGGTCACCGCCGCCGCCGCCGCCATGGCGGGGGACAGCAGGTGGGTGCGGCCACCGCGGCCCTGACGGCCCTCGAAATTGCGGTTCGAGGTCGCAGCGCAGCGTTCACCCGGCGACAGTTGGTCGGGGTTCATGGCGAGGCACATGGAACACCCGGCCAAACGCCATTCAAAGCCCGCGTCGATGAAGATCTGCGCCAGACCTTCTTCCTCGGCCTGAGCCCGCACGAGGCCCGAGCCCGGCACGACCATCGCGCGCATCCCCGGCTTGATCTTCTTGCCCTTCAGGATGGCGGCGGCGGCGCGCAGATCCTCGATCCGGCCATTGGTGCATGACCCGATGAACACGGTGTCGATCTTGATGTCCGACAGTTTCATGCCGGGGGTCAGACCCATATATTCCAGCGACCGGCGCGCGGCCTCGACCTTGCCGCCGGTGAAGTCTTCGGGCGCGGGCACTGTGCCGGTGATCGGCAGCACGTCTTCTGGGCTGGTGCCCCAGGTCACTACCGGGGCGATGTCCTCGCCCTTCAGCACCACCACCTTGTCGAAATGCGCGCCTTCATCGGTGAACAGCGATTTCCAGTAGGTCATCGCGGCTTCCCAGGCGGCGCCTTTCGGGGCATGCGGACGGCCCTTGATATATTCGAAGGTCTTTTCGTCTGGCGCGATCAGGCCAGCGCGCGCACCACCCTCGATCGCCATGTTGCAGACGGTCATACGGCCTTCCATCGACAGGTCGCGGATCGCCTCGCCGCAATATTCGATGACATAGCCGGTGCCGCCGGCGGTGCCGGTCGCGCCGATGACCGACAGCGTGATGTCCTTGGCGGTGACGCCCGGACGCAGCTTGCCGGTGATCTCCACCTTCATGTTCTTCGACTTCTTCTGGATCAGCGTTTGCGTCGCCAGAACATGCTCCACCTCTGAGGTGCCGATGCCATGCGCCAGCGAACCGAAGGCGCCGTGGGTGGCGGTATGGCTGTCACCACAGACCACGGTCATGCCCGGCAGCGTCCAGCCCTGTTCCGGGCCGACGATGTGCACGATGCCCTGACGGATGTCGGACACGGGATAGTAGTTGATGCCGAAATCCCTGGCATTCTTGTCCAGCGCCTCGACCTGGATTCGCGATTCCTCGTTGTCGATATGGGTGTCGCGACCTGCGGTGGTGGGGACGTTGTGGTCCGGCACGGCAATGGTCTTTTCCGGCGCGCGGACCTTGCGGCCGGTCATGCGCAGACCTTCAAATGCCTGCGGGCTGGTGACTTCATGCACCAGATGGCGGTCGATATACAGCAGGCAGGTGCCGTCTTCGGCCTGATGGACGACGTGATCGTCCCAGATCTTGTCGTAGAGTGTACGCGGAGCGGTCATGGCTCTCACCTTCATCAATGGGATAGCTGTGGGATAGGGGAAGGGTGCCCTCGGAGACGAAGGCAGGGCGCGGCATCAAAGCCGGGCAAGCACCGTGCGGGTCATGCCGAAAAAGCGGGCCGGAAGCCGCGCGTGATCGGTGATGTTGAAGTAGATGAACCCGTTCATGGGCCGTTTCATACGCCCGAATCCCCTTGCAAGGCAAGTCAGCTCTCGCGCGGGATGGCCTCCAGCAGGTCACCCGGCTGACAGTCCAGCACCGCGCAGATCGCCGCCAGCGTCTCGAACCGGATACCTTTTACCTTGCCGGATTTCAGCAGGCTGAGATTGGCCTCGGTAATCCCGATCCTTTCCGCCAGCTCGCGCGAGCGCATCTTGCGGCGTGCGAGCATGACGTCCAGTCGAACCACGATCTCCACCTCAGACAAAGCCCCGGTTCTCCTCCGCCACCCGTGCCGCCTCGGTCATGGCCCAGCCGATGGTCACAAGCAAGCCGCCCGCCAGCGCCAGCCAGAGCATTTCCGAGGTCAGGGCAATCGAAACAATCCGGGCACCCGGCGGATTGTCCGCCGTCAGCAGCAGAAGCTGCAAGCCGGGCAGAACCGTCTGGGCCACGGCCAGCAAGGCCAGCGCCACGCCAATCGCCCGGATACGCCGCGCCGCCATCGGCGTCAGCACCTCGGAGGCAGCATAAAGTGCGAACAGCCCCCGCATATGCCAAAGCGCGGCCAGCATAGGCACCAGCGCCAGCAGACCCAGGGCCAGCGTGCCCGAGGATTTCCCCGCCGTCAGCCTGGTTTCCGGCGGCAGCCCCGGAAACGCCGTCAGAAGCCAGCCGGGCTCCCGCACCCCATGCCATCCCCACAGCAGGACCAGCAGCGGCAGGCCGGGCAGCAGCAGGGTCACAACCCACCACAACACAAGCGACAGTCGCAATATTCTTGGCGGCATGATTTTCCCTCTTGCAAAGTAATTTTTCTGTAAAACAATAATTAATAACTGTCAAAGGAGAATCGCATGCGCATCGCCGCCCTGTTGCCGCTGCTACTTGCCGCCTGTTCCAGCCTTGTGCCTTCGACCCTCATGCGCCTGCAGGCGCTTGACCCGCTGACGGTTGATCCGTCGGGGATTGAGCTCGCCCTGGTCCTGCCCGATGGGCTGCGACCACAACCGCAGGGCGCCAGACTGGAGTTCAAGGCGGATCGCGCCGGGCATTCCGTTGCCGAAACCTTCGTGCTGGAGCCCCGGCCCGCCCCATCCCTGCCGGAAGCGAAAGGGGTGGTTATGGCCTTCGGCCTGTCCCGCGCCGATGCCGCGCGGATGCGGGCCGCGCAATCTGCCGTGGCCGCATGGCCGCAGGACGGGCAGAGTCACGGCAGCCTCGGTGTCGCGCTGGATGCCTGCCTGACCGGCGGCCCCCTGCCCCCGACGGCAGAGGGCGGGGTACTGATAAAGCTGGAGCAGGAGCAGGGCTTCCAGCCCCTCGTCCGGCCCGCACCGATTGCAGCCCTGATCGGTGCCGAGGCGATGGCAGGCCTGCGCCCCTGCGGGAACCCCGCCTTGCCGTGATCGGCGGAAGCGTGTAAGCGCCAGCTTTCGCCCGGGTCCGCGCGCATTGAGTCGCGCGGGCTTCGGTGTTAGCCTGAACCTGCAAACCCCGGCGCCGGGGCCTTTGGCGCGCTATCTGGAGGACGATGTCCTGTCTCATTCTGATCCCGCGACCGGCCTGCCGGTCGGACCGAGGGCCGAGCGCATGAACGACGCCGGCCCCAGCAGCGAAGAACTTCTTGCCCGCATCATCGCCTCGCTTGACGACGACAAGGCCGAGGACATCGTGCAGATCGACCTGCGCGGGCGTTCCGACATGGCCGATTACATGGTCATCTGCTCGGGGCGGTCCTCGCGTCAGGTGGCGGCGATTTCCGAAAAGCTGGTCGACCGGCTGAAGCAGGACTATGGCCGTCAGTGCAAGGTCGAGGGCAAGGAAACCGGCGACTGGGTTCTGATCGACACCGCCGATGTCATCGTGCATGTGTTCCGCCCGGAAGTGCGCGAGTTCTATCAGCTTGAAAAGATGTGGCTGCCTGCGGGCCAGCAGCGCCCTGCCCCGACCTCCGGGGTCTGATGCGGGTGCATCTCTGCGCCGTGGGTCGGCTGCGTGCCGGCCCCGAGCGTGACCTGATCGACGATTACACAACGCGCTTCGACCGCACCGGCCGCGCACTGGCGCTTGGCCCCTTCACCGAGCACGAGGTCGAGGACCGCAAGGGCGGCGGCATGGAGGCCGAGGCCGCGCTGCTCGAACGCGCCCTGCCCTCGGGCGCCCTGCTGGTCACGCTGGACGAACGCGGCAAGCTCTTGTCCAGCCCGGAATTTGCCGATCATCTGGCAAAATGGCGCGATGGCGGGCGGCAGGATGTCGCCTTCGTCATCGGCGGGGCCGACGGTATCGCCCCCGCACTGCGGGCGCGGGCCGATTTTTCGATCAGCTTCGGCAAGATGGTCTGGCCGCATATGCTGGTGCGGGTGATGCTGACCGAGCAGCTTTACCGCGCGGCTTCGATCCTTTCGGGCGCCCCCTATCACCGCGCCTGAGGTCAGTCAGGCGTGACTGTCAGTGTCACCCGGTCCCCGGCAAACCATGTCGTGCCGTATTCCAGCGGTCGCCCAGCCGCATCCACATTCACCGCCACGGATCGCAGGATTGGTGCCCCTTCCTGCACCTGCAAGGCAAGCGCCAGCACCGCCCCGGCGCGCTTCGCGGTCAGCCGGGTTTCGGCGCGGGTGTAATCGGCAACCCCCAGCGCGCCCAGCGCGGTGGTGACCGACTGATGTTCCTCCAGCAGCGCCAGCAGGCCGGGCAAAGTTTCCGCAGGAAAGACCGACCGGAACGCCGCCAGCGGCTGCCCGTCAGCAAGCGACACGCCTTCCATGACATGCACCAGAGCGCCGGGGGCCAGCGCCAGCGCCTCGGTCTCCTCCGTGCTGGCGGGGCGGGTCTCCAGCCGGGTCAGCCTGCGCGAGGGCGTGCGCCCCGAGGCGGCGACATTCTGGTGAAACCGCACCCGTCGGCCCAGCGGATAGTCGGTCGGTCGTGCTGTGACGAAAACCCCGGCCCCACGCCGGGCATGCACCGTGCCCGCCTCGGCCAGCGCACCCAGCGCATGCCGCACCGTATGGCGGTTCACGCCGAACCGGCTGGCCAGATCCGCCTCTGACGGCAATTTGTCGCCGGGGCGGTACAGCCCCCCTGCGATCTCTGCCGCGAGCGTCCCGGCAATGGATTTCCAGATCGGGCTGCGGGCCATCATCCATCCTGTCGCAAAAGTTTCACGCCATTGGGCGTTGTGCCGACTCGGCTCATCAGCTATCACTTGTCTAGTTGTATAGTAATCTAGACAAATCCGCAACCTGTCGAGGATCAGATGACCGAACGCCCGGAAGATCTGGCGCGGAAGGGCTGGATGTCCCTTCTGGCCAAGGCACCGCCAGCGCGGCTTGCCGCCCTGCTGCCCGACCTGCCCGAAACCGCATTGCTGCGCCCGGCCGAAGTGGGTTCCGTCATGGTGCGGGGTCGTGTCGGCGGCACCGGCGCCCCGTTCAATCTGGGCGAGATGACGGTGACTCGCTGCTCGCTGCGGCTGGACTGCGGCGCCGTGGGCCATGCCTATGTGCAGGGCCGCGACAAGGATCACGCCCGCCGCGCCGCCGTGGTGGATGCGCTGATGCAGACGCCCGAAGCCGCACGGGTCGAGGCGCAGGTGCTGCATCCCCTGCGGCTTGAGGAAGAGGCGCGCCGCACGACCCGCGCCGTCAAGGCCGCCGCAACGAAGGTCGAATTCTTCACCATGGTACGCGGAGAGGATCAATGACGCCCGAAGCCCTGACCGGCGGCTTCACGAATGCCGCAACCGATGCCGCCATCGCCTTCCGCGCCGCGCTGGAGGCGATGGCCCGCCCCGGCACGCTGCATCGCATGGCTGGCGTCATCCCGCCCGCCCCGCTGTCGCCCGCTGCCGGGGCACTGCTGCTGACGCTGGCCGATACCACGACGCCGGTGCACCTGGCCGGGGCTGTCGATTGCCCGGCGGTGCGCGACTGGATCACCTTCCATACCGGCGCCCCCTTCGCCCCGGCGGATCAGGCCGATTTCGCGGTGGGCGGCTGGGCGGCGCTGCAGCCATTGACCCGCTTCCGCATCGGCCAGCCGGATTACCCGGATCGTTCCACCACGCTGATCGTGGAACTGCCCGCGCTTTCCACAACCGGCGCAACGCTCCGTGGCCCCGGCATCCGCGACACCGCGCAACTGTCGCTGCCCGAGATCGCGGCGTTCCGCGCCAATCGCGCGCTCTTTCCGCTGGGCTTCGATTGCTATTTCACCAGCGGCGACACGCTCGCCGCCCTGCCCCGATCCACCCTCGTGGAGGAAGCCTGATGTATGTCGCCGTCAAGGGTGGCGAACGCGCCATCGACAATGCCCATGCCTGGCTGGCCGAGGAACGGCGCGGCGATCCATCGGTCGCCGAACTGACCCTGCCGCAGATCCGCGAACAGTTGAAACTGGCGGTGAACCGGGTGATGGCCGAAGGCTCGCTGTATGATCCCGATCTGGCGGCGCTGGCGATCAAGCAGGCGCGCGGCGATCTGATAGAGGCGATCTTTCTGATCCGCGCCTATCGCACGACGCTGCCCCGCCTTGGCGCCTCGCAGCCGGTGGAGACGGCGGCGATGGCGGTCGACCGGCGCGTCAGCGCCACGTTCAAGGATCTGCCCGGCGGGCAGGTGCTGGGGCCGACCTTCGACTACACGCACCGCCTGCTGGATTTCAAACTGGCCGCTGAGGGAGAGGCGCCTCTCGCGCCACAGGTGCCGGCGCGACCTGAGCCGGTGCCGCATGTCACCAGCCTTCTGGACCGCGACGGGTTGATCGAGGCCGCACCGCGCGACGACGCCCCTCCGCCCGACCTGACGCGGGAACCGCTGGAACTGCCCGCGAACCGCCCGCTGCGCCTGCAAGCCATAACGCGGGGGGATGAAGGCTTCATCCTGTCGCTGGCCTATTCCACCCAGCGCGGCTACGGTCGTACCCATGCCTTCGTCGGTGAATTGCGCATCGGCCGCGTGCTGGTGGAAATGGAGATCCCCGAACTGGGTTTCTCCATCGAGATCGGCGAGGTGGAGTTGACGGAATGTGAAACCGTCAATCAGTTCAAAGGCTCGAAGACCGAACCCCCGCAATTCACCCGAGGCTATGGCCTGACCTTCGGCCAGACCGAGCGTAAGGCCATCGCCATGAGCCTCGTCGACCGCGCGCTGCGCTGGCAGGAACTGGGCGAGGATTTCACCGGCGCCCCGGCGCAGGACGAGGAATTCGTGCTGAGCCATTGCGACAACATCCAGGCCACCGGCTTTCTGGAACATATCAAACTGCCGCATTACGTCGACTTCCAGTCCGAGCTGGAACTGGTGCGCCGTCTGCGGGCCGAGGCGATGCAGATGCAGGAGGCAGCGGAATGAAGGCCATCGTGTTTGATATCGGCAATGTGCTGATCCGCTGGGAACCGCATCCGGCCTTCCTGCCTGATCTGGGCAGCCGCGACGCGGTGGAGGATTTCCTGACCCGCACCGACTTCATGGCGCGGAATCTGCGCGCCGACGGCGGCGAAAGCTTTGCCGCGCTGGCGGCAGAGATTGCCGACCCGGCCGACCGTGCCCTGTTCGCCACCTATGTCGACCGTTACGCCGCCACAGTGCCCGAAGCTATCGAGGGCACATGGGCGCTGATGGACCGGCTGCGCGCGCGCGGGCTGGCCATCCATGCGATCACCAACTGGTCTGCCGAAACCTGGCCTGCGGGTATCGCGGCGCATCCTCGGCTGGGCTACGCCTTCGACGTGACCGTCGTGTCGGGGCAGGAAGGGATACTCAAACCCGAGGCACGGATCTACGCACGCCTCTGCGACCGTGCCGGGCTGGAGCCGGGCGATTGCCTGTTCATCGACGACAGCCTGAAGAATGTCGAGGGCGCCCGCGCCTTCGGCATGCAGGCCGAACATTTCACCACGCCTGAGGCTTTGGAAGCGGCACTGACCGCGCGGGGGCTGCTGTGAGCGACTACAACTTCGCCTATCTGGACGAGCAGACCAAACGGATGATCCGCCGCGCCATCCTGAAAGGGATCGCGGTGCCCGGCTATCAGGTGCCTTTCGCCAGCCGCGAGATGCCGATGCCCTATGGCTGGGGCACGGGCGGGGTGCAGGTGACGGCGGCCTGCCTGACGCCCGACGACCGGCTGAAGGTCATCGACCAGGGCGCCGACGACACCACCAACGCCGTGTCGATCCGCAAATTCTTTCAGCGCACCGCCGGCGTGGCGGTGACCGAGGCGACCGCCGAAGCCACCGTGATCCAGACCCGCCACCGCATCCCGGAAACACCGCTCTGCGAGGGTCAGATCCTTGTCTATCAGGTGCCGATCCCGGAGCCCCTGCGCTTTCTGGAGCCGCGCGAGACCGAAACGCGCAAGATGCACGAGCTGGAGGAATACGGGCTTATGCATGTGAAACTCTACGAGGACATCGCGCGCCACGGCACCATCGCCACCGCCTATGCCTATCCGGTGAAGGTGGAGGAACGCTATGTGATGGACCCCTCGCCGATCCCGAAATTCGACAATCCGAAACTGTCGGACAACCCGGCAATTCAGCTATTTGGCGCGGGTCGCGAACAGCGCATCTATGCGCTGCCGCCCTATACGCAGGTCGTGAGCCTCGATTTCGAGGATCACCCGTTCGAGGCATCGAAAGCCCCGCATGACTGCGACCTGTGCGGCGCCGGTGACAGTTATCTGGATGAGGTCATCACCGATGACCGGGGCAGCCGGATGTATGTCTGCTCCGACACCGATTTCTGTGCGGGACGCCGCGCGGCAGGACATGTCGGACGGCTGGGCCAGCCGGGAGCGGCAGAATGACCGGGGCCCAAAATTCTTTGAAGAATTTTGGCGCTCCTGCCCGAGGGGATCGCGCGATGGGGGCGGTGGATATGGATATTTGTGCCAGGGTAAAAGAGGACCGGCCGCTTCTGTCGGTTCAGGGCGTGAAGAAGCTTTATGGCAACCGGATCGGCTGCACCGATGTGACGTTCGACCTGTTCCCCGGTGAGGTTCTGGGGATCGTGGGCGAAAGCGGTTCCGGCAAATCCACGCTGCTGGGCTGCCTGGCCGGGCATCTGAAGCCCGATGCAGGGCGCATCCTTTACGACGGCCGTGACATGGGCGCGCTGGGAGAGCCGGAGCGGCGGCGGCTCAGCCGCACCGAATGGGCCTTCGTGCATCAGAATGCCCGCGACGGTTTGCGCATGGGTGTCAGCGCGGGCGGCAATGTCGGCGAGCGGCTGATGGCGGTGGGTGCGCGCAACTATGGCACCATCCGCGACACCGCGGCCGACTGGCTGGGCCGGGTGGAGATTGCCGCCGACCGGATCGACGACCGGCCTTCCGCCTTTTCCGGCGGGATGCAGCAGCGTTTGCAGATCGCGCGCAATCTGGTGACCGGCCCGCGACTGGTGTTCATGGATGAACCGACCGGCGGTCTGGATGTCAGCGTGCAGGCGCGCTTGCTGGATCTTTTGCGCGGGCTTGTGCGCGATCTGGGGCTTTCGGTCGTGATCGTCACCCATGACCTTGCGGTGGTGCGTCTGCTCGCCGACCGGCTGATGGTGATGAAATCGGGCCGGGTGGTGGAACAGGGGCTGACCGATCAGGTGTTGGACGACCCGCAGCACGGGTATACGCAATTGCTGGTATCCTCTGTCTTGCAGGTCTGAACCATGCTTTACGCCTATGCCCCCGCCGACCGGAAACTGAAGCAATTGCCGCAAGGGACCGACCTTGCGCAGGCGGTCTGGGTGGATCTGTACCGCCCGCTCTCCGGTCAGGTGGCTTTGGCGCAGGCTCTGGGGGTCGAGGTGCCGACGCTGGCCGATATGGAAGAGATCGAGGTGTCGAACCGACTCTACCGCGAGGGCAGCGTCGATTATCTGACCGTGGTGCTGCCGGGGTTGAGCGAGACCAAGGCGCCGATGTCCGGCCCGGTCTGTTTCATCCTGCACCCGGAACGGCTGGTGACCGTGCGCCACCACGCGCCGCGCCCGTTCGAGACCTATCCGGAACGGGCAGACAAAGTGGGGCCGGGCTGCGCCGATCCGCGCCGGGTCTTCCTGTCGCTGATGGAGGAAATCGTCGGGCGGCTGGCCGACCTGATGGAGGGCTCGGGTCGGGCGCTGGATGCTCTGATGGCGCAGGTATTCGAGGAAGGTGCGAAGGCCAGCGATGACGCGCTGCAGGAGGCGCTGCGGCAGGTCGCGCGCGAAAGCGATCTCATCAGCCGGGTGCGACAGTCGCTGCTGACCCTGGAACGTGCGATCAGCTATTTCGGGCAGGCGCTGAACGAGGCCGGCGCGGGCCATGGGTTGCGCCCGGTGGTCAAGGGGCTGATGCGCGATATCCGGGCGCTGGAAGTACATGGCGACTTTCTGACCAGCCGCGTCGCCATGGCCTCTGACGTGACCCTGGGCATGGTGAACCTTGCCCAGAACAAGACGGTGAAGATCGTTTCGGTGGTGGCAGTGATCTTCCTGCCGCCCACGGTGATCGCCTCGGCCTATGGGATGAACTTTGCCCATATGCCGGAATTGCAATGGGCATTCGGCTATCCGATGGCGCTGGCGCTGATGCTGGCCTCGGCGGTGCTGACCTATCTTTTCTTCAAGTGGAAACGCTGGCTATGATCGAGATTACCAATCTTTCCAAGGCCTTTACCCTGCACAATCAGGGCAGCGCCGTGATCCCGGTGATGGCGGGGGCGGCGCTGGCCGTCGCGCCGGGCGAATGTGTCGGGCTGACCGGGCAGTCGGGGTCGGGGAAATCCACGCTGATGCGGATGATCTACGGCAATTACCTGGCCGCAGGGGGTAGCATCCGGGTCGGCGATCTGGATGTCGCTCGCGCCGCCCCGCGCGAGATCATCCGCCTGCGGCGCGAGGTTCTGGGCTATGTCAGTCAGTTCCTGCGCGTGGTGCCGCGCGTGCCGACGCTGGATGTGGTGGCGGAGCCGCTGCTTCAACTGGGCGTGCCGGTCGATGCGGCGCGGGCGCGGGCGGCGGATCTGCTGGCGCGGCTGAACATTGCCGAACGGCTCTGGGGTCTCTCGCCCACCACCTTCTCGGGCGGGGAACAGCAGCGCGTGAACATCGCGCGCGGCTTCGCACATCCCTATCCCGCGCTTTTGCTGGACGAGCCGACGGCCAGTCTGGATGCCGCCAACCGCGAGGTTGTGCTGGGGCTGATCGAGGAAGCCAAGGCGCGCGGCGCGGCCATCGTGGGGATCTTCCATGACGAGGGCGCGCGGGATCGCGTGTGTGACCGGCTGGTCGATGTGACCGGCTTCACCCCGCGTCTGGCGGCCTGATATGCTGATCGCGGTGGTCGGGCCTTCCGGGGCCGGGAAGGATACGCTGATCGCCGGTGCGGTGGCAGCGCGGCCAGGTCTGCGACTGGTGCGGCGGGTGATCACCCGACCGACCGAGGCCGGAGGCGAGGATTTCGAAGGGGTCAGCCCCGAGGATTTCGCCGCACGCAAGGCCGCCGGGGACTTCGCGCTGGACTGGCAGGCGCATGGGCTGAGCTATGGCATCCCGCAAGCGCAGCTCGCTGCGCCAGGGGTGGTGATCTTCAACGGCTCGCGCCTGGCCCTGCCGCAGGCGCAGGCGCGGTTTCCCGGTCTGCGCGTGATCCTTGTCACCGCGCCGGATGCGGTGCTGGCGCAGCGGCTGGCCGCGCGGGGGCGCGAGCCCGAGGCCGATATCCGCGCCCGGCTGGCCCGTGCGGCCTTCACCCTGCCCGAAGGCATTCAGGCCACCGAGGTGCGCAATGACGGCAGTCTGTCCGAGGGCATAGCGCGGTTTCTGGCGGCGCTTCAGCCGGTCAGGGCGTAGCGATGCAGAAAATGGAAACGCCCCGCGCCATCCTCTCCGAACAGGCACAGATCCTCGATGGCGAAAGGTTGCGGCAGGACCGGGGCAAAATGCGGCTCCAGCACGTTGCGAGCCGCTGCGGCGTCCGGCGCACTCAGGCTGCTGGTCAGCGTCAGGTGGAAGCGGAATTCCTCCATCACGAAGGGATAGCCCCAGCGGTCCAGCAGGGCGCGCTGTCGCGAGCTGAGCCGTTCAGGGCGGCGGCGGGCGATTTCGGCCTCGTTCAGCGGCGCGCGCAGAGCATCGGTGCCTTCGACCACCGCCGCGCCAAGCGCCTGAAGCGCGGCCTCACCGCCTTCGGGGATCAGCGCCAGAAATCCGTGCAGATTGACCAGCCGCAGGTGGTCACAGACGGCGGGCTTCAGACGGCTGGCGAGTTCGGCAACCCCCGCCGCAACCTCATCCTGCCCCAGCCCGTCTGCCGGGCGGAAGGGCGCGCGGATCGTGCCGTGAAAGCCGTATTTACGCGGCTCTGCCGTCAGATCGGCAACAGCGGCAGGGAGACCCGGCAATTGTGGCTGTGGCCGGGGCTCGGCCGCGACCGGGTCCCAGCCCAACCATTCCGCCGCCCGCGCGGCAAAGGCGCCGGCGCGCGGCGCGTAATAGACAGCATAGCGTTTCATCTTTTCCATGGCGGCTGGCCTACCCTGCGACTGTCACAAAGGCGTGACGGTTTCGTGCCATTGCAGCCGCCTGCGCCCGGAACCGCAAGACAGGACTTTCTGAAATGACCGATACGATCCTTGCCAATGCCACCCTTGTTCTGCCGGGAGAAACCCTGCGCGGCCAGGTGCGGCTGTCTGACGGGCGGATTACTGACATCGCCGAAGGGGCCGCCGTGCCTGCCGGTGCCATCGACTGCGCGGGTGATCTGGTGATGCCCGGCCTGATCGAGTTGCATACCGACAATCTGGAACGCCATATCGAGCCGCGCCCGCGTGTCGGCTGGCCGCATCAGGCCGCCATTATCGCCCATGACGCCGAGCTTGCCAGCGTCGGTATCACCACAGTTTTCGACGCGCTGCGCGTCGGGTCTGTCGTGTCGAACAAGAAGGCCAATTACGGCGAATATGCCCGTGCACTGGCCGATGAAATTCTGGACCTGAGGGCGCAGGGCGCGCTGCGGATCAGCCATTTCCTGCATCTGCGCGCCGAGGTCTGTTCGGAAACGCTGGTGGCTGAACTGGCGAAGTTCGGTGCCGAAGATCGCATCGGCATCGTCAGCCTGATGGACCATACACCCGGCGAGCGGCAGTTCCGCGATGTGACCAAGCTGAAGGACTACCTTTGCGGCAAGCATGGCCTCAGCGAGGCAGAGTTTCACAAGCACGTCGCCGACCAGCGCGCCCTGCGCGATCAGGTGGGCGCGGTGCACGAGGCGGCTGTCGTCTCCGAGGCGCGGCGCTTTGGTGCGGTGCTGGCCAGCCATGACGACACGACCGCGCCGCAGGTTGCGGTTTCGGCGGGGCATGGGGTGCATTTCGCCGAATTTCCCACCACGACCGAGGCCGCGCAGGCCTGCCATGACCATGGCATCCGCGTGATGATGGGGGCACCGAACCTCATTCGCGGTGGCAGCCATTCCGGCAATGTCGCGGCGCAGGATCTGGCGCAGGCCGATCTGCTCGATATCGTGTCGTCGGATTATGTGCCCTCGTCGCTGTTGTCGGCGGCGCTGATGCTGGGCGATGTCTGGGGCGATACCGCGCGCGGCATCGCCACCGTGACCGCCGCCCCGGCCGAGGCGACCGGGCTGGAAGATCGCGGCCATCTGGTGCCCGGCGGTCGTGCCGATGTCATCCGCGTCACGCGGATCGGGCAGGCAGGGGCGGTGCGGGGCGTCTGGGTGCAGGGCCGCCGCGTCGCCTGAGCGCAGGTTTCGCTGCACCGCCGCAATCGTCGTGAAACTACAAGCGAAACGTCATCAAATCGTGGCCTTCCGCGCTCATGGTCCGCTCACGACCCCGTGACGGAGCCTTGCCGTGACCCAGCCGGACCGCCGACCCGCCGCCGCTTGCCCGTATCGGACGCTGTTTCTGTCCGACCTGCATCTGGGCGCGCTTGGCGCGCGGCCGGATCTGGTGCTGGCTTTCCTTCAGGCGCACCGGGCCGAGACCTATGTGCTGGTGGGCGACATCCTCGACCTCTGGCACCCGCTGCTGCCTCACTGGAGCGCGGCCGATCAGGCGGTGATCGACCATCTGGTCGCGCGCAAGGCCGAGGGCGCGCGCATCCTTTACCTGCGCGGCAACCACGATCCCTTCCCCGACCGCGCGCCGCAGCATTGCCGCGTTCCGGCCGAGGCGCAGGAAGCGCTGATCCATACCACCGCCGACGGGCGTCGCTATCTTGTGCTGCACGGCGATGCCTGCGACGGGCGGCTGTTCCGTGCCCATATCTTCACCCGGCTGGGCAGCCGGATCGACCATGGCCTGCGCCGGTTCGAACGCCTGCTGACCCGCCGCCGCCCCGATACCCCGCCCGAAGCGCGCAGCGCGGTGGACATGCTGCTGACCTCGGTCAATGCGCTGCTGTATCTGGGCCGCGCGCACGAGCGGAAGGTGCTGCGCCTCGCACGCCGCAAACAGGTTGACGGCGTGATCTGCGGGCATTTCCACATTGCCGGGCTGCATGACGATTTCGGCCTGACCTATGCCAATTGCGGCGACTGGATCGACAGCCTGACCGCGCTGGCCGAAACCGCCGACGGTAGCCTGCGCCTGCTGGATGCGCGCAAGGCACCCGCGCTGCTGCCGGGTCGCGCCGCCGCTGAACCCGAATTTGCAGGTGCCTGATGATCGCCTTTCTGCTTGCCCTTGCCGCTGCCGGATTTCTGGTGGCGCATTATGCCTCGGTCCTGCTGTTCCTCGGGCGGCTGAGGGCTGACCGCCCGGCTGCCCCCGGACTGATCGGCACACCGCGCGTGACCCTGCTGCGCCCGGTCTGCGGGCTGGACCCGTTCGATGCCGAGACGCTGCGCAGTTCCTTCGTGCAGGATTACCCCGATTATGACGTGATCTTCTGCGCCGCATCGCCCGACGATCCGGTTCTGCCGCTGATCCGCCACCTGATCGCGGAACATCCGCAGGTGTCGGCCCGTCTGCTGGTGGGCGAGGCGCGGGTGACGCGCAACCCGAAGATCAACAATGTCTGGAAAGGCTGGTATTCAGATACGGCGGAATGGGTCTGCATGACCGATGCGAACCTGTTGCTGCCGCCCGACTATCTGGCGCGCGTGGTGGCAAGCTGGGGTCCGGCAACGGGGCTGGTGTCCTCCCCCGCCGTGGGTATTCGTCCGCAGGGGCTGGCCGGGCGGCTGGAATGCGCTTTCCTGAACGGCAATCAGGCGCGGTTGCAATTCGCCGCTGACACCCTCGGAAAGGGCTATGCCCAGGGTAAGACCCTGTTCTTCAACAAACCGCTGATCGAGCGTTTCGGCGGACTGACCGTGCTGGGCCGGGAACTCGCCGAGGATGCGGCAGCGACCCGTCTGATCCGCGAGCTGGGCCTGCGGATTCGCCTGACGCCCCTGCCCTTCGCACAGCCGGTGGGGCGGCGCGGCCTTGCGCAGGTCTGGAACCGGCAACTGCGGTGGAGCCGCATCCGTCGCGACGGATTTCCCCGGCTGTTCGGGGCGGAACCGGCGAATGGCGCCGTGCTGCCTGCGCTGCTGTGCCTCGGCGCGCTGGCGGGTGCCGGACTGCCGCCTGCGCTGGCATTGGCCTACCTTGGCCTGTGGTATGCGGCAGAGGCGCGACTGATGCGGCGCGCGGGCTGGCCCTCGGGCTGGCAGGACATCGCGGTGTTGCCCCTGCGCGACCTGATGATACCGGCAATCTGGGGCGCCACCTTCCTGCGCCGTGGCTTCGACTGGCGTGGCAATACCATGGGCTCAGTGCCTGCCCCGGCGCTGCACCCGGCCGAGTGACCCGCCCCCGATGATGCCCCAACCCGATCTGGTCGCCTTGATTCAGCATCATGGCTTGCTGGTGCTGGCCCCTCTGGCCCTGATCGAAGGGCCGGTGGTCACGGTCATCGCGGCCTATCTGGCCCGTCTGGGGCTGATGGACCTGCCTGCCGTGGTGATCTGCGTCATCGTGGCCGATGTGGCTGGCGACGCGCTGTTCTACGCGCTGGGACGCCACGGGCGCCGCCTGGTACGGCAACGCCGGCTCGACCGGATCGGACTGACCCGGCCACGCCTTGCCCGGCTGGTGCGGGCCTTCCGGGCGCAGGGCACGCGGTTGCTGGTGGTGGGCAAGCTGACCCATTCGGCAGGCGCGGCGGTGCTGACGGCGGCGGGCATCGCAAGAATGGATTTCGGGAAGTTCCTGATGGTCAACCTGCTGGCCTCGATCCCGAAAAGCCTGCTGTTCGTCGGGCTGGGCTGGATTTTCGGCTCTGCCTGGCAACGGATCGACGACTGGATCTTCCACGGTGCGCTGGTGCTGACGGCTGTGGTTCTTCTGGCCACAGGCCTGTGGTTCCTGCGCAAAAGAAGGATCGGGCAATGAGCAGCAAGATCTCCTGTCTGGTTCCCGCCCATGACGAGGCCGCGCGGATCGGCGCCGTTCTGTCCGTGCTGGTCGGGCATCCGCAGATCGACCGGGTTCTGGTCATCGATGACGGGTCACGCGACGGCACCGCCGGGGTCGCGCAGCAGGCCGGGGCCGAGGTGCTGCGCCTTGTGCCGAACCGGGGCAAGACGCGGGCGCTGGCGCAGGGCATCGCCGCCAGTGACGGCGACTGGCTGCTGCTGATCGACGCAGATCTGACCGGGCTGACTGCGGCGGATATCACGCGGCTGGTCTGGCCGGTTCTGGAGGGACGTGCCGATGTCAGCCTGTCGCTGCGCGGCAATGCACCCCGGCTGTGGCACTGGCTGGGGGTGGACTACATCTCGGGCGAAAGAATGCTGCCGCGGGCCCTGATCGCGCCGCATCTGGCAGCACTGGACAGCCTGCCGAAGTTCGGCTTCGAGGTGTTCCTGAACCGGCTGATGCTGAAACACGGCATGCGCCCGGCAGTCGTGCGCTGGCCCGGTGTCGCAAGCCCCGCCAAAGCCGCGAAACGTGGGCTGTGGCGTGGCATAGCCTCGGACGTGCTGATGATCGTCGACATTCTGCGCGCTACTGGCCCGCTGACGGTGCTGAGCCAGATCGCCAGCCTGACGCGGCAGGTGCGCTAGCCGCCGTATTTCTCAAGGAAAGCCTCGGCAGGCAGGCTGCGGAAATCGGGCAGCGCCCGGCGCAGTGTCGCGTGATCCCAGTCCCACCAGCCCAGCGTCAGCAGGCGGTCAGCCACCTGCGGCGTGAACCGCGCACGCAGCGGCGCGGCGGGGCAGCCTGCCACGATCATGAAGGGCGCCACGTCGCGGGTGACCACCGCGCCCGAGGCGACGATGGCACCCGCGCCGATGGTGACCTCGGGCTTGATGATCGCGCCATGGCCGATCCAGCAATCCGGCCCCAGCGTGCAGCGGCGCGCGGCGCGGGCGGCGAAGAAGGCCGGGTCGTCCTCCGCATCCTCCCAATAATAGGAGGAGCGATAGAGGAAGTGGTGCTGCGCGGCATGGGTGAACGGGTGATCCGTCGGCCCGATCCTTGTCATCGCGGCGATGTTCGAAAATTTGCCGACGCTCGTATTGGCGATGTCGGCCATGCGGTCGCAATAGGCATAATCCCCAAAGTCGGAGTTCAGCACCCGGCTGCCCTCGCCCACCTCGCAATAAGCGCCGAAGGTGGAATTGACGATCTGGCAGCCCGGATGCACGAAGGCTTCGGTGGCGGAGAGTTTCGGCACGGGTTTATCCCTTGATAAGCTTCTTGCGCAGCCAGCCCGACAGGCTGTCCATCGCCATGACCATCAGCACGATCAGCACCATGTAATAGGCGACCTCTTCCCAGTCTTTCTGGGTGATGATGGCCTGGGTCAACAGCAGGCCGATGCCGCCGCCGACGATGGCGCCGATCACCGTGGCGCTGCGGGTGTTGGATTCGAGGTAGTAAAGCACCTGGCTCACCAGCACCGGCGTCACCTGCGGGATCACCCCGAACCGTGCGCGCTGCACGGCGCTGGCGCCGGTGGAGCGGATGCCCTCCACCTGTTTCTCGTCGATGTTTTCCAGCGCTTCCGAGAACATCTTGCCGAAACTGCCGGTGTCGGTCAGCAGGATGGCCAGCGCGCCGGTCATCGGGCCGGGGCCGAAGGCCCGGCTGAGGATGATGGTCCAGATCAGCCCGTCCACGCCGCGGATGAAATCGAACACACGGCGCATGGCAAAGCGCAGCGGCCCCAGCGGCATGAAGTTGCGCGCGGCCAGAAAGCCCAGCGGTAGGGCGATCACTGCCGCCCCCATGGTGCCAAGGAAGGCCATCAGCACGGTTTCAAACATCGCCCAGGCGACGTCGCCATGACGCCACATGCGGTTGTTCCAGAACTCGGACAGCATATAGCCCAGATTGCTGCGCGCAGGGTCCACCCGATCCCCCCACAGCGCCAGCGCGGCCAGTTCGCCCGCGCCCTTGCCTGCGAAGGGGCTGTCGAGTGTGAAGAAGAACAGCTCCCACCCTGGCTGGTAGCGGAAGGTTTCAACCTTCGACCGGGTATAGGCGAAGCGCCCGGCATCCGTGGTGACGCTGACCCGGTTGTCAGAGGCGTTGATCCAGTCTGGCAGCGGTTCAGGCGCGGTCAGGCGCAGCTTGCCGTCTTCGGGCGCGATGTCGATGGTGCCGTAGCCCGGCACCACATAGCGCGCACCGGCCGCGTCATAAGTGACGATATTGCCGCCGCCGAGGTCGATGACCGTGGTGTCGCCCGTCTGCATCACCCAGTCGGGCAACTGGCCTTCGGGGTAAGCCCCTTTCGCCTCGCCTTCGATGGCGACGCTCAGCCTGCCGCTGCGGTTGTCGCGGGTCACATGGGTCTTGTAGGACCAGAAATCCGACAAAAGGATGACCGCATTGTCAGGCCGCATCCGCGCGGCAATGCCCGCGATATCGAAGGCGAAGAAGATATAGACAAAATAGGCGCAGATCACTGCAGGCACCGCCAGCGCCATGCGGCGACGCAGGGTAAAACGCCGAATGACCGTTTCGGTCAGCGGAGCGCGGGCCCCGGTAAAATCGGTCACGGCCATGTTCAGCGCCCCCTCACCAGTTTTTCACGCGCGCGGTCCGACAGGCGGTCGATGGCCACGATGGTCAGGAACAAAAGCAGGAAGATCGCGACGACTTCGTCATATCGCCCCTGCCCCCATTGCATCGCCAGTTTCAGATCGTGGCCGATGCCGCCCTCGCCCACGAAGCCAAGGATGGCCGAGGCGCGCACATTGATTTCAAACCGCAGCAGCGCATAGCTGAGCCAGTTCGGCGCCACCTGCGGGATGACACCGAGCCACATCTTCTGGCCCCATGTGGCGCCAACCGAGGTCAGCCCCTCGACCGGCTTCAGATCGGCATTTTCGGCCACTTCGGAAAACAGCTTCCCCAGAGCCCCCGAGGTATGCAGGGCGATGGCGATGACTGCCGGAACCGGGCCACCGCCCAGGAGGTAGATCAGCACCAGCGCGATGACGATTTCGGGCACGGCGCGAAAGGCATCCATCATGCGGCGAAACACGCCGGTGAAGCGCGGCCAGCGCGACAGCCCCCGCGTGGACAGCAAGGCCAGCACCATGGCGGCCAGCCCGCCCGCGAGTGTGGACACCGCCGCGATGTTGATCGTCTCGATCAGCGAGGGCACATGCGCCCAGATCAGGCCCGGCACCTCGGCCCGTTTGGCCCAGGCTTCGGAAATCACTTCCGACGGAAAGGCAAAGACCTGCGGCAACCCGTCGATAAAGCCACCCGCATTGCGGCTTTCAGCCAGACGGAAACCCGAGGCCATCAGCGCCACGAACAGCACCAGCAGAATCCCGCCATACATGCGGCGGCGACGCACCAGATCAAGATAGGCGTCGCGCCCGTTCGTGGGGCCGGGGCCTTTGTCGCCCTGCGGGCCGAAGGCGATATCTACCATTGTGCAGTCCTGTTGCAGGGCCGGAAAAGAAATTGCCGGGCTCCCTTCAGGGAACCCGGCGACACGTCAGAAAAACTCACATGCCTTCTTGCAGCTTCCGGGCCGCAACGATGCCCAGATACTCGTCATGGGTAACCGGAACGAAGTCTTTGGCTTCGCCCGCAGCCACGCCATAGGCGCAATCCTTGTCGGTTTCATGAAGATCGGCGGTCAGCGCGATCACCTTGTCCTTGACGTCCTGCGGCAGCGCTTTGCGCACCACCATCGGCCCTTCGGGGATCAGCTTCGACTTCCATATTTCCACGAGGTCATTCATGTCGACGAGGCCCGCATCGGCAGCCTTGCGGAAGGCGCCGGAATTGTAGCCGTCTTCCCAGTTGCCCAGACCGTCAGCCCAGCTTACGCCAGCGTCGAAATCGCCCTTGGCAACGCCGACGATGGTTTGCTCGTGGCCGCCCGAGAATTTCACTTCACCGAAGTAATCTTCCAGCTTGCCATACTTCTCTTGCAGCTCTGCACCCGGCACCAGATAGCCCGAGGTCGAGTTCGGTTCACCGAAGGCAAAGACCTTGCCCTTGGCATCCTCGATCGAGGTGATCCCCGAGTCCTTGCGGGCGAAACCGATCGAGTAGTAGCCGGTCGAGCCGTCCATGTTCTGCTTGGTCAGAACCGGCTCCACCGCTTCCGGGTCGGTCAGGTAGATCTTGGCATAACCCGAGGCGCCCAGCCACGCGAGGTCAAGCGTGCCGCCCAGCAGGCCCTGGATCACGCCGTCATAATCGGCCGGGGTAAAGACCTTGACCGGCACGCCCAGCGCCTCTTCGATCTTCGCGCGATAGCATTCGTTCGAGGTCATGCGATCCTGGGCGTTTTCGCCGCCAAGAATACCCACGTTGAACTGGGTGATGCCTTCGGCACTGGCGGCGCCGGTCAGCGCGGTGGTCGCGGCAAGGGCGAGGAGGAGGTGTTTCATCGATGTGCTCCGGGTTCTGCCCTGCATTCTGCGGGGCGGGTGAAACGGGTTCAGTTGGCCAGCATCCGCTCGGCCCAGGCCCGGTCGGGCGCGGTATCGGCGGGAATGGCGGTCGAGGTCGCGGCCTCGTTGAAGCTGTCGTCGGCGCCGTAGATGTCGCGCGCGACGCCGGTCGAAAGCTGTTCCGGCGTGCCGTCAAAGACGATGCGGCCGTCCCGCATGCCGATCACCCGGTCGCAATAGCGCCGCGCGGTATCCAGCGTGTGCAGGTTGGCAATGACCATGCGGCCATCCTCGACATTGATGCGCTTCAGTGTGTCCATCACGATCTGCGCATTCATCGGGTCGAGGCTGGCAATGGGTTCGTCGGCAAGGATGATACGGGGGTCCTGCATCAGCGCCCGCGCGATGGCGACGCGCTGCTGCTGGCCACCCGAAAGCGCCTCGGCCCGTTTTGGCGCCTGCTCGGCGATGCCCAGCCGGTCGAGGATTTCCAGCGCCTTCAGGATGTCGGCGCGGGGCCAGAGGTTGAACAGCGTTTGCAGGGTGGACCGACGGTTCAGAATGCCATGCAGCACGTTCGAGGCCACATCCATGCGTGGCACAAGGTTGAACTGCTGGAAGATCATCGCGCAGTCACTTTGCCAGGCGCGGGCGGCGGCACCTTTCAGCGCAAGGATATCACGACCCTCAACCATGATCTGTCCGGCGCTGGCGTCGGTCAGGCGGTTCATCATGCGCAGGAAGGTCGACTTGCCTGCACCGGACCGGCCAATGATCCCCACGAAGGCGGGGCGGTCGATATCAAAGCTGATCGCGTCCACCGCGGCCTTCTGGCCGAACACGCGCGATACATTGCGGACTTGCAGCATCCCCGCCCCTTCCGTTCGAGTCGGGGCGATTGCTATGCGGGCCGCATGACAGCCACGCCAAAGTCAGGTGACGACTTGGTGACAATGCGGGCGAACAGGGCGGAAAGCCGGTTGGTCACGCCCCTGACGCGAGGGCAGCACCGCGCGGTACCGCCCTCTGGTTGCCGCGCCGGGCTTCAGCGGTCAAACATCGCCAGCTTTGCGAAATCAAGCTGTTCCAGCACCGGAATCATCGCCGCTGGCTCCATCCCCTGCGCCTGCACCAGCACCCGGTTGCCGACCAGCGCCGACAGGTCGGTTCCCTGTTCCAGCATATCCTGCCCGCCAACCTTGGTGACCTTACCCATCATCTGCATCATCTGCGCGTTGCCCAGCATCCCCGCCATCGAGGCCACCAGCGGGCTGTCCGCCGTCAGCGTCAGGGTGAATCCGTTGCCATCAGCATCGGAGTAGCGCGCGGAAATCAGCGTTCCGGCCATGCCCATCATCGCCATGCCATTGGCAGCTTCGGCATCGACCTCACGCGTCCAGCCCGAAGGCGCCTCGGGCAGCAGGGCTTGCAGTCGCTTCGATTGCAGGGCCTGCACCGCCTTCCCGGCAGCAATCACCTGCGCCGCGGTCCCGTTCAGGTCACCCGCTTCATAAGCCGCTTTCGCAGCGTCAAGCGCGTCGGTTACCTCGTCGGCAAAAGCAGGCGTGGCCAGCACAAATCCGGCACAGGCGGCAAAAATGGCTTTCTTCAGCATATCTTCCTCGTGTTCTGAAATCCGTCAGCCCCGCAGAAAAACCGGGGCCAGTGCACACCTGACGCGAGGAAGTCGCCCTGGTCCAGCAGAAACCGACATTCGGGTGGCATTTCCTTCCGCCGCCCCGCCACCCGTTCCACCGGACAACCGGTTCGCAACCGGCCCGGTTACGACGGGTTTCCTATCGGAAACGACATTTCCGCTTGCAAGAATCTCAGGGCTTCCGTAATTCCGGCGGCGGGACACCTCTCCCCAACGAGAGGCTTATATCTGGAAGGATACCATGGCTGATCTGATCGCCCCGGCTGCGCGCCCGGCCAATCCGCGTTTTTCGTCTGGCCCCTGCGCCAAGCTTCCCGGCTTCACCCTCGACATGCTTGCTGATGCGCCGCTGGGCCGCTCGCACCGTGCCGCCGTGGGTAAGGCGAAGCTGAAAGAGGCCATCGACCTCACCCGTGAAATTCTGGGCGTGCCCGCCGATTACCGCATCGGCATCGTGCCCGCCTCTGACACCGGCGCCGTGGAAATGGCGCTGTGGAGCCTTCTGGGCGCGCGGCCGGTTGAAATGCTGGCCTGGGAATCCTTCGGCGAAGGCTGGGTCACCGATGTCGTCAAGCAACTGAAGCTGGATGCCAAGGTGCAGAAGGCCGGCTATGGCGAGATCGTCGATTTCACCACCGTCGATTTCGACCGGGATGTCGTGTTCACCTGGAACGGCACCACCTCGGGCGTGCGCCTGCCGAATGGCGATCCGATCCCGGCAAACCGCGCGGGCCTGACCATCTGTGACGCGACCTCGGCCGCCTTCGCGATGGACCTGCCCTGGGACAAGCTCGATGTCACCACTTTCTCCTGGCAGAAAGTGCTGGGCGGCGAGGGCGGCCATGGCGTGCTGATCCTCAGCCCGCGCGCGGTGGAACGGCTGGAAAGCTACACCCCGGCCTGGCCCATGCCCAAGATCTTCCGCATGACCAAGGGCGGCAAGCTGATCGAAGGCATCTTCACAGGCGAAACGATCAACACCCCGTCGATGCTCTGCGTCGAGGATTATCTGGTCGCGCTGAAATGGGCGAAGTCCATCGGCGGGCTGAAGGGGCTGATCGCGCGCAGCGAAGGTAACGCCAGGGCCATCGCCGATTTCATCGCCGACAAGGACTGGATCGCCAATCTGGCGGTCGATCCGGCCACGGCCTCCTGTACCTCGGTCTGCCTGAAGTTCACCGATGCCCGCATCAAGGACGGTGCTGCCTTCGCCAAGGCCGTCGCGAAGCGGCTGGAGAAAGAGGGCGTGGCACTGGATGCGGGTGCCTATCGGGACGCACCTCCGGGCCTGCGCATCTGGTGCGGCGCGACGGTGGAAACCACCGATGTGGCGGCACTGATGCCTTGGGTTGAATTCGCCTTTGCGGCGGAAATAGCGGCGCTGACCGAAGCTGCCTGATCCTTTCGGGGGCGCCCCGATGCGCCCCCTCCCCACAATCCCCCGGATGCGCCCTGCGCATCAATGTGAACATACATTCGCAAAGGATACCGCAATGGCTCCCCGCGTTCTCGTCTCCGACGAACTCTCTGAAACCGCCGTCCAGATCTTCCGCGACCGTGGCGTCGAGGTCGACTACATGCCGAAGCTCGGCAAGGACAAGGAAAAGCTGGCTGAACTCATCAACCAGTATGACGGTCTAGCCATCCGCTCGGCCACCAAGGTCACCGAAAAGCTGCTGGAAAGCGCCACCAACCTGAAGGTCGTGGGCCGCGCCGGTATCGGTGTCGACAACGTCGACATCCCGGCAGCTTCGAAGAAAGGCGTGATCGTGATGAACACGCCCTTCGGCAACTCGATCACCACAGCCGAACATGCCATCGCCATGATGTTCGCCGTCGCCCGGCAAATCCCCGAGGCCAATGCCTCCACCCATGCCGGGAAATGGGAAAAGTCGAAATTCATGGGGGTCGAGCTGTTCAACAAGACGCTCGGGGTGATCGGCGCGGGCAATATCGGCGGCATCGTCTGCGACCGTGCGGTTGGGCTGAAGATGAAGGTCATCGCCTATGATCCCTTCCTCTCGGAAGAGCGCGCGAAAACGCTGGGTGTACACAAGGTCGAGCTGGAAGAGCTGCTGGCCAAGGCTGATTTCATCACGCTGCACGTTCCGCTGACCGACAAGACCCGCAACATCCTGTCGCGCGAGAACCTCGCCAAGACCAGGAAGGGTGTGCGCATCATCAACTGCGCCCGCGGCGGTCTGGTGGATGAGGCGGCACTGAAAGACGCGCTGGACAGCGGCCATGTGGCAGGGGCGGCGCTGGATGTGTTCGAAGTCGAACCGGCGACCGAAAACGTGCTCTTCGGCCACCCCAATGTCGTCTGCACCCCGCACCTCGGCGCCTCGACCACCGAAGCGCAGGAAAACGTCGCGCTGCAAGTGGCCGAACAGATGTCGGACTACCTGCTGACCGGCGCGGTGCAAAACGCGCTGAACATGCCGAACGTCACCGCCGAACAGGCCGCCGTCATGGGCCCCTGGATCAAACTGGCTGACCATCTGGGCGCCTTCATCGGCCAGATGACGGACGAGCCGATCAAGGCCATCAATATCCTCTACGATGGCCGCGTGGCGGACATGAACCTCGCCGCGCTGAACCAGTCGGTCATCGCCGGCGTCCTGAAGGCGCATAACCCGGATGTGAACCTCGTCTCCGCCCCCATCGTGGCCAAGGACAAGGGCATTCAGGTTTCGACGACCAAACAGGACAAGACCGGCGCCTTTGATGCCTATATCAAGGTCACCATGGTAACGGACAAGCGCGAACGCTCGGTCGCGGGCACCTGCTTCGCCGATGGCAAGCCGCGCTTCATTCAGATCAAGGGCATCAATATCGACGCCGAGGTCGGCGCCCATATGCTCTACACCACCAACGAGGACGTGCCGGGCATCATCGGCCTTCTGGGCATGACCATGGGCAAGAACGGCGTGAACATCGCCAACTTTACCCTTGGCCGCTCCGGCGTGGGGCAGGACGCCATCGCGCTCCTGTATCTCGATCAGGCCATCGACCCGAAAGTGGTCGACACGCTGGAGGCGACCGGCATGTTCCAGCAGGTCAAACCCCTTCAATTCCACGTTGCATGATACGAAAGGGCCGGGCATCCCCCGGCCCTTTTCCTTTCAAAGCGGCGCGACAGCCGTTCCGCCCGTGAAATCCGCTCACCCGCGCCGCAACCCGGCCTCAGCGCCTGTGGCACCCTTGCCCTTTGCCCCTTGTCCAAATACTCCACGGGGGTCCGGGGGCGTGAAGCCCCCGGCGCTTTCCATTCCGCGAAGGGATACCCCATGCGCGCCTATGCCATCGGTGACATCCACGGTCATCTGAACCTGCTGCTTGCCGCACATACCTTCATCGCAGAGGATATGGCCCGCCATGGCGGCCCTGCGCCGGTCATCCATCTGGGTGATCTGGTGGATCGCGGCCCCGACAGCCGCGGCGTCATTGAGCATCTGATGCAGGGGCAGGCACGCGGCGAAGACTGGGTGGTGCTGAAGGGCAATCATGACCGCATGTTCAGCCTGTTCCTGGATGACCCTGCGGCACAGGACCCGGGGCTCCGGCCCGATTACACCTGGCTGCACCCGCGCCTTGGCGGGGCAACCACGCTCGCCTCTTATGGCATCCATGCCCCCGGCGACCGGCCGGTCGCGCCGGTCCATGCCGATGCGCTGGCGGCTGTGCCGCAGGCACACCGGGACTGGCTGGCCTCCCGCCCCACGATGCACCGGGCAGGCGATCTGGTCTTCGTCCATGCCGGCATCCGCCCCGGTGTCGCGTTCGAGGATCAGACGGAAACCGATCTGGTCTGGATTCGCGAACCCTTCCTCTCGGACGACCGCGACCATGGCGCGCTGATCGTGCATGGCCATACCGCGCTGGATGCACCGACGCATTACGGCAACCGGCTGAACCTCGACAGCGGTGCCGCCTATGGCGGGCCGCTGACCGCCGTCGCCTTCGAGGGGCGCGAGGTATTTCACCTGACACCCTCCGGACGCGTGCCATTGCAACCCTGAGCCGCGCGCAACCCGAACAAAACGCCACAATCCCGTCACCCGGCGGTAAGCTGGCGTTAATCGACCCGGCACAGGCTGGACTGCGGGGGCAGGTCCAGCAAGGGAGTGTCGGAAATGACGGTGGAAATGATCGACGGAATGCGCGTTCTGAAACTGAGAGATCATTCGCGCAACGCCCAACCCAGGGGCGATGACATGGTGACCATGGTGCATCTGTGGCGCCTGCTCTCGGGCGGGCACGCCCTGCGCGACACGACGCTGGCGCCGCGGCGGTTTCTCTGACCCGGCTCAGGGGGCCGGTTCTGGCCCCCTGCCCCCAGCCACGGGCCGACCGCGCAGGCCGAAGGCCAGCGCCGCCAGCACCACCATGGCGGACAACATTGCCAGCAGAAGGAACAGGCCGCGCGGCCCCATTGACTCGACCATATGGGCAAGTGCGAAGGGCATCCCGATGCCCCCAACCAGACCACCAGCGACGATCAGCGGCGAAACACGGGGATCATGGCCCATGCGCTGCACCGCTGCGACGAAGTAACCGGGGAAGATCGTCGCGGCAAAGGCGCCAGAAGCCACGAACATCCAGCCCGGCGAGATGACCATGGCCCCGCCCAGAGACAGCGCCAGCCCTGCGACAGACAGTGTAAACAGCGTGAAGGGCGCCACGAGGTGTGCGACAAAGACCAGAAGGATACGCGCCGCCAGAAACGCCACGAAGAACAGGCTGAGCATTTCAGCAGCGCCCACCTCGGACATGCCGCTGCGCACCAGAGCGGCGGGGCCAAGGCCGATCAGGGTGGCCTCGAACCCCACCCCGAAGGCACCGAAGCCCAGTATGATCCAGTCGGCCCGCAGGCGACCATGGGCCGTATCGGCCAGCGGACGCCCGATGTCGCGGGCAAGCACAAGCGTCACGACGAAACCGGCAGCCAGCACCAGAAACAGCGGCCGGAAGGTCCCGGCGAGCGCGACAAAGGCCAGTGGCGCAAGGATGGCCCCTGCCCCGAAAACCGCATTGATCAGTGTCAGCATTGCCGGGCCGCGCGGCCCGTAGGCGGCCAGCAGGCGCGGGTTGAACAGCACGGCGGCGCAGCCCTGCCCCATCCCGGCCAGCACCGCCCCCGCCAGCATCACGCCCCATCCCATCCCGGCGCCCAGCAGGGCCGAGCCCGCTGCCAGCACGATCACCACAACACGCGGCGTCATCCGCGCGCCCAGCGCGAACATCGCCGCCACCCCCGCGGCAGCGCCGATCCAATGCGCAGTGAACAGCACCGAAACCGAGGCCAGCCCGCGCCCGGTTTCCCGTGCGATCACCGGCAGGGCCGGACCATAGACCGCCTGCACCGCACCCATCAGCACAAAGACCGCCATTCCCGCCGCCAGCAGGACGTGCCGGTCCCGCGCTGTCATTTCCATATCCGTCTCCTGCGGCGTTGCCGCCTTTGCCTTTCGCCCGCTGATGACGCAACGTCAGACTCGCGCCCATCGCGCCCTGCCGCCAGTCTCGCACCGACCCGAGTGAAAGGCTTCCTCATGACCGACATCGTTATCCTCTCTGGTGCCCGGACTGCAATCGGCGCTTTTGGCGGCAGTCTCTCAGGCTTTGCCCCCATCGACCTTGCCACCCATGTCGCGAAAGCCGCGCTGACGCGGGCGGGGGTGGCGCCGGGCCAGATCGGCACGACGGTCTTCGGCCATGTGATCAATACCGAACCGCGTGACATGTATCTGTCGCGGGTTGCGGCGGTGCAGGCCGGGGTGCCCGAAACCGCACCCGCGATGAACGTGAACCGGCTGTGCGGCTCCGGCGCGCAGGCGGTGGTTTCTGCGGCGCAGATGCTGATGCTGGGGGATGCCGATTTCGCGCTGGCGGGTGGCGCGGAATGCATGAGCCGCGCGCCCTATGCGCTGCCTGCCGCCCGCTGGGGGCAGAAGATGGGCGACGCCCGCGCACTGGATATGATGACCGGCGCGCTGACCTGCCCCTTCGGCACCGGGCATATGGGCGTGACCGCCGAGAATGTGGCGGCGGAATGCGGCATCTCGCGCGAGGATCAGGATGCCTTCGCTCTGGAAAGCCAGGCCCGCGCCGCCCGCGCCATCGCGGAAGGCCGGTTCAGGGACCAGATTGCGCCCATCGAGATTCAGGGCCGCAAGGGCACCGTGATCTTTGACACCGATGAACATCCCAAGGCCACCACCGCCGAGGCGCTGGCCGGGCTGAAAGCCGTATTCCAGAAAGGCGGCAGCGTCACAGCGGGCAATGCCTCCGGCATCAATGACGGGGCCGCGGCGCTGGTGCTGGCGCGGGCCGACGCGGCAGAGAAAGCCGGACTGACGCCCCGCGCCCGCATCCTTGGCTATTCCGTCGCCGGTGTGCGGCCCGAGGTGATGGGCCTTGGCCCCATCCCCGCCGTGCGGCAACTGATGGAGCGTACGGGCCTGACGCTGGCTGATTTCGACGTGATCGAATCGAACGAAGCTTTCGCAGCCCAGGCCCTGGCGGTGACGAAGGAACTGGGGCTTGATCCGGCGAAGGTGAACCCGAATGGCGGCGCCATCGCACTGGGGCATCCGGTGGGCGCAACTGGCGCGCTGATTACCGTGAAAGCGATGTACGAGCTGGAGCGGATCGGCGGCAAGCGCGCCATCGTCACCATGTGCATCGGCGGCGGTCAGGGCATCGCGCTGGCGCTGGAGCGGATCTGACCGCTATTTCAGCAGCACCCGGACGCGGGAGGATCGCCCTTCCGCGTCAATCACGCTCAGCGTGACAAAGCCCGCGCCGGGCATCGCCAGCAGCGCCTCGCGGCTGCGCAGGTCTGTCCGCAGTGGCACACCATCCGCCATCACCGTCAGCGGCAAGCGCCCGCCGCGCAGCTTCACCAGCAATTGCCCGTCCAGCCGCTCTACCTCCGCGCCTTCCGGCGGGAAGGTGACGACCGGCGCGTCGGCGGTCAGTTCGAACGCGGCGGTGCGGGACCGGAAACGGCGAAGGGGTTGCGGCAGTTCGGCATTTGACACCAGCAGCGTCGCCGGGGGGGCCGGTGGCAGCGGCGTCAGGCTGCGGCTGATCCGACCGATCGCCTGAAACAGCACCGGCGCGGCGGTATCGGCGCCGAAGGCCCCCGGCACCGGCGTGCCATCCGCCCGCCCCATCCAGACGCCCACCACATAGCGTCCGTCAAAGCCGATGGCCCAGGCATCGCGGTGGCCGTAGGAGGTGCCGGTCTTGTAGGCCAGCCGGTTCGAGGGCGCGCCAGGCGGCGGCGGCAAACCGGCCAGCACATCGGCCACCTGCCACGCCGCGACCGCCGACATCACCCTTTGCCCCGGCGCACCATCCCCCATGACCCGCAGGGGAAGCGCCACGCCGCCGCGCGCGATGGCGGCGTAAAGCTGCACCATATCGTGCAGCGTCACCCCCACTCCGCCAAGGCTGATCGCCAGCCCCGGCTCGTCCCCCTTCAGCACCGGCGCCATGCCCGCACGGCGCATCCCGGCAATGACCTTGGCCGGACCCAGCGCATCGGTCAGCAGGACGACGGGGATGTTCAGCGACATCTGCAACGCCTCGCGCACCCGCACAGTGCCGCGGAAGATCTTGTCGAAGTTCCGCGGCGCATAGGTGCCGAAGTTGACCGGCTTGTCGTCGATCATGGTTTCGGGATGAGCCAGCCCCTCGTCGAAGGCGAGGCCATAGACAAGGGGTTTCAGCGTGCTGCCGGGCGAGCGGAGCGCCTGCGTCATATCCACGAAGCCCTGCCGCCGGTCAGCCAGAAACCCCGCCGATCCGACCGAGGCGAGAATCTCGCCCGAGCGGTGATCGGCAGCCAGAATGGCGATCTGCAACTGCTCGCCACGCGCCTGCACCGCCTCGCGCGCCAGCGCCTCCAGCGACTTCTGCAATCCCGCCTCGATGGTCAGCTTCAGGCGCGGCACGCCGGGGTTTTCGGCCACCACCCGGTCGGCCAGATGCGGGGCGAGCATCGGTACCGGCTGGCGCCCATCGGGCACCCTTTCGCCCTGCGTCTGGCGCGCCTGCTCGGCGCTGATCACACCATCGCGCAAAGCGCGCTCCAGCACGCGGCCCCGTGCCTCTGCCGCGCGACCGGGGTGGCGGTCGGGACGACGGCTTTCCGGAGCCTGAGGAATGGCGACCAGCAGCGCGGCTTCCGCTGGCGTCAGGCGGCGCGGTTCTTTGCCGAAGTAGGTCAGCGAGGCCGCGCGCAGCCCTTCAAGATTGCCGCCAAACGGCGCGAGGTTGAGGTAGAGTTGCAGGATCTGCGACTTGGTCAGCCGCTGTTCCAGCGCCAGCGCCACCCGCATCTGCCGCAGCTTGCCCGACACCTTGCCGGTGCCACTGTCTTCCAGCAACCGCGCAACCTGCATGGTCAGGGTCGACCCACCCGAAACCACGCGCCCCGACCGGACCGCCTGCGCAACCGCCCGCGCCATTGAACGCCAGTCGACGCCATCATGCTGCCAGAACCGCTTGTCCTCATAGGCCACCAGCATGGCGAGGTAACTCGGGTCCACCTCATCCGGCGTCACAGTCATGCGCCAGCGGCCATCTGCCACGGTATAGGCACGCAGCAGGATGTCGTTGCGGTCCACCACCTCGACCGAGCTTGGCAGGGTCAGCGGCGGCAGATCGGTCGCCGCCACCCAGTCCCGCGCCCGGTCAAGGCCAAAGGCCGCCACCCACAGGGCAGCGACCAGGACAATGGGCCAGCGCGCGCGCATCACTCGGCAATCGTCACCCGGCCGGTGCCGCTTTGGGCGCGGAAGCTCGGGCGATACATGTCCTCGACCGAGGCGGCGGGATGGGTGAAGCTGCCGGGCGAAACCGCGCGCACGATATAGGCCAGCCGGAAGCTGCCGTTATCGTAACGGTCCACCGCCGTCAGGAAACGATCCTGCCGGAACTCGCTATGCGCGGCATCGGTTTCCAGACCCAGCCAGTCCAGTGCATCGACATTGCCGCCGCCGATCAGGTTGGGGTTGTCGATCTCGAAACCGGCGGGCAGCGGATCGTTCACCATCAGCCGCGCCTCACCGCGCCCGAAGGGGGTCACCTCCAGCACGGTGACCAGACGGTCGCCGACCTTCAGCCCGTCCAGCGTCGCCGCCTGACCATCCAGCGTGTAATAGCTGCGGCTGATGGAATAGCCGTTGCCAGCCGCCGACAGCGGTTCGGCAGGCACGCCGTAGGTGGTGACCGTCAGGAAGGTCTTCGCGCCGTTGTTCTGTACCTTCACCGGCGCATCGCCATCGGACAACACGCGCACCAGCGGCCCGTCGACGGGCGCCCCGTTCATCGTGACATCCGCCCCTGCCCCGTCAATCAGCGCGTTGGAGGCCAGCAGCGTCCACACACTTTCCTGCGTCGAAAGCGCGCCGGTGGTGGCGATGCGACTGACCAACTCGTCGCGGTTCACCGCCTGCGAGCCGGATTCCACCGCCAGCGTGAGCACCGCCGCCGCGTCGCGCCGGGTGGTGCCGTAATCCGCCCGCAGGATCTGCGCCGTGTCGGGCTTCGCTGCATCCAGCCGCGCCATCGCCTTGCGGAACATCGCATCGGCCCGCGCCGGATCGCCGTAAGAGGCGAGCGCCGCGCCAAGTTGCGCCTGTGCCAGCGGCGTGGCGAAGGCATCGCCCTTCACATCGGCGTAATAGCGCAGATCGCCAATCGCCGCCGCCCCTTCGCGCGCCAGAACCAGCAGCGCATAGGCCAGCGCCTCGCCGCCCTCGTCGAAGTCGGACTGGTAGTTCACCTGATTGCGCAGATTATCCAGCGCATTGCGGAAGGCCAGCGCCGGCACCTCATGCCCTTGCGCACGGGCCCGGCTGAGGAAATCGGTCACATAGGCATCCAGCCACAGGTCGCCGCCCGAATATTCCGGCGCCGACCACAGGCCAAAGGCACCTTCTGCATTCTGGTTCTGCAGGATTTCGGTAATCGCCTGGTCGATGCGGAGGTTGATATTCCCGGCCCCTTTCAGCTGCATCGCCTGCGCCACCTGATCAAAGTAGACAAGCGGCAACGCGCGCGAGGTCATCTGTTCGGTGCAGCCATAGGGGTAACGATCCAGCGCCTCCAGAAGCCCCGGCGCATTCAGTCGCGCGATGGGACCGACGGCCAGCGTGGCCTTGGCGGTGCCGGGCATCATCCCGTCGAAGGCAGCGGAATCGAAGGTAAACGCCTGCCCCTTGTCCAGATCAAAGTGGCTGACGCGCGCGATCTCGGGCTCGCCCGATTGCACGGGCAGGGTCAGGGTTTTCACCAGGTCCTTACCTTCCGGCGTGGTCAGCGTGACGGTGATCTTGTCGATCCCCGCCGCGCCCGCAGTCACCGGAATACGGAGGCTGGTCTTCTGCTTCTCGCCAAGGTCGATTTCGGCAGGCACGTTGCCAAGGGTAACACCCTCTCCCGCGACGGCCAGTTTCATCCGACCGGCCGGGCCGGTGGCATGAACGATTTCCAGCAGCAGGCGGCTTTCATCGCCGGGGGCCATGAAGCGCGGCAGCGAGGCGGTCACCACCACCGGGTCACGCACCAGCACATCGGCGCTGGACTGGCCGACGCCCTTACCGCTCCAGGCGACAGCCATCACCTTCACGGTGCCGTTGAACGAAGGCAGATTGAAGCTGACGCGCGCCAGACCATCGGCCCCCACCTCGACCGGGCCGGTGAAATAGGCCACCAGTTCTTCAGTGGGGGGTGGGGCTTGCAGCCTTGCCTGCGCGCCCGCATCGCCGCCGGAACGCACCTGGCCTTCGGCTCCGTTCAGCCCGTCGATCAGACGGCCATAGACGTCGCGGATGCCGATGCCCAGCTTCTGCTGGCCAAAGTAATAACCCGCCGGATCAGGCGCGGTGAAGCCGGTGAGGTTGAGGATACCCACATCCACCGCCGCAACGGTGACATAGGCGGTATCGCCCTCGGCCAAACCCGCCACCTTCACCGCGATGTCCAGCGGACCGCGCGGCGCAGCCTCGGCCGGGGCCTGCACGGCAACGTCAAGCTTCGCGGCGCCGGGGTCGATGCTGGCATGGGCCAGACCCAGCGCCCGCGCCGGATTGCGGCCAGCCGCCACATCCATCGGCCGCAGAACCGAGGCCGTGACATAAACCCCCGCCCCCCATTCATCGGTCACGGGCAGATCAATCAGGTTCTCGCCTTCGGTCACATTCACCGCCTGCATGGCGATCAGACGGTCAGACATCACCATGACCAGCGCCTTGCCCGCCGCGCGCGGCACCATGCGCAGTTTTGCCGTCTCGCCGGGCCGATAGGCGGGTTTATCCAGTGACAATTCCAGCGTGTCGGGCGTGGCCGTGGCATCGGCGGGGGCATACCAGCCCGCATAGAAGCTGGTCGAGGTTTCGGCAGGTGTACCGTCGATGCGGCTGACCGAAAGCTCATATTCGCCCCATTGTACCGGGGCCGAAACCTCGACCGGCGCCGCTCCCAGATCGACCTCGCCACTGGCAATGCGGGTCCGTGTCGTCACCGGCTCCCAGTTCCAGTTGCCCGAGTAGCTATACCATTGGTAATTGGTCTCGACCCGCGTCAGCTCCCAGGCCGCTTTCATCGGCGTGGCGGCCAGATCGGTGCCGACGCCGATCAGCGCGAAACGCGCCTCAGCGTTTTCCGGCACGGTGCCATCGAACAGCGGCTTCACCCCGATCATCGGCGATACCGGCACCAGCGGGGTTTCCACTCGCCGCTCCACCGGACGGCCCGAGCCTTCGGCGATGCGCAGGGTAAAGCGCGCCTCCAGCGGGCGGCCCGGATCATCTGCTTCGGGCAGCGCGGCGGCAACGGTCGCCTTGCCGGCCGCATCGGTGCGGGTGCCGGAGGCGATCGCCTCCATCCGCGCGTCGAACGGCTGATCATGGCGGCCAAAGACATAGCCGGGCCAGGCAGGCAGACCTTTGGCCGCGCGCAGCAGCACCTCGCCCTCGATCGCCAGATCGGCACCGGGCGCGCCAAACAGGTATTTCGCCTCGACACCGATTTCGGCCACATCGCCGGGGGCGAGCGGGGTATCCGGCAGGGTCAGCGCATAGTCGATGCGTTCCGGCAGGAAATCCTCGACGAGGAAGGTCTGCGTCGCCAGCGGCTTCGCCTCAAGATCGGCATAGACCTGCATCTTCCACACGCCACGCGGCGCGCTGCCCGCGATGGGTTGTGCAAAGACATGGCCGCCCTTACCCCCATCCGTCGCCTGCGCACGGGCGTATTCCACGCCGTCAGGCCGACGATAAATCGCGGTCAGCGGCAGCCCTTCGACCGCCTGCGCGCGCGGATCGCGGGTCAGCGCGGTTGCATAGACGGTTTCGCCCGCACGATAGGCGCCGCGATCCGTGGTCAGGAACACATCCACCGGCCCCGCTGCCTCTCGCCCTTCCACACCACGGTCGGACAGGTCGAACTCCGGGTCGGTCAGCGACAGGAAGGCCAGATCCTTGTCGCCATCTTTCGCCACCAGCATCGAGGGCGCCGCCCCGCCGGTGCCGCGCGCCAGCCCGGCGTCAAACCGGGCATAACCTTGCGCGTCAGTCACCGCAGTGCCCAGAACATTGTTGGTCCGGCTCAGCAGCTCGACCGTCACACCTGCCCGTGCCTCGGCACTGGCGAGGCTGCGAATGATGACATGCAGCCCGTCAGTCCCCGAAAGCGAAGTCATGCCAAGATCGGAGACCACGAACCATTGCCAGGCCGCCGGGATGGCATAGGGGTCCACCCCCGGCACCGCCGCCTTCAGCGCATAGATACCGGCGGGCAGGTCATGCAGCGCCTCGGCCAGCGGCAGGCGCGTGGTGACATCCTTGTTCACCTCGCGCACGACGGTGGCGCTACCCTTCCACAGCTCCTCGCCCACTTCACCTGCGAAACCCTGTTCCTGATATTCGGCAATCGGCCAGTCGATATAGCCATTCTGCGCCGCCCGCAGGATGTTGCGGTCGGATACGCGATACAACGCAAGATCCAGCTTGTCGGTATTCACCGTCACCACCGGCAGCGCCGCCTGATCGGTTTTCGGCAACACATAAGCCCGGCCGGGGAAGCGCACCTGCGCCGCGCGGTCGCGGACATAGGCGCTGATCTGCACCGATTTCGCCAGTTCCTGCCCGTCGGCCGAGGGCAGCCCTTCGCGGAAGGTGAACTGATAGCGCTTGCCATGGCTGACGCCCTCGACGCACAGCTGCCGCCAGCCGCCCGGCTGCACCGTCAGCCCGGTTTCCGGCAGTTGCACGAAGGGGGTGTAATCCAGCCCCGACTCCACCAGATCTTCCGACACATTCACGCAGACACGCGGGCGCGCCGTGTCACTTTGGATATCCGTTTCCAGGATACGGAAGCCGTATTTGCCCGCCGCATTGTCCAGCAGCGCTGCCGTATCGTCCCGCGGCTGGATGGATTGCGCCAGCCGCAGCGCCTTGACCATATCGCCACCACGCCCCTGCGTTTCCATCGCCAGCGCCATCTGCACCAGCGCATTGTGGCGGATCGCGGGTTGCCCGGCCCTCAGATAGGCATTGACCGCCGCTGAAAGCGCCCTTTGGCGCAACGATCCGGCGTCATTCTGGTTCTGGCCCGCCGCCGCCAGCAGAAGCCGCGCATATTCCACCCAGAGGTCAGAACCATCCTCGACGTTCAGCGCGGCACCGACATAGTTCGCGGCCCGCATCGGCTTGCCTTCGGCCTCGTTCTGACGCGCCGCAGCCATGTGTTCCGCCGCTGTCCACTCCCCCGCAGTGTGAAGCTTGCCAAGCCCCTGCGCCTGATCCAGCGCGGCGGCAAGATCGCCATCGTTCAGGAACGTCAGATCGGCGCGACGGGCCGGAGCATCACGCAGCAGCGCGGCATCGGCCAGAATCAGGCGCCCGGAAATCGCCCCCTGATAAAAGCCAGGCTCGCCCGGCGCCGCCTTCACGAAACACGATCCGTTCCGCGTGTTGAAGGTAAAATTGGTACAGCGGGATTCCGCCATGCAGGCGCGTTCACAGGCGTCCAGAGTCGTATCGAACTGCGATGACAGATCCCCGCCCGGAAGGTCGGCATCCTGCGTCAGCGCGAATCGCTTGGCCGGAACCAGTTCCTGCGCAGACGACAGCCCCGGCAATCCCACGGCAAACACGGCTGCAACAAAGGCAGAGCGAAACAGGCGCATCGGAAAATCCCCCGGAAAACACTTGGGCCTGATGCTGCCACGCCCGGAGGCGCGGTGCAATCGCCGCTTCCGCCTGTTCGCGGTCCGGTCCCGGTTAAGCCTTGCTTTACGATGTTGCGCCAACCTGCCCGAAACCGGCGGAGCCACGATCCCCGGAACGATCTGGATGATGGGTAGCGGATGGAACTGGCGGAACGGCTGGCCAAGGAACGGCGCGGGCGGCTGGCGGCCGAACGGCTGCTGGAACAGAAAAGCAGGGAACTGCACGCCGCCAATGAAAAGCTGGCCCTGCATGCCCGCGCCCTGTCTGACCAGATCGTCGAACAGCGGCAGGTCGTCAGATCCGCCCTGTCGGAGGCTGAGGCCCTGAAGGGCCAGAATCTGCGCTTCCTGACCGATCTTGAACGCGCCCACACCGCTGCCGTCATGGCCGAAAGACGGTTGTGGGATTCGATCAATACGATCCGCGATGGCTTTGCAGTGTTTGATTCCTCGAATCGGCTGGTCGCCGCAAATCGGGCCTATCTGGCGGTCTTCGAATCCGAGGCGATCCCGCCGGGCACCGAATATGCGGAGATTCTGGATACCGTGGCGGAATCCGGGCTGGTCGACATCGGCGAGCATACGGTCGAAAGCTGGCGTGATCACATGCTTGCCCGCTGGGAGGATGATCCGATCCCGCCAATCGTGCTGCAATTCTCCAGCGGGCTCTGGGTGCGGCTGGTCGACCGTCGGGCGCGCGACGGCGATATGGTCAGTCTGGCCGTCGACATCACCGAACAAATGCGCATCTGGGCCGCGATAGAGGCAATTCCCGACGGGTTCGTTCTGTTTGACAGGGAGGACAGGCTGATGGTCTGCAATCAGCATTACCGCGCGCTGTACAGCGAAAGCGCCCCCGCCATGGTTCCGGGTGCCAGTTTCGAGGCGATCCTGCGCTATGGCCTGGAGCACGGCCAGTACCCCGAAGCCATAGGCCGTGAAGACGACTGGATCGAAGAACGGCTGAGCCTGCGCGAATCCGCCAGTGTTGATTTCGAACAGGCCATCGCGGGCGGGCGCTGGCTGCGTGTCATCGACAAGGAAACCCCGGATGGCGGCCGCGTCGGGTTGCGGGTCGATATCACCCGCGCGCGCGAACAGCAGGATGCGCTGGAACATGCCCGCGAAACCGCCGAGGCGGCGGTGCGCGCCAAATCGGCCTTCCTTGCCAATATGAGCCACGAAATCCGCACGCCGATGAATGGCGTCGTCGGCATGGCCGAACTGCTGTGCGACACGCCGCTGAACGATGAACAGCGTCTGTTCGCCGATACCATCCGCTCCTCCGGTGAGGCATTGCTGGTCATCATCAACGACATTCTGGATTACTCGAAGATCGAGGCCGAGCGGCTGACACTGCATCCCGAACCCTTCGATCTGGAGCGGGTGATCCACGAGGTCGCCATGCTGTTGCAGCCGCGCGCGCAGGCCAAGGGCATCGATCTGATGATCGACTACGATATGTTCCTGCCAACCCGCTTTGTCGGCGATCCGGGCCGGTTGCGGCAGGTGCTGACAAATCTTGCCGGCAACGCGGTGAAGTTCACCGAGAAGGGCCATGTCCTCATCCGGGTCGTCGGCCTTGAGGCGGTACCCGGCGCGCAGCAGCTTCACATCACGGTCGAGGATACGGGCATCGGCATCGCCGCCGAGAACCTTGACCATATCTTCGGCGAGTTCAATCAGGTGGAAACCGCCGCCAACCGCAAGTTTGAGGGAACCGGGCTTGGCCTCGCAATCTCGCGCCGTCTGGTGGAGCATATGGGCGGTGCCGTCTGGGTCGACAGCGAGCCCGGTCGTGGGTCATGCTTCGGCTTCCGCCTGTCACTGCCGGTCGCGGAATCGGGCGAGGATCATCCCGCCAGCGTCTCGCTGAAACGTGCGCTTGTTGTGGACGACCAGTTCATCAACCGAACCATCCTGGAGCGCCAGCTTGCGACCTGCGGTATGCAAAGCGCCCTGTGCCGCTCTGCGGCCGAAGCCCTGTCCCTGCTGGAACAGGACCGCGATTTCGACGCCATTCTGGTGGACGAAGACATGCCGGAGATGGGCGGGCTTGCCTTCGTCGAACACGCCCGCGCAGCGGGGGTGACGACGCCCGTCTTGCTACTTTCGGCCAATCCGGTTCAGGCGCGGGAACAGGATCGCGACGGACATATCTCGGGCTTCCTGCAAACCCCCATCCTGCGCGCCGATCTTTACCGCAGGCTTCAGGCACTGGCGCCCTTGCCGGCGGCTCCGCCTCCCGCGCCGACGGGACGGCGCCTGATGCGGGTTCTGGCGGCCGAGGACAACCGCACAAACCAGCTCGTCTTCCGCAAGATGGTGCGCGATCTGGCTATAGAACTGACCTTCGCTGACAATGGCCGCGAGGCTGTGGAACTGTTCCAGAGCTTTAAGCCCGATCTGGTGTTCATGGATATCTCGATGCCCGAGATGGACGGCCGAGACGCCGCCCGCGCCATCCGCAGACTGGAAGGGGACCAGCGGCATGTGCCGATCATCGCCCTGACCGCCCATGCCATGGAAGGGGACGAGCAAAGCATCCTTGCCGCCGGGATCGACAGGTATCTGACAAAGCCACTGCGCAAGACCGCGATTTGCGAGGTTCTGGCCCGGTATGCGCCAGAGGACACGCTGCCCGCGCGGACTGATTTGCCCGAAAGCGGGGCAGCCTGACGGTCAGGCCGTCCTGCGAAAGACCAGACGCGGCCCTTCGGACGCGGATGCATCATGGCGATAGCCGCCTGCGGTAAAGCCGCGTAGGTCCGCCGGGTCGGAGAGGCGGTTCTCCATGATGAACCGCGCCATCGCCCCACGGGCTTTCTTGGCCCAGAAACTGATGACCTTTGCCCCGTCCGCTCGGTCTTCCAGAAAGACCGGGGTGATCACGGGCAGGCGCAACGCGGCAGGATCGACCGCCGAGAAATATTCAACCGAGGCGCAGTTCACCAGAAAGCGCGCGCCCGCCTCCTCCGCCGTCGCGTCCAGCGCCTGCGCCAGCCGCTCGCCCCACCAGTCGTAAAGCGAGCCGCCGCGCGGATTGGCAAGCCGCGAACCCATCTCCAGCCGGTAGGGCTCGATCCGGTCGGTCGGGCGCAGAAGACCGTAAAGCCCCGACAGGATACGCAGATGCGTCGTGGCCCAGCGCCAGGCATCAGCATCAAGCTTGCCAGCCTCCAGCCCGGCATAGGTGTCGCCTGCAAAGATCAGAGCGGCAGGCGCGCGGTCCTGGGCACCGAAAGCCGCGAAGCGATCCGCATTCAACTCGGCCAGCGCCGGCGAAATCCCCATCAGCCTGCGCAGATCCGCGGGCGTCAGGCCACGCGCGATCCGGGCAAGCTCGGCTGCTTCAGCCGCAAACTGCGGATCGGTCGCAGCAAGACCGGCGGGCAGAGCGGGCGGCGCGGGATCGAGACGTTTGGCGGGGGAAATGACAGTCAGCATGAAATATCTTTCAGACCTCACGGCACAGGGTCAGAAACGCTTCACCAAAGCGTTCCAGCCGCGCGGGGCCAAGATCTCCGGCGCGATCCAGGTCCGACAGGGTAGAAGGCCGTGCCTCGGCGATGCGGCGCAGCGCGCTTTGCGACAGAGACATCGGTTTGCCAGTGCCATCTTCGCCGCGCATCAGCCGCAACTGCGCTTCGGCCAGCAGATCGAACAGCGCGCCGGCGGGCTGCCCGGCCAGTCGGGCGCGAGCCGGATGCACCGGATCGGCCGCACCATTGATGACTGAAAGGAAAGCCGTGCCATAGCTTTCCAGCTTCTTCGCGCCTACGCCGCTGACGCGCGACATCTCGTCCAGCGTCGCGGGGCGGCGTTCTGCCATCTCGATCAGCGTGCGGTCAGGGAAGATGACATAGGCGGGCACGCGCGCAGCCTCGGCCAAAGCACGGCGTTTCGCTTTCAGCGCAGACAGCAGCGGCGCATCCTCTTCCGCCACCAGTGATTTGACCGCTGGTCGCGCGGTGGTCTGCACCGTGTCGCGCCGCAGGGTGATGTTTGCCTCACCGCGCAGGATCGGACGCGCGGCCTCGGTCATGCGCAGGGCGCCAAAGCGTTCGGGATCAGGGCGCAGAAGATCCCGCCCCATCATCTGACGGAATACCGCGCCCCAGCCGGTCTTCGACAGGTCGCGCCCGACGCCGAAGGTGGGCAGCTGGTCATGCCCCTTCTCGCGTACCTTGGGGGTGTCATTGCCGGTCAGAATATCGATCAGATGCCCGGCACCGAACCATTCACCGGTGCGCAGCACGGCTGACAGGGCCTTACGCACGGGTTCCGTTGCATCAAAAACCTGCGCGGGGCGGTCGCAGATGTCGCAATTGCCGCAAGGCTCTGACGCCTCACCGAAGTAGCCCAGCAGCACCTGACGGCGGCAGCCTGTCGCTTCGGCCAGACCCAGAAGCGCGTTCAGCCGGGCGTGATCGGCCTCTTTCCGGTCGGCGGGGGCGGGGCTTTCGTCAATCTGCGACCGGCGGAGGCGGATATCATCGGGGCCATAAAGCGTCAGCGTCTCGGCCGGGGCACCGTCACGCCCGGCGCGACCGATTTCCTGATAATAAGCCTCGATCGACTTCGACAGGTCAGCATGCGCGACCCAGCGGATGTCAGGCTTGTCGATCCCCATGCCGAAAGCGATGGTGGCGCAGACGATCAGCCCGTCCTCCTGCTGAAACCGCACCTCGACGCTTCGGCGGTCTTCGGCATCCATGCCGCCGTGATAGTAGCAGGCGGCATGTCCGGCCTCGCGCAGCGCCTGGGCCAGCACCTCGGTCTTGGACCGTGTGGCGCAATAGACGATGCCGGATTGCCCCTTCCGCGCGCCCGCGAAATCAAGGATCTGGCGACGCGGGCTGTCCTTCACGGCGAAAGCCAGATGGATATTGGGCCGGTCAAACCCGCGCAAGAAGGTAGCAGGCGCCCCCCCCCCGAACAGCCGCGTCACAATCTCGGCGCGGGTTTCCTCGTCCGCCGTGGCGGTGAAGGCGGCCAGCGGCACATTCAGCGCACGTTTCAGCTCGCCGATGCGCAGGTAATCGGGGCGGAAGTCATGGCCCCACTGGCTGACGCAATGCGCCTCGTCCACCGCGATGAGATTGGTGCCGACCCGGCGCAAGAGCGCAGTGGTGCTGCCGGAGGCGAGCCGTTCCGGCGCCATATACAGCAGCTTCAGCCGTCCTTCATCCAGCGCGCGGAACACCTCTTCGGTTTCCTCGTCGGTATTGCCGGAGGTCAGCGCCCCGGCTTCCACCCCCGCCTCGCGCAAGCTGCGCACCTGATCGCGCATCAGGGCGATGAGCGGCGAGATGACGACCGTGACCCCCTCGCGGCACAGCGCCGGAAGCTGGAAGCACAGCGACTTGCCGCCGCCGGTGGGCATGATGGCCAGCGTGTCGCGGCCTGCCAGCACCGCCTCGACGATCTCTTCCTGACCGGGGCGAAAGGCCCCGTAGCCGAAGACCCTCGCCAGAAGCTCGCGCGGGTGTTGCATGGATCAGTAGAAAGAGGCGGCGTTGTTGATAATGACGATGCGCAGCGCGTAGATGCCCAGAAGCACGATGAGCGGAGCGAAGTCGATGCCCGACATCGCGGGCAGGATGCGGCGCACCGTGCCGTAAACCGGCTCCAGCACGCGGTTCAGGCCATACCACAGCTGCGCGACCAGCGGCTGCCGGGTGTTGAGCACCTGAAAGTTGATCAGCCACGACATGATGATATGGGCGATGATCACCCACTGCGCCACGTCAAGCAGCAGGAGCAGGATTTGCAGAATGGAAACCATGGTGCCCTCACAAGCTGTTGTGGTCTAGGTAACGCGATGACCCTAGGGGAGCAAGCCTTTCCGCAGCGTTCCGCTTGACCCCGTGGATGACGCGCGGCAGGCCACGGGGACAGGAGGCGCCCATGTATCCCTATGCCCGACTCGCCAAGGAAATCGTGAAGTTCCGCAATGCCCCCGCCCTGGGGATCTTCGACACCCATGTCAGCACACATCGCATCTGGCCTTGGGATATCGACCCGTGGATGGAGCTGAACAACGGCCGCACGCTGACGCTGTTCGATCTGGGCCGGGTGCCGCTGGCCATTCGCACAGGGCTGGTGCGGGTGGTGCGCGAACAGGGCTGGGGCATGGCGGTGGCTGGCAATACCACACGCTATCGCAAGCGGGTCACGACATTCCAGCGCGTGACGATGCATTCGCGCTGCGTGGGCTGGGATGCGCGGTTCATGTATCTGGAACAAAGCATGTGGCGCGGTGATGACTGCACCGGCCAGATGCTTGCCCGATCAGCCTTCACCTCCAAAGCCGGGATGGTGCCGCCCGCGCGCGTGCTGGAGGCGATGGGCCAGCCCGTCGAAAGCCCGCCTCTGCCCCAATGGGTCGCCGCCTGGATCGCGGCGGATGCCACCCGCCCCTGGCCACCGGAACGGCACGGCTGACTGCATCGGAGGGGTTGCCAGCCGATAGCCTTTCAGGCTTGATCGGCCCGAACAGGCAAAGGGGACAGCCATGGTCAGCGCGAAGAAACGCATCTGGGGCTGGTTTTTCTTTGACTGGGCCAGCCAGCCCTACAACACCTTGTTGCTGACCTTCGTCTTTGGCCCCTATTTTGCGGAAGTGGCGAAAAGCTATTACCTGACCCAGGGCCTTTCGGCCGAGGCGGCGGGCGCACAGGCACAAGCTTTCTGGGGCTATGGTCAAACCATTTCCGGCGTGCTGATCGCCCTGCTGGCCCCGGTTCTGGGTGCCATCGCCGACGGCTCCGGTCGCCGGATGATCTGGATCTGGGTATTTTCCGCCTTCTATGTCATCGGCTCGTGGGGCCTTTGGTATCTGACCCCCGATATGCCCGATCTGACGATGGCGATGATGTTCTTCGGGCTGGGCCTGATCGGCATGGAGTTTGCCACGATTTTCACCAATTCCCTGATGCCCAGCCTCGCCGAGCATGAGGAGATGGGAAAGATTTCCGGCTCGGGCTTCGCTTTCGGCTATCTGGGCGGGATCATTTCGCTGGTCATCATGCTGCTGTTCCTTGCCGAAAGCGGCGTCACCGGCAAGACGCTGATCGGACTGGACCCGGTGCTGGGGCTGGATGCAGCCAGCCGCGAGGGCACCCGCGCGGTCGGGCCCTTCACCGCGCTGTGGTATATCGTCTTTATGGTGCCCTTCTTCCTGTGGGTGCGCGAAACGCCCGGCACCGGCACCGGGCAGCCGGTGAAGGCGGCGCTGGCTGATCTGGGACGGCTGCTGAAGACCCTGCCCAGCCGTCAGAGCCTGTTCGCCTATCTCATGTCTTCGATGTTCTACCGCGACTCGCTGAACGCACTTTACGGCTTCGGCGGGGTCTATGCCTCGGGCGTACTGGGTTGGAGCGTCACGCAAATCGGCATTTTCGGCATCATCGGCGCCATTTCTGCCAGCCTTGCGACCTGGATCGGCGGCAAGCTGGATGCCGCGCGCGGGCCAAAGCCGGTGATCGTGATGTCGGTCTGGGTGCTGATTGTCGTCTGTGCCGTCATCGTCGGCATGTCACGCGAACAGATCTTTGGCATTCCCTTCGCAGAAGCGTCCGGCACACCGGATATCATCATGTATCTCTGCGGTATCCTGATCGGCGCGGCGGGAGGCACGGTTCAGGCCGCCTCGCGCACCATGATGGTGTTTCACACTACCCCCGAACGCGCGACCGAGGCCTTTGGCCTGTTCGCCCTGTCGGGCAAGGCCACATCCTTCATCGCACCTTTCGCCATCGCCGTCGCCTCGGACATCAGCGGATCGCAGCGCATTGGCGTCGCCCCGCTGATCGGGCTGTTTCTCATCGGCCTCATTCTGCTAATCTGGGTAAAACCGAATGGTGAACGGGCAGTCTGATGATCCGCAAGATGTTTCTGGCCAGCCTGCTGGCCGCCGCAAGCCTTTCCCTGAGCGCAGCACCCGTCAGCGCCGAGAAACTGGCGAACAAACTGTTCGGCGCAAAGGATGCGCCGTCGCAACAGGCGCCCATGCCCATCGGGTCTTACGCACGGGGCTGTGCGGCGGGACTTGTGGAGCTGCCCGAAACCGGCCCGACTTGGCAAGCCATGCGTCTGTCGCGTGGCCGGAACTTCGGCCAGCCGGAAATGATTGCCTTCCTTGAGGATCTGTCGGCGCAGGTATCCCGCATCAATGGCTGGGCCGGACTATACATCGGCGACATCAGCCAGCCACGCGGCGGCCCGATGATCAGCGGCCATGCCAGCCACCAGATCGGACTTGATGCCGATATCTGGATGCTGCCACCCAAGCGGCTGAACCTCAGCCGGGCGGATCGGGAAAAGATCAGTTCGATTTCGGTGCGCTCTGCCGATCAGCGCAAGATCACCACGAACTGGACGGCACAGCATGCGGCGGTGCTGAAGGCCGCCGCCTCTGACCCGCGCGTGGATCGTATCTTCGTGACCCCGCCGGTGAAGATCGAGCTTTGCCGCACCGCCGGTCGCAAGGACAAGGACTGGCTTCAGAAAATCCGCCCCTATTGGGGGCATGACACGCATTTTCACGTCCGGCTGAAATGCCCGCGTGGCGCCACGGCCTGCGAGACGCAGAAACCCACAGTGGCCGAACTGTCCAATGGTGGCGATGGTTGCGACGACAGCCTGACCTGGTGGGTGACCGCCGCGCTGGAGCCGCAGCCGAAAAAGCCCAAAGACCCGAATGCGCCGAAAAAGCGCGGGCCGCGTGAATACACGATGGCCGATCTGCCCAAGCAATGCGCCGCCGTTCTGTCATCACGCTGATCCTCGCCTGCGGGCTCGCCCTTGAAGGCAGCGCCAGCCCGACCGAGGCCCCCGGCCATATCGGACGCTTCGTCTGGCGGTCGGATGATCCGCGCATGGGCGGCATGTCGGGGCTGGAGATCAGCGACGAGGGTCTGCGCTTTACCGCCCTGTCAGATCGCGGCGGCTGGACTTCGGGCCGTTTGCTCCGCGATGGGTCCGGCCGGATCACCGGGATCGAGGCCGCGCCGGTGCAGCCGTTGCGCGGCAAGGGCAAAGAGCCGCTGGCCGCTGGCCGCAATGACAGCGAGGGCCTCGCCATCGCCCCGGATGGCACCGCCTATGTGTCGTTCGAAGGAGTGGCGCGGGTCTTGCGCTATGCCCGGATGGGCGCCGGGGCCGAAAACCTGCCGACGCCGCCCGCCTTTGCGAAGATGCAGCGCAACTCCTCGCTGGAGGCGCTGGCCATCAGGCCGGATGGCACGCTTTACACCCTGCCAGAAAGATCGGGGCGCGAGGACAGGCCATTTCCGGTCTGGCGGTTTCGCAACGGTGGCTGGGATCAGCCCTTTACCATCCCGCGCGAGGGTTCTTTCCTGCCGGTCGGTGCCGATTTCGGGCCGGATGGACGGCTTTACCTGCTGGAGCGCCAGTTCCGCGGTCTGATGGGCTTTGCCTCCCGCGTCCGGCGCTTCAACGTGACCGGCAACAAGATCGACAGCGGGGAAACCGTGCTGCAAACCCGCGCCGGGCAACATGACAATCTGGAGGGCATTGCCGTCTGGCGCGATGCGCAGGGCATCCGGCTGACGCTGATTGCGGACGACAATTTCCGCTTCTTCCAGACCACCGAAATCGTCGAATACCGCCTGCCGGATTGACTCGCGCAGCGTCCAGGCGTAACGGAGCGGCCTGCCCGAAGGGCCAAGTCTCCGCGACCTTGTAAAAACGGATATCACATGTCGAAATCCCTCCTGCCCGGCGTTCTCGCCATGGCGGCCACTGTCGTGGCTTCCAACATCCTTGTGCAATACCTGCTTGGCCCTTGGCTGACCTGGGGCGCACTGACCTACCCCGTTGCCTTTCTGGTGACCGACCTGACCAATCGCCTGCATGGCGCCGCCGCTGCGCGCCGCGTCGTGCTGGTGGGTTTTGTCGCTGGAATCCTGTGCTCGCTGATCGGTTCGCAGATCATGGGAGAATTCGGGCCGCTGGTTACCCTGCGTATCGCAATCGGCTCGGGCGCTGCTTTCCTTGCCGCACAACTGACCGACATCGCTATCTTCAACCGCCTGCGCGCGGGAAGCTGGTGGCGCGCGCCGCTTGTCTCCACGCTGTTCAGTTCCAGCCTTGATACAGTGATCTTCTTCACCACCGCCTTCTCGGCCAGCCTCGCCTTCATCGAGCCCGCGAACGATGTATCCTGGGCGGGCGAAGTGCTGCCGATCCTGGGTTTCGGACCGCAAGCCCCGCTGTGGGTTTCGCTCGCCGTCGCCGACTGGATGGTCAAGCTGGCACTGGCAGCTGTTGCACTTGTGCCATTCCGCATCATTGTCGGAAAGTTGACTCTACGTCCGGTATAAAACCTTTTGACAAAGCCCAGATCTGTGTCACGCTCCCTATATCGGCAATCTTTTGAAAGGAGGTGATCCAGTGTCTAGAGTGATATTGGAGAGAGGTGTCGGGACAGTCAGGAGGAGCGATATTTAAGGGCAACCCCTTGAAAATCAATCCTATGATTGGGCTTGAAACCTAACTGGCCCATCTCCTTGGAACTCGGAAAGGGTCGCCGATTTAAGGCGGCCCTTTCTCGTTTCCGACGCCGGAATTACCAGCGTCGGGCACCCCCTGAATATCGTTTCGTCAGGTCGCTATTTCCCTCTTTTCCAGACGGTCAAAGCCGCTAATCTCGCGCCATGCTGCGCATCACCGAGACAATCTCCATCGCCGACTGGGAGCTTTCAGAAAGCTTTTCCCGGTCCTCCGGGCCGGGCGGGCAGAATGTGAACAAGGTGGAAACTGCGGTGGAACTGCGGTTCGAGGCCGAACGCTCGCCCCACCTGACACCTGCGGTGAAGGCGCGGCTGAAGCGCATCGCCGGGCGACGCTGGACCACGGAAGGCGCCATCGTGATCCGGGCAGAGGAAACCCGCAGTCAGGCCCGCAACCGCGAACTGGCCGAGGCGCGCCTGGTCGAAATGATCCGTCAGGCGCTGGTCGCCCCCAAGCGGCGCATCGCCACCAAGCCGACACTGGGCAGCCAGCGGCGGCGGCTGGCAGCCAAAAGCCAGCGTGGTGAAGTGAAGGCCCTGCGCGGCCGGGTGGAGGGCGAGGAATGACCGAAGCGGAAGAGGCGGCGGCGCTGTGGGGCGCGCGCATCCTGCATGAATTGCGCAACCGCGAGAATGCGGTATACGCCATCGCCCTGCCCGATGGCGCGCAAGCCGCCCTGCGCCTGCATCGCACCGGCTATCAGAACCCGGCCGCCATCCGCTCGGAACTGTGGTGGTGTGCTGAACTGGCAAAGGCAGGCGTCGCGGTGCCTGCCCCCGTCGCCTCTGCCAGCGGTGCAAGTCTTCACCAGTTACAAGGCGGACGCCTGGCTTCGGTCATCTCCTGGGTTGAAGGCGCTCCCTTCGGCGAAGCACTGGTGCCGCTGACCGGCACCGCCGCAGAACAGACAGCGCGCCATCATGCGCTTGGGCGTCTTCTGGCCGAAGTGCATGACGCCACCGACCGGCTGACGCTGCCGCCTGATTTCACCCGCCCACGTTGGGACATCGACGGCCTGACAGGCGAGACCCCGCTTTGGGGCCGCTTCTGGGATCATCCCGCGCTGTCGGCCGCAGAGGCGGCACTGCTGCGCCGCGCCCGCGATCTGCTGCGCGAGCGTCTGACCGATCATGCCCGGCACAGCCAGCCCGGCCCGATTCATGCCGATGTGCTGCGCGAGAATATCCTCGTTTCCGGCGACCGGCTTTCGCTGATCGACTTCGACGACAGCGGGATTGGCTTCCGGCTTTACGACCTTGGCACCGTTCTGTCGCAAGACCTTTATGAGCCGCAGCACCCCGCTTTGCAGGCGGCCTTGATCGAAGGCTACGGCAGCCTTCGGCAGGATGATTTCAATATGGTGTCACTGTTCACATTGGCGCGTGTGCTGGCTTCGGTCGGCTGGGCGATGACCCGTCTTCCTGCCGATCACCCGGTTCACCGCAGTCATATTGCCCGCGCGACGATGTGGGCCGACCGCCAGCTTTCCGCAGGAAACTGACCAAAACATCAGGAATAAACCGGGAATCGGTTGCCCGCCCGCAGTGGCCGGGCTATGCGCAGCGCGTGTAACAGGCCGATGACGGAACATGCCACAATTTCAGCAGAACAAGTGGAAGACGCTCGACAAGGATCTGTCCCGCCTCGTGGTGCTGGAGCAGGCAACCGTCTTCCTGTCCCGGCCCCTGATTGCGGTCGGCATCGGCCTCGCGTTCATCGCCCTGTGCGCCATTGCGGCGGCCATCCTGACCGGCGGGGCACCCAATTCGGTCATCATCATCACGGCGGCGGCCTTCGGCGCCTATATGGCACTGAACATCGGCGCCAATGATGTTGCCAACAACATGGGGCCTGCGGTCGGCGCCAATGCCCTGACCATGGGCGGCGCCCTGATTATCGCCGCCGTATTCGAAACGGCGGGTGCGCTGATCGCGGGCGGCGATGTCGTGTCCACCATTTCGGGCGGGATCGTGGCGCCTGAAGCTGTGGCCGACCCGCAGACCTTTATCTGGGCCATGATGGCCGCACTGATCGCCGCCTCGCTCTGGCTGAACCTTGCAACCTGGTTCGGGGCGCCGGTCTCGACAACCCATGCCATTGTCGGCGGCGTGATGGGTGCTGGCGTTGTCGCCGCCGGTTTCGGCGCTGTGGACTGGGGCAAGATGGGGCAGATCGCGGCAAGCTGGGTGATCTCGCCTATTCTCGGGGGTGTCATCGCCGCAGGCTTCCTTGCCTTCATCAAATCCCGCATCAATGATGTCGAAGACAAGCTTGGCGCGGCGCGGCTGTGGGTGCCTGTGCTCATCGGGATCATGGGTGGCACCTTCACCACCTATCTGGCCGTCAAGGGCCTGAAAAAGCTGTTCTCGGTCTCGATGCCCATGGCCCTGCTGCTGGGACTTGCGGTCGGAATCGCAGCGGTTGTGATCACCCGCCCGCTGATCCGGCGCAAATCCGCAGGGATGGAGAACCGCAAGAACTCGCTCAAGGTGCTGTTCTCGATGCCGCTGGTCATTTCGGCCGCGCTGCTCTCCTTCGCGCATGGCGCCAATGATGTGGCCAATGCAGTTGGCCCGCTGGCGGCCATCGTCCATGCGGTGACCGATCACGCCACCTCCGACAAGGTGGGGATTCCGCTCTGGGTCATGCTGATCGGCGCAGCCGGGATTTCCTTTGGCCTGACCCTGTTCGGGCCCAAGCTGATCCGCATGGTGGGCACCGAGATCACCAAGCTGAACCCGATGCGCGCCTATTGCGTCGCCCTGTCCGCAGCGATCACGGTCATCGTGGCAAGCTGGCTTGGCCTGCCGGTCAGCTCCACCCATATCGCTGTCGGGGCGGTGTTCGGCGTCGGCTTCTACCGGGAATGGCATGCCGACCGGAAAGCCCGGCGGACTGGCATCATCAAGGGCAAGCCCGTCCCGCCGGAAGAACGGTCGCGCCGCAAGCTGGTGCGCCGCGTCCATATCCTGTCCATCGGGGCAGCCTGGGTTGTCACCGTGCCGCTGACCGCGCTGCTGTCGGCGCTGATCTTTGTGATGCTGCGTCTGCTGACCTGACCTGCGTCAGACCAGCAGATCCTGCGCATCCTGATCACGGACATCGAAGACCCGCTTGTAGCGGGCCACTTCCTCCGCCGGGCCCATCGCTTTGTTCGGGTTGTCGGACAGCTTCACCGTGGGCCGCCCATTCGCGCTGACCGCCTTGCAGACAAGGCTGAACGGGGCCAGCCGGTCCCCTGCCAACCCCCGGAAATCATTGGTCAGCATGGTGCCCCAGCCGAAGGATACTTTGACCCGCCCGACGAAGCGGGCGTGGAGCTCCTCGATCTTTTCGACATCCAGCCCGTCCGAAAAGATCACCAGTTTGCGGGTCGGATCTTCGCCCCGCTCCTTCCACCAGCGGATCGCCATTTCGGCCGCCCCCGCCGGATCGCCCGAGTCGATGCGGATACCAGTCCAGGTGGTCAGCCAGTCCGGCGCATGTTTCAGAAACCCTTCCGAGCCGAACGTATCGGGCAGAATGATCCGCAGATTGCCGTCATGTTCGTCATGCCAGTCCGCAAGAACGCGATAGGGCGCCTGGGCCAGTTCGGCATCACTTTCTGCCAGCGCGGCATAGACCATGGGCAGTTCATGGGCATTGGTGCCGATGGCCTCGATGTCGCGTTTCATCGCGATACGGCAGTTCGAGGTGCCGATGAACGCATCGCCCAGACCTTCCTGCATCGCCTGCACGCACCAGTCCTGCCACAGGAAGCCATGACGCCGCCGCGTGCCGAAATCCGCGATCTTCAGCCCCTCGATCCGCCGCAGCCGCTCGATCTTTTCCCACAGGCGGGCCATGGCCCGGGCGTAAAGCACCTGAAGCTCGAACTTGCCCATGTCGCGCAGCACCGCACGCGAGCGCAGTTCCATCAGCACGGCAAGCGCAGGAATTTCCCACAGCATGACCTCGGGCCAGCGACCTTCGAAGGTCAGCTCATATTGGCCATCCCGCTTTTCAAGATGGTAGTCGGGCAGGCGCATCCCTTCGAACCATTCCATGAAATCGGGGCGGAACATCTGGCGTTTGCCGTAAAAGGTATTCCCCCGCAGCCAGGTGCTTTCCCCGCGGCTGAGGCTCAGCGAGCGGACATGATCCAGCTGTTCCCTCAGTTCGCCCTCGTCGATCAACTCGGCGAGGCGGATGGATTTGGTGCGGTTGATCAGGCTGAACACCACCGTCGTGTCCGGCTTGTTGCGGAAGATCGACTGGCACATCAGCAGTTTATAAAAATCCGTATCGATCAGCGAACGGACGATCGGGTCGATCTTCCAGTTGTGGTTGTGGACCCGTGTTGCGATATCGACCATGACGCCTCTCCCTTTGCGCCCATGTCTAAGGCATCGGCGGGGGAAACGTCAAAACCCGTATCGCCATGATGCGCCACCCGGGTCAGCAAATCATACAGTTCCCGGCGTACCAGTGGCTTGGACAGCATGCCATCCATCCCGGCCGCCGCCACGGCCGCCCCTTGCTCACCCTCTGAAAAGGCCGTCTGGGCCACGATTTTGCAACGCGGCAGGCCCGTTGCGGCTTCATATGCGCGGATTGCCCGTGTCGCAGCCAGACCATCCATGCCGGGCATCGACAGATCCATCAGCACCAGATCCGGCGGGTCCGCCTTGTACTGGCGCAGCGCCTCGGCACCGTCGCGGGCGGTAGTGACCCGGGCGACACAACGCTCCAGCAGCTTGTGGACAATCATCAGATTCGTAGCATTGTCTTCCGCGATCAACACATGCAGCGCGGTCCGGGGCGCGGCCCCCTGCCCGACTGCCGGTGTCATCAGCATGGCCCCGGTCGCCCGCCGCAAATGCAACGTCACGGTAAAGACCGACCCTCGGCCCGGCAGAGCGGCGACCGTGATATCCCCACCCATCTGTCGTGCCAGCAAGCGCGAGATCGTCAGACCCAGCCCCGATCCGCCGAACCTTCGCGAAATGGTGCTGTCAGCCTGGGTGAAACTGTCGAATATGGTCTCCAGCCGCTCGGGCGCAATGCCAATGCCGGTATCCTCGACCTCTATCTGCAGCCGGTCCGCCTCGGGTCCGGGCTGGCAATCCAGCCTCACGATGACAAAGCCCTGATCGGTGAATTTCACCGCATTGCCCAGCACATTCAGCAGGATCTGGCGTATCCGCCCGCCGTCCCCAAGATGGCGTGGGAGGTGGTCAGGCTGCACAATCCGAAGCGCTATCCCCTTCTTCGCGGCAGAGGGGCGCAGCAGATTAACCACGCTTTCCACGCCTGCAGCGACCGAGATTGGCTCGGTCAGCAGATCGGATTTTCCGGCCTGCAATTTTGACAGATCCAGAACATCATTGATGATCGTCACCAAGGCCCGTCCGGATTCGATGATCGTATCCAGATAATCCCGCTGCTCGGGGTCGAGCGCCGTATCGCCCAGCAGTTCTGCCATTCCGATCACGCCATGCAGCGGGGTGCGGATTTCATGGCTCATCGTCGCCAGAAACTGCGATTTTGTCCGTGCGGCAGCCTCTGCTGCCTCGCGCGCCGCAGCGAGTTCAGCGGCATGCAGGCGCGCCTCGGTCACGTCGCGTTCCACCGCGATGAACACCTCGGCCCGGCCCCCGGCATCCAGAACCGGCGTCAGCGATACATCCATCCAGAGACGCTGACCATCCTTGCGCCGGTTCTGAAGCTCCAGCCGCACCGGCTGCGCCACATCATAGGCCCGCCGCAGGCGCGCCAGATCTTCGGCCCGCGTCTCGGGCGCATTCAGCAGATCGCCAGGCTTGCGACCAAGCGCCTCCTCAAACGTGTATCCGGTGATGCGGGTAAACGCCGGATTAACCCATTGGATGCTGCCATCCACCCCCGTGAACACCACGCTGTCACCCGCATGCTGCGCCACAAGCGCAAGCCGGGCCGATTTACGCGCGGCCTCTGCCAGCGCCTCGCGCGACTGGCTCAGCGCAAGCTGTTCATCCAGAAGCGCGCGTTCGAAGCGGCCCCGTTCGTGCCGCCCTTTCTCGACCGCGCGAATGAACAGCGCGGTGCTGTAGCCAAGAATGAGGATCGACAGGATCAGAAACAGACTGTCAGAGCCGTGCTGCGACAGCAGGTCCACCATCAGCGCAACAGCAGACACACCATACACGCCCAGACGTGCCGCGCCGCCTTCAGGGAAATGGTGCCGAACCAGACCTGCATTCAGGATGGCCGACATCAGGAAGACGGCGGCAAAGACCTGCGCCCCGATCAGCGGGATCACATGCCAGCAGAGCGCAATGCAGCCAGAAATTGTCAGCGCCTGAAACCCGGCAGAAGCTGTCGCCAGCCTGCGCAGCCCGGGCGGAATACGGTCGGGGCAGCACCGCAGGATCAGCCGCAGCACCAGACAATCCACCGCTTCGCCGCCCAGCGCCAGCGCGATGCTCGCCGGGGCCATCCAGGTAGCGCCAAGCGCGCCAATCACTGCGGCGCCGATTCCGGTCATCGTCTGACGCACCAGAAAGGTGCGAACCCGCCCACGCGCATAGCGGCGGAACAATCCATCGGGGCTGTTCCGTTTTATGAAGCTTTCGCGCGCATCGGCGACTGCCGTATCCATCCCAACGCCCTGCAGATTTCCCGCACAGGCTAGATGCCGGACCTTAACAGACCGTGTGCATCAGACGAGTTTCACACCCGCATTCCGCATCTGCTCCAGCGCTGCAGCCAGCGAACCGTCGAGGTCGATCCCCCGGCAGGCAGAAAGCCTGACCTTCACATCGAACCCGAGCCGCACAGCATCCAGAGCCGAATAGGCCACGCAGAAATCCGTCGCCAGCCCAACCAACGTCAGATCCGTAGCCCCGCGCGTGCGCAAATAGCCCTCCAGCCCAGTTGGCGTCGTGTGGTCATTTTCGAAGAACGCCGAATAGCTGTCGATCCCCGTGCGAAAGCCCTTGCGGATCACCAGATCGGCGGCATCGGCATTCAGCCGGGCATGAAAGGCCGCCCCGGCGGTGCCCTGCACACAATGCACCGGCCACAACACCTGAGGACCATAGGGCATCTCGACCATGGAGAATGGCGAAGCGCCCGGATGATTGGCGGCGAAGCTCGCATGATCGGCCGGGTGCCAGTCCTGTGTCAGCACACGCACGGAGTAATCGGCCAGCATCGCGTTGATCTCGGGCACGATCTCGTCGCCCCCTGCAACCGCCAGCGCGCCACTGGGACAGAAATCGTTCTGGACGTCGATCACGATCAGGGCCTCGGTCATGGCTGATCCTCTTTCACTGCTGCCCCTCTTGCGTAAGGCCGCCCGCAGCTTGCGTCAACGCCGCACCCCTGCGCGCGGCTCTTGCCAGCCAAGGGGCGCTGACCTATGCCCGTGCCATGATCACCATTGCAGCGCTCTACCACTTCACCCGCTTCCCCGACCCCGCCGCACTGCGCGCGCCGCTCTTTGCACTGGCCGAGGCGCAGGGCATCAAAGGCTCGCTCCTGCTGGCGCAGGAAGGGATCAACGGCACGATCGCCGGTTCCCGCAGCGGGATTGACGCGATGCTGGCCCATATTCGCGCCCTGCCCGGCTGCGCGGATTTGGAGCACAAGGAAAGCCACGCCGAAACCATGCCCTTCGGCCGCATGAAGGTCCGGCTGAAGCGCGAGATCGTCACCATGGGCCAACCCGATGTGGACCCGCGCGCCCGCGTCGGCCATTACGTCACACCCACCGACTGGAATGCGCTGATCAGCCAGCCCGATGTCGCGGTGATCGACACCCGCAACGATTACGAGGTCGCCATCGGCACCTTCCGTGGCGCCATCGACCCGCAGACCACCAGCTTCCGTGATTTCCCCGCATGGTGGGAGGCGAACAAGGATCGCTTTCACAACAAGCGCATCGCGATGTTCTGCACCGGCGGTATCCGCTGCGAGAAATCAACGAATTTTCTGCTGGCGCAGGGCGTGGAAGAGGTCTTTCACCTCAAGGGTGGCATCCTGAAATACCTGGATGACATGCCCGAGGATCAAAGCCTCTGGGATGGTCAGTGCTATGTCTTTGACCAGCGCGTCAGCGTGGGTCACGGCCTCGTTCCGGGCGGGCTTGCCACCTGCCACGCCTGCCGCCGCCCGCTGCAACCCGAGGATCTGTCCCGCCCGGAATACGAGGAAGGCGTCTGCTGCCATCACTGCGCGAATGAATATTCCGAGGCTGACCGCGCCCGCTTCCGCGAACGCATGCACCAGATGCGCCTGGCCGAGACGCGCGGCACCCGGCACCTCGGCGGCTGATCTTTTATCTTGGTGAAAATATCCTCGGGGGTGAATTGGCCGCAGGCCAAGAGGGGGCGGACAGCCCCCTTCTTCCTTAAGCCTCGGGGATCAGGATTTCCCGCTTGCCGACATGGTTCGCTGGCGTGACGACACCCTGCTCCTCCATCTGCTCCACCAGACGCGCGGCCTTGTTGTAGCCGATGCCCAGCTTGCGCTGGATGTAGGAGGTCGAACATTTCCGGTCACGCGCCACGATCGCCACCGCCTGATCGTAAAGCGCGTCCTCGCCATCGGTATTACCCCCGGCATTGAGGCCAAGCACCGCGTCGATATCGCTGGCAACCTCGTCATCCGGGCCTTCCACCACGCCCGACATATATTGCGGCGGGCCAAAGCTCTTGAGGTGGTTCACGATTTCCTCGACCTCTTCGTCCGACACGAAGGGCCCGTGGATACGCGTGATGCGCTGGCCGTTGCCCATGTAAAGCATGTCGCCCTGGCCCAGAAGCTGTTCCGCGCCCTGCTCGCCCAGAATGGTGCGGCTGTCGATTTTCGAGGTCACCTGGAAGGAAATCCGGGTGGGGAAGTTCGCCTTGATCGTGCCGGTGATCACATCGACCGAAGGCCGCTGCGTCGCCATGATGAGGTGGATGCCCGAGGCCCGCGCCATCTGCGCGAGGCGCTGGATGCAGGCTTCGATCTCTTTCCCCGCCACCATCATCAGATCGGCCATCTCGTCCACGATGACGACGATATAGGGGAAGGGCTCGGGCGCGAATTCCTCGGTTTCGAACACCGGCTCGCCGGTATCCTCGTCAAAGCCGGTCTGGATGGTGCGCTTGAACATCTCGCCCGCGGCCTGCGCCTCGCGCACCCGGCCGTTATAGCCGTCGATGTTGCGCACCCCCATCTTCGACATCTTGCGGTAGCGCTCTTCCATCTCGCCCACCACCCATTTCAGGGCGACGACCGCCTTCTTCGGGTCGGTGACGACGGGCGACAGCAGATGCGGAATCCCGTCATAGACGGAAAGTTCCAGCATCTTCGGGTCGATCATGATCAGGCGGCATTCCTCAGGCGTCAGCTTGTAGAGCAGGCTGAGGATCATGGTGTTGATGGCGACGGATTTCCCGGACCCGGTGGTCCCCGCGATCAGGAGGTGGGGCATCTTGGCGAGGTTCGCCACGATCGGGTCGCCGCCAATATCCTTGCCCAGCGCCAGCGGCAGGCGCAGCTGGCTGTCACCGAAGTCGCGCGCGGCGAGGATTTCGCGCAGCACCACCTTTTCGCGGCTGGCATTGGGCAGTTCGATCCCGATGACCGAGCGGCCCGGAACGGTGGATACCCGTGCCGACAGCGCCGACATCGAGCGAGCGATGTCATCGGCGAGTCCGATCACCCGGCTGGCCTTCAGGCCCGGCGCCGGTTCGAGTTCATACATGGTGACGACCGGGCCGGGGCGGACCGAGACGATCTCGCCCTTCACGCCGTAATCATCCAGCACGGATTCCAGCATCCGGGCGTTTTCTTCGAGCGCCTCGTCCGACAGCGCGTGGCGCGTGATCGTCGACGGCGATGCCAGAAGCGACAACGGCGGCAATTCGTAAGCCGCGTTCACCTGATCCTCGAAACGCAGGCGCGGTTGCGACTCGGCCACCGCCTGACGTGACGGCGTGATCGGCTTCTTGGCCGGATGCTGCACCACACCGCGTTTCACCTCGGGCGTGACCAGAGGCGCCGACGGACGTGCGGTCATCCCGCCCGTTTCGGCACGCAACGGCGCGACGTGGCTCACCGGCGTCGGGTCATAATCCGGTTCGTAATTATCATCCGGCGACCAGTCATCATAGGCGTCTTCCACCGGCTCGGCCACCGGCGCCGGGGCAGGCGTCTGCATGCGCGGGGCGGCGGGCACAATCGTCTCGGCCTCGTCACGCCACATGGCGGGCTGCGCGGGCAGGACCGCAGCCGCAACCGGCATCCGGGTCGCAGCGGGGCGCAGCAGCGGGGCCGGGCGATCCAGATCCGCCGCCGCAGCGGCATGGCCTGAATCGAGCGTCAGCGGCTTTGCACGCGGGGCAATGGCAGGTTCGGCCACCAGACGCGGCATCGGGCGCGGCGCGGGTGCCGCGACCGGCGGAGGCGCAACCGGCTCGGGCCGCAGGGCGGGGGCCGCCATCTGCGCCGCCTGTTCGGCAAGCTGGGCCTGCGCCGCCGCAGCCCGCGCCGCCGCCGAAGCGACCGCGGCGGAAATCGCATTCGCGGGCTCTGCCATCGCCGGTTCGGGTGCGGCCATTGCCGGGGCCATGACCGGCGGCTCGATCCGCAGGCCACGACGGTTCAGCGCCGGTTCACGGCGGGCAATCGCGGCTTGCAGCGGCGTCATATGCGGCTGCAGCGCAGCCACACCCTTGCCATGCCGCACGCGGCTGCGGATCACGTCAGAGATGCGGGCCTTGATCCGGTCTTCCGGGGCCAGATCGGCCTCGGGCATTGCGGCCTGCATCACCGGCAGTTCGGGCATCGGATCAGGCTCTACCACCCGGCGCAGACGGCCCAGCAGCCCTTCCTTCCGGCGCGGCGCGGGCGCCTCCATCGGAGGTGCTGCAAGACGGGCCGGCGCACGGCCTGCCCCGCCGCCCAGCTTGGCCGGAGCGCCGAAGTCCGGCACGAAACCATCATCCTCATCGGCTTCCAGCAGATCATTCTCGACCGGCAGATGCATCGGCAGCGTCGGCTGGAGATCGGCGCGGATGACACGGTTGCGGCGGGCGGCTCCGCCCGGCATCGACAGGGCCGCAGGGGCCATCATCGCGGGCTGCATCTGCGGCGGAGGTTCGGCAAGCCGTGCCGATTGGGCCTCTGCCCGACGCTGGCGTTGCCGCGCCTGGGCCGCCTGTGCCGCGCGCGCCGCACCAGCGGTTCCGCGGCCCGCCCAGACCATGATCTGCGAATAGGCCATCACGCTGCCCAGGGCGAGGAAATGCCGCAGCACGCGCAGCTCTTCTGCGTCAAAGCCGGTGACGAACAGCAGCATACCCAGCAGCGCCAGCCCGGAGATGAGCGACATGACCTTCAGCCCGAACGTCGCTTTCACCGGCGCGACGCCCAGCATCGCCCCGAGCACGGTATCTCCGAACAGCCCGCCGATGCCAAAGGCATGCGGCCAGTCGGCACCCGGCACATGGGTCGCAGCAAAGACCGAGGCCATGGCCACAGCAATCAGGGCGAAGACCACGCGGCCCACAGCACGTTCGGCACCGCGATGCAGCACGAAGCGCATGCCCCAGGCGAACAGGATCAGCGGGATGGCCCAGGCCCCCTTGCCAGTAATGATCATCAGGGTCGAGGCGATGGCAGCGCCGATCCCGCCCAGCCAGTTGCGCACGGGCTGATCTGTGGCGACCATCCAGCCCGGATCTTCCGGCGAGTAGCTCAGCAACATGACGGTGAACAGCAGCGCGGCGGCAATCAGGCCCAGCCCGATCAACTCGCGCGCGCGGCGCTCCAGCGCGGCCTGGGTGTTCGGGTCCACCAGCGGATCACGTTGACGCATCTGATACAAAGCCATCTGCCACCTCAGCCGTAAATGCAGTCGCGCAGCTTCGTCAGGCCGCGTTCCGTTTCGTCTTTTGGCGCCACCAAAGCGACGCGGATATAGGGCTTGCCCGGATTCTGCCCGCCGACATCGCGCGACAGATACGCCCCCGGCAGCACCCGCACGCCCGTCTCGGTCCAGAGCTTCAGCGCCGCCGCCTCGCCATCCTCGACCGGCAGCCAGAGGAAGAACCCGCCTTCGGGCGATTGATAGCCCTGCATGCCGCCGAAGATCCGGTCGGCCAGCGCGAATTTCTCCTGATACAGCGCGCGCGAAGCGGCCACATGCGCCTCGTCACTCCAGGCGGCTTCCGCTACGCGCTGCAAGGGCAGCGGCAGTGGCGCACCGGCAAAGGCCCGCAGCTTGCGCAGACGCTCCATGCTTTGCGGCCCGGCGGCCACGAAACCCGACCGCAGACCGGGCAGGTTTGACCGTTTTGACAGCGAATGAAAGGCCAACACCCGCTCGGGGTCTGCACCGACCTCGGCCGCGACCTCAAGGATGCCAGGCGGCGGGCTGTTGCGCCAGATCTCGGAATAGCATTCATCCGTGAAAATCTGGAAATCATGCTTCTCGGCCAGCGCGAGCAGGGTTTTCCAGTAGTCGCGGCTGGCCACCGCGCCCTGCGGATTGGCGGGCGAGCAGATATAGGCGACTGTCACCCGGTCCAGCAGATCGGGAGAAAGCCCTGCGAAATCCGGCAGATGGCCAGTCGCAGCGGTGGCTGGCACATAGACCGGCTCCGCCCCCACAGTCAGCGCCGCCACGGCATAGACCTGATAGAACGGGTTCGGCATCAGCACCACGGGCTGCTTGCCGTTCTTGGTTTCCGGGCACAGCGCGATACAGGCGTTGAACAGCCCCTCGCGCGTGCCGTTCAGCACCATGAAACGATCCGCCCCCAGCGCCACGCCATAGCGCCGCTGCACCCAGCCAGAAATAGCGGCCAGCAATTCGGGCGTGCCGTCATTCGGCGGATAGACCGAGAAGCCATCCAGATTCGCCGCCAGAATCGGCCCGACGAAATCGGGCATCGCATGTTTCGGCTCGCCGATCGTCATGGCGACCGGCGCCCCGCCGGGGGGCAAATGATCCAGCAATTTCCGCAGACGCGGAAACGCATAATCCGGCAGGTTCGAGAACCGCTCAGGAAACGCCATTGGTATACTGCCTCATCTCGGGGTCATATCGCCCCGTTTGCGATGAGGATAGCGGGCAAGCCCTGCCCGGTCCAGTAGATCGTGACACAATCGGTTGTATGTGCCGGGCGAATGTGACTTTTGCGCCCTCAGCCCAGCGCGCGTTCCACCGCGGCGCCCAGCCGCAGCAGGCGTTCCTCCTGCATCGCGGGGCCCATCAGCGAAATCCCGCAGGACGGCTGGCCAGTTGGAAGGGTCAGCACGCACAGGCCCAGCACGTTACCGATGCGGGTGTTACGCAGCGCCAGCAGGTTTTCAGAGGTGAAATAGGCGTGATCTTCCATCAGCCGCTTCGCATCTGGCGGCAAGATGGGCGAGGTCGGGATCAGCACGGCATCGAAACCGCCAACCCGGCGCTCCCAGATCTTGCGCAGATCCTCCAGCCGCCGCCAGGCCGCGATATAGGCTGTCGCCGTGACCGCAGCACCGGCGCGGAAACGCTCCAGCACCGGGGGGAACATTTTGTCCGGCGCCGCCTCGATGGTCTTGCCCCAGATCGCATAGGCCTCGGGGGTGAACAGATCGGCAGCCAGCCGCATCGCCTCGGCCACTTCCGGGGCATCGAACTCGTCGATGGTGGCGCCTGCATTGGCCATGCGGCGCAATGCCCCGTCAAACCCCTGAGCCGGCGCGTCGCGCAGATCATCCAGCGCCACGGTTTTCAGCACGCCGAAACGGGCGTTGGTGAGACTCGCTCCGTTCAGATCCGCCGCACGACGGGCTGACAGGACAGAAAGGATCAGCGCGCAATCCTCCACCGTCGTCGCCAGCGGGCCGACCGTATCGAAACGGTCGCACAGCGGCACCACCCCCTTGGTCGACAGCCGGCCATGCGTGGTTTTCAGCCCGACCAGATCGTTCCAGGCCGCTGGCACCCGCACCGACCCGCCGGTATCCGAGCCGATTGCAGCAGGCGCCAGCCCGAAGGCCACCGAAGCCGCCGCGCCCGAGGATGACCCGCCCGGCACCGCATCGGAGAAGTTGATGCAGGGCGGCGTTGCCGTCACCGGGTTCAGCCCGAGGCCGGAAAACGCCAGTTCCGTCATATGTGTCTTGCCCAGACAGACCAGACCCTGCGTCGTCGCCCCATGCAGAAGCTCGGCATCCGTATCCGGCACCCGGCCCTTCAGCAGCGCCGATCCGGCCTCGCAAGGCACGCCCGCCGCATCGAAATTGTCTTTCCAGCTCAGCGGCACGCCATCCAGCGGGCCGATGCGGGTTCCGGCGCGCGCACGACCGACTGCGGAAACTGCGGTGGAGCGCGCCCGGTCCGCCGTCGTGCGGGCATAGATGCGCTTCGCATCAGGGTGGCGGGCGATGGCGTCGAGGAAAGCCTCGGTCAGGTCAACCGGGTTGATTTTTCCCGCGTCGATTGCCCGTCCCAGATCCGCCGCACTGCGCCCGAGCCATTTGTCCATCATCGCCGCAAACTCCGCTGTTTGGCGCAGGCTAGCGACGCAACGGCGCATGGACAATCCCGCTTGGCGCGCCATATTGGGCGCATGATGCCGGATACCGATATTCTGATCGCGGGCGGCGGGCTGAACGGCCCCGCGCTGGCCCTTGCACTGGCCCGCGGCGGGCTGCGTGTCACCGTGGTGGACAGTCGCCCCGCCCCCGCGCGGGCCGAAGCCGGGTTCGACGGCCGCGCCTATGCGCTGGCGCTGGCGTCGAAACGCCTGCTGATGGCAACCGGCGTCTGGCCGCGCATCGCGCAAAGCCAGCCGATCCTCAAGATCAGGGCCAGTGATGGCGAGGCGGGGCAAGGCGCCGCGCCCTGGGTGCTGGGATTCGATTCGGCCGAGCTTGAGGAAGGCCCGATGGGCTTCATGGTCGAGGACCGGCATCTTTATGCGGCCTTCCTGGAAGCCATGCGGGACGAACCCCGCATCACGTTGCTGTCGGGTGAAACCGTCACCGCACAGGAGGCGTGGGCACAGGGCATTACTGTCACACTCGCCTCGGGTCAGCGGCTGAGCGCACGGCTGCTGGCGGGTTGCGACGGGCGGCAATCAGGCACCTGCGCCCGCGCCGGGATCCGGCGCACAGGCTGGGGCTATGGGCAGACCGCGCTTGTCACCGCGATCCGGCATGAAAAGCCGCATGAAGGGGTGGCGCATCAGTTCTTCATGCCCTCCGGCCCGCTGGCCATCCTGCCCTTGGCGGGCGGCCACCATTCCAGCATCGTCTGGAGCGAGACCGACGCCACCGCACGCGCCATACAGGCACTGGACGATGAAGGCTATCTGACCGCGCTGCGCCCGCGCTTCGGCGATTTTCTGGGCGAGATCGCACTGGCGGGCGCCCGCTTCACCTATCCGCTGAACCTGACGCTGGCCACCAGCTTCATCGCGCCGCGCGTGGCATTGGTGGGCGATGCCGCGCATGGCGTGCATCCGATTGCCGGTCAGGGGCTGAACCTCGGCCTGCGCGATGTGGCCGCGCTGGCGCAGGTGGTGATCGAGGCGCATCGGCGGGGCGAGGATTTTGGCAGCCTGACGACGCTCGACGCCTATCAACGCTGGCGGCGGTTCGATTCCACGACGCTGGCGCTTGGCATGGATACGGTCAACCGGCTGTTTTCCAACAGCAATCCACTTCTGCGGCTGGGGCGCGATCTGGGGCTTGGCGCGGTGAACGCCCTGCCCGGCCTGCGGCGCGGTTTCATGCGGCAGGCGGCGGGGCTGACAGGCGATCTGCCAAAACTCCTGGACGGGAAGCCGATCTGAGGATCAGTCCAGCGCGCGGGCTTCCGAGACCAGCATGATCGGGATGCCGTCGCGCACAGGAAACGCCAGCCGCGCGGCCTTGGATATCAGTTCCTGCCGCTCGGCATCCCAGGTCAGTTGCGCCTGCGACATCGGGCAGACCAGCGCCTCCAGCATCCGCCGTTCGGGGGTGTTCTGATCGGTCATTGCAGACGCTCTCCTTCCGTGCCGCCGCGCAGGGCGATTTCCATCAACGTCACCAGCGTTTCGCGTCGCGTGGGCAGCGAGGGGGCCTCCAGCAGCGCCTGCTTGTCCGCCGGCTCGAACGGACACAGCATCGACAGCGAATTGACCAGCAATTCGGCCTCGGCCTCCTTCAGGCTGCCCCAGTCGGAAGACAGGCCCTGACTTTGGAAATACCGCGCCAGCAGATCCAGAAAGCCGTCGCGGTCAAAACCCGGATCGGTTTCCGCCGCACCAAGATCGCGGGCGAAAGGCGCCCAGTCCACCGCCCAGCGGCGATAAGGCTGAAAACCCTGCACCTCTTCCCGCAGGCGGAAGCGCGACACCCCCGAAAGGGTGATCATATAGCGTCCGTCCTCGGTTTCGGAAAACCCGGTCAGGCGACCAGCGCAGCCGATGGCATGCAGACGCGGTGCCCCGGCCCCCGGCACCTCGCGGGGCTGGACCATCCCGATCAACCGCTGTTCGGTCTTCATGCAATCGGTCAGCATCGCCAGATAACGCGGCTCGAAGATATGCAGCGGCAAACGGGCCCGCGGCAGAAGCAGCGCGCCCGGCAGCGGAAAGACCGGGATCAGGTCGGGCAGGTCGGCAGCTTTGATCATGGCCATCAAACTAGGCCGCGCGGCAGGTCAGGCAAATATCATCGACGAAAGTTTGCGCCGCCCCTTCAGCACGATGGGGTCTTGCGGCTTCAGCGCGTCGAAGATGGTGAAAAGCTGGGCACGCGCGGCACCGTCATTCCATTCGCGGTCCCGGCGGAACAGGTCCAGCAACTCGTCCACCGCCTCGTCCACCTTGCCCGAGGCATTCAGCGCCACCGCCAGATCAAAGCGCGCCTGATGATTGTCGGGATTGGCCTCGACCGCCGCGCGCAGCTCCGCCTCCGGGCCCGCATTGGCAGCCTGCTTGGCAAGCTCGATCTGCGCCCGAGCCGCCTCGACCTCCTTGGCGTGGGCGATCTTCGCGGGCACACCTGCAAGAAATGCCTCGGCCTGTTCGATATTGCCCGCCGCCATATGCGCACGGATCAACCCGCCATAGGCGGCCGCATTCTCCGGCTCCTCGCCCAGAATCGCGGCAAAGATTTCGGCCGCACCGACGGCATCGCCATCGGTCAGCGATTGTTCCGCCATCTCCAGCGCCTCGCCCAGACCGCCGTCACCTGCCATGGCGGCAACGCGCTCGATAAACTTGGTCAGCTCCGACCCCGGCAGCGCGCCCTGAAAGCCATCGACCGGCTGGCCCTGCCAGAAGGCATAAACCGTCGGGATCGACTGGATACGCAATTGCCCAGCGATCATCTGGTTTTCATCGACATTGATCTTGACCATCTTGACGCGGCCTTTGGCCGCGCTCACAGCCGCCTCAAGCGCGGGGCCAAGCTGTTTGCATGGGCCGCACCACGGCGCCCAGAAATCGACGATCACCGGCACTTCGCGGCTTGTGTCGATCACATCGGCCATGAAGGTGGCTTCCGACGAATCCTTGATCAGATCGGCCCCGGCGGGGGCGGTCTTTTGGGAATCCAGTCCGAACATCGCGTCCTCGTGTCTTGCAGCTTTGCCCCTATATGGGCGCAGTGCCGCAAAAGGCCAAGGGGAATTGCATTTCCTGCGTCCGGCACTAGCCTGCCGGAAAAGCGGAGAGTGCCATGCCCGTTCTGATGACCTTCGGCGACAGCAATACCCACGGTTCACCCCCGATGACCGACCGCGTGAGCTATCATCGCTTCGGCCCGGATATCCGCTGGCCGCGCCGGGCGCTTGCCGCGCTGGGGCCGGGGTGGGAGCTGGTGGAGGAAGGCCTGCCCGGCCGCACCGCGCAATTCGACGACCCTTGTATGGACGGGCTGATGAACGGTCATCCGGCGCTGCGGCAGGCGCTGCAAAGCCACGGGCCGCTGGATGTGCTGACCATCATGCTGGGCACCAATGACGTGAAAACCCGTTTCGGCGCCAGCCCCGAAACGGTAATGGGCGGCATTGCCGGGCTTCTGGACCTTGCACTCGGGGTCGAGATGCAGACCCGGCACGGCGGCTTCCGGGTGCTGCTGATCTGCCCGCCGCCGGTGCTGGAAACCGGCGTCCTTGCCCCGGATTTCTGGGGTGCCCGCGCCAAATCCCTGGCCCTGTCCCCACTTTACCGCGCCCTCGCCACTTCTCGCGGGGCAGCCTTTCTGGACGCAGGGGAGGTGATCAGCGTCAGCCCGGTCGATGGCGTGCATTTCGAGGCAGAGGCCCATGCGGTTCTGGGCGCGGCGGTAGCCGAAAGGGTGGCGGCGCTCATGTGAGGCCTCGCCCGATGCGACGGGTAACCTCTTGGCAGTAACCTTGTCCGGTGCCGGAAATTTCATCTGACAGTGTCGTGCCACCGCACTAGATTGCAACCATGGAACTCAGGGCCATTTTGTTTCGCTTGCTTGCTATGGCCGTCTTCATGGCGGCCGTCGGCCTGTCGCCCGGCGCGGTGTCCATCGCCAATGCGATGCCACAGCCGCAGAGGGCGCAGGCCATGACCACCCCCGATTGCCACAGCATGACCGCTGACAGGATGAATGAAACCTGTCGCCAGCATTGTCTGGGCCAGACGGTGATGACCGAAGCCTTCGCGCCGCCTGGCCTGGTGCAGCGTGTCGTGCCGTTCGAACCGGCGCCGGTTCTTGCCCTTGCGGCCTCCACCGGCCCCGAACCGGAAGGCAAGCCACCACGCCCTTGACTCCTGTCCCAAAGTCCCACTTTTGACCGGAGATCAAGATGACCCGATTTTCCCGCCGCGGCTTCATGGCCGCCTCTGCGGCCATGGCCGCTTCGCTTGCAGTGCCCGCCCGGCTGCGTGCCGCCACCGCCCCGCTGTCGCTGACCGCCACCACCCGCGTAATCGAGGTTGGCGGTCGCGCGGCCACCGTCATGGGGCTGTTGAATGCCCAGGGCCGCCTTGGCCTGACGCTCGACACCGATCAACGCTTTCGCGTCGATCTGACCAATGCGCTGCCGGTCGAGACGATCATCCACTGGCACGGCCAGATCCCCCCGAATGCGCAGGATGGCGTGCCCAACACCAACCCGATGCTGAAACCGGGCGAGACCCGTGGTTATGATTATGCGCCCCGCCCCGGCACCTTCTGGATGCACAGCCATCTGCCGGAGCAGGAAATCGGTCTTCTGGCCGCACCGCTGATCCTGCGCAGCGCCGAGGATCTGCGCGCCGACCGGCAAGAGGTGGTGATGTTCCTGCACGACTTCGCCTTCCGGCCGCCGGAAGAGGTGCTGGCCGAGGTGACCGGCGGCATGGCGATGGATCATGGCAGCATGAACCACGGCGCGCCGGCTGGCATGGATCACTCCGCCATGGGGCACGGCAGCATGGGGACCATGGGCGAGATGAGCGGTATGGCCATGGACCTCAACGATTTCAACTTCGACGCCTATCTGGCCAATGACCGCACGCTGGACGACCCAGAGGTCATCGCCGTCGAACCGGGCGGGCGCATCCGGCTGCGGGTCATCAACGGTGCCTCGATGACCGCTTTCTGGGTGGATACCGGCACCCCGGCCCGGCTGGTCGCGGTGGATGGCGAGCCGGTGCAGCCTCTTCCCGGCGACCGCTTTTCCATCGCCCCGGCACAGCGGCTGGATATCGAGATCAACCTGCCCGCCGATGGTGCCGCACTGCCCATACTCGCCCTGCGCGAAGGCGCGCGCGAACGCACCGGCATCGTTCTGGCCCCGAAGGGCGCCGCAATCCCCCGGATGGCCACGCTTTCCGACGAGGCGCATCCGCCGGTTTCCGGCGACATGCGGCAGGAATTGGCCTTGCGTGCCGTGACCTCGCTCCCCGAGCGCCCGGTGCAGAACCGGCAGATGGTCATGCTGGGCGGCGCGATGCAGCCCTATGTCTGGACGATCAATGACCGGACATGGGACAACCGGACCCCGGTCGCCGCGAAAAACGGCGAGAGGGTGGAACTGATGTTCCATAACATGTCGATGATGGCACATCCGATGCATCTGCATGGCCATGTGTTTCAGGTGGTCGAGGTCAACGGCACCCGTTTCGCGGGTGCGCTGCGCGATACGGTGCATGTGCCCGCCATGGGCAGCGTGACCATCGCCTTTGACGCGGGTGAGGTCGCGCCCTGGATGCTGCATTGTCACCACATGGGCCATCTGGCGACCGGAATGATGACGGAACTCGCGGTCTCCGCCTGAGCCGCCTCAGCCGCCGATCCACCCTGCGTGGGTCGGCGGCTGCGCGGGATCGTCATAAACCCGCCAGCCGATCCCGCCACCGTCAAGCCGCATCACCACCGTGGCCAGCGTGTTCTCCTCATCCGGGTCGCGCGGGTCGCTGCGGCGGATCGGCAGGCCCGGCCCGGCGGCATCGGCCAGCACCGCCAGCGGATCGCCAGCCAGCAAAGCCTCAGCCCGCGCCTGCCGGTCTGCGGAAGACCGGGTGATATATTGCGATGCCAGCCCGCCTGGATGGTGCAGCGCATGATTGGCATGGGCGACGGGCGCCGTCACCTCCTGCGCCGACATTGCACCGCCGCCATATTCCACCGACCAGAGCCGCCCGCTGGCGGCCTCGCCCAGCCCGATGTGGAAACCGCCGGAGTTCGCGCCTTCCAGCACCGCCAACGCCTCGGCCGCCGAACGGCAGGCGAGGATCGCCCGGCCCAGCACCATGCGCGGAACCGTTGGCTCCACCCCTTGCAGGCGGATGTTGTTGACCGTCATCCCCAGCCCCGCGTCGGTCATCGCGAAAGTATGGCCTGGAATGGACCCCGGATAGCAGAAGCTGACGAACTGCGGCGCACCCTCTGGCGCCAGATCAGCCAGAAAACACTGGCCGCGCAGGCTGGGGTAGCCGTCTTCGTTATGCGCCATAACCGCCGGGGTGCCGGGGCGCAGGACCGAGGTGCAGCCCTCGGCTTCAGCAAACGGCGGCAGCGCGGCGAGGATGTCCCCCCGGCACTGCCAGGAGAAAACCTCGGCGAAAGACAGGTCCAGCCCTTCGGCCAGCCCCTCGATCTCAGCCCAGATCGCCGGAAAGCAGTTGCGCACGGTTTCCGCCATCCGGGCGCGGCGGCCTGCGTGTACCGGATCGACCACCTCGCGCCAGAAGGGGTTGCCGCGCAGATGGGTCAGCACTGCCGCCCGCCCCGCCATACCCAGCGCCCGCCCGATCTCGCGCGGGGTGCCTTGGGCTTTCAGTTGACCGAGTGTCATGCTGCCTCCTGTTTTCTGCCATCGAAGCCGGAGGACTGGCGGATGACAAGCCCTGCTGCGGTTAACCGCCCGTTTACGAGTCGGGGCGCAAGCTGGCGGCATGACCAGATCACGCGCCTTCGCCGAAGCTCCCCTGCCCCTTTTCGCCCCGTCAGGCGACGAGGATGAGGCGACAGGTGCGGCCCTGCCGGGGCGCTTGCCCTCGTATATTGCCGACCACCGCAAACGCCTGCGCGCACGGTTCATGGAGGGCGGCGCCACCGCCCTGCCGGATTACGAATTGCTGGAACTTCTGCTGTTTCGTGCCATCCCCCGGCAGGATGTGAAGCCGCTGGCCCGGCTGCTGATGGAAACCTTCGGCGATTTCAACCGCGTGATTGCCGCCCCGGTGCCGCGTCTTCTGGCAGTGAAAGGGGTGGGAGAGGCGGTGGTGCAGGAATTGAAGATCGTTGAGGCGGCGGCGCAGCGGATGGCGCGGGCGAAGGTGATGCACCGGCCGGTGCTGTCAAGCTGGGACGCGCTGCTGGATTATTGTCACACCACCATGGCGCATCGGGAAACCGAGCAATTCCGTATCCTGTTTCTGGATCGCAAGAATGTGCTGATCGCGGATGAGGAGCAGGCACGCGGCACGGTGGATCATGTGCCGGTCTACCCCCGCGAAGTGGTGAAACGGGCGCTGGAACTGAATGCCAGCGCACTGATTCTGGTGCACAATCACCCTTCCGGCGACCCGACACCCTCGGATTCAGACATACAAATGACCATGCAGATCCGCGACGCGGCCGAGGTGCTGGGCCTTGTTTTGCACGATCATCTGATCATCGGGAAAGAGCGGGAGCTCAGTTTCCGGTCTCAGGGCTATCTGTGAACACCGGGCGCAACCAGACCTCCACCCGCCGGTTGGCGCGGCGCCCGGCGGCCGTGGTGTCGCAGGCCATGGGCAGCGCCTCGCCAAACGCTTCGACCTCTGGCAGGCGTGCAGGATCGGTGCCGCCCGGCAATGTCGCAGACAGCGCGGTCAGCACACCGATGGCCCGGCTTTCCGACAGCCGCATATTGGCCGCGCCATCGCCCGAACCATCAGAGAATCCCGCGAGGATCAGCCTGTTTCCACGAAAGGCATCAACCTCGATCAGGCGCGCCAGCAGGCGCAGGTTTTCGCGCGAGCGCGCATCCAGCGTCGCGGACCCATCCTCGAACCGGAAGGTCAGCGACGACCGGCTGGCGCCCGCCATGGCATCGGCCAGACGTTTCAGCTCGGCCAGCGGCACATCACCCCCTGCCCCCTTGATCGCGTTCAGCAGGCGCAGCCCGTCCGCAGTCAGCGGCACGCTTTCCGGGGCGCGGTCGATATATCCAGCCCCGGCCACGGCAGTTTCGGCTGCCGGATGGTCGAGGAAATCCAGAAACTCCCGTGCGAACAGCGGCAGGCGGCGGCGCGGCGTCAGGAGGCTGATGGCAAAGGTCAGAGGATAATCCCCCGCCTTCACCAGTGCCCGGTCCGCCAGCAGCGGAAAGCCGCAGCTGTCGGTCAGCGGCAATGCCCGTGCGGCGCCGCGCTGCGCCTGCCCGGTGATCGCCAGCGCCCAGGGGTCACGCGCCACTGCCTCGGCCAGTGCCTCGGGCGTGTCATGGATCACGACCGCAGGCACATCACGCCCCAGACGCGCCACCAAAGCCTGCTGCACCGACGTATCGTTTGCCAGCGCATGCAGCGCCAGCGGCATGTCAGGCCCGCCCAGCGCCTGCCAGTTGCGAATTTCGCCCGACAGCGCCTGCGCCAGATCGGGGGTCGAGATCCGGGGCAGCCGGTTGTCGCGCGCGACAATCGGGACCAGCGCATCCAGCGCCATGGCCCGTGCGCCGAAACCCTTATCGGCGGTTGCCGAAACCGCAAGCTCTGCCGCGCCGGACAACAGTGCCGCCCGCGCCTCCTCCGGCGAGGACGGGATGAAGGTGATGCGCGCAAGCACCTGATCGGTTCCGGTTTCCGACAAAGCCGCGATGAAACCGGCGTCCTGCGGTTCCAGCTTCAGAGCCAGCCCGCGCGTTTTCGCATAAGCGGCCAGCAGCGGCGGCAAAAGCGCCTTGCCCGGCGCCTCGGCCCCGGTGATGCGCAGAACAGCAAGTGTTGCGGTCAGGTCGGGGCAACCCGGTCCGTCACAGATCACGCCTTCGCCATCCACCGTCAGCATGCCGAACCGGGTTTCGACCCGGTAAAACTCACCGTCGAAGCCCATCAGCGTGCCGTCGATCGACAAAGACCCGTCGCGCGCGGTCAGGGTGACATCCTGCGCCTGTGCCGCCTGTCCGCAAAACGAGAGCGCGGCGAAAACCGCCGCGCACCAAAGCATCAAACGCATATCGGGCCTTCAAGTTACCTTGTGGCGAGTTTCGTCCCGGACACGAGGTTTTTCAATACCAGAATATCGCCCTTCGCTGCGCAGTCCGGCATGGCCAGTGTCAGTTCAGAGCTGTCGCTTTGTCCGCCGACCGACGCCACAGTTTCGCCCAGCAGTTCGCGTCCGCAGGTCGCATCGGTAACAACGGCCTCAACCACCACATCCGGCATCCCGTTGGCCGGGAAGGTGTAAACCTCGGCCAGCATCGGCAGATCGACCGAATCGTCCCCCAGAAGGGACAGGAACCCGCCGGTCAGCGGTTTGCCCGGCACCGGCGTGTGCGGCGCATTGGCCGAAACATGGCCGGGCTGGCCATAATCGGCCCCGTTTTCAAACGCCTGCAACTGGAACGCATCGGCATCGAGCCATTGCACCGCGAACCGGCGCAGCCCCGCGACCTCGGGCATCGGGCGGGTTGCCTCGACCCGGGTGCCATCCGCCAGCTTGACTGTCACGGTGCCATCCGTCGTCATCGCGGGCAGATCAAGAAACAGCGCCCCGGTGGCTGATGTCTTTCCGGTGACGGCCAGCCCGCCCTGTTTGATGACAACGCGCGCGTCCGGCTGGCAGGGGGCCAGCAGGGTCAGGCCCAGCATGGCATGGTCCTTGGCCGCGAGATCCAGCGTCACGGGGCAGGCCTCGGCCTGTGTCGGGGCAGTATCCTGCGGCATGGCGGGTGGCGCAATCTTCGCGGGGGTGCTGTCCGGCTGTGGCGTCAGCATCGGCGCAGCGGGCACCTCGGCAGCGGGCCGCGTCAGGATGATCGGGGCCGGGTCGGATTCGGCAGCCAGCGGCACCACGCTGGTCGATTTCACCTTCACGGCGGCCTCCCGTTGCGCGGCCAGTTTCTCTTCCGCAGCACGGTTCTGCACGAAATGACCAGCGCCCAGCCCGACAGCCAGCAGCGCGGCGGCAAGTGCGATTCGACGTTTCATGTCCATCGGAAGGCTCCCGAGTTTTTGTCCCGGTCAGGACTAGTCAGGAAACCGGGCCATTCCGTGGCGAAAGCGGGGAATGTTTCCAGCAGCGCGCCGGTGGGCCGCCTCAGACGAGGCGACCGTGGCAATGCTTGAACTTCTCACCCGAACCGCAGGGGCATGGGTCATTGCGCGACGGGTTGCCCCAGGTCGAGGGGTCGGCCTCGTCAAAGCCAGCCGCTGCGATATGTTCCACCGCCTCATGGCTACCCGAAGCCGCCGCCGCGTCGGCGGCGTCCTGCGCGGCCTGCTGCTGCGCCAGATATTGCGCCATCATCTGCTGCTGTTCTTCCTGCGTCACCGGCCGGATCAGAGCGAGCTTCTGAGTCACATCCTGACGCAGCCCGTCCAGCATGGTTTCAAACAGGGCAAAAGCCTCGGTCTTGTATTCCGACAGCGGGTCACGCTGGGCATAGCCACGGAAGCCCACGACCGAGCGCAGATGTTCCAGCCGCAGCAGGTGTTCGCGCCACTTGCCGTCGATGGTTTGCAACAGAAGCTGCTTTTCGATGTTGCGCATGGTTTCCGGCCCGAAGCTTTCCAGCTTCTCGGCCATCATGGCATCCGAGGCTTTCTCCAGCCGTTCGCGGATCACATCCTGGTCGACGCCCTCTTCCTTCGCCCAGTCGATCACCTGAACGTCCAGCGCCATCTTTTCCAGCAGCGCCGCATAAAGGCCGGTCGTGTTCCACTGTTCAGGATAGGTCTTCGCCGGCATGAACTGTTCGACCAGATCGTCGATGACCTGATAGCGCATGTCCTGCGCGATTTCCGACAGATCCTCGGCCTGCATGATCTCCAGCCGCTGACCGAAGATCACCTTGCGCTGGTCGTTCATCACGTCGTCGAACTTCAGCAGCTGCTTGCGGACATCGAAGTTGCGGCCCTCGACCTTTGCCTGCGCGCGTTCCAGCGACTTGTTGACCCAGGGGTGAACGATGGCCTCGCCTTCCTTCATCCCCAGTTTCGACAGCACGCTGTCCAGCCGTTCCGAGCCGAAAATCCGCATCAGATCGTCTTCCAGTGACAGGAAGAAGACCGAGCGGCCGGGGTCGCCCTGACGGCCCGAACGGCCGCGCAACTGGTTGTCGATGCGGCGGCTTTCATGGCGTTCGGTGCCCAGAACGAACAGGCCGCCCGCCTCGATCACCTTCTGCTTTTCTGCGGCATGTTCCGCCTCGACCTTGGCGCGCACTTCGTCCGGGTGCAGATGCGGGTCGGCGGTGATGGCCTGCATCACCTTCATTTCGACATTGCCACCCAGCTGGATATCAGTACCGCGCCCGGCCATGTTGGTGGCGATGGTCACCGCGCCGAAGCGCCCTGCATCCGCCACGATCTGCGCTTCCTGTTCGTGCTGCCGCGCGTTCAGCACATTATGTGGCACACCGGCCTGTTTCAGCAGGTCGGACAGGAATTCCGATTTCTCAATCGAGGTAGTACCGACAAGGATCGGCTGGCCCTTTTCATGCGCCTCGCCGATGGCCTTGACCACACCTTCGTATTTCTCGCGCGCGGTGCGATAGACCTGATCGTGTTCGTCCTTCCGCGCGACCGGACGGTTGGTCGGCACTTCGACCACACCAAGCTTGTAGATTTCCATGAATTCTTCCGCCTCGGTCTGGGCGGTGCCGGTCATTCCCGACAGCTTGTTGTAGAGACGGAAGTAATTCTGGAAGGTCACGGAAGCGAGCGTCACGTTCTCGGGCTGGATCTGCACCGCTTCTTTGGCTTCGATGGCCTGATGCAGCCCGTCCGACAGGCGGCGGCCCCGCATCATCCGGCCGGTAAATTCGTCGATCAGCACCACCTCGCCGTCGCGCACGATGTAATTCTGATCACGGTGGAACAGCTTGTGGGCGCGCAGGGCCTGGTTGATGTGATGCACCAGAGACGTGCTTTCGGGGTCGTAAAGCGTCTGGCCTTCGGGCAGCAAACCGGACTGGCGCAGACGGCTTTCGATGAACTCGTTACCCTCTTCGGTATAGGTCGCGTTGCGGCCTTTTTCGTCCAGCTTGAAATGCGCCTCAGTCAGTTCGGGCATCAGCGCATCGACGCGGGTGTAGAGGTCGCTGCGGTCCTGGCTCGGGCCTGAAATGATCAGCGGCGTGCGCGCTTCGTCGATGAGGATCGAGTCGACCTCGTCCACGATGGCGAAGAAATGGCCGCGCTGCATCATCTCATCGATGCTGCCCTTCATGTTGTCACGAAGGTAATCAAAGCCCAGCTCGTTGTTCGTCGCATAGGTGATGTCGGCGCGATAGGCCGCGTGTTTCTCGGCCTCGGGCTGATAGGGGTAGACCACGCCGCAGGTCAGGCCAAGCTGGGCAAAGACCTTGCCCATCCATTCAGAGTCGCGCTTGGCCAGATAGTCGTTCACCGTGACGACATGCACGCCCTTGCCCGCCAGCGCGTTCAGATAGGCCGGGAAAGTCGCCATCAGCGTCTTGCCCTCGCCGGTCTTCATCTCGGCGATATTGCCCTGATGCAGGAAGATCCCTGCCTTCAGCTGCACGTCGAAGGCCCGGAGGCCCAGCGCGCGGCGCGCGCCTTCACGGCAGTTGGCGAAGGCTTCGGGCAGGATGCTGTCAAGGCTTTCGCCCTTGTTCTGCACGCGGTCCTGAAGGGCGCGGGTGCGCGCGATCAGATCCTCGTCGCTCAGCGCCTGAAACTCCGGCTCCAGCGCGTTGATCCTGGCGACCATCGGGCGAACCGATTTGACCTTGCGGTCATTGGGCGTGCCAAAAACCTTCCGCGCGAGCGTTCCGAGACCAAGCATGTTTTCTCCGGTGTCCGGTTGCTGACAGAAACGTGCGAGACGGGGGCCTTGCCCGCCTCACCCAGCTTTCATAGAAGAACCCGGAAAGGCGCGGAAGGTGCCCCGTCTCGCGCGACCTTCGCGGATGTAAGGGGGCGGAAGCGCCAAGTCAACGTGGCGCGGCACGCGCCCCGATCAGGAGACGGTGATATGGCGAAAATAACAACGATCCTTGGGGCGTTTGCGCTGACGGTGGCCCTTGCCGCCCCGGCCCTCGCTGCCGACCCCACGGCCGAAACCGTTGTGGCCGATGTGAACGGCACCCCGGTGACGCTGGGGCAGATGATCGCCATGCGCGCCTCGCTGCCGCCGCAATATCAGGCGCTGCCCGATGACGTGCTGTTCAAAGGCATCCTTGATCAGCTTGTGCAACAGACGCTTCTGGCACAATCGGTGGAAAAGAATCTGTCGAAGCGCGACCAGATCACGCTGGAAAATGAACGCCGCGGCCAGATCTCGGCCATCGCGCTGCAACAGGTGGTGACAGCGGCCGTGACCGATGCCGCACTGCAAGCCGCCTATGACGCCAAATACAAGGACTTCAAGCCCGGCACCGAATATCACGCCGCGCATATCCTCGTGGACAGCGAGGAGAAGGCCAAGGAAATCAAGGCACAGATCGAGGGCGGCGTCGATTTCGCCGATGCGGCCAAGACCCACGGCACCGACGGCACCGCAGCCAATGGCGGGGATCTGGGCTGGTTCGGCCCCGGTATGATGGTCAAACCCTTCGAGGATGCAGTTGTGGCGATGAAGCCGGGTGAATTGGTCGGTCCGGTGAAAACCGATTTCGGCTGGCACCTGATCAAGCTGGTCGAAACGCGTCCTTCCGCCGCGCCCGCGCTGGACGATGTGCGCGACGAGCTTGCAGCCGAGATCGAGAAAACCGCGATCACCGATCACCTCGCCGCGCTGGAGAAGGATGCGAAGGTCGAGAAACCGGGCGAAGGGATTGACCCGGCCGTCCTGAAAGACGAGAGCTTGTTGGACAAGTAATCTCTGCCGGAGTTGCGCCATGAGCAAGACCGACTGGAAGGCCGAAGCCAAGGCCCTCAAGAAGAAGCTGAAGAAGAAGGTCGCCACCCTCACGGCGCAACTGGAAGAGGCGGCAGAAACCGCCAAAGACCGCGCCGAGGATTTGGCCGAAGCTGCGGTCGCTGCGGTGAAGAAGGCTGCCAAGCCGGTGTCGCCGCTGGCCCCTGCGGCCTTCCCGGTGCTGCCGGTCATCAAGGGTGCGGCCTTTTCCGCAGTCGGCGCCGGGATCAAGTATCAGAACCGCCGCGACGTGATGCTGGTCAGCCTGTGCCCAGGCACCACCGTGGCCGGGGTGTTCACCCGCTCCTCCACCCGCTCGGGCTGCGTGCGTGACTGCCAGGAGAAACTGGCGATGAAGGTGCCGGCCGATGCCGGCGCCGCCATCGTGGTGAACTCGGGCAATTCCAATGCCTTCACCGGCAAGATCGGGGACGAGGCGGTGGCCGAGGTCACCGGCAGCGCCGCCGCGGCACTGGGGCTGCCCGCCAGCCGGGTGTTTTCCTCCTCCACCGGCGTGATCGGTGAACCCCTGCCCTTCGAGAAAATCACCGCCGTCATGCCCGCGCTGGTCGAGGGCCTGACGGAAGAGGCGATCCAGTCGGCTGCCGAAGCCATCATGACCACCGACACCTTCCCCAAGGGGGCCAGCGCCGTGATCGAAGGCGAAGGTGGTCCGATTCATATCTCGGGCATCGCCAAGGGGTCGGGCATGATCGCGCCGGATATGGCGACGATGCTGGTCTATATCTTCACCGATGCGAAGATCAGTGCCGCCAACCTGAAAAAGATGCTGTCGCGGAATGTGGACGAGACCTTCAACTCGATCACCGTCGACAGCGACACCTCCACTTCGGACACGCTGCTCCTCTGCGCCACCGGCCAGAGCGCAGCGGCAGAGGTCAAGGCCACCGGACCCGTCGCCAACGCCTTCGAGGCCGCGCTGCGCAGTGTGATGATGGATCTGGCGCATCAGGTTGTGAAGGATGGTGAAGGCGCCACAAAATTTGTGGAAATCCGGGTCACCGGCGCCGCCTCGGCCGAAGATGCGCTTCGCATCGGCAAGTCCATCGCCGACAGCCCGCTGGTCAAGACCGCGCTGGCCGGACAAGATCCGAACTGGGGTCGTATCGTCGCCGCTATCGGCAAATCCGGCGCTGCAGCAGACCGCGACAAGCTGCGTATCACCTTCGGCGATCTGATTGTCGCCGAAAAAGGCTGGCGCAACCCCGACTACTGTGAGGAAGATGGCGCCGCCTATTTCCGCCGTTCGGAACTGGTGATCGGTGTCGATCTGGGGATGGGCCGCGCCAAACGCTCGATCTGGACCTGCGACCTGACCAGCCGTTACATCGAGATCAACGCGGATTACCGCTCCTGATTTCATCTGTTCATAAATATCCCACAGGGGGTCCGGGGGACGCGAAGTCCCCCGGCACCTGCCAGAAGCGGAACATCTGCCATGAAGATTCTTCTCGTCGCCGCCGTGGCGCTGATTGACGCTGACGGTCGCGTGCTGCTGGCGCAACGCCCCGAGGGCAAATCTCTGGCCGGGCTGTGGGAGTTTCCGGGCGGCAAAGTTGAATCCGGCGAATCACCCGAGGCCTGCCTGATCCGCGAGTTGAAGGAAGAGCTGGGCATCGACACCTGGAAAAGCTGCCTCGCGCCGCTGACCTTCGCCAGCCACGCCTATGAGGATTTCCACCTGCTGATGCCGCTTTTCGCCTGCCGGCGCTGGGAAGGCATTCCCACCGGCCGCGAAGGGCAGCGAATCGCCTGGGTGCGGGCACAGGCACTGAAGGATTACCCGATGCCGCCCGCCGATATTCCACTCATCCCGATCTTGCGCGACTGGCTTTAATTTTTTGCAGGCAACGAGAATTTTGCCTCTTTTGTGAAATTTTCTTAGTAGCGGGTTAACCACTTCCCCCGTATTCTTTACCCGTTCTGGCTGAATTTGGGGGGAGAGATGCTGAGAACGATCGCCTTGGGTTCGTGTGTATCCGTGCAGGGAATTGTGGTCGGCTCGACGCAGGACGGAAAGCTGATGGTGCGGGTCGATGACAAGACCTTCGTTGGCTATCCGGTGTCCGGTGCGCGCAACTGAGACAACCGATGAAAAAGCAAAAGGCCGGGCAGTTTGCCCGGCCTTTTGCTTTGCGCGCCACTGACCTCAGGCCAGCGAGCGCTGCACTTCCTCGCGTTCGAATATCTCGATGACATCGCCCGCCCGGATATCCTCGTAGCGTTCGAAGGCCATGCCACATTCCTGACCGGACTGCACTTCCTTGACCTCGTCCTTGAAGCGCTTGAGCGTTTTGAGCGTGCCTTCGTGGATGACCACGTTGTCGCGCAGCAGGCGCACACCAGCCGAACGGCGCGCAACGCCCTCGGTGACGATACAACCCGCCACATTGCCCGCGCCGGTGATGCGGAAGACTTCCTTGATCTGCGCGTAACCGATGAAGTTTTCGCGCACTTCGGCCTTCAGCAGCCCCGAGGCCGCCGACTTGATGTCGTCGATCAGGTCATAGATGATCGAGTAGTAGCGGATTTCCACGCCCTTCTGCTGCGCCGCGTTGCGCGCGGTCGCATTCGCCCGGACGTTGAAGCCGATGATCGGCGCGTTCGAGGCTTCGGCCAGACCCACATCGGTATCGGTGATCGCACCCACACCATAGTGCAGCACGCGCACGCGCACCTCGTCGTTGCCGATCTTTTCCAGCGCCTGAACGATGGCCTCGGCAGAACCTTGCACATCGGCTTTCACCAGCACCGGCAGTTCCGCCACATCGGCATCGGCCTTCGCCTTCGCCATGAGCTGTTCCAGCGTGGTCGCGGCACCGGCAGCAGCGCGTTTGTCCTTGGCGGCCTGTTCGCGGTAATCCGCGATCTCGCGCGCCTGCGCCTCGGTCGACACCACGTTCAGCACGTCACCGGCTTCGGGCGTGCCGTTCAGGCCCAGCACCTCGACCGGAACCGACGGTCCGGCTTCGGTGACGGTTTCGCCCTTGTCGTTGATCAGCGCACGAACCTTGCCCCACTTCTCGCCCACGACGAAGATGTCGCCGCGTTTCAGCGTGCCGTTCTGCACCAGAACGGTGGCAACCGGGCCGCGACCGACATCCAGCTTTGCCTCGATCACCGCGCCCATGGCGGGGCGATTCGGGTTGGCCTTCAGTTCAAGGATCTCCGCCTGCAGAGCGATGGCTTCCAGCAGGTCATTCAGGCCCTTGCCGGTCTTGGCAGAAACCTCGACATCCTGCACGTCGCCCGACATCGCCTCGACCACCACTTCGTGCTGAAGCAGGTCGGTGCGCACCTTCTGCGGGTTGGCATCCGGCTTGTCGCATTTGTTGATCGCGACGATCATCGGCACCTTCGCCGCCTTGGCGTGGGCGATAGCTTCAATCGTCTGCGGCATCACGGCGTCATCGGCCGCGACCACCAGGATCACGATATCCGTCACCTGCGCGCCACGGGCACGCATCGAGGTGAAGGCCGCGTGACCGGGCGTATCGAGGAACGAGACCAGCGAACCATTCGGCGTTTTCACCTGATAGGCACCGATGTGCTGGGTGATGCCACCGGCCTCGCCCGACACGACGTTGGCCTTGCGGATCGCATCCAGCAGCGAGGTTTTGCCGTGGTCGACGTGACCCATGATGGTCACGATCGGCGGACGCGATTCCAGATCCTCGGCCTTGTCTTCGACGGTGTCGATGACCTGTTCCACATCGGAATCCGACACGCGCACGGCGCGATGACCGAAATCCTCGATGATGATTTCGGCGGTATCGGCGTCGATGGTCTGGTTCATGTTGACCATCATGCCCATCTTCATCAGCGCCTTGACCACGTCGGCGGCGCGTTCCGCCATCCGGTTGGCCAGTTCGCTGACAACGATGGTTTCAGGCAGCTGCACGTCGCGGGCCTGCTTTTCGGCCTTCTGACCGAATCCCATGGCCTTGTTGCGGGCCTTTTCCTGCTTGCGCTTCATCGCGGCGAGCGAGCGGGTGCGCCCACCCTCGCCATCCAGCGCGGCAGTCAGGGTCAGCTTGCCGGAACGGCGGCCATCATCGCCCTTGCCCTTGGCACCACGGTCCCGATCACGCTCTTCGCGTTCGCGGTCAGTCTTGCGCGGGCTGACAGTCGTTGCGGGCTGTTTGGCAGCGCCGCGTGCTTCTTCCTCGGTCGCAGGGGCAGCCGGGGCGGCCTCACGCGATTTCGCGGCAGGCTTGGCGGCTTCGGCAGCGGCACGCGCTTCTTCCTGCTCGCGCTGGATCTGCGCACGCGACTTGGTGCCAAGAATATCAGCCTTGCGCTGCGCGGCAGCGGCAGCCTTGGCCTCCGCCTCGGCACGCGCCTGACGCTCTTCTTCTTCCTGACGGGCCTTGATGGCCGCTTCGCGCTCGCGCTCTTCGCGCTCCTTCGCCTCGATTTCCTCGCGGCGGCGCTGACGATCTTCCTCGCGCTGACGCTCTTCCTCGGCGCGGCGCGCGGTATCCTCGGCCTCACGGGCCTTGGCGGCGCGCAGCGCAGCCAGGCGCCGTTCCATCTCGGCGTCGGAGATCCCGGCGGGGCGCTTCGACGGATCGCCCAGATGCGAGGCCGAGCCGCCACCTGCGGCACCGCCTGCGGTGCCGGGCTTCGGCACCACCACGCGCTTGCGCTTGGTCTCCACCACCACGGTGTTGGTCCGGCCGTGGCTGAAGCTCTGCTTCACCTGACCCGGGCGCTTGCCAGCGCCGCCACCAAGCCCGAGGGGTTTTTTACCGTCCGTATCGCTCATACCGTCTTCGTATCCTCTCCGGCGGTCTCGCCGCCGTCATGCTGGCCTGCGACTCCACCCCGGAGCCCTGCCAGCCTTGCCGCTTCCTCTACAACACGGTCGCTGAGTCCACCAGCCGCAAGCGCGCCGTGTATGGCACTTTCGCGGCCAAAAGCCAAACCGATTTCCTGTCCGGTCAGGCAGCCGATGAACAGCCCCGTCTTCGCGGGCGGGCGGAGCTTCGATTTGCCCCGTTCCGACCCGTCACTGGCCTGGATCAGCACGGTCGCCGTGCCATCCACAAGCCAGCCCTTCACCTTCTCGTACCCGGTCACCGCCAGCCCCGCCTTGCGGGCGAGGCTCAACAGTTCGACCACGCGCTTCGCCAGGATCGCCTCGATGAGGTCCGCCAGCGCCGGGGGCGGCGTAACCCTGGTCCGCGCCGCACGCGAGAACAGGCCCTTTGCCGCCGCACGGTCCAGCGCCTCGCGGGTGGAAGTCACCCAGAAGCCCCGGCCCGGCAGCTTGCCCAGCAGATCGGGCACCACGTCGCCATCCGGCCCCGCGACGAAACGGATCAACCCGGCCGTCGGCCCGGAGTCACCCGAAACGATGCATCGCCGTTCCGGGCCGTCCCTGTCGTCCTTGCGGCCGCCGCGCGTCATGGGAAACCCGAGGCTCAGGCCTCGGCCTCCTCGGCGTCGCCCTCTTCGTCTTCAGCCTCGGCCGCTGCCAGTTCGGTCGGGTCGACCCAGCCCAGCATGACGCGCGCCGTCATGATCAGGGTCTGCGCTTCTTCCAGCGAGACCTCGAACTTCTCAAGCACGCCGTCATCTTTCTTGCGCTGACCGTTTTCGGTCGTCCAGCCGCCAGCCAGTTCCCAGTCGGCGCAGGTGGCGAAATCTTCCAGCGTCTTGATGCCGTCCTTCGCCAGCGCCTCGATCATCTGGGGTGTCAGCCCCTCGAAGTTGAACAGGCTGTCATCGACGCCCAGTGCGCGGGCATTCTCGATGGCCTTGCGATTCTGTTCCTCGATGTAGTCGCGGGCGCGGGCTTGCAGTTCCTCGGCGGTGCCTTCATCGAAACCGTCGATGGACAGAAGCTCGTCCTGATCGACATAGGCCACTTCTTCCAGATTGGTGAAGCCTTCCGCCACCAGAAGCTGGGCCATCATCTCGTCGATATCAAGGGTATCCATGAAGAGTTTCGTACGCTCGGCGAATTCGGCCTGACGACGCGCCGATTCCTCGGCCTCAGTCATGATGTCGATGTCCAGCCCGGTCAGCTGCGAGGCCAGACGCACGTTCTGACCGCGGCGACCGATGGCCAGCGAAAGCTGTTCGTCCGGCACCACGACCTCGATCTTGCCTGCCTCTTCGTCGAACACGACCTTGCTGACCTCGGCGGGTTGCAGCGCGTTCACGAGGAAGGTGGCGGTATCGCCGTTCCACGGGATGATGTCGATCTTTTCGCCCTGAAGCTCATTCACCACGGCCTGCACACGGCTGCCGCGCATACCGACGCAGGCACCCACAGGGTCAATGGAGTTGTCATAGCTGATCACGGCGATCTTGGCGCGCGAACCCGGGTCACGGGCGACGGCCTTGATCTCGATGATGCCATCATAGATTTCCGGCACTTCCATCTTGAACAGTTCCGCCATGAACTGCGGATCGGTGCGCGACAGGAAGACCTGCGGCCCACGGGTCTCGCGGCGCACATCCTTGACGTAGCAGCGGATACGGTCATTCGGGCGATAGCTTTCGCGGCCGATCTTCTCGTTCCGGCGCAGGATGCCTTCGCCCCGGCCAATATCAACGATCAGGTTGCCATATTCCTCGCGCTTCACCACACCGTTGATGATGGTGCCCTTGCGATCCTTGAATTCATCATACTGACGGTCACGCTCGGCCTCGCGCACCTTCTGCAGGATAACCTGCTTGGCGCTTTGCGCGGCAATACGGCCCAGATCCACGGGCGGAACCTCGTCGATCACCTCGTCCCCGACCTGCGGGTCTTTCAGATAGGTTTTGGCCTGCTTGACGGTCAGCTGGGCGTGGTGATTCTCGTATTCCTCGTCCGGCACCACGGTGCGGATGCGGGCAAAGGTGGCGCGGCCCGTCTTGCGGTCGATCTTGACGCGGATGTCCAGTTCGGCGCCGTAACGCGATTTGGCGGCACGGGCGAGGGATTCCTCCATCGCCTGAATCACCAGATCCGGGTCGATCATCTTTTCGCGCGCCACCGCCTCGGCGGTTTGCAGAAGCTCCAGCTGGTTCGCAGACGTAATCGCCATGATGTCCTCTTGGCCTGTCAGTGTTTCGTCGCGGGGGTTTCGAGGTCTTCGTCCTCATCCCCTTCGGTTTCTTCGATCTCGTCGAACTTCGATTCGTCGATGACGCCGGCTTCCTTGCGCTGGCGCAGAACCTCGGCGATCAGTTCGTCGGTCAGCAGAAGCTTGGCATCCGACAGCCAGTCGAATTGCAGCCCGATGGTCAGCGTCTCGCCGCCTTCCTCGATCTCGATCAGTACCTCGTCGCCTTCAGTGCCTTGCAGCACACCCTTGAAGCGACGACGGCCATCAATCAACTCGGTCGTTTCCAGCCGCGCCTCGTAATCGACCCACATGTCGAAGTCCTTCAGGCGGGTCAGCGGGCGGTCGATGCCGGGGGACGAGACCTCAAGCACATAATTGTCCTCGATCGGGTCTTCCACGTCCAGCAGGGCCGAAACGGCGGTGGAGACGGCGGCACATTCGTCCACCTCGATCCCGCCATCCGGGCGGTCCACCATGATTTGCAGGGTCCGCGTCTTGCCGCCCATCAGGCGGATGCGCACCAGTTCGAATCCCAGCCCTTCGATGACCGGGCCGACAATGTCGGCCAGTCGGCGGTCGATGGCGGTCTTGGCGATGAGATCGGTCATCCGGGTTCCAAAAAGCAAAAAACGGGCTCGAGCGGCCCGTTTACATCTTTCGATGGGCCGACGGTTTGGACCCGTCAGCGCCGCTGTTGAGAGCCATATAGGCCGTTCCGCCCCGGAAAGCAAGGCGGAATGCCAGAGGCCCCCTCAAGCCGATTGTGGGCCGGGCACGGCACTGATAGCCTGAGGCCGCTGCGGCGCCGTATTTCTGCCGCCTGCAAGACCCCAAGCCTCTGGTTCCATTTTCTTTACGGAGTTTCCCATGTCCAAGCGCATGATCACCCTCAACGGGGCAACTGCGTTCTCTGCCTTCGGCTTCAGTTTCAACTGGGATGAGCGCCAGATCAGCTCCGTCTACATCAACAACGAATCGACCGGCACATCCGACAGCCTGTCGCTGAAACTGTCCGGCCAGCCCTGGACCATCCGGCGCCTTTCCTTTGACAGTTCCGCGCCGGGCACCCCTTTGTCGCTGACGATCACCGATGCGAATGACGGTGTTGTCGGGCGGCGGCTGGATCTTGTGCAGCTGCCCTCGGACGGAAATGTGAACATCACACTGCACGACACCCGCATCCGTTACCTGAGCGGTGGCGCGGATTCGAATGTCACCCTGTCGCTGGGGTCGCAGCAGACCAAACATGTCGAGCTTTATGACGCGCGACAAAGCAAAGTGACGCTGGGCGACGGCGCGGTTCAGACGCTGATGCTGAGCCAGGGGAATGACACCGTGACCGGCGGCAGCGGCTATGTCGGATTCATCGACTTCGACGAGGGCAACAACACCTTCATCGGTGGCTCGGGCTATGTCGGCTCCATCCGTTCCAACGGCAACAACACCTTCGAACTGAAGGGCGGGGTCGACAGCGTCAGCCTGGGATCGGGCACCAGCAAGGTTGTCGTCAGCGGCGGGTTTGTCGGCGCGATCACCAGCTTCTCCGGCACAAATACAGTCACCATCGGCGCAGGCGGCGAAGTGCGCAGCATTGGCTTCTCCGGCGGCATCGACAAGGTGAGCGTCGCGGGCAGGGTCGAGCAGGTTTCGCTCGGCTCCAACAAGGACACTTTGACGATCACCGGAAACGGTCGTGTCAACCAGGCCGATCTCGGAGACGGCAACAACAGCTTCCGCATGAGCGGGGAGCAGGTGAACTCGGTCATCGCCTATGACGGCAACGACAGTTTCACCGTGACCTCGGGCAACATCAACCAGATCGCGGCGGGAGGCGGCAACAACAAGTTCATCCTCAAGGGCGGCTGGATCGGCGCGATCCAGAGCTATGAGGGCAACGATACCGTCACCTTGTCCGGCACTGCGCAGGTGAACACGCTTTCTCTGGGTAACGGCATCAACAAGGTGAAAACCGCAGCCGGTTGGGTGGATCATATCGCCACCGGCGACGGCGCCGACACCATCAGCCTCGGCGCGGGCGGAGCCGGGTCGGTAACGACCGGCGGCGGCAATGATGTGGTGCGCACCGGCGCGGGCTGGGTGGACAGCCTCAGCACCGGCGAAGGCAATGACACCGTGACGCTGGCCAAGGGCGGCGTCGGTACGCTGCGGCTGGGCGGGGGTGACGACAGGGTGATCGTGCAGGCGCAAGACCCGGCCAACGGGTTGCTGCTGTCCGGTGGTCAGGGTGTCGACACCCTGGATCTGAGCCAGTTCTCAAAAGGCGTGGTGATCACGCTGAACAACCTCGGCGCCTGGCAGAATCCCGCCGCGAAGAACGGCAACATCGACGGCGCGGGCAAGGGCTATCTGGCCGTGACCGGGTTCGAGAATGTGCAGGGTTCCGCAGGCGCGGACCGGATTGAGGGGAACGAGCTGGCAAACCGGCTGACCGGCGGTCTGGGGAATGACACGCTCATCGGCGGGGCGGGCAATGACACGCTGCTGGGCGGTGGCGGCAATGATGTCTTCGTATTCGGTGCCGGCAGCGGCACCGACCGGATCGAAGGCTTCACCGCCGGGGCGGACCGCATCCAGATCGGGGGAGCGGATTCCCTGACGGACCTGACCTTCACCAGCCTCGGCGCTACCGAAACCCGCATCGACATGGGGGCAATCCATATCGTCGTGACCGGCCTTTCACTGGGCCAGTTGCAGGATGCGGGAAACTTCATGTTCTGAGGAATCCGCGTGCGGGCGGTCAGACGCCCGCACCGCCCGCCAGATTGTCACGCCAGACGCGCCAGTTCAACGGCGCCGCCAGACAGAGCCACGCGGCATAGGGCAGGATCAGAACGAAGGCCAGGCCATCAAGACCCCAGAAGGTCCACAGCATCCCCAGCACGGCAAAACACAGCGCCAGCATCACCAGCACCGACATGCCCATGCGGCGCGCGCCGAAGAAGGTCGGCGTCCACAGCGTATTCAGCGCGATCTGCAAGGCCCAGAAGCCCATGGCAAAAGCGTTGCCGGGTTGCCCCGCAACCCGCGTGGCCGCAAGGCTGGACAGGACGTAGATCGTGGTCCAGGCGACTGGAAACATCCAGTTCTTCGGTCGCCAGTCGGGTTTCACCAGCCCTTCATACCAGTCCCCCGGCTTGAACATCCAGCCGGTCAGCCCGGCAGCCAGGCTCGCCCCCAGGAACAACGCGAAAAGCCCCCAGTCAAAGGGAAGTGTGCCATCCATCTACAGATCTTTCATCAGCGGCCGAAGCCCGTTCATCACGGATACAAGCCCGGCAGAGATCCCCGGTTCCGAAAGAGCGTGCCCGGCCATGCCCACCATGCGCAAATGACAGCGCCGCCAGCCCTGCGCAAGACGCCATGCGGCGGCGGGCGGACAGATCATGTCATAGCGGCCCTGCACGATGGTGGCACCGATCTGCTCGATCCGGCCCCGGTTCTGCAGGATCCAGCCATCGCTTTCCAGAAAACAGCCATTGACGAAATAATGATTCTCCAGCCGCGCGAAGGCACGGGCGTAGTCTGACGGGCTTTCGTGCCAGGCCCCCTCGGTGCTGACCGAGGCGAGCGCGTTTTCCCACTGTGCCCAGATACGGGCAAAGCGCATCTCTTCCAGCAGGTTGCCGGAAAACAGGCGACGGTGGTAAGCGCCAATCATATCCCCCCGCTCTGCCTCGGGGATCGGTTCGACAAACCGCGCCCAGAGATCGGGGAAGAACGCCCCCGCCCCGCCGCCATAGAACCAGTCCAGTTCCGACCGCGTGCCCAGAAACACACCGCGCAGCACCAGGTGGCGCACACGGTCCGGGTGGGTGATCGCATAGATCAGCGCCAGCGTCGCCCCCCAGCTGCCGCCGAACAGCACGAAACGGTCGATCCCCAGCAATTCGCGGATTGTCTCGATGTCTGACACCAGATGCCAGGTGCTGTTCGCCGCCACCGCCGCCGTCGGGCGCGAGCGGCCACATCCGCGCTGGTCAAACAGGATCACCCGGTAAACCTCGGGGTCGAAATAGCGCCGCATCGCCGGGCTGCACCCGCCGCCCGGCCCGCCGTGCAGCACCAGAACCGGCACCCCATCCGGGCGGCCGCATTGTTCCACATAGATGCGATGCCCGTCGCCCATGTCGATCTGGCGCTGGTCGAAAGGCTCGACCGGCGGATAAAGATACTCGACTGCGCGCTTTTGGCCTGATCTGTGATCCATGATCGTATTATATAACCGCCCGGAACCATTCCGCCACGGGAGAGAATGCCATGTCCACCACCATCGACCCCGGTGAAGTCGCGAAATTCGAGGCGATGGCCGCCGAATGGTGGGACCCGGCAGGAAAATTCAAGCCGCTGCACCAGATGAACCCCTGCCGGCTGCATTACATCACCAGCCAGATTTCGGCCGAGTTCGACCGCAATCTGACCCATCCGCAGCCGTTCGCGGGGCTGCGGATCCTCGATATCGGCTGTGGCGGCGGGCTTCTGTCGGAACCGATGGCGCGACTCGGTGCCGATGTGGTGGGCGCCGATGCGGCGCCGCGCAATATTCCTGTGGCACAGCTTCATGCCGAACAGTCGGGTCTGACGATCGACTATCGCAACACCACGGCAGAGGCGCTGGCCGAGGCGGGCGAACAGTTCGACGTGGTGCTGAACATGGAGGTGGTAGAACATGTGGCCGATCCGCTGGCCTATCTGACAGCCTGTCAGACCCTGCTGAAACCCGGCGGGCTGATGATCTGTTCCACGCTGAACCGCAACGCCAAGAGCTTTGCCATGGCCATTGTCGGTGCCGAGTGGGTGATGCGCTGGCTGCCGAAAGGCACGCATGACTGGGCCAAGTTCATCACCCCGGACGAGCTTTACGACCTGATCCGCCGCGCCGGTCTCGACCCGGTGGATCGCAAAGGTATGGTGTTCAACCCCGTCAGCTGGAACTGGAGCCTGTCGGCCCGCGACCTTTCGGTGAACTATGTCACCGCGAGCGTGAAGCGGTGAAAGCCGTGCTGTTCTGGGCGCTGCTGCTTCTGGGGTCGGCCTGGGCGGGCACCGCGCTCTGGGTGCAGTTTCCGCAGGCCCGTCTCGTCGCGATGGCGGCTTTCGCGCTGCTGGTCGCAGGGGTGGTCTGGGCCAGGCTTGGCCCCGGCTGGGGGTGGAGCGCACTTGCGCTGTCCGCGCTGGTGATCAGTGGCTGGTATCTGAGCCTGCGCCCACAGCAGAACCGCGACTGGGCGCCTGATGTCGCCCATATCGTGCAGGGCGATATCGAGGAGGACAAGGTGACGCTGCACAACGTCCGCGCCTTCCGCTGGACCGATGCCGCCCATGCCACCGAGCTCTGGGAAACCCGCAGCTACGATCTGTCGCAACTGACCGGGGCCGACATGATCACTTCGGTCTGGGACAGTCCGAAAATCGCGCATCTCCTGGTCAGCTTCGGCTTTGCCGATGGCCGCCATGTGGTGTTCTCGGTAGAGATCCGTCGCGAGAAAGGCGAGGCCTTCAGCAGCATCGGCGGCTTCTTCCGCCAGTTCGAACTGTCACTGATCGCAGCCGACGAGGCGGATGTGGTCAAACTGCGCACCAACTTTCGCGGCGAGGAAGTGAGACTGTATCCCCTGCGCCTGACGCCAGAGCAGTTGCGCGCTGTGTTCCTGCGATATGTCGAACTGGGCAATGCACTGAACGAAAAGCCGCGCTGGTATAATACGGTCACTGCCAATTGCACCACCGTTGTCTGGCAACTGACGCGCGTGCTGAACCCCGATCTGCCGCTGGACCGCAGCCTGCTGCTGTCAGGCTATCTGCCCGACTGGCTTTACCGCATGGGCGTTCTGGCCGACGAGGGTACGCTGGAAGATATCCGTGCCCGCGCGGTGATTTCGGACCGCGCGAAGGCCCTGCCCGAAGGGGCGGATTATTCCGTTGGTATCCGCGCGGGGCGCTAAGGCTTACAGGAAGTCCCCGGCTCCGATCTGGTCAAGCGTCAGGCCCTTCAGCAAGACGGTGCCATCGCCATGCTCCACCAGAACGCCCGCGGCCTTCTGGGTCAGATCGTAACCACCACGCACCGAAAGATGGTCGATGCCGTCCTGAAAGTCGGTGATCGTATCGGCACCGCTGCGCGCGCCAAACACGAACAGATCGGCCCCGCGCCCGCCGGTCAGCACATCGCGCCCCACCCCGCCCTCCAGCCGGTCGGCACCGTCGTCACCTGACAGCGCGTCATTGCCCGCACCACCTTGCAACCTGTCACCGCCCCGCCCGCCGGAAAGTACATCGCGGCCAGCGCCGCCCAACAGCGTATCGGAACCATTCGCGCCAGACAGGGTGTCATTGCCCCCCAGCCCGTCCAGCCGGTCATTACCGCGCAGCAGGAACAGGCTGCCGGGGGCAAGAGTGTCGTCACCGGCCGAACCCGTCACCTCGTAGCTTTGCGCGTTGACAGCGCGCACCAGTGCCGACTGGCCATAGGTCACATAGACCCCGCCTGCATCGCGATGGTGCAGCGGAAACACGCTGTCCGCATCAACACGAAAGCCGTCGATTTTCAGCAGAGTGGTAAATCCAGCGGCAAAATGCGTAAGCGCCGCATAGCTGAAACTGCCGCTCAGGGCCGCATCGCCGCTTTGCTCGATCACCACACCATTGCCCGACAAGCCCGCATAGTAGAAATCGCCGATATGGGTCGAAATCGCCCGCCCATAGCCAAGATACAGCGTCGAACTGCCATAACCCGACAGAAGCTTGTCACTCAACCCGGTCAGATCGCCGGTCACCGTTACCGTTGCCATGTCACCCCTCACGACTCGCTGCACGCAATCTGCCAGAACCGCGTGCAGCGTCAATTCGGGTTACACGGCCTCGGACGACTTCGCCCAGAGGTTGATGTCCTCGTCCGAGGCGATGCGGTCGATCTCGGCCAGCTCCTCGGGCGTGAAGGTCAGGTTGCCGATGGCGCCCGCGCAATCGACCACCTGTTCGGGTTTCGACGCCCCGATCAGCGCAGTGGTAATACCACCGTCGCGCAGAACCCAGGCAATCGCCATCTGCGCCAGCGTCTGCCCGCGCTTTTGCGCCAGCGCATCCAGCGCCCGCACGCTGTCCAGCGCGCGCGGCGTGATGGTTTCGGGCGCAAGGCTCTTGCCCTGCGCGGCGCGGCTGCCCGCCGGGATACCGCCCAGATATTTCTTGGTCAGGATCCCCTGCGCCAGCGGCGTGAAGGCGATGGAGCCGACGCCCAGATCGGCCAGCGTGTCCTTCAGCCCGTCGCGTTCCACCCAGCGGTTCAGCAGGTTGTAACTGGGTTGATGGATCAGCAGCGGCGTGCCCAGATCCTTCAGGATCGCCACCGCCTCGCGGGTGCGCTGGCTGTTGTAGCTGGAAATCCCGACATACAGCGCACGGCCCGAACGAACGATGTGATCCAGCGCCATCATCGTCTCTTCCAGCGGCGTTTCCGGGTCGAAACGGTGGGAATAGAAGATATCGACGTAATCGAGACCCATCCGCTTCAGCGACTGATCACACGAGGCAATCAGATACTTGCGGCTGCCCCATTCGCCATAGGGCCCGGCCCACATATCATAGCCCGCCTTGGACGAGATGATCAGCTCGTCCCGGTAGCCCGCGAAATCGGTGCGAAGAATTTCTCCGAATGCCTCTTCGGCGCTGCCGGGAGGCGGGCCATAGTTGTTGGCCAGATCGAAATGGGTAATCCCAAGGTCAAAGGCAGTGCGGCAGATGTCACGCTTGACCTGATGCGGGGTATCGTGGCCGAAGTTGTGCCAAAGGCCAAGGCTGACCGCCGGAAGCTTCAGCCCCGAGTGGCCGCAACGGCGATAGATCATGCGGGAATAGCGGTCATCCGCCGGGCGATAGGTCATGGCATCCTCCGTGTTCGGCAGGATGATAGCGCTACCGCCCGGCATGTGAAAGATCGTGGAGGAAAGATCAGGCGATCTCCATTTCCTCGACCAGCACGGCCCAGCCCGCACCGTGCATATCACGGTCGGCACGGGTGCCCTGCACCACCGGGCGCGGCACCGACAGTTTCACCACGTTCAGATCAGGGATATCGAAGCGTTTCATCGCCTGCGGTTCAACCCCGAACAGATGCGCGACGCGGGTTGTATCCAGCCCCGTCGTGACGCGGGCGAAAGCCTCGGCACTGCCGCAGAAAATATCCACCGTCAGCCAGAACGGCCCGGCATTCTTGGACCGGACCTTTTCGACCAGCGTTCCCAGTTCAGCCATGGCCCACCTCGTGCACATCCAGACGGAAGGCCGACATCGGATCGTCCAGCCGCATTACATGGTTCAGACAGAATTCATACAGCGCCCCGCGCTGCATTTCCGCCGGCGAGAAGGGGAAGGCGAAGGTCGGCATCGGCTCATCCTCGGTCAGCGCGTGATGCAGCAGATAGGGGTTGAGCATCTTGCCCGCCTCAGCCGCCTGCGCCTCGGTCGGGCAGGTGACGATGCCCAGAACCCCCACCTCGACCGGGGTGGTCGTGCGGTTTTCCAGCGGGCCAAGGGTTGCGTCCATGCCGATCAGCCGCAGTTCCAGCGTGAAGTCATCAGGCGAAAGGCCCATCCGCTCCACGATCTGCGCCGCGACGCGGGCCTGCACATCCGCCGCCCATTCGCGGGCATGGCACACATAGCGGCGGTCCCGCAGCAGGGCCAGCGCGACGGTCTGGTAGCCCGCGACGCGGGCGCCCTCCAGCTTTACCGTATAGGCGCCCCTGATCCATTCCGAGCCTTCGACGCGCACGCGCCGCGCATCCAGCGCAGTATAGCTGGCGCCGGTGACATCCAGATGCCCGCCCGGCTCATACAGCACGAAGGGATCGGAGTTTTCGTAAAGCATATGCGCCGACACCGTGTAGGGCGTGGCGGCGGCGGTCAGGGCCATCGGCTCCATAGTGAAGCCGGTCGCGTCAAAGTCGATCTGGATGACGCCAGTGGCAGGCTGGGTGGTGGCGATGGCACCGCATTCGCCGATCTTGGCGCCGTGCCAGCAGCCCCCCGGATGATCGCCGTTCACCAGCGGCAGCGCCGCGATGATGGCCGTATCGGTGGTCCGCCCGGCAATCACGATATCGGCGCCGGTCGCCAGCGCCGCCGCGATCTGCTCAGCCCCCGCCAGCGCCACGATATTGCTGCAAGCGTCGATCAGCGCATCCGAGATTTCGGGCGCCGGGAACAGCGGCGCGATGCGCCCTTCGGCCAGCGCGGCTTTCACCGCGGCGGCGGATTGCCCGCTTTTCAGCGTCGCGACGCGCAGGGTTTGTCCGGTTTCGGCTGCGATCTCGCGGGTGATTTCCAGCAGCCAGTCCACTGCGCTGTCGGCGCCGCAGGTGCCCGCCGTGCCGATGACCAGCGGCACGCCCGCCTCGGCCCGCGCCTGCATCAGCCCGCGCCACTCCGCCTTGGTCGAGGCGCGCGAATATTTGGACACACCACGCCCAAGGTAAGAGGGCCCACTGTCCGTGGACCCCCCGTCAACCGCGATGATATCCGGCCTGTTGGCGATACCGCGCGACAAAGCCGCGCGGTCATAGCCAAGGCCCAAAGCCCCGGTGGGGATCAGCACCCGTGTCATACCTCAGTCCTCGTTTGCTTCCATGGCAGGCACCGGCGGCTTCTTCAGCACGGTGCGCAGGAACAGCGGCGCAATGAAGCCGGCGATCGCCGCGATCCACAACCCGATGGAGATGGGGGTCGAGAACAGGAAGGTCCAGTCCCCGTCCGAAATCACCATGGCGCGGCGCAGGCTGTCTTCCATGTTCGAGCCCAGCAGGATGCCAAGGATCACCGGCACCGTCGGCACGTCCAGCTTGCGCAGGAAGTAGCCCAGCACACCAAAGACCACCATCAACAGCAGATCGAAGGTGCTGCCCGACAGAGAATAGATGCCGACAAAGCTGATCATCGTGACCATGGGCAGCAGGACCCAGGCCGGGATCATCAGAACGCGGACGAACAGCTTCACCATCGGCACGTTCATCACCAGCAACACGATATTTGCGATGAACAGGCTGGCGATCAGACCCCAGACCACTTCGGGCTGATCACGGAACAGCGTCGGCCCCGGCGTGATGTTCAGCGTCAGAAGCAGCGCCAGCATCACCGCCGTGGTGCCCGAACCCGGCACACCCAGCGTCAGCATCGGCACCATCGCACCACCGGCCGCGGCATTGTTGCCCGCCTCGGGCGCGGCCACGCCGCGCGGATCGCCCTGGCCAAAGCGGCCCCGCGAACCGAGGATGCTCTTTTCGGCCATGTAGGCCATGAACGAACCCAGCGACGCCCCCGCCCCCGGCAGAACTCCGGCCACAAAGCCGATGCCGGTGCCACGCAGCATGGTCCCGGTGGAGGCTTTCAGATCCTGCCACGGGATTGTCAGCTTGCCGAGAGTCACGCCGATGGCGCTGTTGCGGCCATGGCTTTCAATGAAGATGAAGATTTCCGAGATGGCGAACAGACCGACGATTGCGACAAGGAAATCCACCCCGTCCATCAGGTGCATGTTGCCGCCGGTATAGCGCGGCAGGCCGGTCGAATTGTCCAGACCGATCATCGCGATGCCAAGCCCCAGACAGGCCGCCGCTGCAGCTTTCGCCTGGTTCTTCGAGGCGACGCCGCCCAGCGTGCAGAAGGCCAGCAGGTACAGGGCGAAATATTCGGCCGGGCCGAACAGATAGGCGATGCTGGCCAGCACCGGCGCCATCACGACAAGGCCGATGGTCGCAAGGAAAGAACCGACAAAAGAGGCGACACCCGAAATCACCAGCGCGTCCCCTGCCCGGCCCTGCCGGGCCATCGGGAAGCCGTCCAGCGTGGTCATCATCGCAGGTTCGTCACCCGGAATGTTCAGCAGGATCGAGCTGATCCGCCCGCCATACATGGTGCCGTAGTAGACCGAGGTCAGCAGCACCAGCGACTGTGTCGCATCCAGACCCATGGTGAAGGCGACCGGAATGAGGATCGCCACGCCATTGGCCGGGCCAAGGCCGGGCAGCGCGCCGAACATCGTGCCAAGGAAACAGCCGACCACGGCCAGCAGCAGCGTGAAGGGGGTCAGCGCAACGCCGAACCCCATGACGAGGTTGGAAATCGTATCCATCAATGCCCCCTCAACCCATCAGTGCTCTTGGCAGGGCGACAAGCCCGAGGCCGAGGGCGTATTTGAACAGCACGAACAGGCCGACCGACAGGCAGATGCCCGTGATCGCCGCCTTCGCGGGCTGCGGCGCGATCATGTAGCTGACACCGGCCGCGACCAGCGCGGTGGGGATCAGGAAGCCCAGCGGCGCAAGCATGTAGGCATAAAGGGTCAGGATAACGACCGTCAGCGCCATCTTCATCCAGACCGGCAGGGGCGGCCATTCCGGTTCGGCATCGGGCTTCCACAGCATCGCGAGCCCGCACAGCAGGCCGACGACGGCGATCATCATGGGAAACACCCGCGGGCCCACCGGGTCCGACAGAAAGCTGGTCTGGATCTGGAAGGCGCCCGCGAGATACGCGAGCGCCAAGATCGCCACGACCAGACCGAAGATCCGGTCGCTGGCCATTACTGGATCACCCCGATTTCTTTCGAAAGCTCGGTGGTTTCGGCAACGACGCCATCCACCCAACTCTGGAAGTCAGCACCGACCTTGGTGAAGGGGGCGAGGCCGTTCGACGCCATGACCGCTTTCCACTCATCACTGTCCGCCACTTTTTGCAGCTTCTCGGCCCAGGCGTTGAAGGCGTCGTCGCTGATGCCCTTGGGCACATACAAGCCGCGCCAGTTGACGACCTCGACATTGAGGCCCTGCTCCTTGGCGGTCGGAATATCCTCGAAGCCCGGCACGCGCTCGGAGGTCAGCACGGCCAGCGGACGCACGTCGCCCGATTTGATGAAGCCCACGATTTCCGACATGTCGCCGGTCATCGCCTGGGTGAAGCCGCCGATGGTCTGGGTGATCGCCTCTGCACCGCCGTCCATGCCGATGTACTTGACCTTGGCCACATCGGTGAAGCCTGCGGCTTTCAGCACCATCAGCGGCTTCAGGTGGTCAAAGCCGCCCGCAGCCGACCCACCGGCAAAAGCCACCGAGCCGGGATCTGCCTTGATCGCCTCGACCAGATCGGTCAGCGTCTGATAGGGGCTGTCTTTGGCAACCACGATCACACCGGGGTCGCCACCGATGGCACCGACGAAACGCACCTGATCGGCGGTCGCGCCACCATAGGCATTCTGCGCCAGACGGGTGGTGGTGGCCGACGAGGCCGCGACGATCAGATCGGCGTCCTTGCCGCGCTCGGCGACAACATGGCTGAAGGCAAGGCCGCCACCGGCGCCCGCCATATTGGTCACCTGAACCGGCTGGTCGACCAGTTTAAGATCATAAAGGATCTTGCCGATCTGACGGCAGGTGAAGTCCCAGCCGCCACCGGCATCCGCCGGGGCGATGCATTCGGTCGCGAAGGCCGAGGTGGCGCCAAGGCCAAGGGCAGCACTGGCCAGCAGCGCGCGGAACAGGGTCGATTTCATGCGTGTCCTCCCGAGACATCTTTTTCAAAGCCGGGCCAGCCTCCACCGGCCCTTGCGGGGAACACGATTCGCTGAAAAGCTGACATGAACCTGTCACCAGCGATGAAAACTGCGGCAATGCGCTTTCTTCTTGTCGAGGATAACGACGATCTGGCCCATTCGGTCGCCACACGGCTGGCGCTGGACGGGCATGCGGTGGACCGTGCGGCGGGAATCGCCGACGCCGAGGATTGCCTCGCTGCCGCCAGCTATGATCTGATCCTGCTGGATATCGCCCTGCCCGATGGCGATGGCCGCGACTTTCTGGTGGCCCAGCGCCGCGCCCGCCGGGATACGCCGATCATCATGATGACCGCCCGCGCCGCCGTTTCGGACCGGGTGGATGTGCTGGACCTTGGCGCTGACGACTACATCACCAAACCCTTCGACTTTGCCGAGCTGGAGGCCCGCTGCCGCGCCGTGCTGCGGCGCCGGGGTGGCGCCTTGCAGACGGTGCGCGACTACGCGGGCGTCACCTTCAACCCGTTGACCGCCACGGTCAGTATCGCGGGCGAAACACGGGAACTGCGGTCACGCGAATTGCGGCTGCTGGAAATCCTGCTGTCCGCGCCCGAGCGGATTTTCTCGAAGGCGCAGCTTTGCGACCGGCTGTTTTCCTATTCCGAAGCCGTGTCAGAGAACGCGATCGAGGTCTATGTCGCCCGCCTGCGGAAAAAACTGGAAGGCTCTGCCGCCCGGATCGAGACGCTGCGCGGCGTCGGCTACCGGCTGACCGGCGAATGACCGGGCGCATACGCTGGCGCATGCCAAGGGCGCCTCTGTCGCTCCGGCAGCGGCTGCTGTTACAGCTTCTGGGCATCGCCGCGATGCTGGCGGTGTTTCTGTATTTCACGGTCCGCACCGTGGCCGGACAGGCCGCCGAAACGACACAGGATGGCATTCTGGGCGCCGCTACCACGGCCATCGCCGAACAGTTACGCGCGGGCACCGAACAGGTGGAAATTGACCTGCCTTACGATGCCTTCTCGGTGCTGGGCTCGATTTCCGAAGACAGGGTGTTCTACCGCATCGACGTGGGCGGCGAGACAGTGACCGGCTATGACGACCTGCCGCTGCCGCCCGAGGCTTCGGGCAAGGTCGGCCCGCAGTTCTATACTCGCCCCTTCCGCGACACCGAGGTGCGCATCGCAGCCGTCACCCGTCAGGTGGTGGTTGCAGGGCAGGCCCTGCCCGTTCTGGTGCTGGTCGCCCAGACCCGGCTGGGGCAGGACGCGATTGCCGAACGCATCGCCAACCGCGCGGCGGGGCTGGGGCTGGGGTTCTTCACCCTGGCACTTCTGCTGTCGCTGATCGCGGCAGGATCGGTTCTGGCCCCCATCGACCGGCTGGCCGAGGCGGTGGCCCGGCGCGGGCCGGAGGATCTGCGCGCCGTCGATGCCAGCACCCCGCGCGAACTGGTGCCGCTGGTCGGTGCGCTGAACGGCTTCATCGCCCGGCTGCGCGCCGCTCTGGGCCGGACAGAAACCTTCATCACAGAAGCCGCGCATCACATCCGTACCCCGCTGGCCACTGTCCGGGCACAGGCGGAAATCGCGCTGCGGCAATCCGATAACGAGGCGACGCGCCAGACTCTGCGTGGCGTGATCCGCGCGGTCGAGGAAAGCGCGCGGTCCGCCACGCAGTTGCTGGATCACGCCATCGTCGTTTATCGATCCGACAGGATGACCTCGGACGCGCTGGATTTCGGCACGCTGGTCGCGGGGGTGGTGGCCTCCATCGAACCCGCCGCCTCGCTGAAGGATGTCGACCTGCGGCTGTCACCCGCACCGCAGCCCCTGCCGGTGACGGGCGACCGGGCGCTGCTGGAAAGTGCAGTGCGCAATATTCTGGACAATGCGGTGAAATATTCGCCCGAGGACAGCGTTGTCCGCCTGTCGCTGGCGGCTGAGGACAACCGCGCGGTGCTGCGGGTCGAGGATCGCGGGCGCGGCCTGTCGGGCCTTGACCCCGCCAGCCTTTCGGGCCGCTTTCGCCGGGGTGGCAATGTCGCCGATGTGGTGGGCTCGGGCCTTGGCCTGACCATCGTGACCGAAGTCGCCGCAGCCCATGACGGGCGGTTCAGCCTGACGGAACGTGAAGGAGGGGGCGTATGCGCCGAATTCTCTGTGCCCTTGCAGTAATCCTTTCGCCTCTCTGCGCCGCCGCCTTCCCGGTGGAGGAGGAACACGTCTTCCCCGGCACCGGCGCAGGGTCCGAATTGTGGATTCTGTCCACCACCGACACTGAATATTTCGCCCCGCTGCTGACCGCCTTTCAGGCGCGCCATCCGTCGGTGACGATCCGCTATACCGTGACCGGCAGCGCCAGTGTCTACACTGCGGTGGCCGATGAGGGCGTGGCCTGCGATCTGGCGATTTCCAGCGCGATGGACCTGCAGATGAAGCTGGCAAATGACGGCTTCGCCCTGCCGCATGCCAGTGCCGCACAACTGCCGGACTGGGCGCAATGGCAGGATCGTATCTTCGGCTTCGCGCAGGAGCCGGTGGTGCTGGTCGCCTCGCGCAAGGCGCTGGAAGGGCTGGCCCTGCCCCGCACCCGCCGTGATCTGATCGACCTCCTGCGCGATCATCCCGGCCGGTTCGAGGGCCGGATCGGCACCTATGACCCGCTGCAATCCGGCGCGGGCTATCTGTTTGCAACGCAGGAGGCGCGGCAATCCGACAGTTTCTGGCGACTGGCCGAGGTGATGGGTGCCAACCGCCCCCGGCTTTACGCCAGCACCAAGCCCATGCTGGACGATCTGGAAACCGGCACATTGGCGCTGGCTTATAATGTGCTGGGCAGCTACGCCGCCACCCGCGCCGCGCATGACCCGGATGTGGCGCTGATCGAGTTCGAGGATTTCACTCTGACGCTTTTGCGCACCGCGCTGATCCCGAAAGACGCGCGCAACCCCGAGCTTGCAGGCATGTTCATCGACTTCCTGTTGTCACCCGAAGGCCGCCGTCTCTCTGGCCAACAGGGGGGCCTGCCGCCGGTGAACGAGGCCGCACTCGTGCAGACCCCGCGCCTGCGCCCGATCCGGCTGGACCCTGGCCTGCTGGTCTATCTGGACCGCGTCAAGCGCCGCGCCTTTCTGGAGGAGTGGGCCGCAGCAGTGAAGCAGCCGTGAAAGCCCGCCGGATGATGCTTGCCTTGTCCGGAGCGGTTTGAAACAGTTTGGCGGTCCGGCGGGCGTTCATCGCGCCGTCACGTCACCGAAGCAGCCTGACCGCGCCGGGTGCATGTCTCGGATCGGAGCTTTTGCCATGAACCGTCTTTGCCGCCGGAGTGCAGCCTGTCTTGCCTTGCTTCTGTCGGCCCAGCCGCTGATTGCACAAACCACCGATGCCCTGCTGACACCCGAACAGATCACGACACTCGAGGGGGCGGAGGCCGATCTGCGCGCGCGGCTGGCCCCGCACGCCGACGGTCAGGACACCGCCGCCGTGGCCGATTTTCTGGCGGTGATCGACGGGGATCGCCTGCCGATGCCCGACCGGCTGAGCCTTGCCAATACCCCCTGCAGTGTGCGCAGCCTTCAGGTCACCGCCGATATCGCGCTTGGGTATCCGCTCTTTCCATGCAGCTTCCGGCAGGAGGGTCCGGCCGGGCTGGTGTTTCAGAAAGATGCAGGCTCCCAGCGCCGGCTGGGGCTGGTTCTGCCCGGCGCGACCGGAACGAACTTTGCCTTCCGGGGTGGCAGCTATTTTAACGGCGAGGCCCCGCGCGGCTACACTGGCGCCCCCGAAGCCGGAACAGACAGTCTGGGCCTGATGTACCGGGGCGGGCCGGATCGGTATTACATCATCTTAGCGCCGGTCGACGGGCGCGGAGAGGTTTATGAAATCCTGACGCAATAAAGGGCAATGACATGACCACCGGCTTTCTGGCACTTAACGCCGGGTCTTCCTCGCTGAAGGTGGCCCTGTTTCCGGCAGAGGGAGACACGGCCCTGCTGACCGGCCAGGCCGAGCGGATCGGGCCGGAAGGCCGTATGGTTCTGAAGGATGCCACCGGCGCGGAACTGACATTGCCGCCCGGTGATCTGTCCAGCCATGAAGGCGCGCTGTCCATGGTGATCGGCACGGTGAAACAGCACTTCCCCGGCCTGCGCATGGCCGCCGTGGGCCACCGGGTCGTGCATGGCGGGCTGGATTACGTCCAGCCGGTTGTCGTGACCGATGCCGTGCTGGCAAAGCTGCGGATGCTGGAGCCATTCGCCCCGCTGCATCAGCCCCACAACATCGCGGGTATCCGCGCCGCCATGGCTGCCTTCCCCGATGTGCCGCAGATCGCCTGTTTCGACACGGCCTTCCATCGTGGCCAGCCCTTCGTGAACGACACTTTCGCCATTCCGCACCGTTATTACGAGGCGGGCGTGCGGCGCTACGGCTTTCACGGCCTCAGCTATGAATATGTCACCGGAGAATTGCGCCGTCTCGCGCCGCATCTGATGGAGGGGCGCGTGGTTGTCGCGCATCTGGGCAATGGGGCCTCGATGTGCGCCATCCATCGCGGGCGCTCTGTTGCCTCCTCGATGGGGTTTTCCGCGCTGGACGGATTGCCGATGGGCACCCGCTGCGGCCAGATCGACCCCGGCGTCCTGCTGTACATGCTGGATCGCGAAGGGTTGAATACCGCTCAGATCCGCCAGATCCTGTACAACGAATCCGGTCTTCTGGGCCTGTCGGGCGGGCTGTCGAACGACATGCGTACGCTTGAAGCCGCCGACAGCCCCGAAGCCCATCGCGCCATCGACTACTTCGTATTCCGCGTACAGCGCGAACTGGGCGCCATGGCCGCCGTCATGGGGGGAATCGACGCACTGGTCTTCTGCGGCGGCATCGGGGAAAACTCGCGCAGCGTCCGCCGCCGGATCTGCGAGCGTCTGGGCTGGATGGGGGTCGAGATCGACCATGGCAGGAACGCAGAAAGCGCCACGGTCCTGTCATCCGAGTTTTCGCGCACCACGGTCATGATCATCAACACGCATGAGGAACTGGTGATCGCCCGTGCCGCCCGCGCTGCCGTGGGGATTTCGGCGTCCTAGCGCCGCTTCGGCAGCCGACACCAATTCGTCATCTGGCAGTCACCGCACCCTTACAACGCGGGTGTTAGCTGCGGCGCAGGATTTCCGCGCCGCACCAGCCTGCGGCGCCTGCCGGAGGGTACATGCCATGAATGCCGTCCATCCCGTCCGTCGTGCCCGGCAGATTGAAGAGATCGTGCCGGTCATCTCGGTCGTGGTGCCGCTGCATGACGAGGCGGCCAGCATCGCGCCACTTACCGCGCAGATTCTGGAAATCCTCACCGGGCAGGCGTTCGAACTGATCCTTGTCGATGACGGCTCGCAAGATGAAACACGGGCCGAACTGTTGCGGCTGGCCCGGCACGAGCCGCGCATCCGCGTGCTGGGGCATGACCGGGCGGCAGGGCAATCGGCGGCGATCCATTCTGGCGCGCGGGCGGCGCGCGGCCGTATCGTGGCGACGCTGGACGGGGACGGGCAGAACCCGCCGGTCAACCTTCCGGCGCTGATCGCGCCCCTGATGGACCCGCGCCGCGACCCGGCGCTGGCGCTGGTTGCCGGTCAGCGCATCGGGCGCCGCGATACGCCGGGCCGTCGGCTGGCATCGCGCTTTGCCAACGGGTTGCGCGGCTGGCTGCTGGGCGACAGGACGCGCGACACCGGCTGCGGGCTGAAGGCGTTTGACCGCGCCGCCTATCTGGCACTGCCCTATTTCAACCACCAGCACCGCTTTCTGCCCGCGCTGTTCCTGCGCGATGGCTGGAAGATCGCACATGTCGATGTGACCCATGCACCGCGTCTGGCCGGGCGGTCGAAATACACCAATCTCGGGCGGGCGCTGGTCGGGATCACCGATCTGGCGGGCGTTGCCTGGCTGATCCGCCGCCGCAAACGGGAAACCCCGCACGAAATCGCCGCCGGGGCCGGGGCATGAGCCGCGAGGCGGTCTGGGCCGCCCTGCACGTCACCGACTGGACCGAGTTCACCTGGGTGATGATCGGCCTTGGCGGGCAGTTGATGTTCACCATGCGCTTTCTGGTGCAATGGATCGTGTCGGAACGCACGCGCCGGTCGGTCATCCCGGTGGCCTTCTGGTATTTCTCGATGGCCGGGGGTGTGGTGCTGCTGAGCTATGCGCTGTGGCGGCGCGACCCCGTGTTCGTGTTCGGGCAGGCGACGGGGCTTGTCATCTATTCCCGCAATCTTTGGCTTATCCATGCTGAAAAGCACCAGCCTGCCCAAAGCCGCGCCTGACTGCCTGCAGGCGGCGTTGCTGGCCATTGCCGCGCTGACACTATGGCGGCTGGGCATGCTGGCCGCGATGCGGACCGAACTTTGGACGGATGAATCGCAATACTGGCTATGGGGGCAGTCGCTGTCCTTCGGCGCCTATTCCAAACCACCGCTGATCGGCTGGCTGATCCGTGCCACGACCGAAGTTGCGGGCAACACGCCCTTCGGGGTGCGTCTTGCGGCGCCTGTGCTGCATGGGGTGACGGCGATGCTGGTCATGGCGCTTGCAGCGCGGCTGACCAATGCGCGCGTGGCGGCACTGGCCGGACTGACCTATGCGACCATGCCCGCAGCCACGCTGGGCGCGATGATGATGACGACCGACACACCGCTGCTGTGTGCCATCGCGGCGGCGCTGCTGATGCAGCACCGGCTGGCCGCGCGCGCTTCGACCGGCGATGCGGTGTTGCTGGGGCTGGCGCTGGGGCTGGGGTTCCTGTCGAAACATGCGATGCTGTTTGCCATGGCCGGGATGGCTATGGCCGCGCTGGTATCCCCGGCATGGCGGATCACCCGCCGCGATGCGACAATAGCCGGGGCGGTTGCCCTGTTGCTGGCGCTGCCGAATCTGCTTTGGATCGCCAGCCACGGTTTTGTGACCCTGCATCATCTGGCCGAAGATGGCGCGGCGCAGGGTTTTGGCCTGCATCTGTCTGGTGCTGTCCGCTTTTTGGCCGAACAACTCGCGGTGATGGGGCCGCTGGCCTTTCCGGCCTTCCTGCTGGGTCTGCGCGCCCCCCGCCCGCCCCTGCGCGGCGCCGTGACGGTGGCGCTGGTGATCCTTGGCATCGTCACGCTTCAGGCGCTGACCAGCCGGGCGCTTGCAAACTGGGGCGTGGGCTTTACGGTCACGGGCAGCATCATCGCCGCGCACTGGCTGGCGCGGCACCGGGCGCTGGCCTTTGCCTCGCTGGCACTGGGTGCGGCGGTGGCGATTGCCCTGCCGCTCATCGCCACTTTCGGCACCAGCTGGCGGATCGGGGACGGGCCGCTGATCCTGTCGCGCTATCTGGGCCGGGCCGAGGTCAGCCGGCGCGCAATGGATTTCGCAACGCGCAATGGCGCCGCCGTGATCGTGGCCTCAGATCGTGGCCTTCTGGCTGATCTGAGCTGGCAAAGCCATGGCTCCGGGCTGGAAATCGCCGCCACCCCGCATGACGGACCACCCCGACACCACTGGGACCTGGCGCTGCCGCTGACTGCTGCTCCGGGCACACTGGTTGTGCTGTTGATGCAAGGGGCGGAGCCACCCGCCTGCGCCACCGGCCCGTCTGGCCACTGGATCGCCGGGCCAGGCTTTGCCGAGGGGCGACAGATGTCGCTGGTCCTGACCACCCCCGAATGCCTGACGGAGGCCAAGGATGACTGACCCCACCCTCGCCCGCCTGCATCATGCCGCGCTGATTGCAACGCTGGTTGTGCTCTGCCTGTTCAGCGCCGAACCGGCACTGGATATCGCCCTTTCAAGCCGGTTTCTTGATCCGCAAGGCGTTTTCGCCCTGCGCGGAAACCCCGCCATCACCACACTCAACGACAGCCTGCGCTGGGGGTTGACCGCTTTTGCCCTTCTGGCGGTGGCTCTGCCAGTGCTGGCACGCACGCTCGGCTTCACACCGCGATCCGGGCTGGCCGGCTGGCATTTCCTTGCGACCGTGTTCGTCATCGGCCCCGGCCTGATCGTGAACGGCATCCTGAAAGCCTATGCGGGACGTGCCCGTCCCGCTGACATCATAGAGTTCGGCGGGACGCGACAGTTCACTCCCGTCCTGCAAATCAGCGACCAGTGCAGCCAGAACTGTTCCTTCTCCTCCGGTGAGGTCGCGATGACGGCGACTTTCGCCTTTGCCCTGCTGGCCCTGACATGGCCGCATCTGCCGAAACCGCGCCGGTGGCTGGCCGTCGCCGCTGCTGCCGCGCTGATCGGGGCAAGCCTGCTGCTGCGCGTTGGCATGGGGCGGCATTTCACCTCGGACGCGCTGGCCTCGGTCGCCATTTCGGCCTTCGTGGTGATGGGCGGCTACCGGCTGTTCAACCTTGGCACCGCGCGGCAACAGATGACATGGCAGGCGATCCACAGTGATGGGCTGGCACTTTCCGGACATCTGCAACGCCGGTTTCAGCGCCTTGCCGCGCAGATGCGCCGCCTTTTGCCACTGGTGACGGCTGAAAGGCGCTGATGCGCGGAACCGCAAGAAAGTGTCACACGACTTGCACCCAGGGGGGTTAGGCCCTATGTGGACCGCTCTTGTCCCTTTTGGCCCCGGGGGGGATTCTTGATGATCCAGACGCCTTACTACCTGATTGATCGGGTGAAGCTTTCGCGCAACATGGAAATCATCGACCGGCTGCGCGCGCAGTCCGGCGCCAAAGCCCTGCTTGCGCTGAAATGTTTCGCAACCTGGCCGGTGTTCGACCAGATGCGAGAGCATATGGACGGCACGACCTCCTCCAGCCTTTACGAACTGCGGCTGGGGCGCGAGAGGTTCGGCAAGGAAACCCACGCCTATTCCGTTGGCTGGTCCGACCACGAGATCGCCGAGGCGGTAGGCTATGCCGACAAGATCATCTTCAACTCCATCGGTCAGCTTGAACGCTTCGACAATCAGTCGGCACAGATCGAACGCGGGCTGCGGCTGAACCCGCGGTTCAGCACTTCGGGCTTTGATCTTGCCGATCCGGCCCGCCCCTTCAGCCGTCTGGGCGAATGGGACCAGAAGAAGATCGAAACCGTGATGGACCGCATCTCGGGCTTCATGATCCATTACAACTGCGAGAATGCGGATTTCGACCTGTTCGACACGCAGCTTGCCCGCATCGAGGATGAGTTCGGCGACCTGCTGAAACGCCTGAAATGGGTCAGCCTCGGCGGCGGCATCCACTTCACCGGCGAGGGCTATCCGGTGGACAAGCTCGCCGCCCGGCTCCGCGCCTTTCAGGATCGGTTCGGTGTGCAGGTCTATCTGGAACCCGGCGAGGCCGCGATCACCAATTCCGCCAGCCTTGAGGTGACGGTGATCGACACGCTGAACAACGGCAAGGATCTGGCCATCGTGGATTCCTCGGTCGAGGCGCATATGCTCGACCTGCTGATCTATCGCCAGTCGGCGAAGATGGAGGTCGCGGGCGATCATCCCTGGATGATCTGCGGCAAATCCTGCCTTGCGGGCGATATTTTCGGCGAGTTCAACTTCCCCACACCTCTGTCGGTGGGTGACCGGCTGTCGATTGCCGATGCCGCAGGCTATACTATGGTGAAGAAGAACTGGTTCAACGGCGTGAAGATGCCCAGCATCGTCGTGCGCGAACTGGATGGCTCGCTGAGCCTGAAACGAGAATTCGGCTATGCCGACTACGAGAGCAGCCTGGGCTGAGACTCTCCCTTCCCTCTGTCCTTAAAGGAGACGGTTCGAAGTGAAACGGAACGTGTTGATCATCGGCGCCGGTGGCGTGGCTCAGGTCGTGGCGCATAAATGTGCGCAACACAATGACCGGCTGGGCGATCTCAATATCGCCAGCCGTATGCGGGCGAAATGCGAGGCGATCATCGCCAGCGTCCATGAAAAGAACGCGATGAAGGTGCCGGGCACTTTCGCGGCCCATGCGGTCGATGCGATGGACAGTGCCGCCGTCGCCGCGCTGATCCGCGAGACCGGCGCGCAGATCGTGATCAACGTGGGTTCGGCCTTCGTGAACATGACAGTGCTGGAAGCCTGCATCGAGACCGGCGCCGCCTATCTGGACACCGCGATCCACGAAGACCCGGAAAAGATCTGCGAAACGCCGCCGTGGTATGGCAACTACGAATGGCAACGCCGCGACCGCTGCAAGGCGGCCGGTGTGACCGCGATCCTTGGCATCGGCTTTGACCCCGGCGTGGTGAACGCCTATGCCCGCGTGGCTGAGGGGATGCTGGACAAGATCACCTCCATCGACATCGTGGACATCAATGCCGGGTCGCATGGCAAATGGTTTGCCACCAATTTCGACCCCGAGATCAACTTCCGCGAATTCACCGGCACGGTCTATTCGTGGCAGAATGGCGGCTGGCAAACGAACAAGATGTTCGAGGTCGGCCAGACCTGGGATCTGCCGGTTGTGGGCGAACAGAAAGCCTATCTGACCGGCCATGACGAGGTGCATTCGCTGTCGGCGCGCTACAAGGATGCCGATGTGCGGTTCTGGATGGGCTTTGGCGACCATTACATCAACGTCTTCACCGTGCTGAAGAACCTTGGCCTGCTGTCGGAACAGCCGGTGAAAACCGCCGAGGGGCAAGAGGTCATTCCGCTGAAGGTGGTGAAGGCTGTGCTGCCCGATCCGGCCAGCCTCGCGCCGAACTATACCGGCAAGACCTGCATCGGGGACGTGGTGAAGGGCGTGAAGGATGGCCAGCAAGCCGAGGTCTTCATCTACAACGTCGCGGACCATAAAGAGGCGTTCGAGGAGGTCGGCTCGCAGGGCATCAGCTATACCGCCGGTGTGCCGCCGGTCACCGCCGCGCTGCTGATTGCCGATGGCACCTGGGATGTGGGCACGATGGTCAATGTCGAGGAACTGGACCCCAAACCCTTCATCAACCTGCTGAACACCATGGGCCTGCCGAGCCGCATCAAGGATGCGCAGGGCGACCGCCCGCTGGAGTTCTGAAACACGCAAGGCCCGGTCTGAACGCCGGGCCTTTTGCTTATCGCCGCATCATCGCCAGCCGGATCAGCGCGCGTTCCATCAGTGCCATGGCAGGCGCGCGCGAGGCGGACCGCAGCGTCAGGTCGGTTTCCACCAGCAGCGCCAGCGCATCCTCCAGCCGCCGCGCGCCCCAGCTTTCGGCCTGCCGCATCGCCCGATCCTTGCGCGGACCGCGCAGCCGGAACGAGGCCGGGCCGCGCGGATCAACCGCCAGCGCGTGCAGATTGCGGAAATGGCGCATGGCAAAGATGCATAGCGTGACGGGCTGCACCCCCTGCCCCTCCAGCCGCCGCATCAGCTGCCCCACGGCAGCGCCCCGCCCTTCGGCCACAGCCTCCACCACATCATCTACCTCGGCATCCACCGTCGCCGGGGCCATCGCCATCACATCGGCGGGCGTCAGCGGCGTGCCGTCGCCCCATTTATACAGCGCGATCTTCTCGACTGTCTGGCGGAAGTCACCTGGATCAAGCTCTTTTGCCAGCGACAGAAGATCGGTCATCGCCTCGGGCGCGATGTCGCGCAGGCCGCTTTTGCCCAGCGTGCTCTCGATTTCCTCGCGTGAGGGGGGGTCGTCATAGATGCCAAGGCAGCGCGCCGTCGGATGCGATTCGAACAGCTTCACCAGCGCCGATTTCGCAGTCAGCCCGCCCGCGGTCACCAAGATCTGCGCGTCACCGGGACGCCAGTCGCGGAATGCCTCGGTCACCGCAGGGGCGATGGTGTCGGTCGCTTCCTCCACGAAGACCACGCGCGGACCAGGAAAGAAGCCCTGCGCCTTCATCGCATCCATCAGAAGCGCCGGTTCCTTGCGCACATCACCGCCCGAGAGGCGCGCAAGCCGCATCTCAGCCTCGCCCTCCGGCCCGATCAGCGCGGCAATCGCCTCCTGCCGCCGCAGTGAAACGCGCATGGCGTCCTGCCCGTACAGCAGCAGCCCCGCCGCCGCCGGATCGGGCTTGGCACAATAGGCCGCCCCCGCCGCGCCGGTCAGCTTCACAGGAAGCTTCCTGCCGTCGCCAGAAGCCGCGTAACGATCTGGTCAGCCAAAATCCGCATCAGGCGATAGGCCGCATCCTCCTCCGCCGCCAAACCGGCGACGGTGGATCCGGTCGCCGACCAGGAGGTGAAGCTGGCTGCCGTGCCTTCGGCCAGCGGTGTGCCCGCAGCATTTTTCACCACCCAGTCCACCGTGCCGCGCAAATTATAGCGCGTCGTCGCGTTCTCTGGTGTAACGCCGACACCGATGCTTTCGGTGCGGATGGTGTAGGACAGCCGATAGCGGTCGCCCTGCGGGCGTCCCAGCCGTTCCTCCAGCCGCTCGACCAGATCGAAGCCGTTCTTGTCGGACGGCGCATCGACGCGGATCGCGCCTTGCAGCGCGGCGGCAGGTCCGCCCGGCGCATAAGCCGGGGTGAAGGTGCAGCCCGTCAGGGCCGCACCGGCGAGCGTGATGAACTGGCGGCGTTTATACCACGACATTGATGATGCGCCCCGGCACGACGATGATCTTCTTCACCGGCTGACCGGCCAAGAACTTAACCACATCCTCGTTCGCCAGCGCGATCTTTTCAACCTCTGCCGCCGCCATATCCTTCGGCACGCTGATTTCCGCCCGCCGCTTGCCGTTGATCTGGATCGGCAGCGTCACGGTATCATCCACCAGCAGCGCCGGATCGGCATTGGGCCATGCGGCCTGCGCGCAGAGGCCTTCGCCCCCCTGATATGACCAGATGGATTCCGCGATATGCGGGGTCATCGGCGACATCAGCTGCGCCAGCGTGCGGATCGCCTGTTTCATCACCGGAGTCGAGGCATCGGCCTTCGCCAGCACATTGGTAAAAGCGTAAAGCCCGGCGATGGCCTTGTTGAAGGCAAAGCCGTCAATGCCCTTCGTCACCTCATCCACAGCCTTCGCCGTGGCTTTCAGCAGCGCCGCATCGTCCTTGCCCTGATGATCCGCATGCAGTTCGCCGATGCGGGAACACAGGTTCCACACACGGGTCAGATGCTTGAAGGCCGCCTCCGCGCCCGAGGCCGTCCATTCCACATCACGCTCCGGCGGGCTGTCCGACATGACAAACCACCGCGCGGTATCGGCACCGTAAGAGGCGATGATGTTCATCGGATCGACGACATTCTTCTTGGATTTCGACATTTTGGCCGAGGGGATGACCTCGACTACAGTCCCGTCCTTCAGCGTGGCGCCGGTTTCGCTGCGTAGAATGTCCTCCGGCAGGTGATAGACCGGACGGCCCTTGTCATCGGTGGTTTTGTAGATCTCGTGCGTCACCATGCCCTGCGTGAACAGCGCATTGAACGGCTCCCGCGCCTTGGCGGGCAGGTGGCCGGTCTCGTTCATCGCACGGGCGAAGAAGCGGCTGTAAAGCAGGTGAAGGATCGCGTGCTCGATGCCGCCGATATATTGATCGACGTTCATCCAGTAATCGGCATCCTCGGCCACGGTCGGCGTGGTGGCGCGCGGTGCGGTGAAGCGGGCGTAATACCATGACGAATCGACGAAAGTATCCATCGTATCTGTCTCGCGCCGGGCCGCTGCCCCGCATTTCGGGCAGGCGGTCGCGGCCCAGGTCGGGTGGCGGTCGAGCGGGTTGCCGGGCTTGTCGAAGCTCACGTCATAAGGCAACTCGACCGGCAGGTTTTCCTTCTTCTCGGGCACCACACCACAGGTCGCGCAATGCACGACCGGAATCGGGCAGCCCCAATAGCGTTGCCGCGACACGCCCCAGTCGCGCAGACGGAACTTGGTGACGCCCTGGCCAAAGCCCTTGGCCTCGGCCAGCGCGATGGCCTCGGCCACACCCTCGTCGCCGGTCATCGGCTTGTTGCCCGCGATACCGCGAACATATTGCACCCGCTCGGATTTCATCGGCACAAAGGCTTCGGTCAGCGGCGCGTCCTCCGCCCCTTCCGCCACATAGACCGCCCTTATCGGCAGCCCGTATTTGGTGGCGAATTCGAAATCGCGCTGGTCATGCGCCGGGCAGCCGAAAATCGCGCCGGTGCCGTAATCCATCAGGATGAAATTCGCGATCCAGACCGGCAGTTCCCAGTTCGGGTCCAGCGGATGCTTCACCCGGATGCCGGTATCCATGCCCAGCTTCTCGGCGGTTTGCAGGGCTTCCTCGCTGGTGCCGATGCGGCGGCATTCGGCGACAAAGGCCGCGATCTGCGGATTGGTCTTTTCCAGTTCCTTCGCCAGCGGGTGATCCGGGCTGATCCCGGCGAAAGAGGCGCCCATCAGCGTGTCGGGGCGGGTGGTATAGACCTCCAGCCGGTCAAAGCCCGCCGGCGCCGCCACGGTTTCAAAGCCGAATTGCAGCCCGCGCGACTTGCCGATCCAGTTGGCCTGCATCAGCCGCACCTTCTCGGGCCAGTCCTTCAGACCATCAAGCGAATCCAGCAGATCGCCCGCCATGTCGGAGATCTTGAAGAACCACTGGGTCAGCTCGCGCCGTTCCACCACGGCGCCCGAGCGCCAGCCCTTGCCGTCGATCACCTGCTCGTTGGCCAGCACGGTCATATCGACCGGATCCCAGTTCACCACCGCCGCCTTGCGATAGACCAGACCCTTTTTCATCATGTCGATGAACATGGCCTGCTGCTGGCCGTAATATTCCGGGTCGCAGGTGGCGAATTCGCGGCTCCAGTCGATCGACAGGCCCAAGGGCTTCATCTGACCGCGCATGTCGGCGATATTGCCGTAGGTCCAGTCCTTGGGATGGCCGCCACGCTCCATCGCCGCGTTCTCGGCGGGCATCCCGAAGGCATCCCAGCCCATCGGATGCAGCACCGAAAACCCGCAGGAAGATTTGTAGCGCGCCACCACATCGCCCATCGTGTAGTTGCGTACATGGCCCATGTGGATGCGCCCCGAAGGATAGGGAAACATCTCAAGCACATAATATTTCGGCTTGGCCGCATCGCGCCGGGCGGTGAACACCCCGGTCTTATCCCAGGTTTCCTGCCATTTCGGCTCGATCTGGCTCGGTTCATAGCGCGACATGCTGGCCTCATCTCATCGGTTCGACGCGCGCGAATTAAACCGACCGGGCCGGAACAGTCCAGCCCGCGCAGCTTTCAGCTTGGTTCAAATATCCCGGGGGAGTCGCGCCAAAGGCGCGGCGGGGGCAGCGCCCCCACCCTGCGGCGTCATAGACGGCTGTCGCGAACGCGGATTTCCCGTGCGCGGGTCAGGATCGCATCCTCGACCGCACGCTGGGTCTGCGGCGAGACGGCGGCACCACCGCGCCCCTGCAACGAGACGCGCAGCGAACGCGCATCCAGCGCAGGGTCGCTGATATAGATCGTCGCACGATAGGCGCGACCGCCGCCGGGCGGCGTGCCATAGCCGGTCACGATGACGCCGGTGAAGGGGTCGACCGATTCGATGGGCAGGAAATTCAGCACATCCAGCGAGGCCTGCCACAGATAACGGTTCACCTCGACCGTGGTATTCGGATCGGCACCGCCGCCGAACAGATCCCAGATCTTCCGCTGACGGGTCTCGTCCGAAATCTCACGGGTTGCCACGGTGCTGCGCTGCTTTGCCTTGGGCACCACAGCTTCGGTCTGCGAATGATCCACCGACCTGGCCTTGCCACTGAACAGGCCGGAACCGCCGCTGCCGATCCCGCCACAGGCCGCAAGGGCAAGGACCAGACTGCCGGACAGCGTAAGACGCGCAAGGCTGGGCAAGGACATTCGCTACTCCCGTCGATATAAAGGCTGTCTAGCCGAGCGCCCCGGACCGGACAAGGCTTTTCCCGCCTTCGGCTTTCTCGTGCGGGCTCGCGCGTTCGCGCGAGGGCATCTTGCCCTTCCCGTGGCAGGACTGTGACATTGGTGCACCATACACCGCCGTGTTTCCCGACGGGCCGCCACAGCCGATTGCAATTCGAGGCCCAACGGCAGAAATAGAAGCCATACCCAATTCGGATTCCCCTGAGTTGGGCCGCACCTTTGAGTCAACGAGGGAAAACGATGAAAAAGATCCTTCTCGCCACCACGCTGCTGGCTTCGACCGCCACCGTGGCTTCGGCTGAAACCGGCGTGACCCTGTCGGGCTACGGCCGCTTCGGTCTGACCTACCTCGACACCCGCGCTGTCGAGACCCAAGTGACGACCCGTCTGCGTTTCAACATCGACGGCAAAACCGAGACCGACTCGGGCGTGACCTTCGGTGGCCGTATCCGCATCCAGCACACCAACGGCGCGACCGATGCGACCGCCAACGCTGCGATGCTCTACGCTTCGTTCGAAGGCTTCCGCGTTGAAGTCGGCAACGTCAACACCGCGTTTGACTCGGCTGGCCTGATCTACAACGCCGAAATGGGCTTCGTGGACTCGTCGTACGGCGACCCGCAAGGCGCGTTCTTCGCCTACGCTTCGGGCGCTACCCCGGCCAACTACACCGGCGTGTTCGCTTCGTACTCGATGGGTGACTTCACCGGTCGTATCTCGTACGTGAACCCGGACCAGACCGTTTCGGGCTCGACCGAAGAGCTCTCGGTGTCGTTCGACTACGCTTCGGGTCCGTTCGCCGTGTCGCTCGCCGCCTACCAGGACGGCGCTGGCCTTGCCAACAACGACGGCTTCTTCCTGGGTGCTGCGTACACCATCAATGACGCTGCCACCGTTGGCCTGAACTACATCGACGAAGACTCGGCCGGTGGCCGCGTTGTGACCCTGTACGGCAACTACACCATGGGCGCCACCACCCTGCGCGCCTACGTTGCTGACCTGGACGTCGCCGGTGCTGACACCGCTTACGGCCTCGGCGCTGACTACGACCTCGGCGGCGCTCGTCTGTCGGGCTCGATCCAGTCGGGTTACGCTGGCGAGACCTGGGCTGACGTCGGCGTTCGCTTCGACTTCTGATCCCACGATCAGTCAGTTAGGAAAGGGCGGGGTAAACCCCGCCCTTTTCCTTTTTGGCTCCGGTCTTGCCGGGGCCTTTTCTTTTCCCCCCTGCTGTGGCCATCTGCGGCCAAAGACGGAGGCGGCGATGGGTCTGACGGAAATCAAGTCACGGATAGCAGTGGCAGAAACAGCGGCAGGGCGCCCGCAGGGTGCGGTGACGCTGATCGCCGTGTCGAAAGTGCAGCCGCTGGAACGGGTGATTGCCACGCTGGAGCAGGGGCAGCGCATTTTCGGCGAGAATTATGTTCAGGAAGCTGCCGGGAAGTGGCCAGATCTGCGCATCCGCTTTCCCGGCACCGCGGTCCATATGATCGGCCCCTTGCAGACCAACAAGGCCAGGCTGGCGTTCGATCTGTTCGATGCGATCCACACGCTTGACCGGCCGTCGCTGGCGGACAAGCTTTCCCGGCTCGCACAGGCGCAGGGGCGCTGCCCCATGCTTTTCGTGCAGGTGAATACCGGGGCAGAGCCGCAGAAGGCGGGCATTCTGCCCGATGACGCCGATGCCTTTATCGCGGATTGTCGCGCGAAGGATCTGCCGGTCGCGGGCCTCATGTGCATTCCGCCCGAAGATACGGACAGCACGCCGCATTTCGTGCACCTGGCCGAAATCGCGGCCCGAAATGGGCTCTCGCAGCTTTCCATGGGAATGAGCGGCGATTTCGAGGCTGCGATTGCCCATGGTGCCACTCATGTGCGTGTCGGCAGCGCGATCTTCGGCGCTCGCAGTTACGCCTGACGCCTAAAGCAGATGTCCCGATTTCGCGGCTTTCGTCGCCAGATAGCCGCGATTTTCAGGCGTTTCCCCGACGCGAAGCGGCACACGTTCGGTCACACGAAGACCCTGCCCCTCCATCATGGTGATCTTGCGGGGATTGTTGGTCAGCAGCCGCACCGCTGAAAACCCCATGGTCTTCAGGATGCCCGCGCCCAACCGGAAATCACGTTCATCATCCTCGAATCCCAGCCGGTGATTGGCTTCGACCGTATCGAAACCCTGATCCTGCAAGGAATAGGCTCGCATCTTGTTGGCAAGACCGATCCCCCGGCCTTCCTGATTGAGGTAAAGCAACACCCCTGCGCCCTCGGCCCCCATCTGCGCCAGCGCGGCGCGCAGTTGTGGGCCGCAATCGCATTTCAGGCTGCCGAGTACGTCGCCGGTGAAACAGGCCGAATGCAGGCGGGCCAAAACCGGCGCCTTGCGGTCCGGCTGCCCGATCTCGATGGCATAATGTTCCTCGCCGCCGTCCTCGGGACGAAAGATATGCACCCGCCCCGCCGCACTTGCGACCATCGGCAGGCGGGCCGAAACGACCTCGGACAGCGGCGAGGCGCGGTCCAGCTCCACCGCCGCTTCTGCAATGTCGATCACCGTCAGATCGGCGGCACGCGCCAGGGCAGCACCCTGCACCACCGGCACCACCACGACCGCAGGCAGCAGACGTGCCGATTTCGCCAGGGCGATGGCCGCGCGGTGCAGGCCCGGCCTGCCCCCCCGGATTTCGTGAAACGGTCCTTTCATCGGCAGGCGCAGGTCATCGGCCGGATCGGCCATGGCCGACAGCCAGTCCAGCCCCGCGTCGGCGGGCAAGGCCAGCCGCGCCAGATCGCCGTCGTAAACCCTGATCTTCAGCGTCTCCGCCCGCCGGACGGTCAACGCAAGTTCCGGCTGGCCCAGACGGCGCAGCTCCTCCAGCCGCGCGGAGCCAAGCGTCTCGACCGGCACCGCGACCGCCGCAGCTTCGCCTTCGGTCAGCATCACGGGAACGCCCATGCGCAGATCGCCGCGCGCGCGGGCAAGCCGTTCGATGATGCCGGGCCCGGCGATGGCGGGGGTGCTGGTCATGCTGCGTCCTCTTGCGCCCTATGTAACGATCCGGGTGGGAAAGTGAAACATTTCCCCCCGTTGCGACACGAGGCCGTGACTCCTTCGTCGCAAATCTTGCCGGAACCGTGAAGGGGGCTCATGTGTTGGGCAAGCAACCACGGAGGCCGCACGATGGCAACGCTGCGCAAAATTCTTCTGGTCGACGACGACGACGATCTGCGCGAGGCGCTGAGCGAACAGCTTGTGATGACCGAGGATTTCGATGTTTTCGAAGCCTCTACCGGCCTTGAGGGTCTGGAGAAAGCCAAGGGCGGCGGGCATGATCTGGTGATCCTCGACGTCGGCCTGCCCGATACGGACGGGCGCGAACTGTGCCGCCGGATGCGCAAGGCGGGCGTGAAATGCCCGATCATGATGCTTACCGGACACGATACCGATGCCGATACGATCCTCGGGCTTGATTCGGGCGCAAATGACTATGTGACCAAGCCGTTCAAATTTCCTGTGCTGCTGGCCCGCATCCGGGCACAGTTGCGGCAGCACGAACAATCCGAAGATGCGGTGTTCCAGCTTGGCCCCTATACGTTCAAACCGGCCCAGAAGCTTCTGGTGGACGAAAAGGAACGCAAGGTTCGCCTGACCGAGAAGGAAACCAATATCCTGAAGTACCTTTACCGCGCGCAACAAGGTGTTGTGGCTCGGGATGTGCTTCTCCACGAAGTCTGGGGTTATAACGCGGGGGTTACCACCCACACACTTGAAACCCACATCTATCGTCTGCGCCAGAAGATCGAGCCGGACCCCTCCAATGCACGTCTGCTGGTGACCGAATCCGGCGGATATCGGCTGGTCGCTTGACCAGTTGGAAAAAAATGGGCGACGATGGTCTTATTGTTGCCGGAATGCGTGATTATATCATGCGACAGGTTCCCCTCGCCGCGTCGGGGTCATGACGCGGCATCCTCCCTGTTGGACTAGGCCGGGCAATGCCCGGCCTTTTTTTTCCGAACAGATGTGATACAATCTATGGATGTGCTTCGAGGTGGCCTTTTCGCCCGATTCACATTCTCCCTGTTGGAAGCCTGGCCGGGCCTTGTGCCCGGCGTCTCTTCCGCCCGACAATTCCGCAGCGGCATTTTCTGGTGATGTTGGAATCCTGCATCGCTCATCCTACATATAATCGGGTGTCTGCGGCGCTTTTGCCCGAGGAGGTCCGGTGTCGATGCGATTTTCCCTTGTCTGTCTTGCCCTTGCGGGCACGACCCTTCCGGCGGCGGCGGAAAGCCTGTCCTTCACGCTGTCGAATCAATCCAATGCCGATCTCACGGAATTTTACGCCTCGCCCGTAGGCACAGAGTCCTGGGAAGAAAATATCCTGTCCACCGGCGCCTTGCCCGCCGGAGCCAGCGGCGACATCACCATCGCCGAAGCCAAGGGATGCGAGTATGACTTCCGCATGGTCTTCGCCGATGGCGACGTGCTGGAAGACCGCAGCAACATCTGCGACAGCGGCGCCTATACCATCCAGTGACATCCTGGCCGGCCATCATGGTCCCTGACACCGGCGGGGCCGTTCCGGCGCTTTACGTCACGCGCCGCGCCGCCTAGACAGGTTGGCGAAAGGAAACCGCCATGCCCTTTACACTTGCCACCTGGAACATCAATTCGGTCCGTCCGCGCGAGGCAATCGTCTCGCGGCTGATGCAGGAGGAGGCGCCTGACGTCCTTTGCCTGCAAGAGATCAAGACCCCGATCGACAAATTCCCCCGCGAGGCGTTCGAGGCGCTTGGCTACCGCTACATGGTTGCGCGCGGGCAGAAGGGCTATAACGGCGTCGCCATCCTGTCGCGCCTGCCGCTGGAAGATGCGGGCGACCGCGATTTCGCCGCGCTGGGTCATGCCCGGCACGTTGCCGCGCGGCTGGAAAACGGCGTGACGGTGCACAATTTCTATGTACCCGCCGGCGGGGATATTCCCGACCGTGAGGCCAATGTGAAATTCGGGCAGAAGCTGGATTTCCTGACCGAGATGCGCGACTGGGCTCATGCGGAAAAGCCGTCGAAAGCCATTCTTGTCGGCGACCTGAACATCGCCCCGCGCGAGGATGACGTCTGGAACCACAAGGCCCTGCTGAAAATCGTCAGCCACACGCCCATCGAGGTAGAGCATCTGGGTGCGGCGCAGGACGCCGGTGGCTGGGTGGACGTGACCCGCAAGGATATCCCCGAAGGGCGACTTTATTCGTGGTGGAGCTATCGCTCCCCCGACTGGGATGCCGCTGACAAGGGCCGCCGGCTGGACCACGTCTGGGCGACGCCCGATATTGCGGACGCCGCGCATGGCAGCCGCATTCTGCGGCCCTGCCGGGGCTGGGAGCAGCCCTCGGACCATGTGCCGGTCTTCGCCACCTTCGACCTGTGATCTCACCGCTCGGGCGGAGTGAAGGTCAGCCCGTAGGCAGCATAGGCGGCGGCGATACGCCCGTCGGCCAGTGCCGCCGCGACGGCATCGTCCAGCGCATAGGCAAGGTCGCGGTGGCTTTGATGAACCGCGATACCGACGGTCCAGCTTGCCAGGGCAAAGCCCGCCAGCGGCGGCTGATGCACAGCGATCCCTTCCGTCGCGCCATATTGCAGTTGCGCGCGAGGGCCCATGGCCGCCATGACCTCACCCGCCGCCAGCGCCTTCATCGCCCTGGCCATATCTGGAAAGCGATGGATGTTCGGCCCGATCTGCCCCCCCGGAAAGGCGGTCAGATAGAAGTCAGAGATCGAATCATTCTCCACCGCCACGGTGTCAAAACGGAAATAGGCGGGCACCGGCCCGCCTTCATGCCGGGGTTTGTCGGAAGGCACCGCATCCGGATAGGCGTCAAGCCGGTAGGCAATGGCCACCTCTTCCTTGGCATACTGGCCGGTAAAGACCACCTGTTCGACAAGGCAGGTGAACTCGCTGTTGTAGGGCACCCGCATCATCACATTCGATACGGGCTCCTTCTGCACGGTGCCACGCCAGATGTAGGACATCAGATCGGTCTGCACATTCTCGCCCGCCTGCACGAAGCGATATTCCGGCTTCACGCCCAGCCCCTCGGCCAGAATACGCCCGACCTCGACATCCACGCCGCGCGGCGTACCCGCGTCATCCCAGCTGTAGGGCGGAAAATCCTCGTAGACCGCGATGTTCAGGGTGCCGCGTGCAACGATATCGTCCAGCGTCTGCCCGACATACTGGCGCGAAGTGTTCTGCGGGCGGGCGCCCGGCGCCACACCTTCGCAACGGCCAAAAACGGGTGCGGCGGCGAGGCTGAAAAGCCCCGCCGCCAGCCCCGCAACAAGTGCGGAACGCCGATCCATGTCAGTGTGCCGCCGAAAGCCCGACCGTCAGCGCGTCGGCCGCATGTTTCGCCCCGAGGTCAGAGCCGTCCAGCAGCTTCGCCGCCCGGCTCGCCGCGCTGTCCGCCACCGGCGCCCCGGAGGCCGTCTTGACCTCGACGGCAATGGCTCCGAGTTCTTCTTTCAGTGCCGGTTGATCCGCCCCACCGGCCATCAGCGCGTCGCGGATCGCTGTCAGCCTTGCGGAATGGCCATCCAGCGCGCCATCCTCGGGCCGCGTCTCAATATAGGTGCGGATCGCCCAGCCTGCCTTCTGGCCCAGAACCTCGCCAAAGGCCGGCATCTTGGTCACGCCGTCCTGGGTATAGCCGTGCTGGAACCGCTCCATGAACCATTCATCGCCATATTCCTCGGCCTCCAGAAAGCGCAGATCAGGGGCAAGACCGCCCGAAACCGCGCCGAGGCCATGGCAGCGTGCACAGTTCTGATTGAAGGCGCTGTCGCCGATCTCGACCGCCTTGGCCCAGACCTCGTCCCCTGCCGCCGCTGCACGATAGGGATTTTCGGTCAGCCATTCCTCACCCACATCGGGCAGCGCATCGGTATTTACCGGCTGCGGGGCCACATCGCCGTGGGCAAAGGCCATGGTCGCAAGCCCCGCGAGGGCCACAGCGGCAACGAAGCCGCGGGTCATGTTCGTCATTGCGCATCCTCCCTGAGCACTTGAGCCGAGCTAACCCGTCAATGCCGCACCGCGGTATTGGACTTTCGTGCAAAGCGGCAGGGTCTTGCGACCAATGTCCAATACCCTCGGGCCGTCCCGCCGCCCAACATCCCTCTCAGGGAGACGAACGATGCCGAAAAAGACCTTGTGCCGGGTGGCCGTGGCTGCCGTGAGCGGCTTTTGCCTGATGCCCGCCAGCGGCCTGCACGCCGAGCCTCTTGCCGTCGAGGTCGTCTATCTGCGCCAGCAAGAAATGCGTCCGCCTGTGCTGTCGAACCTTGATCCTGTGCCGGAAGATCTGGGCATTGCCGGCGCCGAAGTCGCAATGGCCGACAATGCCACCACCGGCAAATTCCTTGGCCAGACCTATAAGTTAAACGTGATCGACATTGCGCCGGAAGGCGATCTGCCCACCGCCGCGCGCGACGCGCTGGCCGGGGCCGGGCTGGTGCTGGTCGACGGCACCGCCGCCGAAATTCTGGCCGTGGCGGACATGCCAGAAGCCGCAGGCAAGTTGCTGTTCAACGTCGCTTCGGGGGACGAGGCGCTGCGGTCTGCCGATTGCCGGGCCAACCTGTTGCACACGATCCCCGAGGATGGTGCGCGCACCGATGCGCTGATGCAGGTTCTTGCCGCGAAACGCTGGTCAAAGCTGGCGATGATCACTGGGCCGAAGCCCGCCGATCTGGCCTATGCCGATCATTTGCGCCGGTCCGCCGCCAAGTTCGGCCTCACGCTGGTGGGTGAAAAGGCGTGGAGCTTCGACACCGACCTGCGCCGCGCCGCCACGGTTGAACTGCCGCCCTTCACGCAGGATCTGCCCGACCATGACGTGCTGCTGGTGGCGGACGAGACCGACGATTTCGGCCGTTATGTAGAAAACAACACATGGCTGCCCCGGCCCATCGCCGGGTCGGAAGGGCTGGAGCCGCAGGGCTGGACGCATGTGATGGAACAATGGGGCGCCGTGCAGTTGCAGAACCGATTTGAACAGACGGCGGGCCGCGACATGCGCAGCCGCGACTATGCCGCCTGGACCGCCGTACGCGCAATCGGCGAAGCTGTTACCCGAACCGGCAGCGCCGACCCCGCCACCCTGCGCGATTACATGCTGTCCGATGCGTTCCAGCTCGACGGATTCAAAGGGCGCGGGCTCAGCTTCCGGTCGTGGAACGGCCAGTTGCGCCAGCCCATCGCGGTGGCCAATGCCCGCGCGCTTGTGACGCTCGCCCCGGTCGAGGGGTTCCTGCACCAGCGCAACGAAACCGACACGCTTGGCCTCGACGAACCGGAGAGCCAGTGCCACGCCTTCACGGAGTAACCCGATGCGCCGCCTTGCTGCTGCCCTGCTGCTGACTGCCACGCCGCTGATCCCTGCCCCGATCCATGCCGGAGAAATCTGGGTCACCAATGAAAAGGATGACACTGTCAGCGTGATCGACACCGATACGCTGGAGGTCATCAAGACCTATCCCACCGGCGAGCGCCCGCGTGGCGTGACCTTCTCCAAGGATTTCAAGCGGCTGTACATCTGCGCTTCGGATAGTGACACCGTGCAGGTGATGGACCCCGACACCGGCGAGATCCTGCATGACCTGCCGTCGGGCGAAGACCCCGAACAATTCGTGCTCGCCCCCGATGACCGGCATCTCTACATTGCCAACGAGGATGATGCGATCACCACGGTCGTCGATACCGAAACCCGTCAGGTGGTGGCGCAGATCGACGTGGGGGTGGAACCCGAAGGCATGGCCATCAGCCCCGATGGCAAGATCGCCATTACCACCTCTGAAACCACCAATATGGCGCACTGGATCGACACGGCGACGCACAAGCTGTTTGCCAATACGCTGGTCGACAGCCGCCCGCGTCATGCCGAATTTACCGCCGATGGCAGCCAGCTTTGGGTCAGCGCCGAAATCGGCGGCACCGTCACAGTGTTTTCGGTGGCCGACCAGCGCGAACTGGGCAAGGTGCATTTCGCCATTTCCGGGGTGAATGACGATCTGATCCAGCCTGTCGGCTTCAAGTTCTCGCCCGATGGCAAGCGTGCCTTCGTGGCGCTTGGCCCCGCCAATCATGTCGCGGTCATAGACACCGCCAGCTTTGAGGTGACGAATTACATCCTCACCGGGCGGCGGGTCTGGCATATGGCCTGGTCCCCCGATCAAAGCCGGCTTTTCACCACCAACGGCGTGTCCGGCGACGTGACGGTGATCGACGTTGCCAGCGAAACACCTGTCAAATCCATCAAGGTCGGCCGCTTCCCCTGGGGCGCGGCGATGCGGCCGTAACCTGGAAAGGAAATTCCATGAAACCACTGATCCTTGCCGCGCTGCTGGCCGCCCTGCCTGTTGTCGTTCACGCCGAGGCGGAAGATGACGATGATACGGCCTTGGGCGCTGCCGGCCTGATGTCCAAAGGCAACAAAAGCGAACTGCCACCGATCCTGTTGTCCGCCGGTACGCCGCTGACCGATGCGCCCTGGAAGCTGAAATCCGGCCATTACTACGAGGTCGAGATCGAGGCCGATGGCAGCCAGGAGCTTGGCCTTGTCGCGCCGGAATTTTTCCGCGCCATCTGGATCGACGAAATCGTCATCGAGGGGCTGGAAGTGCGGCCGCTGGGCCTCGATTCCGTCGAGTTTGACGAGGCAGGCACCATGGAAATCGGCTTTATCGCCGTGAAGCCCGGCAGCTATGTCATGCGTGTGCCCGGTACCAAGGGCGATACGCAGAAGCTGGACATCGTCATCGAATGACCCCCGGCCTCGGCATCCATGCGGTCAGCTACAGCTATGGCGCGAAAGTGGCGCTGAGCGAGGTGACGCTTGAGGTGCCGAAGGGCCGGTTCTGTGCGCTCCTCGGGCCGAACGGGGCAGGAAAATCGACGCTGTTTTCCCTGCTCACACGGCTGTTTACCACGCGGACAGGCCGCATCGCCGTGGCGGGTCAGGATCTGGCCCGCGCGCCCCGCGCCGCGCTGGCGCGCATGGGCGTGGTGTTCCAGCAACCAACGCTGGATCTTGACCTGACGGTGCGGCGCAACCTGCTGTATTTCGCAGCCCTGCACGGCATCGGCGGGCGCGAGGCCGAGATCCGCACCGCCGAGGCGCTGGAGCGTCTGGGCATGGCCGAACGCGCGGCCGAACCCGTCCATGCCCTGAACGGTGGCCACCGCCGCCGGATGGAACTGGCGCGCGCCCTGATCCACCGGCCCGAGGTCTTGCTGCTGGACGAACCGACGGTCGGCCTTGATGCCGCCGCACGGGCAGCGATCACCGCACATGTCCACGATCTTGCCGATCAGGGGCTGGCCGTGCTCTGGGCCACGCATCTGACGGACGAGGTGCGCGACAGCGACCAGCTTGCCATTCTGCATCGCGGTCGCCTGCTCGCCTCCGGCACCACCGGCGACCTGCGCGGGGACGAGCCGCTGCGCGAGATGTTCCTGCGTCTGACGGGGGTCGAGGCATGATCTGGTGGCTGGCCTTCCGCGCCATCCTGCACCGCGAGGCGCTGCGCTTTCTGGGTCAGCGCGGACGGCTGGTTGCCGCACTGGTGCGACCGCTGGTATGGCTTCTGGTCTTTGCCGCCGGGTTCCGCGCGGCACTGGGCCTGTCGATCATCCCGCCCTACCAGACCTATATCACTTACGAAATCTACATCACCCCCGGCCTCTGCGGCATGATCTGCCTGTTCAACGGCATGCAAAGCTCGCTGAGCCTCGTCTATGACCGCGAGATGGGGTCGATGCGCCTGCTGTTGACCGCACCCTTGCCGCGCTGGTGGCTGCTGCTTGCCAAGGTCACGGCGGGGGCGATGATTTCGCTGCTGCAATGCGCGGCCTTCCTTGCCATCGCGGCGGCTTTCGGCATCCGCATGCCATGGCCGGGCTATATCGCCGCCATTCCTGCCATTCTGCTGGCCGGGCTGATGCTGGGGGCGCTGGGTCTGATGCTGTCCTCCTTCATCCGCCAGCTTGAAAACTTCGCGGGGGTGATGAACTTCGTCATCTTCCCGATGTTCTTCCTGTCCTCGGCGCTTTACCCGCTGTGGAAGATGAAAGAGGCAAGCCCCCTTCTGGCCCGGCTTTGCGCCGTGAACCCCTTTACCCATGCGGTCGAGCTGATCCGCTTCGCGCTGTACCTGCAACCCAATGCGGCGGCTGCGGGATGGGTCTTGCTGGCGCTCATGGTGTTCGGCACGGCAGCGCTTTGGGGCTATGATCCGGCGCGGGGAATGCAGGCGCGCAAAGGGTCTTGAAACCGCGAGACCGGCTTCCCAGATCACTGGAGCGGGTGCCAGTACGGGCCCGCGCTTCAACCCCGGCCCGCCCGTAACGGGGGGCCAGACAGACATCGCTCCAAGAGGATGACCATGCGCAATCTCGATTTCGCACCGCTTTACCGTGCCACCGTGGGTTTTGACCGGATCGCCGATCTGATGGATCGTGCCCTCAGCGCCGACGTGGCCCAGCCGACCTATCCCCCCTACAATATCGAAAAGATTGACGAGAACGCTTATCGCATCTCGATCGCTGTCGCGGGCTTCACGCCCGAGGAACTGAGCGTCGAGGTCAAGGAAGGCGCGCTGTTCGTGTCGGCCCGCAAGGCACCGGAAGAGGCCGAACGCAGCTACCTGCATCGCGGCATCGCCACCCGCGCGTTTGAACGCCGCTTCGCGCTGGCTGATCATGTGCGCGTCACCGGCGCCACCCATGAACACGGCATGCTGCACATCGACCTCGTGCGCGAAACGCCCGAGGCGCTGAAACCCCGCCGCATCGAAATCGCCCGCCCCGCCGGGGTGGCGCAGGTGGTGGATGCCGCCGTCAACTGACCCCGCCCGCAAGGACGGCAAGGCCCGGAGATTTCTCCGGGCCTTTTGCATTGGCGCGAAATTTTCAGGCCGCAGGCCAAGGATTGCGCAGCCCGTCGCGTCTGAATAGCGTCATGCGCATGGAAACACCGGATGAAACCCTTGCTCTGGCCGCCGCAGGTGGCGACCGCGCCGCCTTCGCGGCGCTGGTGACGCGGCATTACGACCGGGTTTACGGTCTGGGCTGGCGGCTGACCGGCTCGGCCGCGGATGCGCAGGATCTGGCGCAGGAGATTTGCGCCGCCCTGCCCGCCAAGCTGGCAAACTGGCGGGGCGAGGCGCGGTTCACCACATGGCTTTACCGTGTCGTGGTCAATGCCGCCTCCGATCTGCGGCGGCGGCAGGCGACGCGGGCACGGGCCGCTGATGGCTGGGGCGATTGGGAAATCGCCCGTCAGGCCGAAATGGAGGAATCCCGCGCCGCGCGGCAGTGGCTGGAAGGCGCCATGGCCCGGCTGTCGCCGGAACTGCGCGAAACCGTCGCGCTGGTTCTGGGCGAGGAACTGACCCAGGCCGAGGCGGCCGAGGTGCTGGGCCTTTCCGAAGGCACGGTCGCCTGGCGCATGTCCGAGGTGAAAAAGCGGCTGCGCCGCATCGCAGCAGAGGACGAGGCGCAATGACCGATGATTTCGACAAGCTGAAATCGGCCCTGCGCGCCGCCCCGCCACCGCCCGGTGATGCGGCGCGGATGGCGGCGCTGGATGCCGCGCTGCAAAATTTCGATCTTTTGCAGGACAGCCGCCAAGAAACCGCTGCGCCCGCACGTCCCAATCCGGCAAGCCCTGAAAGGAAGGGCTTTCTGACCGGAGTCAAAGACATGCTGAAATCCCTTTCCCCCGCCGGGCTTCTGGCGGCAACGACCTCTGTCGCCGCGCTGGCCGTGGCGGTAATCGCCCTTTCCCCTGCGCTGCACCAGCCGCCCGAACCGGCACTGGTGCGTCTTGCGCCGCAACCCGCCACGCCGGAGGCCGCCGAAGACATGGCGCCCCTCGCCGCCCCCGCGCCGCAAGCCGCCCCGCCTGCTTTGACCGCACGCAAGGCCGCTCCGACCAGCATGCCCTCCGCTGATGCGCCAATGGTGTTGGAAGCCGCGCCGGAAGCGATGATCGCGGCTGGCGGCGGAATGGCCCCGACGGACATGGTGGCCGCGCCCGAACCCGATACCTCGGCCTTCGCCAATGCCGATGCGAATCCGGTGAAATCGGTCGAGACTGACCCGGTTTCCACCTTCTCGGTCGATGTGGATACGGCCTCTTACGCCGTGATCCGCCGCGATCTGGAAGCGGGCACCCTGCCCCCGCCCGAGGCGGTGCGGATCGAGGAGATGGTGAATTACTTCCCCTATGCCTATCCCGCACCGGAAGGCGATGCGCCGTTCCGCGCCGATGTTTCGGTCATGCCGACGCCGTGGAATGCGGGCACCCACCTGGTGCGGATCGGCTTGCAGGGCCGCCTGCCCGCGCTGGCGGACCGGCCGCCGCTCAATCTGGTGTTTCTGGTGGATACCTCGGGCAGCATGGACGAACCTGACAAGCTGCCGCTGCTGAAACAGGCGCTGCGGCTGGTGCTGCCGCAACTGCGCCCCGAGGATGAGGTGGCCATCGTCGCCTATGCCGGTTCGGCCGGTGTGGTTCTGCCGCCCACGCCCGCCCGCGAAACCGCCGCGATTTCCGCCGTGCTGGATGATCTGGCGCCCGGCGGCGGCACGGCGGGTGCCGAAGGGCTGGCCGAAGCCTATCGTCTGGCCGACCAGATGCGCGGCGAGGGTGAAATCAGCCGCGTGCTGCTGGCGACCGATGGCGATTTCAACCTCGGGATTTCCGACCCTAAGGAGCTTGAGACCTTCATCGCCAGGGAACGTGCCGGTGGCAGCTATCTGTCGGTGCTGGGCTTCGGGCGTGGCAATCTGGACGATGCCACCATGCAGGCGCTGGCACAAAGCGGCAATGGCATGGCGGCCTATATCGACACCGCACAAGAGGCCCGCAAGGTGCTGGTGGATCAGCTGTCTGGCGCGCTGTTCCCGATTGCCGACGATGTGAAGATGCAGGTCGAATGGAACCCCGCGCAGGTCGCGGAATACCGGCTGATCGGCTATGAAACCCGTGCCCTGCGGCGCGAGGATTTCAGCAATGACAAAGTGGATGCGGGCGAAATCGGTGCCGGACATCAGGTGACTGCGCTATACGAGATCACCGCGCCGGACAGCCCCGCCCGCCTGAACGAACCGCTGCGCTATGGCACGGCGACCGAGGCCACCGGACCCGCGGGGGAACTGGGCTTCCTGCGGCTGCGCTATAAGGCGCCGGGTGCGGCAGAAAGCCAGCTGATCGAAACCCCTATCCTTTCAAGCGACGTGACCCCCGACGCGGATGCCCGCTTCGCCGCCGCTATTGCAGGCTTCGGCCAGCTTCTGACCGGCGCGACCTATCTGGGCGACTGGGGCTGGGACGATGCCATCCGACTTGCCGACCGCGCGCGGGGTGATGACCCGTTCGGCTATCGCGTCGAGGCGGTGAACCTGATGCGTCTGGCAAAAAGCCTGAACCGCTAAAGCGGGTGATGCCCGCTCAGGGCATCACCTCGAAACGGTCCACGTCGATCATGCCATGGTCGGTGATCTTCAGATGTGGGATCACCGGCAGCGCAAGGAAGGCGAGTTGCAGGAACGGCTCTTCCAGCTCCACACCCAGGGATCGGGCGGCAGCACGCAGCGTGATCAGTTCGTCACGCACCACCTCGAACGGCTGAAGGCTCATCAGACCGGCGACGGGCAGCGCGAGCTCCGCCAGAACCTTGCCGCCTTCCGTCACCACAAAGCCGCCCTCGATCTCGCCCAGCCGGTTGGCGGCCAGCGCCATATCGGCATAATCGGCACCCACCACCGCGATATTGTGGTGGTCGTGACAGACGGTCGAGGCGATGGCGCCGCGCTTCAGGCCAAAGCCCTTGACGAAGCCGGTGGCGCGGTTGCCGTTTTTGCCGTGGCGCTCGATCACCGCGATCTTGACCAGATCGCGCGCGAGGTCAGGGCGCTTGTCGCCGTCGGTCGGCGCGATGTCATAGGTCAGATGTTCGGTGATGATCTTGCCGGGCAGGATGCCGATGACCGGAGTTTCGGCGCGGTTGCCGCCAGTGCGGAAATCCTCGGCCCGGACGGGCGGCGCCTTCACCGAATGGCGCGCGACCGGCGGCACGATCTGGCGGGTGGCGAAGGCGGCATCCCCCACCCGCACCCCGCCGGTGAACACCATTTCAGGGCGGCAGGTGGCCAGATCCTGCAGCACCACGATGTCGGCCCGCTTGCCCGGCGCGATCAGGCCCCGGTCCTTCAGGCCAAACGCCTCGGCCGCCGAAAGGCTCGCGGCGCGGTAGGCGGCCAGCGGCGGGCAGCCCAGCGCGATGGCGGTGCGGATCAGGTAATCCAGATGGCCGTGCTCGGCGATGTCCAGCGGGTTGCGGTCATCGGTGCAGAAACAGCAATAGGGCGAGGTCCGTTCCGTCAGCATCGGCGCCAGCGCATGCAGGTCTTTCGAGACCGAGCCCTCGCGGATCAGCACCCGCATCCCCTTGCGCAGCTTTTCCATCGCCTCGGTGGCCGTGGTCGCCTCATGCTCCGTTCGGATACCGGCGGCGATATAGCCATTCAGGTCGCGCCCGGACAGAAGTGGCGCATGGCCATCAATATGACGGCCGCGAAACGCCTCAAGCTTCGCCATGCAACCCGCGTCCTGATGCAGCACACCGGGGAAGTTCATGAACTCCGCCAGACCGATGACGCGGGGATGATTCATCAGCGGCACGAGATCCGCAGCCTCAAGCAGGGCGCCCGCAGTCTCCATATGGGTCGAGGGCACGCAGGAGGACAGGTTTACCCGGATGTCCATGACGGTATGGGCCGAGGCGTCGAGGAAATAACCGATGCCTTCCAGCCCGCAGACATTGGCAATCTCGTGCGGGTCGCAGATCGCAGTCGTCACGCCATGGGGGCCGACGCAGCGGTCGAACTCGTAGGGCGTGACCAGCGAGCTTTCGATGTGCAGATGCGTGTCGATGAAGCCGGGGACGAGGATCTTGCCCGTCACATCCACCACCTCGCGGCCTTCGTAGGTGTCAAAGACGCCAACGATCAGCCTGCCGCAGATGGCGACGTCGCCTTCCAGAAGCTCGCCCGTGATCACATCGAACACCCGCCCGCCGCGCAGCACCAGATCGGCGGGGGCAAAGCCCCGGCCTTGCGCGATGACATCGGAAAGCGGCGGCAGGGTCATGGCGGTCTCCTTTTCCCGGCAGTGAAGCGCAGGGCGGGCGGCGCGGCAAGCCGTTTCCGGCTTGCACCTGCTGACAGGGGATGCCACCCATGGGCCAAGGAAGGAAACGCCCCATGCGACCGCTGCGCGGGATCACCTACAAGCTGCTGTCCGTTCTGGTGTTCATCACCATGTCGGGGCTGATCAAGGCCACCGCCGCGCATGTGCCCGCCGGGCAGGCCGTGTTCTTCCGGTCCTTCTTTGCCATTCCGGTGATCGTGGTCTGGCTGCTGACCCGGCGCGAGTTTCCCGCCGGGCTGCGGGTGCAAAGCCCGATGGGCCATGTCTGGCGCGGCGTGGCGGGCACCTGCGCCATGGGTTTCGGTTTTGCCGGTCTGGCCTGGCTGCCGCTGCCCGAGGTGACCGCCATCGGCTATGCCGCGCCGCTGCTGACCGTGGTTTTCGCCGCAATGTTTCTGGGCGAGGAGGTGCGCGCCTTCCGCATTTCCGCCGTGGCCCTGGGCATGTGTGGCGTTCTGATCGTGCTCTGGCCTCGCCTGACGCTGAGCCGCGAGGGCGTCGATCATGCGCAGGCGATGGGCGCGATGCTGGTGCTGACCGGCGCGGTCTTTGCCGCGCTGGCGCAGGTCTTCGTGCGCAAGATGGTGGCCACCGAAAAGACACCCGCCATCGTGTTCTGGTTCTCGCTGACCTCGACGCTCCTGTCGCTCATCACGCTGCCCTTCGGCTGGGTGGTGCCCACGGCGCAAGAGGCGGCGCTTCTGGTGATGGCGGGGCTCTTGGGCGGGATCGGGCAGATCCTGCTGACATCGAGCTACCGTGAGGCTGATGCCTCGCTGGTAGCGCCGTTCGATTATGCCTCGATGCTGTTCGCGCTGGCGATCGGCTATTTCATCTTCGCCGAAGTGCCAACCCTCCCCATGCTGGGCGGGGCCAGTCTGATCATCACGGCGGGCATCCTGATCATCTGGCGCGAACGTCGGCTGGGGCTGGAACGCGCGCGGCAACGCAAGGCAATGACTCCCTGATCAGGCGTTGAGGTGATCCTGAAGCGTCAGCAGGTCGGCCCATGTGTCGCGCTTCGCATGCGGATTGCGCAAGAGGTAGGCGGGGTGCAGCATCGGCAGCACAGGCTTGCCCCAGGCCTCGGCCCATTTGCCGCGCAGACGGGTGATACCCCGCTGACGCAGCACCGCCTGAGCGGGCGTGTTGCCCATGATGACAATCACCCCCGGATCGGCCAGTTCGACATGGCGGCGCAGGAAGGGCACCATCATCGCCATTTCCTCGGGCGTGGGTTCGCGGTTCGAGGGCGGGCGCCAGGGCATGACATTGCTGATGTAAAGCGCGCGCTCCACGTCGGGGCTTTGGCGGCCAAGGCCGATGGCGGCGAACATGCGGTCCAGCAACTGCCCGGCACGGCCGACAAAGGGCAGGCCCTGCATATCCTCGTCGCGGCCCGGCGCCTCACCGATGACCATGACGCGGGCGGCGGGGTTGCCATCGGCAAAGACGGTATTCCGGGCGCCGCGCTTCAGGTCGCAATGCGGATAGGCGCCCAACGCCTCGCGCAGTGCCTCCAGCGTCGGCGCGCGCTGCGCTGTTTCCCGCGCCACGGCGACCGGATCAATCTTCACCGGCTCGGGTGGTGGTTCGGGCGTCTGCCGTTGTGCCGGGCCGCGCGCCGGAGCCGGGGCAGCGGCGCGGGCGGGCGGGGCCTCCCGTTCGGCCAGATCATAGCGATCCAGCGGCGCATCCAGCACCGGCTCCGTCACACCAAGTTCGTGCAGCCACTGAAGTGCTGCGGCAGAGGCGTGCCAGTCGGCGAGGATGTCGGCGTCGATTCCCATATCCGCCAACCTATGCCCCGCCGCCTTCCGGGGCAACAGCGCCAGATTGCCCGACGAAGGCGGTTGTGCCAGAACGGGGCATGGCGAGACGGGTTCCCAGGCTTCTGATCCTCGATTGTGACGGCGTGTTGATCGACAGCGAGATCATCAGCGCCCGTATGCTGGTTGCCGAACTGTCGCGCCTGGGTGTGCAGATCGACCTGCCCTATGTGTCGCAGCATTTCCTTGGCCGCAGCTATCCGACCGTCATGGCGACGATCCGGCGCGAATTCGGGCTGGATCTGCCCCCAGAATTTGAAACCCGCTACCGCGAGGCGCTGCTGGAGGCGTTCGGCCGCGAGCTGAAGATCATGCCGGGTGTTGCGGACATGCTGGATGACCTGTCGGTCCCGACCTGTGTCGCCACCTCCTCCAGCCCGCGGCGGGTGGAAATGTCCTTGCGGCTGGTGGGGCTGTGGGACCGGCTGGCGCCGCATATCTTCACCGCATCCGAAGTGTCGCGCGGCAAGCCCGCACCTGACCTGTTCCTGCATGCCGCTGCGCGGATGGGCGCCGCGCCGCAAGACTGCCTTGTGATCGAGGACAGCCTGACCGGCGTGCGCGCGGCCCTTGCAGCAGGGATGGAGGTCTGGCGTTTCACCGGCGGCAGCCATATGGGCCCCGATACACCGCCCGAACCCGAAGATGCGCGCCCGCATCATCGCTTTGCCTCTTTCGGCGATTTCTACCGGATCGCCCCCGACCTACGGAGCACGCCATGAGCCGCGCCGAACCCGAGACCTCACCACAGGACGATGCCGCGCGGGCGGCCTGGCTTTACTACGTCGGGGGCATGACGCAGGACCAGATCGCGGGTGAACTGGGCATCAGCCGCCAGCGGGCGCAGCGGCTGGTCAGCCGGGCGATGGCGGAGGGATTGATCCATGTGCGGCTGAACCACCGCATCGCCGCCTGTCTGGATCTGGAAACCGCGCTGAAGGACAGGTTTGGCTTGATGCGCTGCCGCGTGGTGCCCTCTCTGGGGGCGGGGGCCGATCCGGTCACCGCCATCGGCAGTGCTGCCGCCGCTGAGATGGAACGCTTCCTGCGCATGCCTGATCCGCTGGTCATCGCTCTTGGCACCGGGCGGGCGCTGCGCGGCATGGTGGATGCGCTGACCCCGATGGAGGCAGAACAACATCGCCTCGTATCGCTGATTGGCAATATCGCCCCCGATGGCTCGGCCAGCTTCTTCGACGTGGTGATGCGGATTGCCGACAAGGTGCGCGCGCCCCATTACCCGATGCCGGTGCCGGTGATCAGCCCCACCCCGGAGGAACGCGCCGCCTTCCACGCGCTTGCCCCGGTGCAGCGGGTGGTGGAGCTTGCGCGCAAGGCCGATGTCGTGGTCGTAGGCGTCGGGCAGATGTCCGACGACGCGCCGCTGCTGGCCGATGGATTCGTCAGCCGGGCGGAACTGGACGAGATGCAGGCGGCGGGTGCCGTCGGCGAGGTCGCGGGCTGGGTTTTCGATTCGGCGGGCAATTACCTTGATCTGGGCACCAACCGTCGTACGGGCGGGGTGCGGGTGACACCGGGGCTGGATCGGCCCGCCGTCGGTATCGCTGCGGGCGCAAGCAAGGTCCCGGCGATCATCGGCGCGATGAAATCGCGCATAATCAACAGTCTGGTGACAGACGAAGCCACCGCGACGGCCATTCTGGACCGCCCGTAAGCCTTGTTTCATTCGCATTTGCGGCGAATCCGGGGGCTTGACGGTAACGCCATCATGTGAGCAATTACCCATAGTGCGATGATTTGCTCATCGCATACAGGGAGGATCACTGATGAACATGACACTCCGCGCCATGCTTGGCGCGACGGTTTCGCTTACGCTCGCGGGTGCCGCGCTGGCTGAAACCACGATCACCGTCGCCACCGTGAACAACGGCGACATGATCCGCATGCAAGGGCTGATGGACGACTTCAACACCAAGCACCCCGACATCAAGGTCGAGTGGGTAACGCTGGAAGAAAACGTCCTGCGCCAGAAAGTCACCACCGACATCGCCACCAAGGGCGGCCAGTTCGACGTCATGACCATCGGCACCTATGAGGCGCCGATCTGGGGCAAGCAGGGCTGGCTGGTGCCACTGAACGATCTGCCCGCCGATTATGACGTGGACGATCTGCTGCCTGCCATCCGTGGTGGCCTGACCGTTGACGGCAATCTGGTCGCGGCACCGTTCTACGGTGAAAGCTCGATGGTGATGTATCGCACCGACCTGATGGAGAAGGCCGGGCTGACCATGCCTGACGCCCCCACTTGGGACTTCATCAGGGAAGCCGCCGAGAAGATGACCGACAAGGCCGGCGAGGTCTATGGCATCTGCCTGCGCGGCAAGGCCGGCTGGGGCGAGAACATGGCCTTCCTGACCGCCATGTCCAATTCCTTCGGGGCCAAGTGGTTCGACATGGACTGGAAACCCCAGTTCGACCAGCAGCCCTGGAAGGACACGCTGACCTTCTATCTGGACCTGATGAACAACTACGGCCCGCCCGGCGCGTCGAACAACGGATTCAACGAGAACCTCGCGCTGTTCCAGCAGGGCAAGTGCGGCATGTGGATCGACGCGACCGTTGCGGCGAGCTTCGTGACCAATCCGAAGGATTCGACCGTGGCCGACAAGGTCGGCTTTGCGCTGGCGCCCGACAAGGGGCTGGGCAAGCGCGGCAACTGGCTCTGGGCCTGGAACCTCGCCATCCCGGCGGGCACCCAGAAGGAAGAGGCTGCCAAGACCTTCGTCGCCTGGGCAACCTCGAAAGAGTATCTGGCTCTGGTCGCCGAGAAAGAGGGCTGGGCCAACGTGCCGCCCGGCACCCGCACCTCGCTGTATGAGAATGCCGAATACCAGAAAGTGCCGTTTGCCAAGATGACGCTGGAAAGCATCAACGCGGCCGACCCGACCCATCCGACCGTGGATGAGGTGCCTTATGTCGGCGTGCAGTTCGTGGCGATCCCGGAATTCCAGGGCCTTGGCACCGCTGTCGGCCAGATGTTCTCGGCCGCGCTGGCGGGTACCACCTCGGCGGATGATGCACTGGCACAGGCGCAGGCCATGGTGACCACGGAAATGACCCGCTCGGGTTATATCAAGTAAGGAACGCCTGTCGTTCCTCCCTGGGCGGGGCCGGCCCTCTCACATCCGCTGGCCCCGCCGCTTCATTCCCCTCCGACATTCAGGAAACGCCATGGCAACCGAACATTCGCGGACGGCGGCGCGCCTCATGGTCTCTCCCGCGGTCATCCTGCTGTTCCTGTGGATGATCGTTCCTCTGGGCATGACCATCTATTTCAGCTTCCTGCGCTACAACCTGCTGATGCCCGGCATGGAAAGCTGGACCGGCTTTGACAATTATTACTACTTCATCACGCAACACGCCTTCTGGGATGCGCTGATAAACACGTTGCTGCTGGTGGGGGGCGTGTTGCTTATCACCGTCGTCGGTGGTGTGGCACTGGCGTTGCTGCTGGACCAGCCGTTCCGGGGACAGGGCATCGTGCGCGTCATGGTGATCGCGCCCTTCTTCGTGATGCCCACCGTTTCGGCGCTGGTCTGGAAGAACATGTTCATGAACCCCGTGAACGGCATGTTCGCCCATATCGCCAAGGCGTTTGGCTTGCAGCCCTTCGACTTCCTGTCCCATGCGCCGCTGGCCTCGATCATCCTGATCGTCGCGTGGAGCTGGCTGCCCTTTGCCACCCTGATCCTGCTGACCGCCCTGCAAAGCCTTGACCGCGAGCAGATGGAGGCGGCCGAGATGGACGGCGCAAGCTGGCTGAACCGCTTCATCTATCTGACGGTGCCGCATCTGACGCGGTCGATCACCGTGGTCGTGCTGATCCAGACCATCTTCCTGCTGTCGGTCTTTGCCGAAATCCTTGTCACCACCAACGGCGGCCCCGGCACGGCTTCGACCAACCTGCCCTACCTAGTCTATGCGCAATCGCTGCTGAACTATGACGTGGGCGGCGGCAGCGCGGGCGGCATCATCGCCGTGATCCTGGCCAATATCGTTGCGATCTTCCTGATGCGGATGATCGGCAAGAACCTGGAGACCTGAGCCATGTCGCGCAAATCTACCGCCACCCGGCAGGCCGTCGTCACGGTCGCGGCCTGGACCATCGGCTTCCTGATCTTCTTTCCGATCCTCTGGACCATCATCCTCAGCTTCAAATCCGAGGGCGACGCCATCAAGGCGCCGCTGGATGTGCTGACCTCGACCTGGACGATGGAAAGCTATCACGAGGTGCAGGAACGCTCGAACTACCTGAAGCATTTCTGGAACTCGGTCGTCCTGTCGCTGGGTTCCACCCTGCTGGCGCTGTTGATCGCCATTCCGGCCGCCTGGTCAATGGCCTTCGTGCCCGGCAAACGCACCAAGGATCTGCTGATGTGGATGCTGTCGACCAAGATGATGCCCGCCGTGGGCGTGCTGGTGCCGATGTATCTGATGTTCCGCGATTTCGGCCTCCTGGACACCCGCATCGGGCTGGTCGTGGTGCTGACGCTGATCAATCTGCCGATCGTGGTCTGGATGCTTTACACCTACTTCAAGGAAATCCCCGGCGAGATCCTTGAGGCCGCGCGGATGGACGGCGCCAACCTGCGGTCGGAAATCCTTTACATCCTGACGCCGATGGCCGTGCCCGGCATCGCCTCGACCCTGCTTCTGAACATCATCCTGGCCTGGAACGAGGCGTTCTGGACCCTGCAACTGACCACTTCGAACGCGGCGCCGCTGACCCAGTTCATCGCCAGCTATTCGTCGCCCGAGGGGCTGTTCTACGCAAAACTCTCGGCGGCCTCGACCATGGCCATCGCGCCGATCCTTATCCTCGGCTGGTTCAGCCAGAAACAACTCGTCCGCGGCCTGACCTTCGGCGCGGTGAAGTGAGGTAACCCATGGGACAGATTACCCTTTCCTCGATCACGAAAAGCTTCGGCGACGTGAATGTCATCCCGCCGCTGGATCTGACGATCAACGATGGCGAATTCGTGGTTTTCGTCGGACCCTCGGGGTGCGGCAAATCCACCCTGCTGCGGCTGATCGCCGGGCTCGAGGACATCTCCTCGGGCAAGATCGAGATCGACGGACGCGATGCGACCGATGCCGCCCCGGCCGAACGCGGCCTTGCGATGGTGTTCCAAAGCTACGCGCTTTACCCGCATATGTCGGTCAGGAAGAACATCGCCTTCCCGCTGAAGATGGCGAAGATGCCGCAGGCCGAACAGGACCGGAAGGTTGAAAATGCGGCGCGTATCCTCAACCTCTCCAGCTATCTGGATCGCCGTCCGGGGCAGTTGTCGGGCGGTCAGCGCCAGCGCGTCGCCATTGGCCGCGCCATCGTGCGCGAACCGGCGGCTTTCCTGTTCGACGAGCCGCTGTCGAACCTCGATGCGGCGCTGCGCGTCACGATGCGGCAGGAAATCAGCGAGCTGCACCAGACGCTGAAAACCACGATGATCTACGTCACCCACGACCAGGTGGAAGCCATGACCATGGCCGACAAGATCGTGGTGCTGAACGCGGGCCGGATCGAACAGGTGGGTTCCCCGCTGGAGCTGTATCGCAGCCCGCGCAACCTGTTTGTCGCAGGCTTCATCGGCAGCCCGAAGATGAACTTCATCACCGGAGCCGAGGCCGACAGGCACGGCTGTGCCACCCTTGGTGTGCGGCCCGAACATCTGGAAGTCACGGCGGATGGCCCGTGGAAGGGCGTGATCGGGCTGGCGGAGCATCTGGGGTCGGATACCTTCCTCAAGGTCGCGGTGGAAGGCGTGGGCGATCTGACGGTGCGGGTCCCGGGTGAACGCGGGTTGCATCATGGCCAGACCATCAGCCTTCTGCCGCCCGCCGACAAACTTTACCGCTTCGACGCCAACGGGATGGCACTTTGATGCGGCTGGCGGGGAAAACGGCCCTGATCACCGGGGCAGCACGCGGCATCGGGCTGGAGTTCGCCCGCGCCTATATCGCCGAGGGCGCGACGGTGACGCTGGCCGACGTCCATGCGGCTGCCGCCGAAGCCGCAGCGGCGAAGCTTGGTCCGCAGGCCCATGCGGTGCAGATGGATGTGACCGATCAGGCCAGCATCGAGGCCGGCTTCGCCACCGCCATCGCGCGGATGGGCAAGCTCGACATCCTTGTAAACAACGCGGCGCTGTTCACCGCCCAGCCCATCGCTGACATCACCCGCGCCGATTACGACCGCATCTTCGCGGTCAATGTGGCGGGCACACTGTTCTGCATGCAGGCGGCGGCGCGGCACATGATCGACCGGGGCGAAGGCGGCAAGATCATAAACATGGCCAGTCAGGCCGGGCGGCGCGGCGAAAGCCTTGTGGCGGTTTATTGCGCCTCGAAAGCCGCCGTCATCAGCCTGACGCAAAGCGCAGGGCTGAACCTGATCGCCCATGGTATCAACGTCAATGCCATCGCCCCCGGCGTGGTGGACGGTGAACATTGGGATCATGTGGACAGCCTGTTCGCCCGCTTTGAAGGCAAGCCCCCCGGCCAGAAGAAACGCGAGGTCGGCGCCGCCGTGCCCTTCGGGCGCATGGGCACGGCGCAGGATCTGACGGGTATGGCGATCTTCCTCGCCACGCCGGAAGCCGATTACATCGTCGCCCAGTGCTTCGGCGTGGACGGCGGAAACTGGATGGCCTGACCATGACTGTAGAAACTCCGCGCTACGACCGCAGCAAGCTGACCCCCGGCATCGTCCATATCGGGCTGGGCAATTTTCACCGCGCGCATATGGCCGTCTATCTGGACGACCTGTTCAACCTCGGCCTCGGGCATGACTGGGCGATCCTCGGCGCCGGGGTGCGCGCGCCGGATGCAAAGATGCGGGATGCGCTGAAGGGGCAGGATTGCCTTTCAACGGTGATCGAGCTTGATCCGGCAGGAAAGACCTGCCGTCGTGTCGGCAGCATGATCGACTTCCTGCCAGTCGAAGCGGGCAATGCCAGCCTGATCGCCGCGATGACCCAGCCCGAAATCCGCATTGTCAGCCTGACGGTGACGGAGGGCGGCTATTTCATCAACGCGGCCACTGGCCAATTCGACCCCGCCGCACCCGAGATCATGGCCGATGCCGCAAATCCCGACGCGCCGGGCACCGCCTTCGGCGCCATCGTCGCGGCGCTGAAGGCCCGGCGGGCGGCGGGCGTGCCGCCCTTCACCGTCATGTGCTGCGACAACCTGCCGGGCAACGGCCATGTCACCCGCGCCGCCGTGGTCGGCCTTGCCCGCCTGTCGGACCCCGAGCTTGCTGGCTGGATCGACACGCATGTCGCCTTCCCCAATGCGATGGTGGACCGCATCACCCCCGCCACCGGCCCGCGCGAACGCACCATGGCGGCGAGCTTCGGTCTGGCAGACGATCCGGTGCCGGTGACGTGTGAGCCGTTCCGGCAATGGGTGGTGGAAGACCATTTCCCCGCAGGCCGCCCGCCGCTGGAACAGGTGGGTGTCACCTTCTCTGACCATGTTCATGCCTATGAGATGATGAAGATCCGCATCCTTAACGGCGGACACGCGATCATCGCCTATCCGGGCGGGCTGATGGACATTGAATATGTGCATGAGGCAATGGCGCATCGGCTGATTTCCGCCCTGCTGGACAAGGTGGAGCGCGAGGAGGTCATCCCTTATGTGCCGCTGGTACCCGATACCGATATCCCGGCCTATTTCGATCTGATCCGCGCGCGCTTTGCCAATCCGGAGGTGGCGGATACCGAACGCAGGCTCTGCCTCGACGGGTCCAACCGGCAGCCGAAGTTCATCATCCCCTCGGTGCGTGATGCGCTGGCGGCGGGGCGTCCGGCGCGGGGGCTGGCGCTGGTTTCGGCGATGTGGTGCCGGTATTGCGCGGGCCGCACCGACAGCGGCGCCGAAATCGCACCCAACGACCCGAACTGGGACGTGCTGCAAGGGCTTGCCCGGCAGGCGCAGGAACAGCCGTATGTCTGGCTGGAACAGCGCACGATCTATGGCGATCTGGCCGACCATGCGGGATTCGCGGCGGATTTCGCGCATTGGCTGCGCAGCCTTGCGACACAGGGCACCGAAGCGACGCTGCGCGCCTATCTGGCAAGCTGAACAACGCCCTGCCTCCCCTGATCAGGGGATGCTTTGGCCCAAGACACTTGCCCGTCCGCCCGGCATCGCGTTACGCTTTAAAGACCCCGGCAGGCCCGGGGTCTTCCAGTTCAGTTCTATCGCGATGCATTGATCCGAAGGCCTTGCCTTTTCCACCCGCCATGAAGGGGGACCAGAATGCCGATCAGAGACATGGCCCATAGCTGGCTCACATCCGACGATACTTCTGTGACGCTGGGCGAAGCCGATGATTTCGTATCCGGCGGCCGGATGATCCCGTTCGAACTGGAACGGGTCTGGACTGGCAGCTGGTATGACTACCGGATCGCCACCCCCACCTTCAACGGCCGGTTCACCGTCGATCTGGGCGCGGGTGACGATGTGTTCCAGGTCAGCAGCGGCGATGATGACGTAGAAGGCGGCGCAGGCTTCGACCTGCTGGATTTCCGCATCGACACCTTTGCAGAGGGTGAGCTTTATGGATGGGAGTTCGATCTGCCCTATCCGCGTTACTACGCCAATGTCGATCTGGCCGCCGGAACTGCATCCTGGCAGGGCCGTGACATCGTGCAGGAAGAATCCTCGACGATCTGGGACAACGGCAAGGCCGTGGGCACCAAGCATTTCAGCTTTTCGATCACGAACTGGGGTGGCTACACCGACAGTCTCCGCAACTTCGAGGCCGTGATCGGATCGGAAGGCAATGACATCATCAGCGGCAGCGATGGCGAGGTGGAGTTCTACGACCTCAGCGAGGGCGGCAGCGATACGGTCAACGGGCGTGGGGGGATCGACTGGATCGGTTATGGCCGGGGCTCTGGCGGCTCGCTTTTCCCCGATGACCTCACAGCGATCCGCGCGGACCTGAAGGCGGGCACCGTGCAGACCCGCGGTGGCTATTACGAGGATTACGCAACCATCGTCACCTCGCTGAAGGGGATCGAGAATATCCTGGGGTCACCCAACAAGGACATCATCAAGGGTGACAACAAGGCCAATGCGATCTCGGGCGGGCTGGATGACGACACGCTGGACGGGCGGGGCGGTGTCGATACGCTGGTGACCGAATTTCACCTGACCGACGCCTTTGACGATCTGCTGGAAACCTCGTGGGAGGCCTTTAACGGCGAACGCCCCGACCCGAATCTGGGGGTTGAAGTCGATCTGGCGGAGGGCTTTGCCAGGGATGGCAACGACGCAGACTCGATCCGTAACTTCGAGAATGTCACCGGCACATCGCGCAATGACACCATCGCGGGCGACCACAAGGGAAACCTGCTGGAAGGCGGCAAGGGGGCTGACCTGCTGTCCGGTGCGGCGGGCAAGGATACGCTGGATGGCGGCGAGGGTGTCGATACCCTGACCGGCGGTGACGGCAAGGATGTCTTTGTCATCACGCCGGGGGCCACCAACGGGCCAGACAAGATCACCGATTTCACCTTTGGCACCGATGCACTCAGCATCAGGCAACCCGCCGCGACAGGAGTTTCCGCAATGATCAAGCTGGGTGGCAATCTGATCAAGCTGATGGACGGGCTGGAAGGGTATCTCAACACCAGCGGCAAGAACATCATTGTCAGCGATGCGACCAAGACCGCGCTGGTCGAACTATCGAACGGTGTGGCTCAGCTTGCGACCCATCTGACCGACACGATTATCAAGCCGACGGACAAGAGCATCGGCACCTCGGGCGATGATGTGCTGGTGGGCAAGGCTGCGGCGGACAAGCTGGTCGGTCTGGATGGCAACGATGTATTGCGCGGCAATGGCGGCAATGACGATCTTTCGGGCGGCGCGGGCAAGGACCGGCTGCTGGGCGGATCTGGCAACGATGTGCTGTCCGGCGATGCGGGCAATGACGTTTTGTTCGGTGACGAAGGCAATGACCGCCTCTCGGGCGGCGACGGCGCGGATGAACTGCGCGGCGGGGCCGGGGCGGATACGCTGGAAGGCGGGGCGGGCAACGACACGCTGATCGGCGGCGCGGGCAAGGACCGTTTCATCTTCGGCCAGAACGGCGGCGTCGACCGGATCGAGGGCTATGAGCGCGGCGATGTGCTGGATATCTCCGGCTTCGCCCAGATCGGGCTGAAACCGTCGCGCGGCGATCTTGCGATCGAATGGGCCAACAAGGCGCAGCGCATCGCGCTGGTGACGCTGGACGATCCGCTGAGTTCCAAGGACATCGCGCTGTTCGAGGTGGAACTGGGCAAGAAGGACACGCTCAGTTCTTTCCTCGACAATGCGAATTTCGCCTTCAAGGGCGGGCTGGCCACCATCTTTGCCGATCTGGGCGATGCGATCACCAAAGGCACCAGCAAGATCAACCATATTGTCGGCAGTGTCGGGCAGGATGTGCTGCGCGGTCTGGGCGGCAATGACATTCTGGAAGGCAATGCCGGCAACGACAAGATCGACGGCGGCGCGGGCGATGACCAGATTTCCGGCGGCACAGGAAACGACCGGCTGATAGGGGGGGCAGGCAATGACAAGCTGGTCAGCGACGCGGGCAATGACACGCTGGACGGCGGCGACGGCAATGACATGCTGGTCGGCGGCACCGGCAAGCTGTTGCTGCGCGGCGGCGCGGGCAACGACACGCTGGTCGCCAATGGCGGCACGACACAACTGGTAGGCGGCGAGGGCGAGGATACTTTCGTGCTCAGCAAGGATGCCCTGACGAAGGGCAAGATCGACCTCGTGGATTTCAACCCCGATGAAGACCGCCTGCTGATCGACCCGTCGCTGGATCTCGAAAAGATGAACCTGACCATCAAGAACAATCTGATGACCATCGAAAGTCTGAACGAGGCTTTCCAGATGCGGGCAGACCTGTGGGATGACATCCTCGGCAGCATCCGATAATGCCTGCGCCGATTTCACCGATTGATCCGCCTTCCCCGGCTGCCTATAACGCGGCAACCGCTGCCGAGGGAGGTTTCCATGTCGTTCCGCGCCCGTCATCTGCTCGGCATCGAACACCTCGCCCCTGACGAGATCCGCAGCGTTCTGGATCTGGCCGAACGCTATGTCGATCTGAACCGGCGCACCGTCAAAAGCTCTGACGCGCTGGAGGGGATGACCCAGATCAACATGTTCTTCGAAAACTCGACCCGCACGCAGGCGAGTTTCGAGCTGGCGGGCAAGCGTCTCGGCGCCGATGTGATGAACATGAGCGTTGCGCAGTCCAGCGTGAAGAAGGGCGAGACGCTGATCGACACAGCGCTGACGCTGAACGCGATGCACCCTGACCTGCTGGTGGTGCGGCATCCGAACTCCGGCGCGGTCAACCTTCTGGCCAGCAAGGTGAATTGCGCTGTGCTGAACGCAGGCGACGGCAAGCATGAACATCCGACACAGGCCCTGCTGGATGCGCTGACCATCCGTCGCGCGAAGGGCCGCATCCAGCGGCTGACCGTGGCGATCTGCGGCGACATCGCGCACAGCCGGGTGGCGCGATCGAACCTGATCCTTCTGGGCAAGATGGAAAACCGCGTGCGGCTGATCGGCCCCCCGACGCTGATGCCCTCGGGCGTGGCCGAATTCGGCTGCGAGGTGTTTGACGACATGCGCGAGGGGCTGAAGGGCGCCGATGTGGTGATGATGCTGCGGCTTCAGAAGGAACGGATGGATGGCGGCTTCATCCCCTCAGAACGCGAATATTATCACCGCTACGGGCTGGACGGGGAAAAGCTGTCGGTTGCCGCGCCGGATGCCATCGTCATGCACCCCGGCCCGATGAACCGCGGGGTGGAGATCGACGGAGAGCTGGCCGACGACATCAACCGCAGCGTGATTCAGGATCAGGTCGAGATGGGCGTCGCGGTGCGCATGGCCTGCATGGACCTCCTGGCCCGCAACCTGCGTGCCGAACGCGGCGCGAAGGCGGCGGAGACCATGGTATGACCGATGGCCCCGCCCGCGACAGCCTGTTTCGCGGCCCGCATCCGCTGGCCGAAGGTGAGCGGCTGGTGGAGACCTTTCGCGCTGACCGCACGGTCTACTGGCGCAACACCCTGATCCTTGTGGTGGTTTTCGGCACGCTGGCCGGGGCCGCGCTGCTGGCGCTTGGCAACCCCTATCCATGGATCGGGCCGGTCGCGGCGGTGCTGGCGCTGGGCCTGCGGTCGGCCTGGCTCGCCTCCGAGGCGCTGGCGGCGGAATGGCGGCTGACCGACCGGCGGCTTTTGGGCCCCGCCGGGCAGGCGATCCCGCTGGGTGATATCGCCGATGTGAAGCCGGTGTTCGGCGATCTGGTCGTCATCACCCGCTCGGGCGAGAAATTCCTGATGAAATACCTGCGCGACGGCGCCGCCACCCGTGCGCGGATCGAAGCGGCACGGGGCGGGCGGGCATGACCGATTTGCAGCCGGGCGAGCGTATCCTGTGGGAAGGGCGGCCCGAGCCGGGCGGCCTTCTGGATGTCTCGCGGCCCGGCGAAATGATCTTTGGCCTCGCCTTCATCGCTTTTTCGCTCTTCTGGATGACCAAAGCGATGGAACAGGGCGCCTTCTGGCTGTTCGGCCTGCCCTTTCTGTTTGTCGGCCTGAAACTTGCGTTCTGGCGGGCCTATCAGCCGCGCCTGCGGGCAAAATTCGCGCGCTACACGCTGACCGACCGCCGCGCCATCGCGGCGATGCACTGGCCGCTGTCCGGTGTGCGGGAGCAGGTGCTGACCCTGACCCCGGCGACCATCGTCGACAGTGACGGCGAACCCGCCACGATCACCCTGCGCCAGCAGATGACCGGCCCGCGCGGCGCAGTGACCGAAAGCCTGATCTTCGACCGTATCGACGAAAGTGCGCAGGTGCTGGCGCTGATCCGGCAGGTGCAAAGGGGGGCTGCATGAAACCCGATCCGAACCGCAAGCCCACCAAAGAGGAAATGCGCGCCGGCGGCATGGTGGCCGTCGCTGTTCTGGTCTTCCTCGGGCTTTTCACACTCGTTTTCGTGCTGGGGTCCGGCTGATGCCCGCCCCTGCATTTCAATCCTACCCCCGGAGGGCATGACATGACCCTGCATTTCACCAATGCCCGCCTGATCGACCCCGAGGCGCTGACCGATGCGCCCGGCAGCCTGACGCTGCGCGGCGGGCAGATTGTCGCGGTGAACGAACCTGCGCCCGAAGGGGCCGAGATCGTGGATTGCGGCGGCAAATGCCTTGCGCCCGGTATCGTGGATCTTGGCGTCAAGATCGGCGAGCCGGGCGAACGGCACCGCGAAAGCTTTCGATCCGCCGGGCTGGCGGCGGCGGCGGGCGGGGTGACGACAATCATCGCACGCCCCGATACCGCGCCCGCCATCGACACGCCCGAGGTGCTGGAATTCGTGACGCGCCGCGCGGCCGAAGCCAGCCCGGTGCGCATCCGCCACATGGCCGCGCTGACCAAGGGCCGTCAGGGCCACGAGATGACCGAGATCGGCTTTCTTCTGGATGCGGGCGCGGTTGCCTTCACCGATGCCGATGCGGTCAGCACCGATACCAAGGCGCTGGGGCGGGCCTTCACCTATGCCCGCAGCCTTGGCGCGCTGGTGATCGGCCATCCGCAGGAACCCGGCCTGTCGAAAGGCGCCGCCGTGACCAGCGGCAAGTTCGCCTCGTTGCGCGGTCTGCCGGGTGTGCATCCGATGGCGGAACGCATGGGCTTTGACCGCGACATCGGCTTGGTCGAGATGACCGGCGTGCGCTATCACGCCGACCAGATCACCTGCGCCCGCACCCTGCCCGCGCTGGAACGCGCGCGGAAGAACGGGTTCGACGTGACGGCAGGGGTGTCGATCCATCACCTGACGCTGAACGAGATCGACGTGGGCGACTATCGCACCTTCTTCCGCATGACCCCGCCGCTGCGGTCCGAGGAGGACCGTCTGGCCATGGTCGAAGCGGTGGGGTCGGGGCTGATCGACGTGATCTGTTCCATGCACACCCCTGCCGACGAAGAAAGCAAGCGCCTGCCCTATGAAGAGGCCGCATCGGGCGCTGTCGGGCTTGAAACCTTGCTGCCCGCCGCAATGCGCCTTTACCACGCCGGGCACCTGAGCCTGCCGCAATTGTGGCGCGCACTCAGCCTCAACCCCGCGCGGCGTCTGGGCCTGCCGCAGGGCAGGCTGGCAACGGGCGCCCCCGCCGATCTGGTGCTGTTCGACCCGGATGCGCCCTTCGTGCTGGACCGTTTCACCCTGCGCTCCAAGTCAAAGAACACCCCCTTTGACGGGCAGCGGATGGAGGGTAAGGTGCTCGCCACATGGGTGGGCGGCACCCGTGTCTTTGCGGCAGGAGAATAACGCATGCCGGGCCTGACGACCGATCCCACGACACTGTTTCTGGTTGCCTTCTTTGCCTATCTGCTCGGGTCGGTACCCTTTGGTGTGGTCATCACGCGCCTGATGGGGCTGGGTGACCTGCGGCAGATCGGTTCGGGCAATATCGGTGCAACCAATGTCCTGCGCACCGGCAACAAGGGGGCCGCAGCGGCAACCCTGCTGCTGGATGGAGCCAAGGGGGCGGTGGCGGTGCTGATCGCGCGGACCGTGGCGGGCGAGGACGCGGCGCAGCTTGCCGGTCTGGCGGCCTTTCTGGGCCACCTGTATCCGGTGTTCCTGAACTTCAGGGGCGGCAAGGGTGTGGCAACCTTTCTGGGCGTCCTGCTGGCACTGGCCTGGCCCGTCGGCCTTGCCTGCTGTGCCACCTGGCTGGCGGTTGCCATCCTCGCCCGGATTTCTTCACTGTCGGCGCTGGCCGCAGCGGCGAGTTCGACCATCTGGATGCTGGTTCTGGGTCAGGGCCAGATGCTGTTTCTGGGCATGATCCTGACGCTTCTGGTGTTCTTCCGCCATGCAGCCAACATCCAGCGGCTGCGCACCGGGACGGAACCGAAGATCGGCAAGAAGTGAGGCATCGGGGCGCAGGCCCCGCGCCCCGGCTCGTCACACCACGCGCGCAGCCTGATAGAGCGGCGCGAGGCCGCCGCCCCATTCCCCGTGATAGGCGGCAAGGAAGCGATCTGCCTGCACCTGCCCGCTGCCAAGGCTTTGCATCAGGGGCGCCAGCAGGCGCTCCTCGCCCAGACCGCGCGCGGCAAGTCCGGCATGCGACAGGCCCACGGTGGCATGTGCAAGGTCAATCAGCTTCACGCCATTCGCCTCACCCGCCAGTGCGGAAACGGAAGCCGCAACCCGCAGCCCCTCGCGCGTTTCCGCATCGAAGCCTTTCACCAGATCCCATGCGGCATCCAGCGCGGCATCGTCATACATCAGCCCGACCCAATAGGCGGGCAGTGCCACGATATGCGGCTGATCGCCACAATCGGCGCCGCGCATCTCGATGTATTTCTTCACCCGCGCTTCGGGGAAAACGGTGGTCAGATGGTCCGCCCAATCCGACAGCGTGGGCTTTTCGCCCGGCAGCGCCGGCAGTTCACCGCGCAGGAAATCGCGGAAGCTCTGGCCCAGCGCATTGATGTATTTGCCGTCGCGGTAGACGAAATACATCGGCACATCCAGCACCCAATCGACATAGCGCTGAAAGCCCATGCCGGGTTCAAAGGCGAAGGGCAGCATGCCGGTGCGCGCGTCATCAAGGCCCCGCCAGATGCGTGAACGCCAGGACCGATGGCCGTTCGGCTTGCCATCAAAGAACGGCGAGGAGGCGAAGAGCGCCGTCGCCACGGGTTGCAGCGCCAGCGCGACGCGCAGCTTCTTCACCATGTCGGCCTCAGAAGCGTAATCGAGGTTCACCTGCGTCGTCGAGGTGCGATACATCATCTGCGTGCCATGGGTGCCGACGCGGCCCATGTACTCGGTCATCAGCCGATAACGCCCCTTGGGCATCACCGGCATCTGGTCATGGGTCCATTCCGGCGCGGCACCCAGGCCAAGGAAGCCAACGCCCCAGCCCTCGGTCACGGCGCGCACCTCGTCGAAGTGGTTCTGCAATTCGGCGGCGGTGTCGTGCAGGCTGGCCACCGGGGCGCCCGAAAGCTCGAACTGGCCACCCGGCTCCAGCGAGATATTGGCGCCGTTACGGCTGAGGCCGATGATATGCTCGCCTTCCAGCACAGGCTGCCAGTTGAAACGGTCGCGCAGCCCTTCCAGCAGCGCCTTTACCGAATGCGCACCATCATAGGGCAGCGGCAGGTGGCTGTCGGTCAGGAAGCCGAATTTCTCGTGCTCGGTGCCGATGCGCCATTCGGCTTTCGGTTTGCAACCCGAGGCGAGGTATTCGGCCAGTTGCTCGAACCGCTCGATGGGGCCGCCACCGGATTGAGGAATGGACATGGGGAAGGCTCCGTTCGATGCGGGTCGGGCGCTAACAGGTGGCGCGCGTTCGCGGTCAAGTCAAGGCACGCCGCGCAGGGCGATGCCAGATGACAGGCCCGAGCGTATCTGTCGCAGAGGCAGGCAGGCCGCCTGACGCGGCGCCCCCTATGGGGGCGAGGGCAGCAACAAGAGCATGGCTGTCCATCCCCGGCAGAGCCGAGAAGGCATCGAACAGACGTTCGGCACCGCTGGCATCCACCGGCACCAGCAGCGCCTGACCATCCGCCTGTTTCAGCCGCCAGAAACGTCGCCCGCCGCGCGCAAGCAGTCGCAACTCGACCAGTTCGCGCAGTGAAACCGCACCACCGCCGGTCGGGCCGAAATAGGTGATCTGGCTTTCGTCCAGCTCCACCAGCCCCGGACCGATACTGTTCTGCCGGAACCGCGCGCGGCGCAGGGCGAGGATGAGGAAGGCCGTGCCCGCCGCCGCAAGCGCCAGCCCCAGCGGCCCAAAGACCCAGCCACCGCGACCGGCAAGCCACAGGCCGAAGAGGCCCAGCGCGACGGCAAAACCGCTTTCGCGCCAGCGGGAGAGCGTGGCCAGAGCCTCGGGGCGAATCACTTCCAGTCTCCCAAGGCCGACTGCCACAGCGTCAGCGCCGCGAGCGCCGCCGTCTCGGCACGCAGGATGCGGGGGCCAAGGCTTGCCTCCACCACCTGCGGCAGGGCGGCAAGCTTTGCACGCTCACGGTCGGAAAAGCCGCCCTCGGGGCCGATCAGGATGGCCCAAGGCCCGGCGGGTTGCCCGGCCAGCGCGGTGGCGACACCCGCCTTCGCTTCATTGCACCACAGGAGGCGACGTCCGGCAGGCCAGCCCGCAAGAAGCCGGTCGAGCGGTTGCAGCTCGGCCACCTCGGGCACGAAAGTCGCGCCGCATTGCTCCGCCGCCTCGACCGCATGGGCCTGCTGACGATCCGCCCGCAGCCGTTCGGAATTGGTGAAGTGAGTCTGCACCGGCAGGATGCGCGCCACGCCGAGTTCCACCGCCTTTTCCACGATGAAATCGGTGCGCGCCTTTTTCACCGGGGCAAAAACCAGCCACAGATCCGGCGGCGCCTGCAAGGGCCGGGTCTGCGACTGGCAGACCAGCCGCCCGCCGCGCTTGCCCGCCTCGGCCACCTCGGCCAGCCATTCGCCATCCCGGCCGTTGAACAGCAGCACCAGCGCGCCGGGTTGCAGCCGCATCACGGCGAACAGATAGCGTGCCTGATCCTCGGTCAGCGGAACCGATTGCCCCCCGGCAAGAGGGTGGTCTACATAAAGCCTGATCTTCGCATCTGCCATGACAGGCCAAACCTATGACCGAGCGCGCCAAAACGCCAGAGGCCCAAGCAAGCGTCGCCGATGCGCCGAAGGGGAACTGGGTCGATCTTTACGCCCCCGCTGCGCTGCGCCCCTATCTGCGGCTCAGCCGGGCCGACAGACCCATCGGGACGTGGCTGCTGCTTCTGCCCTGCTACTGGGGCCTGTGGCTGGCGGCTGCCGCCGATCCCGCGGGCATCGGCTGGCGCGATCTGTGGATCTTCGCGGGCTGCACGATTGGCGCAGCCGTCATGCGGGGCGCTGGCTGCACATGGAACGACATCACCGACCGCGAGTTTGATGCGGCTGTGGCGCGCACCCGGTCGCGCCCCCTGCCCTCCGGTCAGGTCAGCGTGCGGCAGGCCGTGGCCTGGATGACGCTGCAATGCCTGATCGGGGCGGCGATCCTGTTCACCTTCACCCCTATGGCCATCGCGCTGGGGGTGGCCTCGCTGGCGCTGGTGGCGATCTATCCCTTCGCCAAGCGGTTCACCTGGTGGCCGCAGTTCTTTCTTGGCCTCGCCTTTAACTGGGGCACACTGGTGGCCTGGGCCGCCCATACCGGCAGCCTGAGCCTGCCGCCGGTCATCCTGTGGGTGGCGGGCATCCTGTGGACGCTGTTCTACGACACGATCTATGCGCATCAGGACAAGGAGGACGACGCGCTGATCGGCGTCAAATCCACCGCGCGGCTGTTCGGCGATGACAGTTCGCGGCTCTGGCTGACACGCTTCCTGATCGGATCGGTCAGCCTCGCGGCGCTGGCCGTCATCGCGGCACTGATCGAGGCCGGATCGGTCTGGCCGATGGCGCTGGGGTTGCTGGGGGTGATGTTGTTCGGCTGGCACCTGCGCTGGCAACTGGCGCGGCTGGATACCACCGACACCGAAAACTGCCTGCATCTCTTCCGGTCGAATCGCGATGCAGGGCTGATTCTTGCGCTGTTTCTTGCCGGTGCGGCGACGGTCTGATTGATCCGTTCGTCCCGGCACCCTAAGGAAGCAACAACATAAAGGTTCCGAAGGCCCACCGATGAGATTACGCACCCCGCTCCTGACGACGGCCGCTTTTGTCGGCGGGGGGGTGGTTTCCATCGTGATCGCCTGGACAGCCGCCATGCTGATCGAGAACCGGACAGAGGCGGCGGTGCGGTCACAACTGCTGACCGCCGGCATGACATGGACCCATGTGCGCACGACGGGGCTTCAGGTTCGCCTGTCGGGTGAAGCGCCGAACGAGGCCGCGCGGTTCCGGGCGGTCAACCTTGTCGGCGCAGTGGTCGATTCTTCGCGCGTGCGTGACCGGATGTCAGTGGCCCCGGTGCGTGCGATCGAGGCGCCGCGCTTTTCGGTGGAAATGCTGCGCAATACCGACGGGCTTTCGGTTATCGGGTTGCTGCCCGCTTCGGTGCGGCTGAACCCGGCCGATCCCGAACCGGAAGCCGCCGATCAGTTGCTGCGCGACGAGGTTTCAGCCATCGCAGGCGATTTGCCAGTATCGGACATGCTGGAAACCGCCGCATTTCCGGCGCCTGAGCGGTGGTCCGAGGCGCTGGCCTTCGGAACCGAAGCGCTGAAACTGCTGCCACGCTCCAAGATCTCGGTCGCGGCGGATCGGGTGGCGGTGACGGCAATTTCCGACAGCGACGCGCAGAAACGGCGGCTGGAAACCGAACTGGCCAAGATCAGGCCCGCAGGGCTGGAGGTTGTGGTCGAGATTTCGGCACCGCGCCCGGTGCTGACGCCCTTCACCCTGCGGTTCATCAAGGATGCCGAGGGCGCACGCTTTGACGCCTGTTCCGCCGACACTGACCGCGCGCGTGACCGCATCCTGCGCGCTGGCACGGCGGCGGGCGTGCAGGGCACCTCGATCTGCACCGTGGGTCTGGGTGTGCCGACCCCCAGTTGGGCCGAAGCGGTAGAAGCCGGGATCAAGGCGGTGGAGGCTTTGGGCGGTGGCAGCATCACCTTCTCCGACGCCGATGTCACGCTGCTGGCGGAACCGGGCGCCTCGCAGGCAACCTTCGATCAGGTGGTGGGCGAATTGCAGACCGCGCTTCCCGCCGTCTTCTCGCTGAAATCCACCCTGCCGCCGAAACCCGATGCCAAGGCGCAGGGCCCAGCCGAATTTACCGCCACGCTGTCGCCCGAGGGGCGGGTGCAGTTGCGCGGCCGCCTGACCGATGCGCTGCTGAAATCGGCGGTCGACAGCTACGCCCGCGCGCGGTTCGGGGCCGATCAGGTTTATACCGCAACACGCTTCGACGAGGATCTGCCCGATGGCTGGCCCGTGCGCGTTCTGGCCGGGCTGGAGGCGCTGGCCGAACTGCATGACGGCAGGCTGACCGTGCGCGCCGATACGGTGGACCTGACCGGGGTCAGCGGCAATCAGGGCAGCCGGGCGCGGGTGTCGCAGATCCTGTCCGGCAAGCTGGGTCAGGGCCAGTCTTTCCGCGTCAATGTGCGCTACGACGAGGCGCTGGACCCGTTCGCCGCCCTGCCCAGCCCGCAGGAATGTGCAGCCGAGCTGAACAAGGCGGTGGCCACCAGCAAAATCAACTTTGCCCCCGGTTCCGCCGAGATTGATGGGCCGACAGGCGAAACGATGGAAGCTCTGGCCAAGATCCTGCTGGGCTGCCCGGTGATGAAGCTGGAAATCGCCGGTCATACCGACGCGCAGGGATCGACCGAGGGGAACCTCGCGCTCAGCCAGGCGCGGGCCGAGGCGGTGCTGCTGGCGCTGCAAGGGCGGCGCGTCGACATCAGCGGCATGGTGGCCAAGGGCTATGGCGAAGGGCTGCCGATTGCCGACAACGGCACCGAGGAAGGGCGCGAGGCGAACCGCCGCATCGAATTCACACTGCTGGAAACTGCCGCACCGGCCGAAGCTGCCGAGGAAGATCAGGTCGAGGCCACCGCCGAGGCGGCAGAAGGTGAAGCCGCGCCGGAATCCGCACCTGCCGCTTCCGCCGGGGAGGACGGCCCGGATTTCTCGAATGATACCAGCCCTTCGATCGCCCCGAAGGAAATCACCACAAGGCCGAAACCCCGGCCCGCACAGAACAACTGACCGATGACGACCCGAGCTTGAGGACCGCACAGCATGAACCGCAATGAATTCGTCATCGTCTCGGCCGTCGTTCTGATGCTGGCCTTCACTCTGGGCTGGTTCGCCAACTGGCTGGTGCACCGCTTCCGTCGCGTCTCGGCCGCCGATATGGGTGAGCTGGAGCGTCTGGCGCAATCGCTGCACGAGGCCGAGGAAACCCGCGATCAGGCGATTATCTATCTGGAACAGCGCGAGGCAGAGCTGAGCAACCAGATAGCCCAGACCGAGGCGGAACTGCGCGCCGCGATGGAAGGGCTGCGCGATGCCCGGCACGAGGCCGAGGAAATGCGCGCTTATATCGAGCGGATGCATTCCAACGGCTGACCGCTACGCGGTGATTTTTGATCAAAACATGCGGAATCCACCGGAAACCGTCGTTGCCGAACTGGACAGCGGCGGCGCAAAGGAGTTTCCTGCGCGCGACCCGAATGAGGAGGCTTCCATGCTTGATTCCGTGACCGACCTGCGCGCGCTGCTGAAAGACCCGTCGCTGCTGGCGACCCAGGCTTATGTTGCCGGGGAATGGATCGACGCCGATGACGGCAGCACCTTCGAAGTGACGAACCCCGCCCGTGGTGATGTGATCTGCACTGTGCCGAACCTTGGCCGCGCCGAAACCGCGCGCGCCATTGCCGCCGCCGAAAAGGCGCAGAAGGAATGGGCCGCCCGCACCGGCAAGGAACGCGCCGCCGTAATGCGCAAGTGGTTCGAGCTGATGATGGCGAACCAGGACGACCTTGGCGCGATCCTGACCGCAGAAATGGGCAAGCCGCTCGCCGAGGCGAAGGGCGAGATCGCCTATGGCGCCAGCTTCATCGAATGGTTCGGCGAAGAGGCCAAGCGCATCTATGGCGAAACCATTCCTGGCCACCAGCGCGACAAGCGCATCACTGTGATCAAGCAGCCCATCGGGGTTGTCGGCTCGATCACGCCGTGGAACTTCCCGAATGCGATGATCACCCGCAAATGCGGCCCGGCCATCGCGGTGGGCTGTGGCTTCGTCGCCCGCCCTGCGGCGGAAACTCCGCTGTCGGCGCTGGCGCTGGCGGTGCTGGGCGAACGCGCCGGGCTGCCGAAGGGCCTTTTTTCGGTCATCACCTCGAAACGCGCCTCGGACATCGGCAAGGAGTTCTGCGAGAACCACGCCGTCCGCAAGCTGACCTTCACCGGCTCAACCGAGGTGGGCCGCATCCTGCTGCGTCAGGCGGCGGATCAGGTGATGAAATGCTCGATGGAGCTCGGCGGCAACGCACCCTTCATCGTGTTCGACGACGCTGATCTGGACGCGGCGGTCGAAGGCGCGATGATGTCGAAGTTCCGCAACAACGGCCAGACCTGCGTCTGCGCCAACCGCATCTATGTGCAGGCTGGCGTCTATGATGCATTCGCCGAAAAGCTCGCCGCCGCCGTGCGCAAGCTGAACGTCGGCGACGGGCTGAAGGACGGGGTGACCACCGGGCCGCTCATCAACATGGGTGCGGTCGAGAAGGTCGAGGAACACATCTCCGACGCGCTCGGCAAGGGCGCACAGATCGTCACCGGCGGCAAGCGTCACGATCTGGGTGGCACCTTCTTCCAGCCGACCGTGGTGGCCAATGTCACCGACGAGATGCTGGTGACGAACGAGGAAACCTTCGGCCCGCTGGCGCCGCTGTTCAAGTTCGAGACCGAGGACGAGGTGATCGCCAAGGCCAATGCCACGATCTTCGGCCTTGCCTCGTATTTCTACGCCCGCGACATCGGCCGCATCACCCGCGTGCAAGAGGGGCTGGAATACGGCATCGTCGGCGTGAACACCGGCATCATCTCGACCGAGGTGGCCCCCTTCGGTGGCGTCAAGCAATCCGGCCTTGGCCGCGAGGGCTCGCATCACGGGATGGAGGATTATCTGGAGATGAAATACATCTGCCTCAGCATCTGATCCGCCCGGATCTTTCGCAGGCGGCCGTCGGGGCAACCCGGCGGCCGTTCGCATTCAGGGCGCATCGCCCAGCGTAATCTCCACCGCGCGGGCATAGGTCATGTCGGCATCGAACCGGCCTTCCTTCAGGAAAAGCACGGTCTGGGCGATGACCTCGGGGCTGAGCATCATGAAAGTATGGGTCACCGGCAGGGTGATATGCGCCTTCATACCTGCCACCTTGGTCGAGGCGACGGAAACCTTGCCATCGTCGCGCCCCGTGATGATCGAGGAATAGATCGGGTTCAGCGAACGGTTGCCTGCGATCACGCCCAGTTCGTAATCCGGCAGCGGCAGGGCACGCGGCACCGATCCGGCGCCGGTGCCCAGCTCCAGCCCGGCGGGGCCGTTCAGCCATTCAAAGGCACCAATCTGGCCGAAGGCATCCACCAGTTCAGAGCCGTGGTTGGGCGGCGCCAGCATGACGACACGCCCCATCACCTCGGGCTTGTGATCCTTCAGCCAGACGCGCGCCAGAATGCCACCCATCGAATGCGTGACGAAATGCACCGGGCCGGGCGCGCATTGCGCGACACCCTCGCCCACCAGCGGGGCCAGATCGCGGATCGGCGCCTCGGTCGAGGGATAGCCCTCGTTCACCACCTGATAGCCCTGGGCCTCCAGCGCCTCCTGCATCGCCAGAAGCGAAGCCTCGCTGCGGGCAAGGCCGTGCAGCAGCACGACGCAATCAGCCTGCACCGCACTGGCGGTCAGACTGGTTGCAAGGGCAAGGCTCAGGACAAGATCGCGGCGCAGGCTCATGCGGCGGAGCATGGACAAAGCCGCGTGCATCGGCAAGGCTCGATCCATGAAAACCCCGTGTCCCCGTCTCGCCGTTCGTGCCCTCATCCTGCATGAAAACCGCCTTTTGCTGGTCAATGCCTGGGGCGGCGGCGTGTCCGACCTGTGGTGCGCGCCCGGCGGTGGCGTGGAACGCGGCGCCTCGCTGCCCGACAACCTGATCCGTGAAGTGCATGAGGAATGCGGGCTGACCGTCACTGTGGGCGAGGTGGCACTGGTAAACGAGTTCCACGATCCGAACGGGCCGTTTCATCAGGTGGACGTCTATTTCCGCTGCACCATCGTCGCGGGCGACCTGCGGGCGGACTGGCGCGACCCCGAGGGCGTGGTGACCGAGCGCCGCTTCTTCGCCCGCCACGATCTGGCGCATATCCGCTACAAGCCCGACAGCCTGCCGGTCGCCGCATGGGATGGTGGCGTGACCTATGACCCGCTGGAGCCGATCATCCGATGAGCCGCGCTTTCGTCAAGGAAGATACCAATGATCTGGCGCCGCTGCCCGACCTGCCGGTGTCACCGCATCCGAATTACCTCACCCCGCGCGGGCTGGCGGCCTTGCAGGCGCGGCTTTTGGCGGTGCAGGCAGAACTCGCCCAGTTGCGCGCGCGGGCAGAGCGGCTGGACCGGCTGCCCGAGGCGGCGGCGGAGCGGGACATCCGCTACCTTGAGGCCCGACTGCGCAGTGCCATCCTGATTGATCCGGCCAGCCATGGCACGACCGAAGTTGCCTTTGGCCATCGCGTGACAGTGGCGGATGAGGACGGCGCGGAGGTGGCTTATGAAATCACCGGCGAGGATGAGGCCGATGCCGCACTTGGCCGCATCGCCCCGCAATCGCCGCTGGCGCGGGCGCTGATCGGGGCGCGGGTCGGCGATGTGGTGACATGGCGCCGCCCGGCCGGGGCGGTGGAACTGGAAATCCTGAAGATCGAGGTGCCCGATGATCCGTGATCTGGACCCGCAGACCGACCTTGCGGCGGTGGAGGCGCTGTTCCGCGCCGCCGCAGATTATGTCGATCTGGAAAGCGGCGCGGCGGTCGATGGCTCGCAGGCCGCCAGTTTCTTCACCGATGCCCCGCCCGGGATCGACCCGGCGACCAGCCTGCGTCTCGGGATGTTTGCCGCCGACCGGCTGATCGGCAAGGTGGATGTCGCCTTCGGCTATCCCGAGGCCGGAGACGCCTATATCGGCCTCATGGTCTTTGCGCCAGAGGCACGCGGCTCCGGCCAGGGCGTGCGGCTGCTGCGCGAGGTCGAGGCGCGTGCCAGGGCGCGCGGCGCCACAAGGCTGTTCATCGCGGCGCTGGATGCGAATGCGAAGGGCCGCGCCTTCTGGGCACGCGAAGGATTTCAGCCCGATCAGGTTTTCCCCGACCGGGACTATGGCGCGCGGCGCCATACCGTGCACCGGATGGTGAAGGCGCTCTAAGGCTCAGGCCCGCACAGCCGTGTCGCAGGAGGCCCAGACCCAGCCGCAGGGGGCAAGGCTCAGCTTGTCGCCCGCCAGCGTTGCCCCCTCTTGCGGCCCGTCCAGCGCGGTCAGACCCTTGACGGGCAGGCTCACCGGCTTGTCCGACAGGTTGAAGGCGCAGAACACAGACCCCTCCGCCCCGTCGCGCCGGAAGGACAGCAGGGGGGGCCTCACATCAAAGAACGTGCTGCGCCCGGCCACCAGCGCCGAGCCTTTGCGCCACGCCAGCAGGCTGCGATAGCAGTCCAGCACCGACCCCGCCCCCTGCGCCGCCACATTCCGCGCCAGTTGCGGCGGCTTTACGGGCAGCCAAGGCTTGCCGGTGGTGAACCCGCCATGGGCCGAGCCATCCCAGACCATCGGCGTACGGCATCCGTCACGGCCCTTGTAATCCGGCCAGAAGCGGAAACCCGGCGGGTCGGTCAGCTCGTGATATTCGATGTCGGTCTCGGTCTGGCCCAGTTCCTCGCCCTGATAGAGGCAGATCGAGCCCTCAAGGCTCAGCAGCATCGCGGCCGCCAGCTTTGCTACCGCGTCCTGCGGGCCATGGTCGGCCCAGCGCGAGACATGGCGGATCACGTCATGGTTGGAAAAGGCCCACATCGGCCAGCCATTCGGTGCGGCGGTAAAGAACCCCTCGACGCGCGACCGGAAATGCGCAGGCGTGAACTTCGGCCCCAGCATGTCGAAACTATAGGCCATGTGCAGCCGGTGGCCCGAGGTATATTCTTCCATGATACGCAGAGCACGGCGCGGGCCTTCGCCCACCTCGCCCACCATGGTGCGGGCATCGAATTCGTCGAGCAGTTCACGCATCCGTTCCAGAAACGGCAGATTTTCCGGGCGGCATTTGGAATATTCGTGGTCCTGCATGTCATAGGGGTTCACGGCGGGAATGTTTTCCTCGCGTGGCTCCGGCCCGTTGTCACGCAGCTTCGCATCGTGGAAGTAGTAGTTCACCGTATCCAGCCGGAAGCCATCGACCCCGCGTTCCAGCCAGAAGCGCATGGTGCCCAGCAGGTAATCCTGCACCTCCGGGTTGTGAAAGTTGAAGTCGGGCTGCGAGGTCAGGAAGTTGTGCAGGTAATACTGCCGCCGCCGCGAATCCCACTCCCATGCGCTGCCACCAAAGACCGAAAGCCAGTTCGAGGGCGGACTGCCATCGGGCTTCGGATCGGCCCAGACATACCAGTCGGCCTTTGGGTTGCTGCGGTCCTTGCGGCTTTCGACAAAGGCGGGGTGCTGGTCCGACGAATGGCTGATCACCTGATCAATGATGACCTTCAGCCCCAGATCATGCGCCCGCGCGACCAGCGCGTCAAAATCCTCCAGCGTGCCGAACAGCGGGTCGATGTCGCAATAATCGCTGACATCATATCCCATGTCGGCCATCGGGCTTCTGAACACCGGCGACAGCCAGATCGCATCAACGCCAAGCCCCGCCACATGATCCAGCCGGGCGGTGATACCCTTCAGATCGCCGATGCCGTCACCATCACTGTCCTGAAAGCTGCGCGGATAGATCTGATAGACCACCGCGCCGCGCCACCAATCCGTCATCCGAAACCCCATAAATGTTCGCGCTAACATCACGACGAGCCGTCTGCATGGCAAGCGGGATCGGCAGCGGGCGGCATAAATTCCTGCCGATTGTGGCCGCAGGGGCGAAATCGCTGCCGGAAGCATCAGGAACGGTCATTGTATGCATCACAAAAATCAAATTGACCCTGCCGCAGGCGCGCATCACCTTGCACCGAACCCCCGGAGCGCGCCGATGACCAAAGCCCCCCTTTTCACGCCAGTCCTGATCGCGGGCTGTGCCATCCTGCTGCTGAACTTTGCCCTCAGGGCAAGTTTCGGTATGTTCCAGATCCCGATTGGCGAGGAATTCGGCTGGCCGCGCGCGGAATTTTCACTGGCCATCGCCATCCAGAACCTTGCCTGGGGCATTGGCCAGCCGCTGTTCGGTGCGGTGGCGGAACGGTTCGGTGATCGCAAGGCGATCATCGGCGGAGCCATTCTGTATGCACTGGGTCTGGTACTGTCATCCTATGCGATGACGCCGCTGGAAATGCAGCTTTACGAAGTGCTGGTGGGCTTCGGCATCGCAGGCACCGGCTTTGGCGTAGTGCTGGCGGTGGTGGGGCGCGCGTCGTCGCCGGAAAACCGCTCGCTCGCGCTGGGGATCGCCACGGCGGCCGGGTCGGCCGGTCAGGTGGTCGGCGCGCCCCTGGCCGAAATTCTGCTGCAAAGCTTTCCGTGGCAGACGGTGTTCCTGATCTTCGCCGCAATCATCATGGCGACGCTGCTGGCGTTGCCCTTCCTGCGCTCGCCCGAGATGGCAACCAGACAGGAGCTGGAGGAAAGCCTTGGCACGGTGCTGAAACGCGCCTTCACCGACCCGTCCTATATCATGATCTTCCTCGGGTTCTTTTCCTGCGGCTACCAGCTTGCTTTCATCACCGCGCATTTTCCGGCCTTCGTGACCGAGATGTGCGGCCCGATCGACCCGAACGGCCCGCTGGCCGCCATGGGGATCGAGACGACCTCGGCCCTGGGCGCCGTTGCCATCGCGGTGATTGGTCTTGCCAATATCGTGGGCACCATTACCGCCGGGATGCTGGGCAAGAAATACACCAAGAAATACCTGCTGGCCGGGGTTTATACCGCGCGGACCATCGTGGCGGCGCTGTTCATCCTGCTGCCGATGACACCGACAACTGTGCTGCTGTTCTCGCTGTCCATGGGGGCACTTTGGCTGGCAACCGTGCCGCTGACCAGCGGGCTGGTCGCACATATCTACGGGCTGCGCTACATGGGCACGCTTTACGGCTTCGTCTTCCTGTCGCACCAGATCGGCGGCTTCCTCGGCGTCTGGCTGGGCGGCAAGATGTATGACCTGACGGGCGGCTATACGCTGGTCTGGTGGATCGGCGTTGGGGTCGGTGCCTTCTCGGCGCTGGTGCATCTGCCGATCCGCGAAAAACCCTGGGCGCCGCAGGCCGCCTGATGCGCGCCGGGATCGCTGCGCTGGTCGCCGCCTATGTCCTCAGCCAGTTCTACCGCGCTTTTCTTGCGGTCATGGCGCCGGTTCTGAAAACCGATCTCGGGATCGGGGCTGAGGATCTGGCGGCGGCCTCGGGCCTGTGGTTCCTGACCTTCGCGGCGGCACAGATTCCGGTTGGCTCCGCGCTGGACCGGATCGGGCCGCGCCGCACGGCGGCGGTTCTGTTCGGCCTTTGCGCAGGCGGCGGGGCATTGGTGTTCGCGGCCGCCTCCTCCGCATGGCAGATCCAGCTTGCCATGGCGCTGATCGGGGTGGGCTGTTCGCCCGTCTTGATGGCGACCTATTATATCTTCGCCCGCACCTACGCGCCCGCAATCTTCGGAACGCTGGCGGGTGCGGTCATCGGCATCGGCAATCTGGGCAATATCGCGGGCTCCCTGCCGCTCGCCTGGGCAGTAGAGAGTTTCGGCTGGCGCGAAACGCTGGTGGCGCTGGCGACCGTGTCGCTGATCATCGCGGGGCTGGTTGCCCTGCTGACGCGCGACCCGGAACGGGTGGAGGGGCAGGCGCGCGGCTCGGTGCTGGATCTGCTGCGCATGCCCGCGATCTGGCCGATCCTTGCCATGATGTCAGTGGCCTATATGCCGCCCGCCGCGCTGCGCGGGCTGTGGGCCGGGCCTTACTATGCCGATGTCTTTGGCGCCGATACCGCGCGCATCGGGCAGGTGACGCTGGCGATGGGGCTGGCGATGGTGGCCGGGAATTTTGCCTATGGCCCACTGGACCGGCTGTTCCACTCGCGCAAGCGGGTGATCCTGACCGGCAACCTGATCTGCGCCGGCGGCTTTCTGGCGCTTTGGGCCATGCCCGCAGCCGGGGGCTGGGTGACGCCCGGTCTGATGGTGCTGATCGGGCTGACCGGCGCCACTTTCGCGATGATCGTCGCGCATGGCCGGGCCTTCTTCCCACCGCATCTGGTGGGACGCGGGGTAACTCTGATCAACCTGTTCGGCATGGGCAGCGTCGGGATTTCGCAGATGATCACCGGGCGGCTGCATGCCGCCGTGGCACCCGTGCCGCCCGAGGCGCCCTATCAGGCGCTGTTCCTGTTCTATGCGCTGGTCATGCTGGCTGGATGCGCCATCTACCTTCTGGCACAGGATCGCACGGACTAAGCTTTCCCTTGTCGCACCGCGCCCCTATCTTGTGGCGCGAAAGGCAGGCCGATGATCGTCTATCCCGCTGAGTACAATGCCCGGAAAGAGGCGGTCTTTGCCGCCCTTGCGCAGGTGGAGGGCGAAGCCCGCCGCCTGCCCTTCGCCCCGCTGCGCTTCCGCGACTGGCCCGAGACCGGCGCGCGCGTGGCCACCGCGCTGATGCGGGCAAAGCGGCAGCCGCGCGGACCCGTGATGCGCTGGCTGAAGCGACAGCTTTTGCGCGGGCAATACAACTGGGCACGCAGCTATTTCACCGCGCATCCTGACCGGCTGGCGGTGGCGTGGAACGGACTGACCGGCTCGCGCATGGCCTGGCTTCAGGGCGCCCGCGACGCGGGCGCACCTGTGCTGCATGCCGAGCTTGCCCCGCTGCCGGGGCGGATCACGCTGGACGCGGCAGGGGTAAATGCCGAAAGCAGCGTGCCGCAGGACCCGGAATTCTTTCGCGCCTGGGCCGCGTTGCATGAAACCCACCGCTGGCGCGAGGCGGGCGCTGGGCTCAGCGCGCGCGCCTCACGCCGGGCCGATGTGGGGCAGGCCGGGGCCGATGGACTGCCCGATACGACTTTCCTGTTCTGCCCGCTTCAGGTGCCCGATGACAGTCAGGTCCGGCTGTTCGCCGGATGGTGCAGCGGGATGGCCGGGTTTCTGACCGCTCTGGCGGAGGCAGTGCCGCATCTGCCCGAGGGCTGGCACCTGCGGGTAAAGGAACACCCTTCCGCTAAACAGGCGCTGGGGCCGCTGCTGGAGCCGCTGCTGGCGACCGGACGGGTGGTGGTGGACAATGCGACCGACAGCTTTGCCCAGCTTGCCGCCGCGCGCGGGGTGGTGACGCTGAACTCCTCGATGGGATTGCAGGCGTTCTTTCACGACCGGCCGGTGGTGACGCTGGGCCAGGCTTTCTTCAACCTGCCCGGGCTGGTGCATCATGCGGGGGGGCAAGAAGCGCTGAACGCCTTGTTCGCGGCACCAGAGGCGCTGGGCTATGACGAAGCCCTGCGCGCGGCCTTCGTGGCATGGCTGGCAGAGGTCTATTATCCGCGGTTCAGCCACGAACCCGGCCAGCCGCCCAGCTTTGACCGGCCCGCCTTCGCCGCCAAACTGGCCGAAGCCCGGGCGGCTGCCGGGGGGCGGGAATGAACCGGCTGGGCTACCTGATTGCCAAATACGGCCGGAATGACGCAGCCTTTCAGGCCGCCTCTATTCCCGAAGGCGAATTGCTCGCCCCGCTGGCGGGCAAGCGCATCGCACTGGTCGGCAATGCGCGTGCGCTGGCGCAAGGCGCATTCGGGGCCGAGATCGACGCCGCCGATCTGGTGATCCGCATTAACGCCGCGCCGATCCCCTCCGCCCGGTCACATGGCACGCGAACCGACTGGGTGGGCCTTGCCGTTCGCATGCCAGCCGCGCGGCACCGGCTGCTGGGCCAGCCACGCCTGTTGTGGATGTCGCCCAGGCTGCACCGCATTTCATGGCTGGTGGCATCGCAGCCGGGGTTCTTCCGCTATCCGCGCGCCCGCTACGATGCCCTGCGCGCGAAACTGGGGGTCGGCCCGACCACGGGCATCATGCTGATCGAACTGCTGGCGGATTCGGACCTGGCAGAGCTGCGGCTTTACGGGTTTGACTTCTTCGCCTCGCTGTCGCTGTCAGGCCCGCGCACGGCGGCGGATGTGGGGCATAATTTCGCGGGCGAGGCGGATTTCGTGGCCGATCTGACAAAGCGCGACCCGCGTATCCTTCACCGGCGATGATCGCGCTTTCCCTCGCCGGGGGATTGGGCTAAGGGGCCTCGTCTTCTCTGTGAAATGGAGGTCCCCCCGATGGGCTACAGAGTCGCCGTCGTCGGCGCCACGGGTAACGTGGGCAAAGAAATGCTGAACATCCTCGCCGAGCGCGAGTTCCCGGTGGACGAGATCGTGGCGCTTGCGTCGCGCAATTCGCTGGGCACTGAAGTCAGCTTCGGCGACAAGACTTTGAAGACCAAGGATCTGGCCGAGTTCGATTTCACCGGCTGGGACATCGCCTTCTTCGCCATCGGTTCCGATGCAACGAAGGTCTATGCGCCCAAGGCGGCCTCGCAGGGTTGCGTGGTGATCGACAACTCGTCGCTGTATCGCTACGACCCGGAAATCCCGCTGGTCGTGCCGGAAGTGAACGCCGAGGCGGTGGACAACTACAAGAACAAGAACATCATCGCGAACCCCAACTGCTCGACCGCGCAGATGGTTGTGGCGCTGAAACCGCTGCATGACCGCGCGAAGATCAAGCGTGTCGTCGTCGCCACCTACCAGTCGGTGTCCGGCACGGGCAAAGAGGCGATGGACGAACTGTGGAACCAGACCAAGGGCGTTTTCGTCCCCGGTCAGGAAGTTGCGCCGAAGGTCTATCCCAAGCAGATCGCCTTCAACGTGATCCCGCATATCGACGTTTTCCTGGACGATGGCTCGACCAAGGAAGAATGGAAGATGGTCGCCGAGACCAAGAAGATCCTCGACAAGAGCATCAAGCTGACCGCGACCTGCGTGCGCGTGCCGGTGTTCGTGGGTCACTCGGAAGCGATCAACGTCGAATTCGAGGAGCCGCTGGACTGGCAGGAGGCGCAGGCCATCCTGCGTGAAGCGCCCGGTATCCTCGTCGTCGACAAGCGCGAGGCCGGTGGCTACATCACCCCGGTAGAATGCGTCGGCGAATACGCGACCTATGTCAGCCGCATCCGCGAGGATTCGACTGTGGAAAACGGCCTGAGCTTCTGGTGCGTGTCCGACAACCTGCGCAAGGGCGCCGCGCTGAATGCGGTGCAGATCGCCGAGGTTCTGGGCAAGCGCTGCCTCAAGAAAGGCTGAGCCGCATCTGACGGTACGTCAAAGGCCCCGCTTCTGCGGGGCCTTTTCGCTTGTGGCGCTGGCCTGACGTTGACCACAGGCGCAGGCGGGTCTATCCCCCACCCATACGGCCAGCGGAGGCGAGATTGACGATTTACCTGCATCAGAATGACCTGCCCGACGGGCTGGACCTCGGCCCGGTGGTGGCGATCGACACCGAGACCATGGGCCTCGACCCGCGCCGCGACCGGCTGTGCGTGGTGCAGCTTTCGGCGGGCGATGGCCATGCGCATCTGGTGCAGATCGCGCGCGGCCAGACCAGCGCGCCGAATCTGGAGCGGCTGCTGACCGATCGGGCGGTGGTGAAGCTGTTTCACTTCGGCCGTTTCGACATCGCGGCGATGCAGAAGGCCTTCGGCGTGACCACCGCCCCGGTCTGGTGCACCAAGATCGCGTCAAAACTGATCCGCACCTTCACCGACCGGCACGGGTTGAAATACCTGCTGGCCGAGCTGGTGGGGGTGGATGTCTCGAAACAGCAGCAGACCTCGGACTGGGGGTCGGCCGAGCTGACCGAGGCGCAGAAGGAATATGCGGCGTCGGACGTGCTTTACCTGCACAAGCTGAAAGCGGCGCTGGAGGCGCGGCTGATCCGCGAGGGCCGGATGGAGCTGGCGCAGAAGTGTTTCGATTTCCTGCCAACGCGGGCAGAACTCGATCTGCTGGGCTGGGAGGAACCGAATGACCTCTTCCACCACTGATTTCCTTGCCGTCGGCCGTCGCGTCATCCGCCGCGAATCGGAGGCGCTGGACCTGCTGGCCGACACGCTGGACGGCACCTTCGGCGCGGCGGTCGATCTGATCCTGAAGGCGCGCGGGCGGGTCATCGTCTGCGGCATGGGCAAATCGGGCCATATCGCCCGCAAGATCGCCGCCACCTTTGCTTCGACCGGCACGCCGGCACAATTCGTCCATCCTGGCGAGGCGAGCCACGGCGATCTGGGCATGGTGACCGCAGATGATGTGGCGCTGGTACTGTCGAACTCGGGCGAGACGCCGGAGCTTGCGGATGTCATCGCCCATACCCGGAGGTTCAGCATTCCGCTGATCGGGGTGGCCAGCCGGGCGGGTTCGACCCTGCTCAGGCAGTCGGATGTGGCGATCCTGCTGCCCCCCGCGCCAGAGGCCTGCGAAACCGGGATCGTGCCGACGACCTCGACCACCATGACCCTGGCACTGGGGGACGCGCTGGCCGTCGCGCTGATGGAACACCGGCAGTTCACGCCCGACCAGTTCCGGGTCTTCCACCCCGGCGGCAAGCTGGGTGCGAAACTCGCCACCGTGCGGCATCTGATGCATGCCGACCTGCCACTGGTCAGCGGCGCAACCCCGATGAGCGAGGCACTGCTGGTGATGAGCCAGAAGGGCTTCGGCGTGCTGGGCGTGATCGACGCTGACCGCCATCTGATCGGCGTGGTGACGGACGGTGACTTGCGGCGGCATATGGACGGTCTGCTGTCCCTGTCAGCCGAACAGGTGATGACGCGCCATCCGCGCACCATCGGCCCCGAGGCACTTGCTGAAAAGGCGGTGGCCGAAATGAACGCCCGCAAGATCACCTCGCTTTTCGTGGTGGACCCCGAGGGTTCGCAACAGGTGGTCGGGCTGATCCACATTCACGACTGCCTGCGCGCGGGCGTGGTCTAGGCCATGGCGAGGGATGCCCATTCGCGACTGGTGGGATGGCTGAAGGTCATCCTGCCGCTGTCTGCGCTGGCGATTCTCTCGACGCTGTTCCTTGTCGCACGCACGGTCGATCCCGATGCGGCAATCCCTTATTCCGATGTCGAGATCGCCGAACGCCTGCGCGAGCCACGCATGACGGCGCCCACGCTCGCCGGAGTAACCCGCGACGGGGCGACGATCACAGTGACTGCCGCCGAGGCCCGCCCTGCCGAAGAGTCAGGCACCTCCGCCAGCAGCGTCCGCGCGCGTCTGGAAACCCCGGATGGCGCGCATACCGCCCTTTCGGCGGGTCAGGCGCAGGCGGATGCCAGCGGCACACTGGTCACGCTGGATTCGGGTGTTCTGCTGTCCAACTCCGCCGGATATGAGATGAAGACCGAGGCGCTGCAACTGCGTCTGGACACCACACAGGCGACCAGCACCGGCCCGGTCGAAGGCTTCGGCCCGCCCGGCCAAATCGAGGCGGGTGGAATGGAGATTACGGAAGCCCCCGGCGCTCCGGGCCAGTATGTTCTGGTTTTCAACGGTGGCGTTCGCCTGATATACCAGCCGCGTAACCCCTGACAGAGGCCGATCATGCGCTGCCGCCCCCTTCTTGCCCTCGCCCTGAGCTGCCTGCTTCTGCCGGTCGCCGCAGGCGCGCAGCAGGCGAATATCGCATTTGGCGGGCTAAAGCAGGATACCAGCCTGCCAGTGCAGGTGGAGGCCGATAACCTGACCGTCGAACAGGCCACCGGCACCGCAGTATTCAGCGGCAATGTCCGGGTGGCGCAGGGGGATCTGAAACTCGCCGCTGCGCGGGTGCAGGTAGAATATGCCGCCGACGGCAAGGCCATCGAGCGGTTGCATGCCTCGGGCGGCGTGACCATGGCCAATGCGACCGACGCGGCCGAGTCGAAAGAGGCGGTCTACACCATCGGCTCCGGCAATCTGGTGATGACGGGCGATGTTCTGCTGACCCAGGGCAAAAGCGCCATTGCCGGGCAGAAGCTGGTGATCGACCTCAAGGCAGGGACCGGCACCATGCAGGGGCGGGTCTCCACCACCTTTGTGCCGGGCAACAAGTGATGACGGATCTGGCGGTGACAGAGGGTTCAGCCGGGCTGCGTGTGCGTGGCTTGCGGAAAAGCTACAAGAAACGGCCTGTGATCCGCGATGTGACGCTGGATCTGCAACGCGGCGAGGTCGTGGCACTTCTGGGCCCCAACGGCTCAGGCAAGACGACCTGTTTCTACTCCATCGCCGGTCTGGTGACGCCCGAGGGCGGGCAGGTGCTGATCGACGGCAAGGATGTGACCACCTTGCCGATGTATCGCCGCGCACGGCTGGGCGTGGGCTATCTGCCACAGGAAATGTCGATCTTCCGCGGGCTTTCGGTCGAGGACAACATCCTCGCCGTGCTGGAGATTCGCGAGCCCGACGGCCACAAGCGGCGCGAGCGGCTGGAAGAACTTCTGTCTGAATTTTCCATCACCCACCTGCGCCGCGCACCTGCGCTGGCGCTGTCGGGCGGGGAAAGACGACGGGTCGAAATCGCGCGCTGTCTTGCCGCCGATCCCAAGTATCTGTTGCTGGACGAACCCTTTGCCGGGGTGGACCCGATCGCGGTGGGTGAGATCCGTCATCTGGTGCAGGATCTGAAGCTGCGCGGCCTTGGCGTGCTGATCACCGACCACAATGTCCGCGAGACGCTGGGCATCGTGGACCGCGCCTATATCCTGCATGACGGCCATGTCCTGATGAGCGGCACAACCGACGAGATCGTACGCGACGAAACCGTGCGGCGGGTCTATCTGGGCCAGAGCTTCCGGTTGGGCTGAGCCCTCACCGGCGCGACAAACCGCCTGTCATGCGGACTTCATGTACCTGTTGACAAGTCACGTCATCCTGCCGCCAAATACCCGGGATGCGTGCGAGAACCGCCCCCGACTCCAGCCCTGACCGGCAGCTTCCTGCCGAGCCGACTGGTATCCAAGTGCAGGCGGCCCCATGTAAAATTCATCAGCGGGTAACCCTGCATGATGCAGGATTTGCCGTGCTGTTTTCGTGAAGGAGGAGCCATGCGTTACCAGATCAGTGGAAAACAGATTGATATCGGTGAGGCGCTTCAGACCCATGTGAAGGCCGAACTGGGCGAGGTGGTGGAAAAATACGCCCAGCGCCCGACCGACGCTGTGATTGTGTTTTCCAAGGCCGCGCACGAATTCGTATGCGAGGCCACGATCCACCTTTCCACCGGGCTGAATGCCAGTGCGAAAGGCAGCGCATCCGAAGTCTATGCCGCGTTCGAGGCCTGCCGCGAGAAGATGGACAAGCAATTGCGCCGTCACAAACGCCGCCTGCGCGACCACCACCACAAGCGCACGGCCCCTGTTGAATTCGACGGCGGTTCCTCCTATATCCTCGCCCCGACCGATGAGGGCGACGAGAGCGAGGCAATCTCTGATCAGCCCATCGTCATCGCCGAGATGGAGACGAAGATTCCTTCGATCACCGTCGGCGAGGCGGTGATGCAGTTGGAGCTGGCCGGGCAGAAGATGCTCGTCTTCCGCAATGAAGGACATGGCGGGGTGAACGTCGTATATCGCCGGGATGACGGCAATATCGGCTGGATCGACCCGCGCAACAGCAAATAGCGCCTGCGAGGCGCGGAATAGACGGCGACCCTGATGGAAATTTCAAAGATTCTCAATCCTGAGTCCGTCAGGGTCGTCAGTCAGCTGACCAGCAAGAAGCGCCTGTTTCAGGAGCTGGGTGAAATGGCGGCACAGGCTTACAAGCTGAATGCCTCCATCGCCATTGATGGTTTGCAGGAACGCGAAAGCCTTGGTCCGACCGGCGTGGGCCATGGCATCGCCCTGCCACATGCGCGTCTGGAAGACCTGAACAGAATCGTCGGTGTGTTTGTGCGTCTGGAAAAGCCGCTGGACTATGACAGCGTCGATCGCCAGCCGGTCGATCTTGTGTTCGGCCTGTTCGCACCCAAGGATTCGGGGGTCGAGCATCTGAAGGCGCTGGCGCTGGTCAGCCGTACCATGCGCGATTCCGGCATCTGCACCAAGCTGCGTGCCAACACCGATCCGGCAAAGCTGTTCGCCATTCTGACCGAAAGCCGGGCGCCGCAGGCGGCCTGACGGTCAGTCGCGCCAGCGACCGAAACCATAGCCGATGTAATCCCGCTGATAGGCGTCGCGCGCGGCGTCTTCCAGTTCCGCATCATGGATGCGGAACAGCGCCTCGGCCAGGGTCAGGTCACAGGACAGATCCGGCATGACGACGCCCGTCTCATCACACAACCAGGTCAGCCCTTCTGCCAGACGATCCTCGCGCAGCACGGCATCCGGCCCCTGGAATTGCGCGAAGCCTTGCAAGACGACGGTCTGCGAGGCAAAGCGCGGGTCGATCTTCTGCCCGGTCTGCCCCGAAAGATAGAGCTTAAGCCAGCGCAGCACCGCCAGAAAGGCCATGCGCTCTTCCTCTGCCGTCAGCGGTTGCCCCGGTACGGGCAGGTCCAGCTTGTAGCTGCGGGTCAGCAGGCGATAGAGGTCGCCTCCCTCCATCACCACAGCCCGAAAGCCGGCATAGGCCCGCAACAGAGGGTGGCGCAACACGGTGAAGCTGCGGTGCGGAGCGTTCTGCCGTTTCCACTGTCGCAGGGTTTTCTGCACGAAATCCGTGACGATCCCGCCGGTTCCCAGACGGCCCAGCCAGTCGCGCAACTCTGCCTCCGGCCCACCGCGCAGGGGCATGTAGAGCAGCGGCGCATCCGCAGCCGCGACGAAGCCCGGTATGCCGGGCGTGCGGCGCGGTTCAAAATTCGGGGTGCGCGCAAGGTTGAAACGATCCAGCCGGGCCAGAGACCGCTCCATCTCGGCCGGATTGCTGACCTTGTCTGCGATTTCCTCGGGGTTCTGCTTCTTGAGCTTCGGGTCCAGCGCCGTCAGCCGGGCCGGACCCCCCAGAAAGGCGGCAAGGCCGTTCAGCACATCCAGATCGTTCAGATCCTCGTAGTCGATGTAGAAGGCAGTTTGCCCCGTCACCTGCAAGCCGTGGAGCAGATGCACCTGAAACTCCTGCGCCGCGCGCAGATGGGCCTCAAACTCTGCCGGATCGAACCGCGCGCGCGCAGTTTTCAGCTTTGCCGCATTCTGCAACTTCCACTGGCCGGTATCCTGCGCAATCTTCAGGCTGACATAGCTTTCGACCGGATTGCGGGTGAGGATGATCTTTGCGCAGGCCGGATCGGCCAGAACCGCCCCGATCACGCGGGAATCATGGTCGTGGAAGCATCGAAATCCCGCCATGCCCTGCGTCGCCGCACGCATCGCGGCCAGCACCGGAAAAGGATCGGCATCGCGCTCGGCAATGTCGATACCCCAGAGCGACAGGTTGTCCTTCTTGCCCATGAAATGCGGGTTGAACACCTCGCCATGACAGGTCACCCCCTCAAGCGCATTCAGGTTCGCCTCCAGAAAGTTGGAACCCGTCCGCATTTCGGCGAACATCACGAAAGAGGTGAATCCGGTCGGGGGCAAATCACTTCACCAGATAGGGGCGGCCGCGCCGCGTGGTCGAGGGGCGCGGGTCATCCCCGGCAGGAAAATCACCCATCAGGACAGGCTGCATACCCTGATTGCGCAGATTTTGCAGGAACTGGCCGAAACCGACCAGATCCGACATGCGCGGCGCCTCGGTCAGGCGGCGGCTGGAGCGTGGGCTGATCTCGTCGATGATGGTCTGCAACGGCTCCATCGGGTTCTCGATAAATTCGGCCAGCGTCCAGATCCGTACCCGTGCCTTAACGTGCAGGGACCGCAGTTGGGCCAGATGGTCGGCTTCGATCTTCTGAAGACGGGCCGCCTCTTTGCGGATGTCACCGAAATTGCGGTTGGAATGGAACAGCGGCACCGCCCAGGCGCCCGAGATGACCGAGACCTGCGCATTCGGATCACGGGCTAGGAAGGGGCCGATCTTCTGGTTATCCCGCGGGCCGAACTGGAAGCACTGCCTCTCGCCCCGCGTGTTCCACATCAGGTTCCCCATAAAGCCGCGCAGGTTATAATCGCGCAGTGCGGGACTATCGGACAGGGCGCCGTTATAGACCGTCTCGCCCCCCGCGAATTCCACACGGTCGGGCGCGAACAAATGGCCATGTACCCGCGATCCGGTGACCTTGCCCAGCCAGATGTCGAAATTCTCGAACAGATCGGAAAAGCCTTCGAACACAGAATAGGGCGCAGCGGTCATGCCGTTTTCCCAATCGAGGTTCGGGAAGCGGCTTTGCATGTACAGCCCGGCCCGGCCCTTGGTCCGTCGTTCCACCGCCTTGGCAAACAGCCGGTCGATCTTGCCCGGGTTCGGTTCTGCCGCTGGTTGGCGGGCCAGATCGTCGGACAGGAAGATGCGGTAAAGCTTGTCCGCATGCGGCCAGATCTTGCGCGCCACAAAGCAATCGGACCGGCGCAGCAATTGCAGGTGATCGTCGTAGAAGATGTGCGGCTTGCCCTGAAAATCGAACTTCGACAGCGTGAGCGAGCGGCTTTCGACATTGACCGAAACCTGCCGCACAAGCGTCTGGAAGTAGCTTTCATCAGGAATCCAGACCTTGCGGAAGTAGCGGTCATAGACCGGGCGTTCCGGGTCTTCCAGGATGGCAGACAGGGTTTGCCTGGTCAGACACCACCACTGGCTGCCAAGATGCGGCACAAGGGCAGGCGGAATGCGACGGCGATACCGGACCCGGCGTTGCAGCCGGACATAGCCATCGAACAGCCGGCGCTGCTTGCGCCACGAGAACGGGAAACGCAGCGTGAAACGCTCGATATTCAACCCGCCGATCGTCCAGCCAACATCCTCGGTCGTGACGCTTTCGATGAAATCGGTTTTCGGCCGCTCGTCGAGATAAGCCACCAGTTCCTCGACCGGGCGCAGGGGCAGGCACGACCCTGAGGCAAGATAGACATGCCGGACGCCCGGAAACTCGTGCAGCATCATGGTGGCGGCCGCCTGCGTGGCGGCAACCAGACCCCAGCTTCCCCATTCGCAGGCATGGCGCGGCGAAAAGCGGATGTCGGGCACGCCTTCCAGATCGCGCGTCATCCGGCGCAGCGCCGATTTCGACACGCGCTTGTCGACATGGATCACCACCGGGCAACCATGATCGGCCCAATAGCGCGCCACCTGTGCGGCACGGCCCAGCGCGGTGTGGCAAAGCATGACGAAGCCGACGCTCACCCCCGCCCCCTCACGCCCAGTTGCCCTTGGACATCAGCCCGAGAATCTCAAGCTGGCGCCAGTTGATGTATTTCTCGCTCCACTTGCACCAGAAATCCGGGCTGGCGGCCAAACCCTCCTGATAGGCGCGGTATTCGTGACTGTTGGCATAGTGCTGCTTGCGCGCCATTTCCTCCGCCGCCTTGTGGGCGAAGGTATCGAGGAACTTGGCATGCAGAAGGCAGCCCGAAGCCTTTTCGCCGCCCCATTCGTCATAAACGAGGTTCAGCCCGCGCGGCAGCAGCATGTGGGTCGAACTGACATAGGCATAATCGCGGTGCCATTTCACCAGCGGAATCTTGTTCAGCGCCGGCGCACGTTCCGGTGCATCGGTAAAGAAGGTGCGCGCACGGGGCCCGCCCTGAATCCACAGATTGCCAAACTTTCGGTTCTTCGACATCGTGTAATTGCCGCTGTCGAACCATTGCGCGGTTTCGAACGGGTCAGTGCCCTCGCGATAGGCATGTTCGCCGAACGGACCCTTGGGATACATGTCCAGCAACATCGCCGAGAAGGATTTGATGGAACTGGCGTCCAGCCAGTCGGTCAAGGCGCGCAGCGGCCTCGTATCACAGAACGGGTAGACGAAGAATTCATCCGAATCGACGACCAGCGACCAGTGGCCATGGCCATAGCGCATTTGCAGCCAGTTCAGCCAATCCACCCCGAACCGGGCCCGCTTGTAACTGGCCCGCGTGGTCCAGACCGAAACATCCGGCTGCGCCGCCAGATATTCGCGCGAGCCGTCCTCGCTGTCATTGTCCACGAAAAGGAAATGATCGATCCCCAGATCCCGGTAATACCGCAGGAAATAGGGCATCCGCACTTTCTCGTTCCGGAGGGTCGAGAACAGCAGAAGATCACCCGACCGGATGGCCCCGGTCCGGTCGGCAACGGGTTTCAGCTCACGTCGCTTGCGAAAAGCGCGAATACGCCAGCGCTTGCGGGCAAGCCGAAGCTGATATGATGACAGTATGCCCACACACTCTCTCCGACCGGCATCAGCCAGCCCGGTTTACCAGTCATTGCTTAAGACGGTTTTGAAATGGGCATCCCAGTCGAAGGGCGCCATTGTCGATCCCGCCTCCCGGAGGGTTGCGGCTGCCGTGCGCTGGCGCGGACTGGCTGACAACGCCCGGAAAATTGTTTCCGTCCAAGAATAAACATCTGATGTCCCGAGGTAAATGCCTGTATCGCCAAGAAGTTCACGCAAAACCGGCAAGTCCGAAACATAAACCGGAACCCCGAGCGCAAGCGCCTCCAGCGGAGGCAGGCCAAAGCCTTCGGCCAGGCTGGGGAAAAGCAGCCCCTGCGCGCCGGTCAGCAGGCCGGAAAGGGCCGTATCATCCAATCCCGGCGCCTCGATCACATGGGCAGGTGCTGCGTTCAGCCGGGCGAAGACCTCTTCGTTCCGCCACCCCCGGCTGCCCGCGATCACCAGCTGCGGCATACGTTCCGGTGGCAGACGTTTGCCCAGCCGCTCCCAGACGTCCAGCAGCAACATATGGTTCTTTCGCGGCTCGATGGTGCCGACCGCTACAAAATATGGCCGTTCGGGATCAAGGCCGGGCAGATGAAACGGGCCGGGGGCGGGGGCGACGATGCCCAAAGGGGCGACCACCCCTTCCGGCAGGCGGCCAAAGCGGCGCAACTGCGCCTCGTTCGCCTGCCGAGTCACCTGCGCGGTGTGGATGACCCGGTCCGCCCCCGCCGCCACCGCAGCCATCTTGCGCGCAAAGACCTCGGGAATCCCGGCACGGGTATATTGCGGGTAATCAAGGGGAATCACATCGTGCAGCAAAACCGAACTGCGCAGGCCTTGCCGCCGAAGTGCTGCAAACAACGCGGGCGTCAGATGGCTGTGCCCCACGTTGTAGTAGCGGCAATCCACTGGCAACCGGCGCAGCAGCAAGTTCGGCAAGAGGGACGGCACCCGGCGACGCGCCAGCCTGTAAACGGCGGTTTCTGCCTGCGCGCGCAAGGGGTTATCAGCAAACCTCAGCCGCGCCCAGCGGCCGGCGGCTGGCAAGGGCAACCCGACCCGCGCCATCTGCGCAAGCTGGTTCGAGCCGTCAGCATCCAGCAGCACCATAAAAGAAGACAGACGGACCAGCGCATGAAGCGCCGGACCGCCTGCTTTGTGATCCGCCAGAAAGCGGTCAAGATAAGCGAGTTCTACCCGGTCGATTCCCGTCGCCACCGGACGACCCAGACGCGACATCAACCGCGTCAGATCCAGCAGGCGGGCGGCTGGCACGCGTGTTACTGCGCGGCTTTCTGTTGGGCCAGGGTGTCGTGGAGGTAGGCGGAGAATTCGTCGCGGAGGTCGTCGCGGGCCATGCCGAAGGCGACGGTGGCCTGCAGGAACCCGGCTTTCGAGCCGCAGTCGTAGCGCTGGCCGCGGAAGCGGTAGCCGTAGACGCCCGAGCCGCCCTCGCCAATCTCTTCGGCGATGGCATCGGTCAGCTGGATCTCGCCGCCCGCACCCTGTTTCATCCGGTTCAGGTTGGTCAGCACCTTCGGCGACAGGATGTAGCGGCCGATGACTGCAAGGTTCGACGGCGCTTCTTCCGCCTTCGGCTTCTCGACCATGCCTTTGGCCCGGACGATGGTGCCCATGTCCTCGGCGATGTCGAGCACGCCATAGGCCGAGGCCTTGGGCGGCGGCACTTCCATCGCGGCGACCATGTTGCCGCCGGTCTGTTCGTAGGCCTCCACCATCTGCGCCAGGCAGGATTTCTCGGCCGCGATCACGTCATCGGGCAGCAGCACCGCGAAGGGCTCGTTGCCGATCAGGCGGCGGGCGCACCAGACGGCATGGCCCAGCCCCATCGGCCGGTTCTGCCGCACATAGGCGATGGCACCCGAATCCATGTTGGTGTCCTTCAGGACCTCCAGCAGATCATCCTTGCCCTTCTTGCGCAGCGCGCTTTCCAGTTCCGGCGCGTGGTCGAAGTAATCCTCCAGCGCCGACTTGCCGCGCGAGGTCACGAAGATGAACTCCTTGATCCCCGCCGCCCGCGCCTCGTCGATCGCGTACTGGATCAGCGGACGGTCCACCAGCGTCATGATCTCTTTCGGGATCGACTTCGTCGCAGGCAGAAAACGGGTCCCGAGACCCGCAACCGGAAATACCGCCTTGGTCACCTTTCTGGGCTTCATGATCTGGCTCGATTCCTCTTGCATTTGCATGCTTTCAAACAAAGGCTGGCACGCCATTTCGGGCGATCATACCGCATTTCATCCTGCATAACCAAATAAAGTGACAAAAAGGTGCCATTTTGGAAGTCAGGTGTGGGATTACGGCAAACTCCTGTGACGCCTAACGCAGGCCATGCGCGCACTCAAGACACCCGCTCGGGGTCTGCCACACATGGGCGCACTTCCGCCCATCTGCGACATTCACGCAGCACCCTGTCATCGAAACGCATCAGGCGGAAAGGCGGTTCCTCGCGGCGGGCCGCGCCAAACAGACCTCCCCATTGCTGCCAGTAGCCATCGGGATGGAAATTCGCCCGATGGCGCAGCCCTGTCGGGCTGAAGCGCAGGACCGTGGTCACCGCCCCCGCCGCCACCGCCGCACGCGCCCGGCGGGCAAGCTGCGCGCGCTGCCACACCCTGCCCGCCACAACAGCGCCCGGACGCGGCCCGGTGCCAGGAAGCGGAAGGAAGGACCCGGAGCTGTCGGGCAAGGATGAGAGTACCGGCAACGGACGGGCAGCCCCGTCCGCTATACCCGCATGTAACCCCCGCAGCAGAAGCTCGACCTCGCGTGGCTCGATCCGGCCGGTGACCATATGGCTGAGCAGCCGCCGCCGCTGGTCGGCATGCAGACGGTCCAGCGCGGGGGCCCATTCCCGCTCTGCGGCGTGACGGCGCAGAAAAACCATGCTGGAGGCGCCGATCTCATGCAGATCCAGAGGCACGCGGTCGGCCCGGCGGCGGTTGCTGGCCTCGAAGCCGTGATGCACCTGCGCATCGGGCACAACGGCGGTCATACCAAGGGGGGCAAGACGCAGGGCAATATCGGCATCTTCAAGGTAGAACCGATAGGCCGGATCGAAACCACCCACGCCAAGCAGGGCCATGCGCCGAAAGGCGCAGTTCGTGCCCACGGGCTTCACCGCCTGGTGTGGCGTGCCGGAGTGCATGCTGATGCCAGACGGAAGGTGCAGCGCATGGTCCTGCCCCGTCGCATCGACCCTGGTCGCCGTCCACTGAAAGGAAATCCCGTTGCGACCACGCGTGAACCCGGTTGCCGCGACCACGCCGGGAGTCTGGAAGGCTGCGGCAAGGCGGCTCGCCCAGGTCGGCTCGGCCACCGCATCGTCATCGATGAAGGCTACAGCCTCACCCGCAGCCAGAGCGAGCCCGGTGTTCCGCGACAACGAGAGGTTGGGAAGTGCCGCCACCGCCAGTTTGCAGACCAGCCCCGCCGCCTGCATCGGCGCGACCACCACGTCGCAGGCGGCCCTGTCGGCCACGACGCAAAGCTCCAGCTGCGGATGATCCTGCTGCCGCAACCCGGTCAGGCAGCGGCGCAAGGCTTCCGGCCGCTGCCAGCTTGCCACGATCACACTGATCGTGGGCAGATCGGTCACGCGCCGGCCATCTCGGCCATCATGGCCTCGATCCGGGGCACATCCTCGGGGTTGTTCAACTCCCAGAACTGACGCCCCTTGGCTTCGACCTCGACGCAGAGCACGTTGCGGCCCTGCTCGAGGAAACGGAGCTGCTCCAGCCCCTCCAGCACCTCCAGCGGGCCAACCGGCCAGGATGGATAGGCGCGCAGCGCGCGCGGGCGATAGGCATAGACGCCAACATGGTGAAAGACCGGCGTCGCATCCTCGTCAGCAAAGGTCTTCCCGGTATAGGGGACCACCTCTTTCGAGAAATAGAGCGCCCGCCCGCCCACGCCGAACACGGCAGTGGTGCCGCCGACCCGACCCGCACGACGGTCGGCCAGAAAGCCGTTCAGCGCCCGGCCATCGCAGCGCAGCACCGGCGTCGCAATATCGGCCTGCGGATCCGAGCGCAGACCGGCAATCAGATCCTCGACAAACCATGCGGGTGTCAGCGGGGCGTCGCCCTGCAGGTTCACCACCATCTCATAGCCCGGCAGCTTCGCCGCCACCTCGGCGCAGCGTTCGGTGCCGTTCTGGCAGGCGGAGGAGGTCATCACCACCTCGGCACCAAAGCTTTCGGCATGGGTTTTGATGCGGTCGTCATCGGTGGCGACCACCACGCGATCAACACCCTTCACCCCCTGCGCCGCCTCCCATGAGCGGCGGATCAGGGTCTTTTCCCCATCCGGTCCTTTCAACGAAACCAGAGGCTTACCCGGATAGCGGTTCGAGGCATAGCGGGCGGGAATGGCCAGAAGGACGCTCACTTCTTCAGCTCCACACCCGGCGCATAGGCGATGAAGAACGGATTATCCCAGCCCGCCTTGCCATAGGCCAGCGGCGCGTGATCATCGAAGCGTACGACATGGCCGCCGGCACCGCGCAGCACGGCATCGCCGGCGGCGGTATCCCATTCCATCGTCCGGCCAAGGCGCGGATACAGGTCGGCCTCGCCCGTCGCCACCAGACAGAATTTCAGCGACGACCCGGCCGAGGTCATGTCTTTTACCCCGTATTTACCGATGTAATCATCCGTCGCAGCATCGCGATGCGACTTGGAAGCAACGACCATCAGCGCATTATTGTCCGGCGTACTGACATGCAGCGGCGTGACCGGGCCACGCTCGGCCTTGTCGAAAGCGCCGGTTTCCTCGACCGCTGCGCCATCCTCCTGCGTGTAGAACAGCCGTCCCTTGGCCGGAGCATAGACCACCCCCCGCAGCGGCACCCCGTTTTCGACATAGGCAATGTTGACGGTAAAATCGCCACGGCGCTGCACGAACTCCTTGGTGCCATCCAGCGGATCGACGATCAGGAAGGTCGATGCGCTGAGGCCATGGCTCGCCGCCTGCTCTTCGGTGATCAGCACCACATCCGGAAATGCCGCGCGCAGACCAGCCGCGATGATCGCATCCGCTGCCTCGTCCGCCTCGGTCACCGGGCTGGAATCACTTTTGGATTTCACCTCGAACTCGGGCGAGTTGTAGATCTCCATGATCCGGTCACCCGCTTCCAGAGCGAGACGTCGAATGGCGGGAACGAGGGTCGAGTGATCCATGTGCAGGCTCCGCGCGGCCCTTGGGGCCTTAATGTTGCTTCATTTTTCTGATCCCCTTATCATCCGTCGCTAAGGGATCGGCAAGATTTCCCGCGCAAGATGGGAACCAGGTCCGTAAGAGGTGCGGCAGAATGTTCGAGGCAGAACGCGCAAGGTCGTCGGCACAATCGGCCTTCGCCACGCTGGAACTGATTTTTCACGCCAGCGTACGGCATGTGCGTCAGGGGCATGGCAATGCTGTGCTGGGTCTGCTGCTGAACATGGTGCAGACCGTCGTGCTGGTGCTGGTGTTCTATACGATGATGACGCTGATGGGATCGAACCGGGCAGCAGCCGTGCGCGGGAATTTCGTGCTTTACGTCATGTCCGGCGTCTTCATGTTCATGACTCATTCCAAGGCTCTGGGTGCGGTGGCGGGTGCCGAAGGCCCGACCTCGGCCATGATGAAACACGCGCCGATGAATACCATCGTGTCCATCGCCTCGTCGGCGCTGAGTTCACTTTACCTGCAAATTCTGTCTGCTTCATGCGTGCTTTATGGCTACCACGCCGCCTTCACGCCCATCACCATTCACGATCCCGTCGGTGCGATGGGGATGATGCTGCTGTCCTGGGCCTCGGGGGTGGCCATTGGCATGATCTTCCTCGCCGCGAAACCATGGGCACCGGATGTTTTTGGTGTTGTGACAATGGTTTACATGCGCGCAAACATGATCGCCAGCGGTAAGATGCTGATTGCCAACCAGGCCCCGCACAAGATCCGGCAATGGTTTGACTGGAACCCCCTGTTCCATACCATCGACCAGGGCCGGGGCTTCGTGTTCATGAATTACCATCCCCACTACACCAGCATCGGCTATGCCGTGAAGGTAACCTGCGTCTGTTTCGTCATCGGGATGATGGCGGAATTCTATACCCGTAAACATATCTCGGCCAGTTGGTTCTCTAAACGATGACGTCACGCTTTGCTGCCCTGATCGCCTGCTCTTGCCTTACCGCCCCCGCCCTCGCGCAGGACATGCCTGCCCTTTTCGACGTTCGGGATGTGGCGCCGGATGATGTGCTGAACATCCGCACGCTGCCCGAAGCAAACGCACCGCAGATCGGCAGCCTGCCGCACGATGCCCGCATGGTCGAGGTTGTCGCGCTGGCGCCCGGCGGCACCTGGGGCCGCGTCAACCTGGGCGAAGCGTCGGGGTGGGTCTCGATGCGCTATCTGGCGCCCGTGGCTGGGCCGGGCTGGCAAAGCCTTGACCGGCCCATGACCTGCTTTGGCACCGAACCCTTCTGGTCGCTGGTCTACGACCCCGCCCGGCGCAATATGGCGCTGTCACAGATGGGGGATCAGGACGGGGCGCTTGGGCTTTGGATTGACTGGCACCTGTCCAGCACCAGCCGTGCAGGCCAGATCGGCTGGCAGATCGAGGGACCAGCGCGGAAGGGCTTTGCCACGCTGACCGCCGAATCCTGCAACGATGGAATGAGCGACCGGGATTACGGCCTGTCGATCAGCCTGTTCGTCAATCCCGATCAGGAAAGCGGTGCCGAACCCATCGCCCTTTCGGGTTGCTGTTCGCTGGCCCCCTGATCGGGCGGAACAACAGGGGGCTTTCCCCCTGCCGTTCTGGAAATTCATCCGATTGTCACGCTTGCAGGGGCTTTTCGCCCTGCCTATATACGCCGGGAAGCCGGTTGGGGCGGGCCGCCCCGCCGCTTGAAATGGGATCGGGGACGGAAGCCTTTTCAGGGTCCGCCTCCACAACATCGCCGAAAGAAGAGGTAGCATATCATGGCCAAAGTCATCGGGATCGACCTCGGGACCACGAACTCCTGCGTCGCCATCATGGACGGGTCGCAGCCGCGCGTCATCGAGAACTCCGAAGGGGCTCGCACCACGCCCTCGATCGTGGGCTTTACGGAAAATGAACGTCTGGTCGGACAGGCCGCCAAACGGCAGGCCGTCACCAACCCCACCAATACCGTTTTCGCAGTCAAGCGCCTGATCGGGCGCCGCGTGACCGATGCGGAAGTGGAAAAGGACAAGAAACTGGTGCCCTATTCCATCGTGAACGGTGGGAACGGCGACGCCTGGGTCGAAGTCCGCGGCGAGAAATTCTCGCCCGCGCAAGTCAGCGCGATGATCCTTCAGAAGATGAAGGAAACCGCCGAGGCCTATCTGGGTGAAACCGTTACTCAGGCCGTCATCACGGTTCCGGCCTATTTCAACGACGCACAGCGGCAAGCCACCAAGGACGCGGGCAAGATCGCGGGCCTTGAAGTGCTGCGCATCATCAACGAACCGACCGCCGCCGCACTGGCCTATGGCCTGGACAAGAAAGACACCAAGACCATCGCCGTCTATGATCTTGGCGGCGGCACCTTCGACATCACCATTCTGGAAATCGACGACGGCCTGTTCGAAGTGAAATCCACCAACGGGGATACGTTCCTCGGCGGCGAAGACTTTGACATGCGTATCGTCAATTACCTGGCCGAAGAGTTCAGGAAAGAACATGGCGTCGACCTGACCCAGGACAAGATGGCGCTTCAGCGCCTGAAGGAAGCGGCCGAAAAAGCGAAGATCGAGCTGTCGTCCTCCAGCCAGACCGAGATCAACCAGCCGTTCATCTCGATGGACCGCAACTCGGGCACGCCGCTGCACATGGTGATGAAGCTGACCCGCGCCAAGCTGGAAAGCCTTGTCGACGACCTGATCAAACGCTCGATGAAGCCCTGCCAGGCCGCGCTGAAGGATGCAGGCCTGTCGATCAGCGACATCGACGAAGTGGTTCTGGTCGGCGGGATGACCCGGATGCCGAAAGTCATCGAAGAGGTGACCAAGTTCTTCGGGAAAGAACCGCACAAGGGTGTGAACCCCGATGAGGTGGTGGCGCTGGGTGCGGCCATTCAGGCCGGCGTGCTGCAAGGCGACGTGAAGGACGTGGTTCTGCTGGACGTGACCCCGCTCTCGCTGGGCATCGAAACGCTGGGCGGCGTGTTCACGCGCCTGATCGACCGCAACACCACGATCCCGACCAAGAAGAGCCAGGTCTTCTCGACTGCCGAGGATAACCAGAACGCCGTGACGATCCGGGTGTTCCAGGGTGAGCGTGAAATGGCGGCCGACAACAAGCTGCTGGGCCAGTTCAACCTGGAAGACATCCCGCCCGCGCCGCGCGGCATGCCGCAGATCGAGGTGACCTTCGACATCGACGCCAACGGCATTGTTTCGGTTTCGGCCAAGGACAAAGGCACCGGCAAGTCGCAGAACATCACGATCCAGGCGTCCGGCGGTCTGTCCGACGACGAGATCGAAAAGATGGTGCGCGATGCCGAGGCCAATGCCGAGGCCGACAAGAAGCGCAAGGAACTGGTGGAAGCCCGCAACCAGGGCGAAGGCCTGCTGCACTCGACCAAGAAGTCCCTGGCCGAACACAGCGACAAGGTCGATCCCTCGACCGTGGAAGCCATCGAACTGGCCATGGGGGCGCTGGAAGAAACGCTCAAGTCCGACGATGCGGGCAAGATCCGCGGCGGCATCCAGAACCTGACCGAAGCAGCGATGAAACTGGGCGAAGCCATCTACAAGGCGCAGCAGGCCGATGGCGACGGCGGCGCGGATGAAGATGGCCCCCGTTCGGTCGATGACGACATTGTCGACGCCGATTTCGAGGATCTCGGCGAAGACAAGCGGAAGTAAGACCGCGGAAATCCGAAGGGGGCGGTCCGGCAACGGGCCGCCCCTCTCCGGTTCCGAAGGGGGATAAGCCATGGCAAAACGTGACTATTACGAGGTGCTCGGCGTCTCGCGCGGGGCATCTGCGGATGAACTGAAGAAAGCCTACCGGGCCAAGGCCAAAGAGCTTCACCCCGACCGTAACTCCGACAATCCCAATGCCGAAGCCGAGTTCAAGGAAGTGAACGAGGCTTACGACGTGCTGAAGGATGCGGACAAGAAGGCGGCCTATGATCGGTTCGGTCACGCGGCTTTTGAAGGCGGCATGGGCGGTGGCGGCGGCCCGCGTGGCGGCGGCTTCAGTGGCAACGGTGATTTCGCCAGCGCGTTTTCGGACGTTTTCGAAGACCTGTTCGGCGACTTCATGGGCGGCGGCGGTCGCGCCGGTGCACGCTCGCGTGCGCAACGCGGCTCGGACCTGCGCTATAACCTGCGCATCAATCTGGAGGAAGCCTACAAGGGCGTTCAGAAGACCATCAATGTCCCGGCCTCGGTTGCCTGCGACGCCTGTCATGGCACCGGAGCCGAGGGCGGCGCCGAGCCTGTGACCTGTCCGACCTGCTCGGGCATGGGCAAGGTGCGGGCGCAACAGGGCTTCTTCACCGTCGAACGCACCTGTCCGACCTGCAATGGCATGGGGCAGATGGTGAAAAATCCCTGCAAGGTCTGTCAGGGTGCCGGGCGGGTCGAGAAGGACCGTGCGCTGTCGGTCAACATCCCGGCCGGGGTGGAGACGGGCACACGTATCCGGTTGGCCGGTGAGGGCGAGGCAGGTCTGCGCGGCGGGCCGACGGGTGACCTTTACATCTTCATCGAGGTGAAGGAACACCCGATCTTCCAGCGTGACGGCGTGCATCTGTTCTTCCGCGTGCCGGTGCCGATGGCCACCGCTGCGCTGGGGGGCGAGGTCGAGGTGCCGACCATTGACGGCGGCCGCAGTCGCGTGAAGGTGCCCGCGGGGAGCCAGACCGGCAAGCAGATGCGGCTGCGCGGCAAGGGTATGCCTGCGCTGCGCGGGGGCGGCACCGGCGATCTGCTGATCGAACTGGTGGTGGAAACCCCGGTGAACCTGACCGCCCGCCAGCGCGAATTGCTGCGCGAGTTCGAGAAACTGTCGGAAGAAAACAACCCAGAAGCCAGCTCTTTCTTCAAGAAGGTGCGCAGCTTCTGGGACGGGATGAAGAACTGAGAACGACCGGGGCGCCCGTGTGGCGCCCCTTTCGTTTCAGGCGCGGCGGATTGGATCGGCCAGAAGGCGCAGCCCGTTCAGCACCACCAGCACCGTACCACCCTCGTGCCCCAGCACCGCCAGAGGCAACGGCAGATCGAAGAACAGCCCGCCGATCACCAGCACCAGCATGGCGCCCAGCGCGAAGATCAGGTTCTGCCGGATGATGCGCGCCGTGCGCCGCGCCAGATGGCGGGCGGCGGCAAGCTGCCCCATCTCGTTCGACATCAGCGCCACATCGGCGGCCTGCAAGGCGACCTCGCTGCCCGCCGCGCCCATGGCGATACCGACATCGGCGCGGGCGAGGGCAGCCGCATCGTTCACCCCGTCGCCAACAAAGGCCACGCGGCCCTGCGCCGCCAGATCCCCCACCAGCGCCACCTTATCGGCGGGCAAAAGGTCGGCGTGGATTTCCGTTTCCTGAAAACCAAGATCGGCACCGATACGCCGGGCCACGGCATGACGGTCGCCAGTCATCAGTGCCAGGGTCAAACCTTCGGAACGCAGCCGGGTCACCGCCGCGCGCGAACTGTCGCGCGGCCGGTCCGCCACAGTCACCGCCCCCAGGATCTCGGCCTCGCGGCCCAGCCAGATCAGTGTTTCCGCCCCGTCGCTGACCCCATCCAGATGCGGCAGGTCAGCCCCCATGCGCGCCGCCATCCGCGCATTCCCGGCCCACAAGGGGCCATCGGGATGCTGCCCGGTGACGCCCTCGCTGGGATGGGCGTGGACCTCATGCACCCCCGCCGCATCAATACCGCGCTCGGCCGCCGCACGACGGATCGCATCGGCGATAGGATGTTCCGATTGCGCCTCGATCCCCGCCATCAGTGCAAGAAAGCGTGATTCATCCGTCGTATGCAGGCCTGTCACCTCGGCCCGGCCGGTGGTCAGCGTGCCGGTCTTGTCGAAGGCGAAGGCGCGGACTTCGGCCAATGCCTCCAGCGCGCCGCCGCCTTTGAACAGAACGCCGCCCCGCGCGGCGGCTGACAGCGCCGACAGGATCGCGGCAGGAACCGAGATCACGACCGCACAGGGGCTGGCCGCCACCAGCAGCGTCGCCGCCCGGTAAAGCGCGGTATCCATATCTGTGCCAGTGGCCAGAAAGCCCAAAAACGCGGCGACGGCCCCAAGCAACACGGCAATCGTATAACGCTGGCCGAACCAGTCCGAAAATCGCTCGGACGGCGCCTTTTGCGATTGCGCTTCCGTCACCAACGCGACCATCCGGGCTACGGTACTGTCAGCGGCGGCATGGCTGACCTCAACCTCCAGCACGCCATTCAGGTTCACCGTCGCCTCGAAAACCCGATCCCCCGGCCCCTTGTGTGCGGGCATCGATTCGCCCGTCACCGTCGACAAATCCATCGAGGCCTCGCCTTCGACGATCACCCCGTCCACCGGCACCCGCGCACCGGGGCGCACGACCACGATGTCGCCTGGCAGAAGCTCTGCCGAGGGCACCTCGACCACCGTTCCGCCCTGCCGCTTGAGCGCGGTATCGGGGCGCAGCGCCATCAACGCCTCGACCGCGCGCCGCGCCCGCCCCATCGCACGTGTTTCCAACGTTTCAGAGATGGCAAACAGGGTCAGCAGAACCGCCCCTTCGAGGGCAGAGCCGACAGCAGCCGCAGCAAGGGCTGCAAGCACCATCAGGAGGTCGATATCCAGCCGCCGTTCACGAAACAGTTCGGACAAGGCGGAAAGGGCGGTGGGAACGCCAGCGGCCAGATAAACCGCTATCAGGCCCGCCGGGCCCCACCAGCCAGGCAACGGAAAGGCGCTGAAGAGCGCGGCGCCCATCCCCAGAAGAACGACTGCAATCAGCAGGTTGTCATGGTTCCCGTGGCTGTGTTCCGGCATGGCTGTCCCCTTTCGGGGTGAGCTTATGCGATGAGCTGTTGGCCCGCAAATCCGGTAATCCGCGCCGTGACGATCTGCCCCTCCGGTTGATCGCTCTCAAACCGGACCTCGGCGAAATGTTCCGTCCGGCCCATGCGCGGCGTCTCTGTCAGGATCTGGCGCGTCTGGCCGGTCTGGCTGGCAAGATACCGGGCCAATGCCAACTCGCCTTCGGCCCGCAGCCGGGCAGCTCGCGCCTTTGCCTCAGCCCCGTTGACTTGCGGCATGCGCGCTGCGGGTGTGCCTTTGCGCGGGCTGAACGGAAAGACATGCAGGAAGGTCAGCCCGCAGTCGCCTATCAGCTTCACCGAGTTTTCGAACATCTGTTCGGTTTCAGTCGGAAAGCCCGCGATGATATCCGCCCCCAAGACAATGTCTGGCCGCAGGCGCCGCGCCTCCTCGCAGAACCGGATGGCGTCATCGCGCAGATGGCGGCGCTTCATCCGTTTCAGGATCATGTCATCCCCGGCCTGAAGGCTCAGGTGCAGATGCGGCATCAGCCTCGGTTCGGTGGCAATAGCCTGCATGAGCATCTCATCCGCCTCGATCGAATCGATCGAACTGATGCGCAGGCGCGGCAGATCCGGCACCAGCCGCAGGATGCGCATGACAAGATCGCCCAGCCGGGGGGTTGCGGGCAGATCCGCCCCCCAGCTTGTCAGATCGACGCCAGTCAGGACGATTTCGTGAAACCCCTTGTCTACCAGCCGCTTGATCTGTTCGACCACGACCCCCGCAGGCACCGAGCGTGAATTGCCCCGGCCATAGGGAATGATGCAAAAGGTGCAGCGATGGTCACAGCCATTCTGCACCTGAACATAGGCGCGATGACGGCCAAACCCGTCGATCAGGTGCCCGGCGGTTTCGCGCACAGACATGATGTCATCCACCTGCACCTTTTCGGTCAGGCCAATCAGATCGGGCGCGCGCAAGCCAGACCATGTTTCGGGCTGCATCTTTTCGGTATTGCCGATGACCTTGGTCACTTCCGGCATTGCCGCGAAGGTTTCGGGTTCGGTCTGCGCCGCGCAGCCCGTCACGATCACGGGCGCCCCCGGATTTTCGCGGGCCAGGCGGCGGATTTCCTGCTTGGCCTTGCGCACGGCCTCTGCCGTGACCGCGCAGGTGTTCACAATCACGGCGTTATCGACACCCGCCGCCGCGGCCAGTTCTTTCATGGCTTCGGTTTCATAGGCGTTCAGCCGGCAGCCGAGCGTAGAGAAAACCGGGGCTGTCATTCCAGACCTGCCAGAAAATCCGGGCGCAGCACACCGTCGAAGACTCGCGCAACCGGCCCGGACATCCAGACGCCATCCTCGCGCCAGTCGATTTGCAGCAAGCCGCCATCGACCACGACATCGACCTTCCGACCCGTCAGGCCGCGCTCCGCAGCCGCGACGGCAGTGGCACAGGCGCCCGAGCCGCAGGCCAGGGTGATACCCGCCCCCCGCTCCCACACCCGCATACGCAGCCGGTCCGGCGCCAGAACACTTGCGAATTCGACATTCGTCCGCTGCGGGAACAGGTTGTGACGCTCATAGATCGCGCCCTGGCCCGACACATCCACTGCCTCGGCATCATCAACAAAGAAGACGCAATGCGGATTCCCCATCCCGACGGCAGCGGGGGTGCCCGGCAATGTCAGGCGCGTGGTATCCTGCGCTTCAGCCAGCGGAATATCGCGCCAGTCCCGTTGCGGATGCCCCATGTTGACGGCAACGCGGCCATCCGACAGGCGGCGTGCGGTGAGCCGACCGCGCTGGGTCGTCAGTTCCACCGCATCCTGCGCCAGTTGCTGCATCATATAGGCGCTGACGCAGCGGGTGGCGTTACCACAGGCACCTGCGCGGCTGCCATCCGCATTCCAGAAATCGAGTGCGAAATCGGCATCTGCCGCATCGCGAATCTCGGCAAGCTGATCAAAGCCGACACCGCGATTGCGGTCCCCTACCGCCTGCGCAAGCGCAGCCGTGACCACCGCCCCGCGCCCGCGCGAGTCGATCACCACAAAATCATTGCCTGCTCCATGCATCTTCATGAAGGGCAGGCCGTGGGGGAAAAGCTCTGTCATGCCAGCCTCCTACCCCAGCTTGAAGGATTCTGCCAGAGATGACGATTTTTAAGTGGATTGGCTCTTGACCGCCCCCCGCGAGTTCCGTAGTTAGCCGCTCACAGAAGGCGGGCCCGTAGCTCAGTTGGTAGAGCAACTGACTTTTAATCAGTGGGTCACAGGTTCGAATCCTGTCGGGCTCACCACTGTAATCCTGCGATAGGCGATTGTTATATATTGCACTTTGCAGTTGACGTATCCTTCATTACACAGATCTCATCGCTCTCGTTTATGCGGGTTCTGACCATGGTTTGACGACTGGCCACGGCCTGCAAAACAGGCTGCCCATAACCAACTTCCAGACACACCATGATCTTCGCAGTCGCTTTTGAACTGTGTAACGCGACAAAAACATGGGGGTTTTTAAGAGAGTGCGTTGCCCTATCCGTCGTCAGGTGTCGTTACCCGTCGCCATCCGTCTTTCCTCAATAAAATAAGGCGCTTGCCGAGGCTGTGAGGCTCTGGTGGCGTGTCTGGGCGGCTTCGGGGCGGTCATGTCGGTCGCGACGAAAATATTGCGCCAAACAGGTGGCCAGAGCGTGATCCGCGCCCTCGCTGGCGCCCGGACCCGAGCTGCTAATCGCCCGAAAACATCAATAAAACTTGGCTTTAACGGCTGTTTCAGGGCGATTCAGCCAATCCGGGGAAAGTGCGAAACTCGGAACTCGTGCGCGGATTTTTGAACTCAGTTCATAGTTACGTCTTTTCAATAGCTTACGGGGATTTCACCCGGTCTTTCAGCCCCGAAACCCCTGTTTTTAGGCCGGAAACTCGGAACTGGCGGCCTTCCAGTTCATAGTTACATGATTTCAATGCGTTATGAGAAATGGCGATGTGCGAGCTATGCGCCATCCGCATAGGTCAGCGGAGCCGCGCGCCGGTGCCGCCGGTTTCCACCGGGGCAAGCGTGGTGGCATGCAGCACGACAGACCCGGCGGCCATGCCCTCGAGCGTCTTCATCGCCTCCTTGTAATCGGCTTCGATCTTCTCGTCGGGCTTGTAGACATGCAGTTTCCAGATCGCGATGGCCTCGGCGATCTCGCGGATCTCCGGCGGCGTCTCCGCCAGCGGCACCACGAAGCGGGTGCCGAGGCGACCGTTGATCGTGGCATCGGCATTGGCCAGCGCCCGCGCCACCACCCCGGTATCGATCCCCCCGGCCGGGGGCGTCGCACGGTCGGTGATGCCGAGCAGCATGTCGGCGCCATAGCGTTCGGTCAGGTTCTCGAGCGTGGCATAGGTCATGTCACGCGGCCTCGGTCCCGGCGACCTCGCCCGGCTGGATTTCGTGGATGCGAAGATCCTGTGCCCGGTGAACGTAGAAGTCGCGGGTTTCGCCGGACTCTACGCGCACGGGGATGTTCATGCCTGGGCCGTTGGGATCAAGATGCCGGACCCGAACAGGCCAGCCATGGGCATGCACGGTGACTTTGGTGGTCATCTTTCTGCTCCTCTTGGTGCGAAGGGGCCGGGGGGCCGTCACGCGCCGCCCGGCAGGGGATCGGCCCCGGCGGCGCGCAGGCCGCCGGATGGCGCTAGAGGGTTTCGAGATCGTCCCAGCTGGCATCGGCCAGCGCGCCGGTGCCCTTCAGCCCGGTGAACTCGCTCAGGGTCAGCGGGATCGGATCACCGGGGGCGAAGCGGTAGCCGTCATGCTCGATGGCGCTGGCCACCGTGGCGATCCGGCGCTCGGACAGGATTTCGGGCGCCGTGCCCTTGGGCAGGATCGGCGCGAGATTGGGGCCGATGGAGGCGATGGCCTGCAGCAGGGCCGCCTCTGCCGGATCCGGGGAGATGGCGGGGGTATTGGCCGGGGCGCTTTCCCCGGCCGGGGGTACGGGACGCTTTGCCATGTCACTGCACCGCGTTCTGGACGAAGTAGCCGACGTCCTTTGCGATCACGAGTTCCTTGACCCGCTCGCCCGTCCGCACCCGGTAGCCGCCCTGCAGCCCGACATCCGGGTCTTCGATCCGGCCCGAGATCCGGCTGCCATATTCGGCGGTGGCGCCGAAGGTGATGCCGCCGCGCTCGACTGAAGCGCCGGGGTTGAGGTGCAGCATGGCCAGATGCTTGCCCCAGCACCGGCTGAGTGACGGCGCCTGACCGGGCTTGGCGGTATTCACCCAGGCATCGCCGATCAGCAGCCGTTGCAGCCCCTCGCCCGAGAAGAGCTCGATGAACTGCTCGCGGCTCACGAGGCCCGAGGTCTGGGTGCCGCCCTTGATCGCATTGACGATGATCGGGTGCGAGGACAGCTTCGACCAGACCGGCCGCCCCATCACCCAGGTATTCGGGCGATAGACCAGCGTCGATTCCTGCCCGGTCTTCAGCGCGGTGATCGGGTCCGAATTGGCGTAATCCGACCATTGCGAGCTGCCCGACAGCGTGACCCGCTTGTCGGCGGCATAGGTGTTGAGGTTGTGGACCAGCCCCGCCACCCGCACCTCGCGGATATTCTGCAGCACATCGGTCAGCATCTCGACCGCATGGCTTTCCGGGTCGATGGCCGACAGGCCCCGGGCGCGGGCATTGGCGGCGGCCTCGACATCGAAATGCACGATGGGCGCGTCGAAGCCGTAATCCTCGACGGCGGATTTTCGATCGAAGAAGCCGTCACATGGCTTTCAAACCCCATGACCGGCAGTAGCTACGAGGTTGAGCTTTTCGATCTCGTTCCGCCAAGAGACGAGTGGGACAGGCTCGACGCGCCTCATCGCGAATTGATCTCCACCTTCGTAGAAGGTTTTGGAGAGATTGGGAAAGGTATGTCGGTTGAGCGGCTGCCAAACTGGAAGCGTGGGCTTCCGAGACTTCTGGTCCGCCTAGACCAATCGCCGAACGGCGCTGTCTTGAGGCTGACAAATGCATCTTCTACGGCGCGCGAACGGCGTGCTCTCGCGCCTTTTGACGACGATCCCCAGCGGCATTCCCATCTTCTGAAGTTCCTCGACAGGCACCCTCTCGTTCGGAGTGTTGAGCTACCGGGCGTGGTAGTCCGTTCTGCGAGAACTCCGGCGCTGGTGCGAGCTCGACCCAGCGTTGCGACCATCCCCCGTCGAAGCGCCCAGTCATCGCACCCAAGAATTGGCGTCGTGGACGGCGGGATCGGCGACGCCCTGTCGGGGTGGATCATTGACCGATGGGACATACTGGCCGACGAGGACATGGACCTCAATCATGGCACGTTCATTGGAGGGCTAGCGGTCGCGGGAAGAGCCTTGAATGGCCCTGAGACCTGCCCTGAACCCGACGGCGCGGAACTGGTGGACTTGGCTATATTTCCAGATCAAAGGAAGCCGGGTGCTTTCTCCTCCTACTACTCCTGTGGCCTCACTGACTTCTTTGAAGAGTTGGGCACCGCCGTGGCGGACGCGCGCGCAAGGCACGGGGTCCGGGTCTTCAACATGAGTCTGAACATACTCCAGCCTGCCGTGCCGGATCGTTACAGCACACACGCGGCTCGGCTCGACCAGATTGCCGAAGAGAACAATGCTGTCGTATTTGTATCGGCGGGAAATACTGACCCGCAGGATTTTCGCCCTGAGTGGCCTGGGGACACTGCCACAGCCCTTTCGAACTTGGCGCTAGCACGAAACGATGGCCTCCTTACACCGGCTGAGAGCGCGCGAAACGTGGCGGTCGGCGCAGTGAACCCGCCGGGTCACGGGGGCTGCCTGCCCTTCGCACCCACACGCTTCAGCCGCCGGGGACCCGGCCTGCGATCTGGTGTGAAGCCTGATCTTGCGCATGTCGGTGGCTCCGGCTCGCAACATGCTTCCCTTGGCCATGGCCTGTTTTCGGTCTTGCCCGATGGGACGGTTGTAGACGGCTGCGGCACCAGCTACGCATCGCCGCTGGTTGCCAAGACCGCCGCGAAGCTGGTGCACGAGATCGAGGGCGAGGTCTCCAGAGAAATGCTTATTGGACTTCTTGTTCACAACGCTGAGACCCCAGAGCCATTGCGTCCGAAGGAACTCGGGCCTGTCGCACGCCACCTCGTCGGTTTCGGCTTGCCGCCTTCCGCTGACAGGATTTTGGAAACTGGAGATCACTCGATCACGCTGGTGTTTGCCTCTCGCATCCAAGAAGGCCAGCAGATCAATTTCCGATTTTCGTGGCCGCCTTCGCTGGTCGCCGGCGGAAAGTGTAGAGGCTACGCGAAGCTCACTCTGGTCTCCACTCCTCCCCTAGTTGTGCAGCCGCAACGAAAATTGGCCGGTTCGATGAAACCGCAGTGCAGCATCCTACTGGAACCGACCGGCGGCTTTGGGCCGTCTTCGACGCGGCGCGCAGCCTCGGCAAGGGGGGCGAAGGGAGCGTCGAGATATGCATTTTGCGCATAGCTCTGCCTTCAGTTGCTGCCCCCTAATTTTGTCGTTTTGGCCACCTATTTTTGTCGCGCTACAAACTGGCCGGCGAGGCCTGAGACACGCGATCAATAGGTGATGGTCACGATGATCGTGTCAGAATAGATTCCCGGCGGTGGAGTTGCCTGCGCGGGAACACGACCGTAGACGGTAAAGCTCTGCGCCGCACCGCTGCCAGTGCCGGGCTGAGCGGCGCCGTCGCCCAGTTCTCCCCAGGAAAGGCTGCGCGCCGCATCACGAAACAGGCCGTACCAGATCTGGTTTCCGCCTGTATCCTGCATTTTCCGGTCGCCCGACCCGGTGCCGTAGAAGCCGTAACCCAACCCGATATCGAAAGCGGAATTGGCAGTGCAGGTCACGTCAATCTGGCTGGTCGCGTCGATGGCGCTGTTCAGCAATCCGGTTGTGCCGAAATCCAGATCCTCCGCTGTCACAAGACAGTCCGGCACCACATCTGCCAACACGGAAAAGGAAAAGCTCGCGGTGCGGTTGGTGCAAAACAGAAGCAGGTTGCAGGTCGTGTAATCCACCCTCACATCAAGGGGATTGCGGTCGAAAACCGAACCATAGCTGCCCGGTATCACGCTGCCTTGACCTCCCGGTACACGGGCATAAACCGGCACATTCATCCCTGAGGTTGTCAGCAGGGTAAGCACAGAGGCGCCGGTCAGCCGGATCGGCTGTCCGCCATAGCTCCAGTAACTTCCGCCAAGCAGATCGCTGCGCGCCGCGTCACGATAAAGCTGGAAGTTCAGTGGCGTCGCCGTAGTGGTGCTGGTCATCCGCCGGGTCGCGCCATTCGCCCCGCCGCGCCCCTCCCCGACATGGATGCGAATGTCGATGGACGACAGCAAACCCAGAAACGCGCTGCAACTGACCGAGATCGTGCCAGTGGTATCGGTGGCGCCGGAGGAAAGTGTATCGACCTGGCCGAAAACGATGTCGCTCGCCGAAAAGCTGCAAGTCTGTGCCCGCGCCATGCCCGCAGTGGCGGTCAGGCAGAACAGGAACAGCAGCCAGATCAGCGCGGTTCGGATCATTGGCAAACCACCCCGGTGATTTCCGTAATCCTGCCGGGTTCATCGGCATAGGCAAAGCTGCCGCGACAGGGCGGTTTCCCCGGATAGGTCACGCTGACGGTGTTGGTTGCGCGCAGGCCAAGTGCATAGACCTGCCCGTCATAGCCCACCAGCAGACCATCGTCGCGGCCATTGATCTGTACGCCGCCGCCCACATCCAGCGGCAGCCCACCGGCATCGACCAGTACGATCATCGCACCTGCCGGATTGGCCTCGACCCCAAAATCGACGCGGGCACCGCTGTGATAGGCCGGACGCACGGTCTGGCGGGTGCTGCCGATGGCTGCGTCAAGGGGCAGGGTCGAGGGGTCGATCGACAGGACATTCCGTTCGTATCCGCGCAGGTCGGGCACAAGCAGCCTGCCCGAGCGCCCGGTCCGGCCCACAGTGCGGTTTTCCGATTTGACCTCCACGCCAGCAGCACCTGCATCGACAACGGCAAAGGAATCCTGAATGCGACGGGTCAGAAAAACCCCGCCCCCGGCCACTGCAACAGATCCATCAAGCCTCAGACCCAGACTGCGCGACCTGTCAGAGAATTGCGTGCCCAGCTCGGCCCGGCCATAGCGCCCATTCAGCCCGAGATTGGCGCGCAGGCTGGTCGCCTCGTCCCGGCTGGCCTGTACCCGCCAATCATGGCCGCGTTGCCGGTCGCGGTTGCCCCCCGAAGCCGTCGCCGCCAACCGGAAACCATCATTCCGCCGTTCAAGCGTGCTGCCCGCATAGCCACGTTTTCCCAATGGCACATGCAGACCAAGGCCGAGCACCGTATCTGAGGTTTGCCCCCGCACGGTCAACGCGCTGAGGCTCAGCGTGCCGCCGTCCAGCACAGGGCGGCTGTAGGCAAGGCCAAGGCTGGTGTCCGCACTGCCGTCGGCGCGCCGGGTATCGGCGGCGAACAGGCTCGCGGCGGCCCCGCCCGGCCCCGACAGTGGCATGGTCAGAGAAATCTGACCCAGCCGGGTCAGCGGCGAGGCCGGATCACCCGCCAGGCCAGGTTCCGCCGTCACCGCGGCAATGTCCGAAAAATCGCCCCAGCTCCGCATCAGCCGACCGGAGGCCTGCAACCGGCCGAAACTCAGTTTGCCCGAAAGTTCGGCCAGTTGGCCGTCCCCCTGATCAGACCGGCTGCGTGCATAGCTGAAAGTCGATGTGCCCAGCGTGCCAAGCCGGAAGGTCGCGCCCAGCCCGCCCAGCCGCAGATCCGGGCCTGCCTCGACATGGCCATGCAGTGTCAGCGCCTCGGACACGCCGATCCGGAAGGTCGCGGCGCCGAACAGATCGTCGGCGTAATGGTCATCATCCGTACCCATGCCCAGCCGGGGGGCGCCCAGCGCAAAAGCATAATCCGCCACCCCCGGCCGCAGCAGATCGGAGGAAACGAGGAAAGGCAGATCAACGCGCGTTTCCCGCCCGGTGATATCGCGTACGATCACCTGCGCCTCGCCCGAACCACTGGCAAGCGGCAGGTCGGTCAGCGTGAAAGGGCCAGCAGGAACCTCGGTCGCATAAGTGCGGATCGAGTTGGAATAGACCTCAACCGCCGAAGGCACCGCCGCACTGCCCGCAAAACTGGGCAGGGGGATCGTCACCAGATCGGGACGCAGACTGAAATTGCGCTCCACCAGCAGGCCGCCAAGCCGCACCGGGCGGGTCCAGGACGGCCCGCGCGTGGTGAAATCACCGATCTGCACCTGTACGGCCCCGCCGGGGAAGGCACTGCGCCAGTAGGTCTCCAGCCGGCGATGGCGCAGCCCTGCAGCCTCGTCCTCGGTCAGGGCGAAACCATAGGTCAGTGCGCCCAGCGGCAGAAACAGCCGGGCCTCGAAGGCCCCCGCCGCAGTTGTATCTGTTGCTGACCCGTCAGCTGTCACCGCTTCGAAATCCAGCGCATAGTTCAGCACCAGCCCGAAGCCGCTATCAACCGCGCCCTCCTCCCCCTCATACGGTCTCGGAGCCGGGCGGGCACTGACCACATGCGGCGCCAGCGCTGTGTCGGTCGCCTCGAACGAGATCGTCTGCGCCGCCTCGTCCAGATCCCAGCGCAATCCGGGCAACTGATCCAGCCGCACCTCGCCGCGCCGCGCTGCTGTATCCGGCAGGATACCGCTGATGCTGTAACCGCCCCCCGACGGCATCGATGTGCCATGGTGGGATCGCAACAATCCAAATTGGGAGGCGGTCATGTCGGAGATTATCACGGTCGGACTGGAT
>NZ_BMYI01000010.1:0-160571 GCF_014652195.1 Gemmobacter nanjingensis
ACCTCGGTCACCGGCAGCGGGACTTCGTTTGAAGCGGCCGGGCTGGAGGCAGGGGATATCTTCTGGGCGGCCGGGCTGAGTGTCAGGATCGCCAGCGTCAACAGCGCGACCTCGCTCACGCTCGCTTATCCCTGGCCGGGGGCCACCCAGACCGCTGTGAACTACGAGGTCCGCTTCACGCCGGATATGACCCGCGCGCTGGCCTCGGCGCGGGAACTGCTGGAGGAGCTTTCGAACGGCAATCTTTCGGCGCTTGCGGCGCTGGAAACGATGGCGAACAAGCTGCCGTGGTTCGATGGCGCAGGCTCTGCGCAACTGGCAGACCTGACATCGCAGGCCCGTGGTCTGCTGGGCGGCTCAGCCCTCTCGCGGGCGGGCAGCGATTATACGCTCAACGGCAAGCTGCTCGGCACCGCCGTGACCCAGAACGACAAGGATACCACCGGCGGGCGGTTGCATAGGACCGATGACAATATCCTGTTCCATGCCCTGCGCCGGTTCGGCGGCTATTACCCGCAAGGGAGCGGCGTCAATATCGACACTGCTGTCTCTGGTGATGCCGGTCTCTATCACGACGGCAATGGCGGGACATTCCCTGGGGGCGCATCCGGCAATTTCTGGTGGATCACGACACAGGCCCTATATGTGGGCGCCGCCGTGATGCAGCGTGCGATCCTGTATGCTGGTGCAGGCACGCCGCCGAACACGCGCAATGAGCAGATGCGCATCCGGGCAAATGACGGCACATGGGGGGCGTGGCACACTGTTTATAATGCTGGATCGCTGCTCGGGACTGTTAGCCAATCCGGTGGTGTGCCGACTGGGAGGGTCATCGAGCGGGGCAGCAATGCCAATGGCTATTATGTCCGCTTTGCCGACGGGACGCAGATCTGCTGGGGGACCGTGACATCGACGGATACGCAAAGCATGGCATCCGGGGCGTTGTATCGCACGGCAGGCGTGGCGTGGACTTTCCCCGCAGCCTTCGCCGTCGCCCCGATGGTGATGCCCGGGCATACGGGCGATACCTCAGCCTGGTTTACGTTTGACGCACCGAGCATAGCCAGCGTGTTCATGCGGCGGATCGGCACCCTGTCCGGGGGGGCAAACGTGACCTACCGCGCCACCGCCATCGGCTACTGGTTCTGAGGAGACCAACCATGATCATCACCCTATCCCCCATCCGCTCCGATGCACCTCTGACGCTGACCCGTCAGGGCGATACCCTGATCATCAACGACGTGGCCTATGATTTTGGCCCGCTGCCAGAGGGCGCCACCCTGCCGCGCGAGGCGGTGGCCTGCGACTGGCTGGCCTCGGATGTGACCCGCATCGACGGCACGATCCGCCTGACCCTGATCCTGCCGCATGGGCCGATCCCGCTGTACGCACCGCCCGAGGCGCGGGTGATCACGCATCCCGAGCCGATCATCGTCACGGCAGACGGGCCGATCCCGCTGCCGAGCTACACGCCTGAGGAGGCCACGCAATGAGCATCGACTGGAGCAGGACGATCACCGCCGAGGCCCGCGCCGCAGCCGCGCTGGAGGCCGCCAAAGCCGAGGCCCGTGTCACGCTGGCAGCGGCCGTCACCGCCGCCCGCGCCGCGCTGATCACCGATCTGCCCGGGCAGAGCATGATCTATCTCGCCAAGGAAGCAGAGGCCCGCGCCTGGATGGCCGATCCCACACCGGACCCCGCCGCCTATCCGCTGCTCTCGGCCGAGCTGGGCATCACCGCCCCCGATGGCGCCAGCCTCGCGCAGATCTGGCTCAACCTCGCCACCCTCTGGCGCAGCACCGCCGCCGATCTGGAGGCCCTCCGCCTCACCACCCGCGCCGCAATCGACGCCGCGACGACGATCGAGGAGGTCGGCGCGGCCGTGAGCCAGCTTCAGGGGGTGCTGTGATGGCCGACAAAACGCATGTTGTCGCCCGCATCGTATCCGTCAGCGGCGCAGAGATGGCGCTGCTGTCGGATGGTATGGTTCGCTTCACGGCCTATTTGAAGGGGTATTCAAAGGGTCATTCAACGGCAACGGAAGCCTGAATCTCACTGCTGCAATATCTGATGTAAAACACTGCAAATTTGCGTGTCAGCTATCAGCCGCCTTCGGGTGTCTCTGTTCGCACCGGGAGCACACGAACCGGTTTCAACTGTGGCGCATTTCGATTTCGCCAACATTCTGAAATCGCGTGATCTTTTGAATCCGTCTCGATTTTGGGGAAGGGCGGATGGAAAGAGACGCGGGGCGTTCAGAGACCGATTTCGACGAAATCGACAGTCTCCTGAAGTCGGATGGCCTCGCTAAACCCCTTTGAAACAAAAAGAAAAAAGGCCCCATAAGGGACCTCATCTCGGGTTTGCGATGTGCAAGTGGCGGAGACGAAGGGATTCGAACCCTCGAGACGGTTTCCCGCCTGCACCCTTAGCAGGGGTGTGCCTTCGACCACTCGGCCACGTCTCCGACTGGACGTATATTTTCCAGTCTCCTGAGAGACAAGTGATTTTTGGTGCCTTTGAGAGTTGGGGCGTAATTTTCCGGACGGCACTGTTGAGGTTGTTTTGGGTCAGCCATGCTGGGCGGAGCTGGGAGGTTTGACACTTAATCCTACAATGAACCCGGAAGATCTGTATCGACCCATCTGAATCTGCTCAGGTTAAGCCGCTAATCTGAATGTTTCGGCCGGCGTGCGCATGGCAAGCGCCTGATGAGGACGGCTGTTGTAGAAACAGATCCAGTCACCGATGGCGCGTATTGCGTGCAGGAGGTGGCGCCCCAAGCTGAAGAACCACTCGACCTCAGAAAGGGGCTATTCAATTACATCCGTCTGTTGCAGGCAGTGGGGTGTGATGAACTCCTGCTTCAACCCGTAGCTGCGGACCAGTGCCGTGACCTTGCGACTGGTAAAACGACCCCGTTGTCCGACCTCAGCAGGAACTCCTGCGTGACCCAGCCCAAGGTGCCGAACCAGGTGATCAGGGCATGCTCCAACGCGCTGGCTGCGGTCGTGACCTTGCCGGATCGCGACAAATGCCAGCCCAACAGATCGCGGGTGTGGCAGTCGATGGCCAGGGCCAGCGTGGCCCTGCCATCTCGCCCCGCCCAGACCCGGCACATGTCGGTCGACCAGCGTTCGTTCGGGGCCTGGGCCACGGACGAGACGGCCTCGATGCGGGTGCCTATGCCAATTATCCGCTTACAGACCCATTGCCCGGCAAGCGCATGCGCAGCATGCTGCCGAGAGGGGGCCAGCCCCTGAGCTGAAAGACACGCTGCACTGTGTTTTTATTGAACCCCAGAAGCCAGGTCACCGTCCCGTAGCCGAAGGACGGTCTTGGCGGGAAAACAGTCCCCCGGACTGTTTTCTGATCCGCAGCGATGCTCGATCATGGCCTTGATGGATGCTCTGGATCATTTGTCGTCCTGCGCATCCAGCAGAGCCTAGAATTTTTTCGGGCGCGCTACTCCAGCATGGCCTCGCCATAGGCCTCCTGAAGATCCTTCCGCTGCTTCTCGTATTACTCGCGGAGGTCGAGCGGTTTCGCCCGCAGGGAATTCTCCATCCCCCGCTTCGCGTCATCAACCCAACCTTCAATCTCGGAGGGCGGCAGGTCGAAGGACCGGCTGGCCTCCGCCACCGTGATCTTGCTCTGCATGATCTCAATCACCAGCGTGGTTTTACGCTTCGCCGTCCAGCGCTTGATGCTGTCGTCCATGGTCACACTCATTGCTACCTTCTCCCTTGTAGCATGAACAGGGTTTCACTGATGGTGTGGATGCCCTCCGGCGGCATCGGCTGTGTCATGCTGGTGAGTGAATGATCACCAGCCACCCAAGAAGCTTACCATGCGCCCGACTCACTGATGAGCAGACAATCCGCGTATCACCATACCGGCCAGCTGTCATATAAAAGCGCCGCGAGACAGGCCTGACACATGACCGCACCGATCACTAATCCCGGCCGCCAAAGCAGCCTTGGCCTCAAACGGGCATCCACACATGGGTCGATACAACAATCCTGTTTCGACAATAGCCACCGCGGATATGATCGACGAGGCCGGGCGGAGACCAAGATGCACTGAAGCAAGTTGCTGGGGTAGCGCCTCTCCGCTCAGGACTTCGACCGTCGGGTTGCAGAGTTCCTGGTCCTTGGCGCTGTCCTGAACGGTTTCCCGGCTCTCGGCACGCCCATCACAGAGGTCGCAGGAGGTCTATCCAGGAATAAGGGAACTCCGTCCCTCACCAGATTTGTGCAACAGAGCCCGCAAAAGGCCTGAAATCAATGGGTCTGGATCCTAGCGCAACAAAGCTGCCCTGAGGAGATATTGTCGGAGGAGTTTGTCCTGACTTTCGGCGGTCGCGAACTGGGCCACTCCACCGGCCCCGAACATTCGTCTTGATCTTGATTTCAGGATGCCAAGCTGCTGGTCAATATCAAGCGCCCCGAAACTCGAGGGCAAGCCGAACGCGGTTTCAAAAATCCTCCGGAGCGGCGCCGATCCCATTATGCTGAACCATTTCGCATCTTCGCTCAATGGCCCTTGTGCTATTTCCGGCAGGGCGTGCTGTGCGTACAGCGCGACCCTCATATCCGCGTCAACCTCACCGACTGCGGCCTCAAAGCGATTGTCCCGATACCCTGCCAGAATTTCATCGGCAAAATTTGAAAGCTGTGTGCGGGGCGTGTTGAAATCGCCGAAACCAAAGGCCTTGGACATGGCCTTGTATTGTTTATTCGCCAATTTGTTGGACAAGGCGCCGGAGTTAAGCGTCCCGTCGGTCAAGACCTTCTGGATAAAGAATTTGCTGCCGATATCAGCCTCGAGACCGAAAGCACCCAGAGCCACTTTCAGTAGGCGATGGTCCGCGACAAGCTGCTCTGCGGTATGAATGTCGCCGATCCGGCTGCGAAAGTAGGCTTGGTCCCGCTGCAAAGCTGCATCTGCATTGAAGGCGGCCTTCTGCTTGTCCAGCGTTCTTTGCAGAAAGCTCCACCCCGCATAGCCAGAAAGCGGTATGATCGGGGCGAAGGTCATGTCGTCCGCGCGGCAAACAGCCGCTCTTCCCGTGGCAGAAGATGCCGCAGCGCCCGGAGCACATGATAATATTGACCATCCACAACCGCATCCGTCGCAGCGGCAAGGTGCAGCCGACTGTCGGGATCTGTCAGCACCTGGCTCAATTGCTCGATACCCCGAAGCAATTGCAGACGGGCTTCTGCCGCATCGGCATCTCCGGAAAGCACCAGTTGCGCGATGTAGCAGACCCGGCGCACCGGCGTCGTCACCTCTTCAGGATGAATCGCATCCCGCAGCCGCAAAATGTTTGCGTTGGGCGTCATGATCGAAAGGCGGGACCGACGATCCCCGTTCTCAATCACCGCCCCGTTGATGAGAACCCGTTCATGCGGGCCCAGCTTCAGCACAAGACCCGTCATGTGGCGGCCCTTTCTCCACGCAGCCCGCGCATGACCGATGTATTGATTTCCAGCAGCACGGTAACGCCTGCTTCCCCGGCCAATACTTTGCGGCTATGGGACGCCGTGAATTCGTAAAGATAGAACAGGCGCGCCCGCAACGCCGGCGGCAAGGCATTCCCTTCCTCCGACACATCGGCGGCCAAGGTGCGCCACAGCACCAGATTGTCATGCAATGCCGCCGCAAAGGCCGGAAAATCAGTTTCGCGGCGCGTCACCGCATCTGAAAGCGCGCGCGTAATGCGTGCGAAGAGGTCGTATTCGTTCTGGCGATCCGAACGAACGGGCGTATGTGGGCTGCCATAAGCAACCCGTGCAAGCTGGCTGACGGTCACGGGGTGTCCTTTCGGCGGTGCGGGGTGATGTCAGGAAGCGGCGGCGCGGTTTTCCGCGCCGCCCCTGTCGTCAGCGGAACAGCGACAGGATGCTCTGCGGCGACTGATTGGCGATGGACAGCGCCTGCACGCCCAGCTGCTGCTGCACCTGCAGGGCCTGAAGCCGTGCCGACGCCTCCTCCATATCGGCATCCACCATGCTGCCGATCCCGGTCTTCAGCGAATCCGTCAGACTGCCGACGAAGCCCGCCTGAATGTCGATCCGTTTCTGAACAGAACCGAAATCAGCCGCCGCATTGATCGATGTCTGGATCATCCCTTCGATATTGCCCAGCGCCGCAGCCGCGCCGCCTGCGGTCGACACGTCAATCGACGACAGCGCCGACAGCCCGCCCGAGCCAGCATTCTTGAACTGCGCGCTGACCGTCAGATCATTGGTTCCGGCATTGGTGAACGCAAGCTGACCGGGAGAGCCGCTGTCATAATCCACCGTCAGGCCGCTGACCCCCAGACTATCGATGGCATTCTTCAGCCCGACCGCAACCATATCAGACGGCGTCGTCGCGCCGACATCGTCAGCCGTCACCGTATAGGTGGCGGTCTTCCCGCCGATGGTGACAGAAACACTGTCGCCTGCGGCGAAAGCCGCGCCGGAATCGTCGATTTCGATCATGCCGGTGCCGGTGCCGTTGTCGAGCTGGAACCCGGCGGTATCACCATTCGCGGAAACGCCGTCTGAAGTGCCAAAGACGTTCTTCGCCGTATAGTTGCCAGCAGACAGATTTTGCGCAGTGACGGTGATGCTGGAGGCGCTGACGCCGCTGCCCGAACGATCCAGCGAGGCCAGAACATCGACCGTCGACTGCGACCCGTCGACAAGATTCAGGCCGTTGAACTGGGCCGCCCCGACGACCGAGGCGATCTGATCGCGCAACGCGACGATATCGGTCTGGATTTTCGTGCGGTCAACATTGTCTTCCTGGGCCGCGACGATCTTGCCTTTCATCTGGGTCAGCAGATCCGTCACGGTTTCAGCGGCTTCCCGCGCCACAGCCACGGTGGAAGAGCCAAGCGCCAGGCTGTCGCTGATGCCCTTGAAGCCCTCGACATCGGATTCCATCACCTTCGAAATCGCCCAGACGGCCGCATTGTCGCGGGCGGTGGAAACCGATTTCCCGGTCGAGATTTCCGATTGCACCTGATTGAGATTGCTGTTGATGCCCTTCAGGGTCTGAAGAGCAACCATTGCGCTGGTATTGGTCAGAATGGACGACATGTCTTTTCCTTTCCTGAGCCGGCGCTTTGCGCCGGGCATAGTGCCGTCTGGCGGCGGGATCGGCCTTCTGCGCCCTACGGCCGCTTGCGCCTTGCCGTGCCATCCGCTTTCGGGATGCCCTTGGATTGATGCCCGCCAATCTCTAACACTTTGCTAAATCCGGCCGTCCATGAGGGCTGCAATATCCGGCATTTGATGCAGTTCAGAAGGATCGGTCCGTCTCCGGGGGCCGATGCGGGATTACCTTCCGGCGCCCGCCACTGTCATAGGTGCCAAAAGCCACCCTGGCGTCACGAATCTCGGCCATGCGCCGCAGGGCGCTGCGGATGCCCTGTCGGGTTGCCCGCAGCAGGGCTTCGTTCTCGTGTGCGAGGCGGCGCAATTCTGCACGCTCCGCAGGGGCGATCTGCCCCACAGCAGCCTGCAATGCCTGCCGCAGTTGCCCCTCCTCTTCGACAAGCGACAGGATGTCTCCCGAAATCAGGGCCTGGCGGATCGCCTCCAGCCGCAGTCGCACATCGGAAGCCACATCATTCGCCATTGTCCACCCCCCGCCGCATGGCATCTACAAAAGCCTGCCCGAGCCCGAGCCCGCCGCGGGCAACAAGTTTGCGCGCGTATTCGTCTCGCAGGAACGAGGCAAACTGCGCCTCACCCGCCCCGCCACCAAATGCCGATTCGGTGGCAAGAAGGCCCGAAAAGCCCAACATTTCTGAAAGAAAAGCCGATTCGAGATCAGCCGCGCGTGCCTGCAATCGCGCTTCAGGGGCAACTCCGGGCCGCACGACACCGGCCCGGATCGTGAGATCTGTCATCCGCTTCTCCTTGTGTTGGATTTTCCCCAAGGCTGCGGCCTGCCGGTAAACATCCGGTAACTCGTTGCGGCAATAACCGGAGATAGATCGAAAACGTGAGGCCCCGGTGATTCCTCCCCTTTCCTTGCCCGGAGTTGTGCCCCTGCGAATGGGCTACCCCCGCGACGCCGAGGGGGCAGAGATTGCCTTTGCATCGCTTCTGGAGGTCTTGAACAGGCAGACAAATAAAGAGCGGCAGCCCGTGGCAGCCGCAGAAGCGACTGTCACAGCCGGGCCGGTCTGCCCCGACGGCCCGCCTCCGGTTGCACAACTTCGTCCGGAATCGCACCTTCCCGACGCCACCGCAGCAAAGCCAGAGGTCACGGGCTCAGAATCGCATGATGATTCGACCCCTGCTTATGCGCAGCGCCGAGTCGGAGCCTCTTCTGAAGCACCGGATTTCGACGTTCAGGTGACGGAGGAAATATCAAACCTGCCACCCATGGCTTACGTGGACTTTGTTCATACGAGCCAGCCCGCAGGGCCTGAGCCTGTCGATGCGACGGACCCCACCGCCGCAGAAGAAGCCACAGAGGATAGCCCCTTTGAAACACCCCCTGCTTCGGGCGCTCTCAAACGGAGTCCCCACGAAAATCTGCCTCATGTGGCGAAGCCAGCTCCGTCTGCCAGTCTGCCTGATGATGCTTCCCCGCCGCTGCTTGTGAGAGCTGATGCTGAGGCGCGCACGGGTCAAGCGATCCCGCGCCATCTGCCGCCCGATCTGCCCGAGCCGCAGCAGGTGGCCACACGTTCGCTTCAGGATGCCGCTTCGGAAGCAGGTTCGGCGCAGCCCGTCAAACCGTGCCTGCCTTTGAAGACACCGTCAAAAGATGTACCACAGGCTTTACCTCTACTTCTCAAGCACCTGATTTCCCTGAAAGAACATCTTCCTCAGCTTCGCCTGACGCTGAGAGAAGTACCGGAAAAGTTGGAAGGAAGCGCTCCTCCTGCGGATGGCCTGACCCAACAGGCCAATACTTTGTTCGACAGTGTTGCGCCGGATGAACTGGCCAAGAAGGATGGGACCGCGCATCAGAACCTGCAAGAACCCGCCGCAGAACCGGATATTTTGCGCATCCCTTCCTTACCGGATCGCACCCACTCCGATGCCCGGGATGTGATACTGCCGGACTCCCCACCACGCCCGCACCGACAGCTTGCTCTGCCCCATCTGTCGCCCGCACTGGCTTCACCGGATGGGGCCATATCGCCACAGACAGAACTGGACGACGCGGGCGGAGGGAAGGGGATCATGTTGTCGCTGGCACCCGAAGAGCTGGGTCGTTTGAAACTGACATTGCACAGTGAGGGCGACCGCATCCTGGCGCAAATCCGGGCGGAACAACCAGACACTCTGGAGCTTTTGCGCCGCAACGGCGAACAGCTGTTGGCCGAGTTCAGGGCGGCCGGTTTTCGACAGGCCGAAATGCAGTTCGGCCATTGGACCCAGGACCAGCCCAACGCCCGGTCAGATCACCCGGCGAATCAACCGGGCGTTTCCCATCCGGTTGTTTCGGAACCGGAATCTGCCGCGCCACCAGCCTTGCGCCGGTCCCCCGGCAAGGGTCTCGACCTCAGATTGTGAAAGGACGGAACATGGAGATTACCCAAACCGGTACCGGAACCTCCGCGCGGAGCGTTCCGTCCGGCAGCAGCCTCAGTTCAGATTTCGATACTTTCCTGAAGATGCTGACCACACAGATGAAAAATCAGGACCCGCTGAACCCGATCGACAGCGGGGATTATGCGGTACAACTCGCCACCTTCTCGGGTGTGGAACAGCAGACCAGGACCAACCAGTTGCTCGAAACCATGCAGGCCCAGTTCGGACTGCTGGGTATGGCGCAAATGTCGGGGTGGGTGGGCCATGAAGCCCGTGCCGAAATGCCGATGCAGGTCGCGGCGGGGGCGCCGGTATCGCTCGCACCGAATCCCGCGCGTGGCGCGGATCGTGTGGTTCTGGTTGTCATGGATGCGGATGGCACCGTGGTGAACCGTGTCGATCTGGCGCCCGACACGACCGAACTGGACTGGACGCCAGTTGATGTGGAAGGTGCGCCACTTCCGGACGGGACATATGATGTCTCACTTGAAAACTATCAGGGCGAAACCCGGCTCGAGCCCTCTCCGGTCGAGGTTTATGGCCGCATTCTCGAGGTTAGGGGGGGCACTGAGGGGTTGATGCTGATGATGGCCGGAGGCGCCGAAATTCCGGTCAGTGCGGTGACGGCCCTGCGTGAATGACACCGTCTTGCCTGCCAGGCGATTGCGCCCTAGCTTCGCGCGCCATGAACGTCCTGCCTGCTTCGGCCCCTGTTGCCCCACCCGAGGCCGCGCATATCTGCGCGGTGCTACCGGCTTTGGTCGGGCAGAAATGGCATCCTCTGGAAGGCGGGCGGGTCAACCGGGTCTGGCGTGTCGGCGCTCTGGTGGTCAAACAGCACCGCCCAGCGGCGGCCTCTCCGCTGTTTCCGAACGACGCCACCATCGAATATGCGATGCTGGAGGCGTTGCGCGGGACGGGCCTCGCCCCGACGCCGGTCGCAGGTGGCGCTGACTGGCTGGCATACCGCTTTGCCGTGGGGCAGACATGGCAAAGCGGTGCGGCCGGGGTAGGTGCTCTGCTGGCACGGCTCCATGCAACCCCGGCCCCGCAGCTTTCCCTGCGCCGAACAGCTTCGGGCAGTGTGGCGCTGCTGGCGGAACTGCGCCAATGGCCACGACTACGAAACCTGCCGCCCCTGCCGGAAGTGGCCGTAACAGAACCAGCCCCGGCCCGCCTGCTGCATGGCGACCCTGTGGCCGGGAACATCCTCGTGCGGGGCGGAAACGCCCTTTTGATCGACTGGCAATGTCCGGCCTTGGGCGACCCGGTTGACGATGTTGCCTTGTTCCTTTCACCGGGCATGCAGCATCTTTACCGCGGGTATCCCCTGTCCACTGCGGAAGTGGCCGCCTTTCGCGAAGGATATGCGGATGCCGGTGTGCTTGCCCGCTACGACCGGCTCGCACCGCTTCTGCATTGGCGTATCGCGGCGCATTGCGCCTTGCAGGCCGGGCAAGATCATCCCGGCTATGCCCTGGCCTTCGATCTGGAGTGTCAGGCCTTTCTCGGCAAACGCCATGACCTTCCGTCCCGGTGATTTTGCACTCCCGGCGCCAGAAGTGGCGCGACGGCTGATCGGCTGCCGTCTGATCATCGGGAGGTGTCGGGGCATGATCTGCGAGACCGAGGCCTATACACACGATGATCCGGCTTCGCACAGTTTCAGGGGGCGGACACCGCGCAATGCGGCGATGTTCGGGCCTGCGGGACATGCCTATGTCTACCGCAGCTACGGCATTCACTGGTGCCTGAATGTGGTCTGTATGGAGGGGACTGCCGTGTTGTTGCGCGCCATCGAACCGCAGGACGGGCTGGAGGAGATGCGGCAGAGACGTGGCGACGTGCCGGATGCCCGGCTGGCAGCGGGGCCGGGGCGCCTGGGTCGGGCCCTGGGGATTGGCCCCGCACTGAATGGCAAGCCGTTCGATCACCCGGAATTCTCCATCCTTCCCGAGAATCCGCCCGGTGAGGTCGTGGCAGGTCCGCGCATTGGTATCAGTCGGGCGAAGGAAAGACCTTGGCGCTTTGGCTTACGCGGCTCTGCCTCGCTCAGCCGCCCGTTTCCGGAATGACCTGTTTTTCAAAATGACCAGGGGCCGCATGACATCATGCGGCCCCTGGTCTTGTCGAAGGTTCAAACATGCCCCTCAGCGCAGCTGGCCCGTCCTCAGACCGGCGGACGCCCCCGCAGCGCACGGGCGATCATCGCCACGACGAAGAGGATGATGAAGACGATGAAAAGGATCTTGGCGATCCCGGCCGATGCACCCGCGATGCCGCCAAAACCCAGCGCCGCGGCGATCAATGCAACAATCAGAAAGGTAAGTGCCCAACCAAGCATGATCTTCTCCTGTGTGTCCGGTTTCCGCCTTTCGGCGCTTCCGACAGATCAACGCGACAGGGGCAATCCGGTTCCATCACGGCGCATCACCGCAGGAAGTGCCCGTTTCGCCCCCAAAAGTCACAAGTTTCTTGACACTTTTGTCACAACCCGTTCGCTTGTATGGAACCGACCTGCCGCGTTGAGGTTTTCATAATGACATTCTCTGCTTCAGAACCGGCCTGAACGACCAGAACGGGATTACCATGCCTTTAAGACGTGCCCTTGTAGCCTTGCTGATCGAGTTTGAAACAAGCCTCGATGAGATGGAGGAAATGCAGGCACGCTCACCCACGCCGCTGCTATACAGTGTTCTCGTGCGCCGCCGTCGTGCGGCGATGACCCTGCGCAGCCGTCTTAGTCGCAATGATCGCCCGCGCCGCCGCAAGGCTGCCGCCGCACCTTCGAATGCGGCACAACTGGTGGCCCGCGAAACCGAGTTGTTGCGGCTTTTCGACATCGCGCTGGCGGAAGTTCGGATCGAACCGGAACTGGCCCCGCTTCTGCGCAGCCTGCGGGCCGAGGTTGAACAGGCGCGCATCTCGTTGCGGCAGCTCGGCAGCAACTGACCGGGCAACCGCAAGGCCCCCGGTCAGCCGCTTTTCAGACCACTGCACGTTCTTCCGCTTCGGCAAGCGCATTCGGGGCAAAGGCAAAGCGCAGGGCAAACTCCGTCTCGCCATGCTCAACCTCCACCCGCGTACCAAGCTGGGCGGCAAAGGCGGACAGCAGGGCTTCGCCCAGCCCCGTGCTTTCCGCGGCGCTGTCCGGCGACGGCGGCGCGCGCAGGGCCTCGGGTGCGACGCTGTTGACGATCTCGACCTCCGCACGCGAGTCGGCATCACGACGCAGAGCCACACGCAGTTCGGGCCGTTGCCCCGAGGGGGCGGAAGCGTATTTCAGCGCATTGGTCAACGCCTCGGTCACCAGCAGCGACAGGGGAACGGCCTGATCCGGGGTCAGACGGATATCGGCGAAATTCGTCGTGACCTTCAGCGGCTCGCCCGGCCGGCCTGCCATTTTCATGATCTGCGTCACGATGCTTTGCAGCAGTTCATCGGCGCGAATATCCGTCAGCCCGCTGGTCTGATACAATTCACGGTGAATGGTCGCGAGGCTCATCACCCTGTCCTGCAAACCGCGCAGCAATCCCTTGCTTTCGGCGCTGCGGGCCTTGCGGATCTGCATGTTGATGATCGAGGCGATCAGCTGAAGGTTGTTCTTCACCCGGTGATGCACCTCGCGCAGCAGGACCTCCTTCTGGTGAACCATGTCCTCCAGTTCGGCCTCATCATGCACCACGCTTTCCATCATGCGCTCGACCGCGATACCCACCCGGCGCAACTCGCTGGGGGCACCGTGCAGATCAAGCTCCGGCAGGCGGCGGTTGCCGTCGGCGAAAGCTACGATGGAATCGCGCAGGGTGCGGATATGGCGCAGCACCTGATGCTCGGCGGCAAGTTGCGCCACCAGAAGGCTGGCCAGCCACATCAGCGCGGGGAACACCACAATCGGAATCGAGGTTTCAACGATCATCGCATCGGTCACGGTCACCGGCCAGTTGCCGAGAAGGAATAGACTGCCTTCGGCGATAGGAACAACCGCAAACACGCTTTGCCGCCCCGACATCGCGCTGCCGGAAAAGCTGTGCGGCAGGCCGTCAGCCAGATCCGACAGCGGAACAGAGACCGGCAGCATGGTTTTGGCCTGATCCAGCGACAGGCTGGAGGTCAGAATCTCGCCATCGGCGTCGAACGTCATCAGGGCGTTGGGCTCGGAACCGGCACTGAAGGCCCGCTCGCCCAGCGACTCATACCGCACCACCTGATGCGGCAGCGACAGGGCGGCAAGCCCGATCACCTTGTTGTCGGCATCATGCACGGGATGCAGGAACACCAGCACGCTGGTATTGCTGATCGAGCCATGGGTCCGCAGCCGCATGGTCGGCTTGTCCAGCTTCATCGCATCGCGCAGATCCTGCCGGAAGCTCATGTCGCGATCGCCCTGCGGCGAACAACTCACCTGAAGATTGAGGTCGATGAACCCCGCGAAGGTATAGATGCGGTTCTCCTCAAGCTCCAGAAAGCGCTGCATGACGGCCCGGCAGTCCGCCGGATCTTTCAGCATCGTCGGCAGGGCAACGGCCAGACCGGCAACCGCGCCCTGGCCCCGCATGATCCGCTCCACCGTCGGCACCGCCGCCTGCATGGTCTGCCCCATGACGGCGGCCTCGGTCCGCGCGGTGGCCTCGCGCTGGTACTGGCGGATCTGCACATAGCTCAGGATGGCGAGAGGCATCAGCACGATGCCGAACATCACCATCAAGCGGAAGCCCAGCCGCGACAGGATCGCAAGACGCCGGCGCACCAGCCCCTGTATGTGCATCATGCCGCCTGCGTGCCCGACCGGCTGAGAACCGCAAGCGTAGCGCCGCTGTCACCCGCCAGCACATCCTCGCCCGCCTCCATCCCCAGAAGCTGCGCCAGACGGTTGCGCGCACGGCTTGTGCGGCTTTTCACGGTGCCGACAGCGACGCCCATCATTTCAGCCGCTTCCTCGCAGGAATAGCCATTCGCCCCGACAAGGATCAGCACCTCGCGATGTTCGTCCGAAAGTTCGTAGAACGCCCGAGTGAAATCCGCGAAAGCCAGCCGCCCGTCGTGATGCGGCTTGTCGAACAGGGTTTGCGCATGCAGACCGTCGGGGTCTGCCACCTCGCGCTTTTTCTTGCGCCGGTCCGAGAAGAAGGTGTTGCGAAGGATAGTGAACAACCAGGCCCGCAGATCGGTCCCGACAGCGAACTTGTCGATGTTCGACCAGGCTTTCACGATGGTGTCCTGCACCAGATCGTCGGCCTGCGAGGGGTTGCGCGTCAAAGAGATCGCAAACGCCCGCAACGCAGGAAGATGGATCAATATCTCTTCCCGCGGATCGCTCGCTCCGGTGGCGCTGTTCATTTTTCGCGCTCCTTTGCCTTGAGCTGCTCAAGCAACTGCACGAAACGGTCCGGAACCTCTTCTTTCAGCGTCTCTTCGTAAACACGCTTCAGGTTCTCGTCGATCTGCTGTTGCAGACTGGATTTGCGGGGTGCGTTGTTCATCTGTTCATCATGCCTTCAGGACAGCCTCATGTCATAGAGACATTCATGCGGATTCTTTGGAACCAAACGCCGTGCGAAGCGTTTGGTTCCCGAAAAAAGCAACTGCTTGTCACATCGGGGAGCATTGAATGACTGACCTGGCAAAAACCGATCTCGCCGCGGCGGTAGGGGGCAGCCTGCCCTATCTGCGCCGCTATGCGCGCGCCCTGACCGGAAGCCAGACCAGCGGCGACCGTTTCGCCGCCGCCACGCTGGAAACCCTGCTTGAAGACCTGTCGCCGCTGGAATCCGCCTCCAGTGTGAAAGTCGCGCTGTTCCATGTTTTTCACCTCGTCTGGGCCAGTGCAGGTGCGCCGGTGGGCGAGGCGGACAGCCCGCTCGCCGAACGGGCGCAGCGCCATATGCGCGACCTGACCCCGAATTCGCGCGAGGCGCTGCTGCTGTCGGTGATCGAGGGCTTTTCGGCCGATGAAATCGGCAGCATCCTGCGCGTCTCTGCGAAGGAAGCGGCCGAACTGGTCGCCATTGCCCTGCGCGAAATGGAAAACTCTGTCTCGGGCCGCGTGATGATCATCGAAGATGAGGCGATCATCGCCATGGACATCAAGGATATCGTCACTGATTGCGGGCACGAAGTCACCGGCATCGCCCGCACCCGGACAGAGGCCGTGGCCCTTGCTGCCCGCATCCAGCCGGATCTGATCCTTGCGGATATCCAGCTTGCCGACAATTCGTCGGGGATCGACGCGGTGAACGAAATCCTCGCCTCGGGTGAACAGATGCCAGTCATCTTCATCACCGCCTTCCCCGAACGGTTGCTGACCGGCGAACGGCCGGAACCCGCCTTCCTGATTACCAAACCATTCTCGGAAACGCAGGTGCGGTCGGCCGTCAGCCAGGCGATGTTCTTCTCATCCACGGAAACCCTGCGAGCCTGAAACCTGAAAGGTGCTGCGGAGAGGATCTGAAGAAGGGGGCTTCGGCCCCCTTTTTACTTCTCCCGATTACACGGCTGCCTGCGCCGCACCCGGCAGAATCGATATTTCGCGATTTTTCTGGAACCGGGATCGACGAACGCGCGTTGTCACATCAGAAGGCAGGAAAGAAATTTCTGCGCTTTATCATGAGGTTGACAATGAAAGTGTTCCATATTCTCGCCCTGTCCACCGCTTTGGCCCTGCCGGTCTCCGGCATGGCTCTGGCTGACGCCAAGCCGATCAAGGCGGTCGAGGTTGAAACCGATGTCGCCGCAATCGCCAATCCGAAAGCGGCCGAATATTACGGCAATCTGGCCAACGATCTGCAATCGGCCATCCTTGCCCGCATTCAGGACCGCGTGGCCGACAACGGGCTGACCGTCGGTGTCGACATCGACGAAGTTTCCCTGGCCAACAGCTTTCAGACCGCTGTCGGCGCGCAGGATTCCGTGCTGAAAGGCATGGTCCGTCTCCACGATGCAGAAGGCACCAACATGGACGCCTATGAAATCGCCGTGTCGCTGGAAATGGTGAACAGCTTCCTGCCCGAAGGCGCCGTTGCGATCACCAGCATGACCGACGCCCCCGAACACTACAAGGCGCTGGTCGACGCCTTTGCCGATACGGTGGCCAAACGCCTGCCCTGATCGGAACGGGTTTGTAACCAGTATGCCCCCGCCTGTGGCGGGGGTTTTTCGTTTCAGATCCAACGCTGATCCGGGTCGGGCAGCGGAATTGCCTCAAGCAGTTCGCGAGTATAGGCCGCCTGCGGATCGGCAAACAGTTCGGCGGTCTGCCGCAGTTCCACGATCTCTCCGCGGTACAGCACCATGATGCGGTGACAGAGTCTGCGGATCACGCTCAGGTCATGGCTGATAAAGGCCAGTGTCAGCCCAAGTTCGCGCACCAGATTCTCTAGCAGCCGCAAGACCTGCGCCTGGCTCGAAACGTCCAGCCCCGAGACGATTTCATCGGCCAGAATGAACTCCGGCTCCAGCGCGATGGCACGGGCGATCCCGACGCGCTGCCGCTGCCCGCCTGACAGTTCGTGCGGATAGCGCTGCGCAAAGCCGCGCGGCAGGCCGACGTGATCCAGCGCCTGCATCACCCGCGCCTCTACCCGGTCGAACCCGTGCAGGCGCAAGGGGCCTGCGATGATCTGGCCGACCCGATGCCGGGGATTCAGGCTCGACATCGGGTCCTGAAAGATCATCTGGAACCGCCGCCGGTGCGGGCGCAGCGCCTCCTCTCCCAGATGAGTAATGTCCTGCCCGTCGAAGCGGATGCTGCCGCCCGAGGGTTCCAGAAGCCGGATGAGAGCCCGACCCAGCGTCGATTTTCCGGAGCCGGAGCCGCCGACAATACCGATGATCTCGCCCTTGGCGATTGAAAAACTCAGCCCCCGAAGCACCTCGATCCGCGGCGCCGCGCCCAGCAAAGGTTTTCGCGTCATATCGGCCAGCGAGAGGCGCAGATTGTCCACCGTGTAAAGCTCAGCCATGATGCGCCTCGTCATAAGCGGCGATTTCGGCCCGCAGGCGGGCGATGATGGCCTCCGGCACCGGGGTCAGCGACCCTTCGGGATCGGTGTATTTTGGCGTCGCCCCCAGCAATGCGGCCGAATAAGGATGCGAAGGCGCGGCAAAGAAATCGCGCACAGTGCTCTGTTCCAGAATGCGGCCAGCATAAAGCACCGACAGGCTCTGACAGACCTTCGACACCACGCCAAGATCATGCGTCACGAACAGAAGCGCCGTGCCATGCCGGGCCTGCATTCCCGCGATCAGGCGCAGGATCTGCTTTTGCACCGTCACATCCAGCGCGGTGGTCGGCTCGTCGGCTACAATCAGCTTGGGCTCTGCCGCGAAGGCGCTGGCGATCAGGATACGCTGCCGCATTCCGCCCGAAAGCTCGTGCGGATACTGCCGCATCACGCGTGCCGGATCATTGATCTGCACCTCGCCCAGCAGATCCAGCGCGCGCGCCTCGGCCTCGGCCCGTTTCCAGCCCAGAATATCGACCAGCCGGTCGGTAATCTGCGGCCCGATCCGGCGCGAGGGGTTCAGCGCGGTCAGCGGGTCTTGCGGGATCAGCGCGGCCAATCCGCCCACCCGCTTGCGCCGCGCAGCAGGCGGCAGCGCCAGCAGATCCACGCCATCCAGCCAGATCTCGCCGCCCGCGATCTCTACCGCGCGCGGCAGGATGCCCAGAACGGCCTTGCCGATCATGCTTTTCCCCGCACCGCTCTCGCCCACCAGCCCGTGCACCTCGCCCGCGCTGACCTCCAGCGAGACATCGCGCAACAGCGGCGCACGGTTGTCGCGCAGGCGCAGCGTCAGGTTCTTCACAGACAGAAAGCTCATCGCAGCACCGGGTCAAAGCGGTCCTTCAGCCCCTCGCCCAGTTGCGAGAAGGCCAGAACGGTGAGGAACAGCGTGATCAGCGGGAAAACCAGCACCCACCACGCCTGATAAACGCTGGCGCGGCCCTCGGCGATCATGCCGCCCCATGTGGGATCGTCGGTGGAAATCGACAGGTTCACGAAGCTCAGGATCGCCTCGACGATCACCGCAATGCCCATTTCCAGCGTCAGCAGCACCACGATGGTCGGCAGCACATTAGGCAGGATTTCCCGCAGCATGGTGCCGATGCGCCCGCGCCCCGCCACCTGCGCCGACGCGACGTAATCCATCGCCCCCTGCGCCATGGCTTCGGCCCGCACCACACGGGCGAAACGGGTCCAGTCGATGATGACGATGGCAAGGATGATCGAATGCAGCCCTGGCCCGATCACCGCAATCAGCAGGATCGAGAACAGCACCGGCGGAAAGGCCATCCAGATGTCAATGAGGCGCGAGATCACCAGATCGACCCAGCCCCGCAGGAACCCGGCCATCAGCCCGAGAGCCGAACCTATGATACAGGTGATGCTGCCCGCCACCAGCGCCACCACCAGCGCCAGACGCGCGCCATAGATGATCCGGCTCAGCACATCGCGGCCAAGGCTGTCAGTGCCCAGCCAGTAACCAGCCTCGGCGCCCTTTTCCCAGAACGGGGGCAGACGGGTCAGGAACAGATCCTGCGCCAGCGGGTCTTGCGGCGCCACCAGCGGCGCGAACACCGCCGCGAGCAGCAGAAGCGTCAGCCAGCCCCCCGCCAGCCAGAGCCGCGTTCCGATCCGGCGCTTCACCGCACCGCGGCCATCGGTCAGATCAGCCATGACGCAACCTCGGGTTCAGGACGGTGTAAAGCAGATCCACCACCAGATTGACGGCGGTGAAGATGACCGCGAACAGGATCACGATACCCTGGATCAGCGGCAGATCGCGGTTGATCACCGCATCAATCGCCATGTTGCCTAAGCCCTCATAGGAAAACAGCCGCTCCACGATCACCGTGCCGCCGATCAGGAAGGTGAACTGCACGCCGACCAGCGTCAGCGTCGGCAGGATGGCATTGGGCAACGCCTCACGCGTGATGACGTGGTTCTCGCCATAGCCCTTGGTCCGGCTCAGCGTGACGTAATCGAGATGCATGGTTTCCTTCAGGCTCTGCTTCAGCAACTGCCCGATGATCGCCGCCAGCGGAATGGCCAGCGCCAGCGCGGGCATCAGCATATGGCTCACGATGTCGGCCCAGAGGTCAAAGCGCAGCCGGAACAGGCTTTCGAACAGGTAAAACCCGGTCGTGAACGGCAGTTCCAGCGAGGGCGTGACGCGCCCCGAGATATGGAAGACCGGCATCAACACCCCGAACAGCAGGATCAGGGCCAGTCCCCACAGGAAATCCGGCACCGAAAGCGCCATGCCATTCGCCACGTCGATGGCACCCTCCGCCCTGGTCCCGCGCAACCGCGTGCCGGTCAGCGCCGCAGTGCCACCGATGGCCACCGCCATTACCAGCGCCATGATCGAAAGCTCCAGCGTCGCGGGCAAACGACCCAGCACCAGATCCAGCACCGGCTGGCGCGTGGTAATCGAAGTGCCGAAATCACCGTGCAGCACGCCCTGAACCCAGATCAGGAATTGCGCCGGGATGGATTTGTCCAACCCGTAAAGCGCGGTCAGCCGCGCCACATCCGCCTCGGTCGCACCCGGCGGAAGCATCATCGCCACCGGATTGCCGGGCACCACGCGGATAACGACGAAGACGATCACGGCCACCCCGATCAGGGTCACCGCCGTCGTGCCGATCCGCGCGATCAGTTTCTGCCAGAACACATGCTTCTCCCGCCCACGCCCGAACGCGGCCCGCTTTCATCTTGGTTCAAATATCCCACAGGGGGTGTGGGGGACGTGAAGTCCCCCACGGCCGACGGCTCAGCCCCGCGTCATCAGATGCGGCAAGAGCGCGCCCGAGGCATGGGGCACAACCTTGACACCCGGCGCATGCAGGATCGGCTGCACATATTGCAGCAGCGGAATGACCAGCGCATTTTCGGCGATGTAGCGATCCACCGCTTTCCAGCCTTCGATGCGCTTGGCCTCGTCCGCCTCACCCCAGAGCGGCGCAATCTTCTCGATCAGATCAGCACCGTCCCAGACCGAATGCGGCGAGGGGCCGAACATCGCAAAGCCGGTCGAGGTGGTCGGATCACCCACCGAATTGCCCCAGTTGTAGAAGGCGGCGGGGGCAAGCTGGTCGGCGGCACGCAGTTCGTAGTGCTTGGCGATCTCGTAAACCTCGATCTCCGCCTCGATCCCCACCTTGCGCCACAGGCCGACGATGGCCTGCACCATCTCGTAATCCTTCGGCTTGAAGCCCTTGGTGGTCTGGATCTTGAACTTCACCGGATTCTCCGGGCTGTAGCCCGAGGCCGCCAGCAGTTCCTTCGCCTTCTCCGGGTCGTAGCCAACCTTGATGGAGGGGTCATAGGCCTCGTATTCCGGGGTTTGCAGCGTGTCGATGGCAACGCCATAGCCCGAAAGCAGCCGGTCGATGATGGTTTGCTTGTCAATGGCCAGTGCGGCGGCCTTGCGGACATTCGGGTCCAGCATCACGTCGATATCGTTGAGGAAGATCATTCCGATATCGGAAACCGGCGTCGCCACCCCGGCCAGCGGGCCGTTCTTCAGCCGGTCATATTCCTCATAGGGCATTTCCAGCGTGACGTGGGCATTGCCCGATTCCACCTCGGCCACGCGGGCGGCGGAATCGGTCACGAACTTGATCGTCACCGTCTTGAACTCGGGCGCGCCACCCCAATAGGCCTCATTCGCTTTCAGGCGGACATAGGCGTTGCGCTCGAATTTCTCGACCATATAGGGGCCGGTCCCGATCGGCGCGGCCTCGAAGCCCTCGGCGCCAACCTTTTCGTAATAGGCTTTCGGCAGCACATAGCCGGTCAGGAAATACATCCACTTGAAGATCGTCGGGTCGAACTGCGCCACATCGGCGATGACCTTGTTGCCCTCGACCCGGTGGTTCTTCAGCGTGCCCCAGACGAACTGGATGGGCGAGCCGGTATCGGGGTTCGCCACACGGGCGAGGCTCCAGGCCACGTCCTCGGCGGTGAAATCGGACCCGTCATGCCATTTCACGCCCTCGCGCACGGTCATCCAGACCTGCGTGCGGTCATCGTTCCAGCCCCATTCCGTCAGCAGGCCGGGGGCGGGGCTGAGGTCGGGCTGTTGCAGGATGTACTGGTCGAACACCGACTGGTAGATGCCCTGGATCGTCGGGTTCACCGCCGAGGGGCCGACGGTCGGGTCCCAGCTTGGCAGGGTGACGTTATAGGCGATCACCAGTTCATCGATGGCGGCCAGCGCGGGAAGGCCGGTCAGCGAAAGCGCTGCCCCGGCGGCGGAAAGCTTCAAAAGGCTGCGACGGTTGAGGTTCATGGTTTTCCCTGTTGGTTGATGGCTTTGTTCTTGTTTTTATGTCGTTATTTTCCGGCGAGTTTCTGTGCCAGAAGAAAGCCCGATCCGGCCCCGGTTCCCGCGCCGGGCCAGACGGCCGCGCCGGTAAGGAACAGGTTCCGGATCGGAGTTGACCCGTCCGCATGGGATCGGACGGGGCGGAAGAGGAAGTTCTGACTCAGGTGGTGGCTACCGCAAATCTGATCGCCGCCGACCAGATTGGGGTTTTCCGCCTCCAGTTCGGCCGGGGTGACGATGCGGCGCGCGAGAATCTTTGACCGGAAGCCCGGCGCATAGCGTTCAAGGATGTCCAGCGCACGCTCGGCAAAGGGTTCCGCCGCCGTGGCCCAGTCGGTCGCGGCGATCTCACCCTTGGCGTCGCCCCGGATGGTGCCCGGCGCCATGCGGACCTGAAGCCAGATCACATGCTTGCCCGCCGGTGCACGGGTCGGGTCTTGCCCGGTCGGCTGGCCCACCACGAGGATTGGCTCATCCGGCAGAAGCCCCGCCTGCGCCTGTTGGTAGGTCCGCGCCATCTGATCAAGCGAAGGCGCCAGATGCACATAGGCGAAATCACGCAGCGCGCCGCCCGCTGCCCAGTCAGGCAGGTCACTGGCAGCGATATGGATCATCATCGTGCCCGGCGCATGGGCGTAATCGGCCATCGCCCGGTCAAAGCCCGGCTCGGTGCCGCCGGTCAGCTTCGGCAAGGCGCGCGGCGCCACCCCGGCGACCACCGCCCGCGACACGGTGAAGCGACGACCGTCCGCCAGCGTGATGCCGGTCGCCTTGCCGCCCTGATGATCGATCCGCGCAACACGGGCGCCGGTTTCCACGATACCGCCTTTGGCCCGGATCATCGCCACCATGGCACGGATGATCGTATCCGCCCCGCCGCGCCCCAGCACCATCCCGAAGGCCTGACCCGCCATCCCCTCCAGATAGGGGAACAGCGCACCGCCCGACACATCGGGGGCGAAATCCAGATGCATGCCCCAGGCGCCCAGCATCGCCCGCACCTTGGGCGAGTCAAAGGTGCGGTCCAGCCAGCGGCGCGGGCTTTCCAGCAGAAAGCGCCCCATGTCCAGCGTGCCGCCGACACCCTTGGCGCGAATCGTTTTGAACATGAACGATGCAAGTGCATACATATTCATGCGACTACCAAGCAGACCGAACAGATGCGGCGCCTCAGCCCCGAAACCGGCCACAAGCTCTTCCCATCGCTTTGCGTCGGCAGGCGATTCCGCCCCGATCCGCGCCAGTGTCTGCGCCATATCGGTGCTGACGCCCAGCCATGTCCCATCCGGGAAGGCCGAGGCGAAGGGCCGCGAAACTGGCACGAATTCAAGACCATGGCCCTGCAATTCCGCGCCGTATTGCTTGAAGAAGGCAGAGCCTGCGAACAATGACAGGTTCATCGCCGCCCAGTCATGCCGGAACCCCGGCAGCGTATACTCGCCGGTCTTTACAGCTCCACCAGCCATCGGCGCCTGTTCAAAGACGCCGACCTTCCAACCTTTAGCCGCCATATGCACGGCTGCGGCCAGCGCGTTGTGACCCGCGCCGACCAGAATGACATCGAGGCTTTCCGCCATCGTTCTTTGCTCCCTGTCTGACAATGATATTTGCAAATGCATGTAAATCTGTCTAGAGTGATTCTCATGCGATGACCGCCGCCAGATGCGGTCGCCATTCAGGGAGATAGCGATGACTTCTCAGGCTCTTCTGGGCCAGCTCGGCCAAATGATTCTGTCGGGCGGGATCGACGTTGTGGACTGCTCGGGCGTGCTGGGCCCGGAAACCCCGCTTCTGAAATTGCCGCCGGAACTGGCCAAGGATACGCCCCCGATCAAGATTCACCGCATCAGCGAATATGATCAGGACGGGCCGTTCTGGGCCTGGAACTGGCTGGAACTGGGCGAGCACAGCGGCACCCATTTCGATGCGCCGCATCACTGGATTACGGGCAAGGATTATTCCGACGGCTATACCGACACGCTGGACGTGCAGCGCCTGATCGCGCCGGTCAACGTGCTGGATTTCAGCAAGGAATGCGCCGAAAATCCCGACTTCCTGTTGACCATCGACCATGTGAAGGCCTGGGAGGCCACCCATGGTGAGATCAAGGCAGGCGAATGGGTCGTGCTGCGGTCTGACTGGGATCGTTTCGCAGATGACGAGGCGAAGTTCCTCAATGCCGATGCGACCGGCCCGCATACGCCGGGGCCGACCGCCGAGGTCATTGACTATCTGATCGCCAAGGGCATCGTCGGCTGGGGCAGCCAGTGCATCGGCACCGATGCGGGTCAGGCCGGTGGCATGAACCCGCCCTTCCCGGCGCATAACCTGCTGCACAAGAACAACCGCTTCGGTCTCGCCTCGCTTGCCAATCTCGACAAGCTGCCCGCGAAAGGTGCGATCCTGATTGCCGCGCCGCTGAAGATCAAGAACGGAACCGGCTCGCCCATCCGCGCGCTGGCGCTGGTGCCGAAGGCGTAACGCCATGGCGGTCGATCATGTCATTATCGGATCGGGCATCAATGCGCTGGTCGCGGCGGCGCTGCTGTCGCTGAAGGGCGACAAGGTGCTGGTGCTGGAACGCGAGGACCGCATCGGCGGCTGCCTGCGCACAGACGAACTGATCCCCGGTTTCAGCCATGACGTGATGGCCGCCACTTTCGTTCTGTTCATGACATCCCCGGCGGGGGCCGCGCTTGGCCCCCACCTTGCCCGGCACGGGATGGAGTATTGCCATTCCCCGCATCCGACCGCCGTGCTGCGCCCCGATGGAGAGGCGCTGGTGCTGGCGATGGACCGGGCCGAGAATATCCGCCGTTTCAACGCCCTGGCGCCGGGTGACGGCACGCGCCATGGTACTGATGTCGGCGCGATCGAGGCCGATGCACCCTTCCTGTTCTCGCTGCTGGGCGGTGATCTGTGGTCCTGGCCCACGCTGAAGCTGATGTTCGGCCAGGTGCGGCGGCGCGGGCTGAAGGGCATGGCCGCATGGTTCGGCAGCGCCCTTGCCCCGGCGCGTGGCTGGCTGGAAACGCAGTATAAAAGCCCGCTGGTGCAGGCGCTTTGGGCGCCCTGGGTGCTGCATTGTGGCCTGACCCCGGAAAGCGCCTATTCCGCCCAGATGGGCAAGGTCATCGCCTTCGCGCTGGAGGCGGCGGGCGCCCCCATCGTGAAGGGCGGCGCCGGACAGGCGGCCGAGGCATTCCGCAAGCTGATCGAGGAAAAGGGCGGCACGCTCCGCACCGGCGCTGACGTGGCCCGCATCCTCACTGCCAACGGCCGCGCAACCGGCGTGCGGCTGGCGGACGGCGAGGAGATCGCGGCGAAGAACGTGCTCGCCTCGGTCACGCCGTCGCAGCTTTGGGGCCGCCTGCTGGACGCCCCGCCTGCCGAGGCCGAGGCCACCCGCGCCTTCCGACATGGGCGCGGCGATTTCCAACTGCATTTCGCGCTGGACCGCGCGCCGGAATGGCGCACGCCCGGTCTGGATCAGGTCGCGCTGATCCACCTCAGCGACGGGATCGACGCGGTATCGCGGTCGGCCAACGAGGCAGAGCGCGGACTGCTGCCCGCCGTGCCCACGATCTGCGTCGGCCAGCCCTCGCAACTGGACCCGAGCCGCTGCCCGGATGGCAAGGCGGTGCTCTGGCTGCAGATCCCCGACGCGCCGCGCGTCATCAAGGGCGATGCGGCGGGGGAAATCACCACCGGGGCCGACTGGACCGAGGCAACCCGCGAAGCTTTTGCCGACCGGATCGAGGCGATCCTCTCGCGTCACATCAAGGATTTCGCCGCGATCAAGCTGGCGCGCCGCGCCTATTCCCCCGCCGATCTTCAGGCGATGAACATGAACCTCGTCGGTGGCGATCCCTATGGCGGAAGCTGCACCATCGACCAGTTCTTCCTCTGGCGCCCCTTCGCGCACAGCCCTGGCGCTTGCCCCATCAAGGGACTCCATCATATCGGAGCCTCGACACATCCCGGACCCGGCCTTGGCGGCGGATCGGGGTTCAACGCGGCAAAGAGGCTTGGTGCATGAGTGATGATGAAACCCTTCCCCGGCTGGGCGAGATCGGGCTGACCAACTTCGCGCCCTATCTGATGAACCGGATCATGGGCCGGTATAACGCGGGCTTCCGCGACGAAATGGCGGCACTGGGTCTGACGACGCCGAAGGCACGGGTTCTGGCTTCGCTGGCTGTGGTCGACGGGCCGGTGATCCGCGATCTGGCGGTCTACACCGTCACCGAACAAAGCACGCTGTCGCGGGCACTGGACCAGCTTGCCACCGAAGGGCTGGTGCGGCGCGAGGCCGACCCGCAGGACAGCCGCGCCACCCGCATCTTCATCACCGATGCAGGTCGCGCCGCCTTCGACAGCCTCTGGCCCCATATGGTCGAGGCAGAGCGTAACCTCTTTCGCGGCATCCCCGACAAGGACCGCCGCGCGTTTGTCGCCACACTTCAGCAGATACTGGCGAACATCCGCAAACACGAATTCTGAGGCTGCCCAAAGAAGCGGCCCGTTCACCCGACAGGAGAAGTTAGGAATGAAATTCGCCGCTCTCGCCGTCGTCTCTGCCGCGCTTGTCGCGGCTTCAGCCAGCGCCGAACCCCTGCCCGGCATGCGTGGGGTCAACCATATCGGCCTGACCGTGCCGGATCTGGCAGAGGCAGAGACCTTTTTCACCGATGTTCTGGGCTGCCAGAAGGCCATGTCCTTCGGCCCGTTCCGTGACGATACCGGCTCTTTCATGCAGGATCTGCTGAACGTCGATCCGCGCGCGGTGATCGAACAGATCACGCTTCTGCGCTGCGGCTTCGGCTCCAACATCGAGCTGTTCAAGTATACCGCACCGGATCAGGCCACCGTCACGCCGCGCAACAGCGACATCGGCGGGCATCACATCGCCTTCTACGTCGATGACATCGCAGTGGCGGCCGAGGATCTGAAGGCCCGTGGCATCCGCACCCTGATGGGCCCGCTGCCTGTCAGCGAAGGCCCGGCGGCAGGTCAGTCGATCCTGTATTTCTATGCGCCCTGGGGTTTGCAGATGGAGCTGATCTCCTTCCCGCAGGGCATGGCCTATGAAAAGGACGGTGGCCCTGTCCTGTGGTCGAACACCGAACCTTCCAAGTAAGAACGGAGAGCGCGAATGGCCGAACGGTCTTTCAAGGCGGAGGTAGAGCATCTGCGGCTGGGCGCCGGCCAGACCTTCACGGGCGAAGGCATCCTCGCCATTACCAAGGCGCTGCTGGAAAATGGCGTGGGGTATGTCGGCGGCTATCAGGGCGCGCCCATCAGTCACCTGATGGATGTGCTGGCCGATGCCGAGGAATTGCTGACCGAACTGGGCGTCCGGTTTGAGGCGAATGCCAACGAAGCGGCGGCGGCGGCCATGCTGGCAGCGAGCGTGCATTACCCGATCCGCGGCGCGGTGACCTTCAAGGGACCAGTCGGCGTCAACGTCGCCTCGGACGCGCTGGCCAACCTCAGCGATTCCGGCGTGAAGGGCGGCGCGCTGGTCATCGTGGGCGAGGATTACGGCGAAGGTTCCTCGATCATGCAGGAACGCAGCCATGCCTTTGCGATGAAATCGCAGATCTGGCTGCTGGACCCGCGTCCCAACCTGCCCTCCATCGTCAAGGCGGTGGGCGACGGGTTCGAACTGTCAGAGGCGTCGAACACGCCGGTCATGCTGACCGTGCGCATCCGGTCCTGCCACGTCACCGGCACGTTTGAAACCCGTGACAACCAGCGCCCTGCCCTGACGGTGCGCGATGCGCTGGCCAATCCGCAAAGCGATTTCCAGCGGGTCGTTCTGCCGCCGTGGACCTACCGGCACGAGCAGGAAAAGATCGACGTGCGCTGGCCCGCCGCCGAAAAATTCATCCGCGAACGCGGCCTGAACGAGCGTTTCGGCAAGGAGGGCCCGGTCGGTCTGGTGGTGCAGGGCGGCATGTACAACAGCGTCATCCGCGCCTTGCAGCGGCTGGGCCTTGCCGATCTGCACGGCAAGACCGAACTGCCGCTATATGTGCTGAACGTGACTTATCCGCTGGTCTCGTCCGAGTTTCTGGATTTCTGCGAGGGCAAGCGCGCCGTTCTGGTGATCGAGGAAGGCCAGCCCGAATTCATCGAACAGCAACTGGCGACCTATCTCTACCGCGCCAAAAGTAACGTGCGGCTGCATGGCAAGGACATCCTGCCGATGGCGGGGGAGTATACCGGGCAGGTGCTGCTGGACAGCCTGACCGCCTTCTTCCGCGAAGAGGCCGAGGATTTGCTGCCCGGTCAGGTGCGCGCGCCGAATTTCACCGCGCCCGCCATTCCCGACCTGTCGAAAACCGTGCCGATCCGCCCGCCGGGCTTCTGCACCGGCTGCCCCGAACGCCCGATCTTCGCCGCGCTGAAACTGGCGCAGAAGGAAACTGGCAAGGTGCAGATCACGGCGGACATCGGCTGTCACCTGTTCGCCTCGCTTCCGCCGTTCGAGGTGGGCGGCTCGACCATGGGTTACGGGCTTGGCCCCGCCTCCAACGCCGCGTTTGATGGTGGCGGCGAACGCCGCGCGCTGTCCATCGTGGGCGATGGCGGGTTCTGGCACAACGGCCTTTCGTCGTCGATCGGGAACATGGTGTTCAACAAGTCGGATTCCGTGGCGGTGGTGGTGGACAACTACTATTCCGCCGCGACCGGCGGGCAGGACATCCTGTCATCTCGGGCGAAGAACGACACCAAGGCCACCAACAACCCGATTTCCCGCGCGCTGGAAGGCGTGGGGGTGAAATGGGTGCGGCAGGTCAACCGCACCTATGACGTGCCGGGGCTGAAGAAGCTGTTCATCGAGGCGCTGACGACCGAGGAAAAGGGGCCCAAGGTGATCGTCGCCTCGTCGGAATGCATGCTGAACAAGCAGCGCCGCGAAAAGCCCCTGCGCGCCAAGGCCATCAAGGAAGGTCGCCGGGTCGAGGCACCGCGCTTCGGCGTGGACGAGGCCGTCTGCACCGGCGACCACGCCTGCATGCGGCTGTCTGGCTGCCCCTCGCTGTCCCTGAAAACGCTGGACGATCCCTTGCGCGACGATCCGGTTGCCAGCATCGACCAGACCTGCGTCGGCTGCGGCAACTGCGGCGAAGTGGCGGATGCCGCCGTGCTTTGCCCCAGCTTCTATCGCGCCGATGTGGTGCATAATCCCGGCGCATGGGAAAGCCGCTGGGCCGCCTTCCGCGCCCGCGTCATCGGCTGGCTGCAATCGCGCCGCGCCGCCGGCCGCCTGACTTTCGGAGAAACCGCATGACCGTGCAGCAAAGCCTCGCGCCCCGCCAGCCCGACCCGGCACTGGGGCAGATCATCAAGCTCGCCTGTCTGGCCGTCGGTGGCCAGGGCGGCGGCGTGCTGACCGGCTGGATCGAGGATCTGGCCCGCGCCAATGGCTATGCGGCGCAGGCGACCTCGGTCGCCGGAGTGGCACAGCGCACCGGCGCGACGATCTACTATGTCGAGATGGCACCCTATAATGGCGGGCCGATGCCGGTGTTTTCGCTCGCCCCCGCTTCGGGCGATGTGGACATCATGATCTCGGCCGAGATGATGGAGGCCGGACGCGCCATCATGCGCGGCTTTGTCACGCCGGACCGCACGACGCTGATCGCCTCCACCCACCGGGCGCTGGCTGTGTCGGAAAAGATGGTGCCCGGCAATGGCATCGCCTCGTCCGAAGAAGTGCGCGCGGCGGCCGAAGTCGCGGCGCAGCGGCTGATCCTTGCGGATTTCGAAGGGCTGGCGGTCAAGGTCGGTTCGGTGATCTCGGCCAGCCTGTTCGGCGGTCTTGCCGGATCGGGCGCCCTGCCTTTCCCGCGCGAGGCATTCGAGGATGCGATCCGTGCAGGCGGCAAAGGGGTGGAGGCCAGTCTCCGCGCCTTCGCCGTGGGTTATGAGGCCGCGCAGGCCGGTGTCGCCCCGGCTCCCGTGGCAGCACCCAAAAACCATGCACAGGTCGTGCCGCAGGGCAGTGCCAAACTTCAGGCCGAATGGAACCGCCTGACCGGCCGTATCACGGCCCTGCCCGCTGAGGTGGCCGAGCTGGCGCTGCCCGGTCTGCGCAAGGTGGTGGAATTTCAGGATCTCGCCTATGGCGCCGCCTATCTGGACCGTCTGGAGACGCTGGTCCGGCAGGACCGCGCCGACAAGGCTCATGCCTTCAGCCGCGAGGCCGCGAAATACCTGGCCAATGCCATGGCCTATGACGATGTGATCCGCGTCGCTGATCTCAAGACCCGCGGCGAGCGCTTCAGCCGCATCCGCCGCGAGATGGGTGCGAAAGACGGCAATCTCATGCATCTGACCGAATTCATGCACCCCGGCCCGGCCGAGATTGCCGGGATGCTGCCCGCCGGGATCGGCCGCAAGGTGCAGGACAGCCCGGCCTGGATGGCGCGTCTGGACCGCTGGTTGAACAAGGGCCGCCGCGTACGCACCGATACGATACCCAGCTTCCTGATGCTCTACACTCTGGGGGGCCTGCGCGGCTGGCGGCTGAAATCGCTGCGCCATGCCGAAGAGATGGCGCATATGGAGCGCTGGATTTCCCGCGCGACGGCGGCTCTGGGCCGGAACTACGATCTGGCGGTGGAAATCGTGAAATGCCGCCGTCTGGTGAAGGGCTATTCCGACACTCATGCGCGCGGCCAGTCGAAATTCGACCGCGTGCTCGCCGGGATCGCGCTGATTGAAGCGCGCGAGGATGCCGCCGACTGGGCCCGCCGGTTGCGCGAGGCAGCGCTGCTGGATGAAGAGGGCAAGGCGCTGGATGGCGCGATTGACACGATCCGCAGCTTCGCCTGAAGTCTGGACCGGAAACAGAAAAGGCGCCCCGTGGGGCGCCTTTGTCATTTCAGCGGCGAAAGCCGGTGAAAGCGCCGCTGTTCATACAGCAAGGGCGGCCCGTCAGCGCTGCGCATCTCGACGATATGCCCGATGAAGATGATATGGCTTGCCGCCTCCACCACTTCGGCCACATCGCAGGACAGCGAGACGGTCGCATCCGCCAGCAACGGCAGACCCCGGCTGTCGGCCTGCCAGTCGCCTTCGGTGAACTTGTCCTCACCCGTCACGCCACCCACCCCCGCAAAACGCAGCGCCAGTGCGTCGGCGGCGTCTGACAGAAGGTTCACGTTGAACCGCCCGTCCTCGCCCACCGCCGCGCAGGTGCCGGTGGCCCGGTTCAGACAGACCAGCACGCTGGGCGGTTCGGCCGTCACCGAACAGACGGCCGTTGCGGTGATGCCGCGCCGCTCCGCCCCGGCCAGCGCGGTGACAATCGTCACCGCCCCCGGAAAGCGCCCCATGGCGCTGCGAAAGCTGTCCGTATCAACCACACCCATCACGCCGCCCTCAGTTCCGCCAGATAGCTGCCCGCCGCCTGCGGATCGGCAAACCACGGGAAGAAATCGCGCGGATCATCAAAGCCGTTGGCAATGCGCTGCGCCAGACGCGGCTCGGCGCAGGCGGTGCCCATGATCTCCAGAATGAAGGGCGGGGGCGGCAGCAGCATCATGTTGGTCCAGCTCACCACCCATTGCGCATAGTCCCAATAGGCGTCGAAGGTGCCCTGCATCCAGGTCTCGTCAAAGGCGCCGTCGCCATGGGCGAGGATGCGCTTCAGATAGACCGCCGCCGCCTTTGAGGCATTGTTGGACCCCTGCCCGGTGATCGGATCGTTCAGACAAACCGCATCGCCCAGACCCAGCACCTTGCGCCCCGAAGGCAGCGTCGCCACCGGATGCCGCACCGTCGGCGCGAACCGTCCGGCAAGAATGCCGTTGTCATCGGTCAGCGCGATGCCGCGGCAGCGTTCCGCCTCCCACGGCAGGAAGGTTTCAAGGATCTGCTTCGACATCGCCAGATGCGCCTCGGGCGTCTTCACATCGCTCCAGCAATCCATCGGGCCGCCGGGAATGCCCTCGAACACCATGATTTCGCAGGGGCCGGTGGTGGTCAGCGCCGGGAAAACGAAATATTCACCCACACCGGGGATCAGGTTGAAACAAACCGCCGAATGGTCGGCGCGCGGCGTCATCCCGGTCACATAGGTCAGCGCCAGCGCCCGCATCGGCTTGTCATAGGCCGATTTCACCTCATCGCGGGTGAACAGCTTGCCGATTTCGCCCTTGCCCGAAGCCACGATCACCAGATCGTCGGTGCGGGTATAATGCTCCAGTTCGGCAATCCCGGCATCGGCGATGACCATCTGGCCGCCCAGCCGCGTGAACTCGGCCATCCAGCGCGGAATCTTCACGCGCTGGTCCACCGAATAGGCATTGCGATCCAGCCGCCCGGCCCAATCCACCGCCTTGCCCTGCCCATCCGGCGCCGGCACGGCAAAGCTGATGCCCTCGACCGGCGGGCAGGTGTCGGACCAGAAGTCGATGCCCAGATCGCGCTCGTTCTGCACGGCGGTATGGAACATGCATTGCGACGACAGCACCCGGCCCGAGGCGATGTCCTCCGCCGTGCGGTTCTGCACGATCCGCACCTGATGCCCGGCCTTCAGCAGCCCGATACCCAGTTGCAGCCCCGATTGCCCACCGCCGATGATGGTGATTTTCCGCATTTTTGTCTCCCTGTCTTTATCTTGGTTCAAATATCCCCGCCGGAGGCAGCCGGCGGCCCAGCCCGGCGCCTATTCCATGAGTTTAGGGATGGCGGGCACCGCCTGTTCCGGCCCCATGGCGGTATAGCCACCGTCCACGCAGATGTCGGTGCCGGTGATGAAGCTCGCCTCGTCCGACAGAAGGAAAGCCACGGCGCTGGCCACTTCCTCGGGATCGCCGGTGCGGCCAAGCATATGGAAGGGCGCGGCCACGCGGTCGGTCTTGGCGCGGTCGCCGCCGGTCAGCTGATCCATGATATTGGACCAGGTCCAGCCGGGCGACACCGCGTTGACGCGGATGCCCTCGGGCGCCAGATCCATCGCCTGATTGCGGGTCAGTTGCAGGATGGCCGCCTTCGACACCGGGTAAAGCCAACGCCCGGTCTGCGCCACCCGCGACGAGATTGACCCGAAATTGACGATGGCCCCCCTGTTGCGCGCCAGTTCCCCGCGCGCCGCCTGCATCAGCATGACGGACCCCACGATGTTCACATCCAGCGCCTCAAGCCATTCGGCACGCGGGCTGGCGGCGCCGTTATCCAGATAGGAGCAGGCGACATTCACCAGAAAGTCGATACGGCCAAACCGTTCCTTCGTTGCCGCAACCAGCGCTGCAATATCGGCATCGCTGCGCAGATCGCAGCGGCAATAGCCCAGGTCCGCAGCCTCGGCTCCGCCGTCCGCCAGATCGGCCACCATCACCCGGCAGCCCTCGGCGCGCAGACGTTCGACCACGGCCTGCCCGATCTTCGTGGCACCCCCTGGAACGATGGCCGTCTTTCCCTGCAATCCGCGCATGGTCGTCTCCCTGTTTGTTTTGAATTTGAAGCAGCCTCCGGCAGCGCGCCCGCGCCCGCTATCCGCCAAAAGCGCGGACTATCCGCAAAACGAAAAAATCGATGGGAATGCTGCGCGCAGGCACCCAAAGCGTGTTACGCTTCACCATGGAGGGCACCTGGATGCTGGACCATGCGCCGCGGCCGCTGGCCGCGCATCTCTTGTTCGAAAGCCGCGATCTGGACGAGGCGCGGGACAAGGTTGCGCGCGTGTTCTGCCCGCATCGGCTCGATACCGTGCGCGGCAGGTTCCATGCCCGCCAGCACCATCTGCCGGGCGAGAAGCTGTCGCTGAACTACATCGAATATGGCGCCAAGACGATGATCGCGCCGGGCGCGCTGCGCGATTTCTATCTGGTGCAGATCCCGCTGTGTGGCGGGGCGTCCATCGTCAACGGCGGCGATCGCTACACCAGCGACCCGGGCCGCGCGGCGGTGCTGAACCCCCATCGGGAAACCACGATGATCTGGGAGGAAGGCACCCGGCAGGTCCTGTTGCGCATCGACCGGGCGGCGATGCAGTCGCATCTGTCGCGCCAGCTTGGCGCCCCCGCATCGGCGCCAGTCACCTTTCAGGGTGCGCTTGATCTGCGCAGCGGGGCGGGGGCGGCGCTGCGGCGGCTGGTGCTGTGGCTGGTGGCAGAGGCGGATGACGGCGCGGCGCCCCTGACCGGGCTGATGGGGCGACAACTGGAGGAAACGCTGCTTTCCGGCCTGCTGGATGCGCATCGCCACGATTATGCCGCGCATCTGGGCCGCAGCCGTTCCGCGCCGCGCCCCCGCCACCTGAGGCTGGCCGAGAGCTTCATCGAGGCGCATCTGGATCAGCCGATCACGCTCGAGGATGTGGCCGAGGCCGCGGGGACCAGCGCGCGCAACCTGCAACTCGCCTTCCGCCAGTATCGCGGCACCACGCCGCTGGCCTTCTGGCGAGACCGGCGGCTGACGCGCGCGCATGCCGATCTGATTGCCGCTGCGCCCGGAGCCCGTGTCACCGATGTGGCGCTGCGCTGGGGGTTCGCGCATTTCGGCCGCTTTGCCGAAAGCTATCGCCTGCGGTTCGGCCTGACCCCGCGCGATACGCTGCGGGCGGCGCTGGGGCCGGGATATCAGGATTGAAACGCCGAACCCCCGGCCCGCAGGCCGGGGGCGGCAGCCCATCCTCCGAGGGGATCAGAGGAAGAAATTGGCTGCTGTCAGTTCGTGGATGCCGTCGAGGCGGATCACCAGATCGGCCACGCCGTCACCATCCACATGCGCCTCCACGAAAGTATTGCCGTCCTGCACGAAGCTGCGCACCGTGCCCGCACCGCTGCCGAACTGCACGAAGGCAAAGCCCTGATCGCCCGCCAGTGCCGGATTGGTGTCGATCCGGCCCAGATAGATCAGATCCTCGGCATCGCTGAAGTCGGTGATACGGTCGAACCCGCCGGGCGTATTCGGCGATTCTGCTGTGAAGTCGAAGACAAACCGATCCGCCCCCGCGCCCCCGGTCAGAACATCGCCCCCCAGACCGCCGGTCAGGGTGTCGCGGCCCTCCCCACCCGAGATCACATCATTCTCGGCGCCACCGGACAGCGTGTCATCCCCGGCATCGCCTTGCAGGCGGTCGATGCCGTCCCCACCGGACAGCGTGTCATTCTCGCTGCCACCGACCAGCGTATCGTTGCCCGCACCGCCATCCAGCCGATCCGCACCGGCCTCGCCGAACAGACGGTCGTTTTCGGTGCCGCCCCGCAGCTGATCGTTGCCATTGCCACCCAGCAGCAGGTCAGCGCCCTCGCCGCCATCCTGAACGTCATTTCCCTCCCCACCACGCAGGGTATCGGCCCCGCCTGCGCCGGTCAGCCGGTCATTCCCGTTGCCGCCGTCCAGAACATTGTTCTGGCTGTCGCCGGTGATCGCATCTGCATTGCCGGTGCCGATGACATTTTCAAACCCAGTGTACTGGGTATTGGCGAAGCGCCCGTTCACGTTGATCGTGTTGATCGCCCCCGCAAGGGTGAAGAACTGGGTCAGGCCGGTGAAGTCGATGGTATCGGTGCCCACGCCACCATTGATGAAATCGGCGTCGCTCCGGTTGTCGGCCCGCACCAGATCATCGCCGGTGCCCGCGTCGATCCGGTCATTGCCGCCGCCCCCCTGAATGGTGTCATTGTCGGTGCCGCCCGAGATGGTGTCATTGCCGAAACCGCCGAAGATCACGTCACGGCCGCTGTCGCCGATGATCTGGTCATCGCCATCGCCATCGCCACCATCCAGCAGATCATTTTCCGAACCGCCATAGAGAACGTCATTCTCTGTGCCGCCATACATCGTATCCCGGCCGGTTCCCCCGAACAGGACGTCGGTGCCGCTGTCCCCCATCAGGCTGTCGTCCCCGCTGTCACCGATCAGCCGGTCACGGTCAGCGCCACCAAAGATCGTGTCATTGCCGGTGCCGCCGTCCAGCGTGTCATTGCCCCCGGCCCCCGAAACCCTGTCGCGTCCATCGCCGCTCAGGATCACGTTCACCCCGTTATTCCCCGCGAGGATGTCATTGTGCCGCGAGCCGGTGAGGTTCTCGATATTGCGCAGCACATCCCCTTCGGCAAAGCCGCCGGATTGCACACCGGTGCGGGTCAGGTTCACGTTCACAGCAGCGGTAGAGGCGGTGTAATCCACCAGGTCGATATCGGTGCCGCCGTCGATGGTGTCGCGTCCCTCGCCCGCGCGGATCGTATCATTGCCCGCCTCACCAAGGATCGAGTCGTTGCCCGAACCGCCGATCACGCCGCTGCCATCCTCGATGACATCGTTGCCGCTGCCCGCGAAAACGGTGTCATCGCCATCGGTGATCAGGATGCGGTCATTGCCGCCCAGCGCCGAAATCTTGTCAGTGCGGAAGCCGGGAATGCCAAGGGTGAAGCGGTCGTCCAGGAAGTTCGAAAGGTCGTTGCCAATGATGTCGGCCATGATCGTTTCTCCATCGTGCCGGGTTACTTGCTGCGATCACATTGGCGCAGGGCGGTCGCCTGCGCTGTTCCCGGCGGAACAGGCTTGCCCAAGCCCGGCGGATCGGCGCAGCATGGGACAACCGATGCCCGGAGACCGCGATGGAACCTCCTTTGCCCCGCCCCGCATTCTGGCGGTCTTTCGAAATGTTCTCGGGCCTGCCAGCCGAGGCACTGGCGGCGCTGGCCGCCACTGCTCGCCGCCGCCGCTGGCAGTCCGGCGAGGTGCTGTTTCAGCGTGGCGAGCCGGGGGAGTGGATGCTGGCACTGGCGGATGGCCGGGTGAAGCTGACGCTGCTGACCCCGCAGGGGCGCGAACTGATCCTGCGCCATGCCGAGGCGGGCGATACCCTGGGTGAATTTGCCCTGATCGACGGCGAGCCCCGCTCTGCCGATGCTACCGCCGTCGCTACGACGGAAGGCTGGCTGCTGGAGCGCGCGCGTTTCGCCGAACTGGCAGAGGCACATCCCGCCCTTGGCATGGCAGCCGCGCGCTACTTCTGCCGCCGTCTGCGCGAGACCACGGATCAGCTGGAAGGCATTGCGCTTTACCAGCTTGAAGCGCGTCTGGCGCGGTTCCTTCTGTTCACTTTGCACCAGATCCATGGCGAGGCCCCGCCGCCCGAGGCCCCCCTGCGGCTGGAGATCAGCCAGACCGAGCTTGCCGCCGTTCTGGGCGCCAGCCGCCCCAAGGTGAACCGCGCGCTGATGGCCTTGCAGGCGGCAGGGGCGCTCAGCCGCGACGGCGGCGTCTGGCACTGTCGCACCGCCGCCCTTGCCCTTCTGGCAGAGCCGGAGGGCTGAGCCTTGTCGCGCAACCTCTGGTCTGCGGCGGTTCTTGCGGCCTGCCTCGCCGTCGCGGCCTTGCTGGTGCTTTCGCCCCCCTGGCTTGCCCTGTGGCAGGAAAGGATTTTTGACCGCCTGATGCTGACCCTGCCGCCCGCCACCCCGGCGCAGCCTGTGACGGTCATCGACATCGGCGCCACCGATGATCTGGGGCAGCCCTGGGATCGCACCGCCACCGCGCGGCTGGTGGCGCGGATCGTGGCGGCGAAACCGCAGGCGACCGGCTTCGATATCGTCTTTTCCGGTGCCTGCGACCGCCCGGTGAATGCCGCGCTGGCGCATGGCTTCGCGCAGGCGCGTTCCGTGCTGGGATTTCTGCTGGCCGCCACACCCGGTGGCGCCCTGCCACCCGATAATCTGGCCGTCGCCGAGGGCATCGCGCTCTGGTCCGCAGCCGGGGCCGAGACACCCTGCCCTGCCTTCACCGCAGCCGCGACCACCGTGGCCAGCGTGGCCCTTCCTGGCGACGGCGACGCTGCTGTGCGGCGCCTGCCTGCGGCGGTCTCTGTCGCCGGAATGGCCTATCCGTCACTCCCGGTCGCACTGGCCCGGCTGGCACACGACGAATCCGGCCCGCTGCTTACCGCAAGCGCACTGCGGCTGGACAAGACCCTGCTGCCCGTCTCCGGCGGCATGATGCGCTTTGTCCCCTCCGCTCCCGATCACTGGATTGGCCGCACGCTGCCCGCAGCAGGCGTGCTTTCGGGCGAGTTCCGGCTGCCGGAGGATGCGCTGATCCTTGTCGGCTCCAGCCTGCCCGAGGCGGGTGGCCTGCGTCCCACGGCGGCGAGTCCGGTCGCGCCCTCGGTGCAGATCATGGCCGATATGACCGAACAGATTCTTGCCGGGCACCTGCCCTGGCGCCCCGACTGGGGCAAGGCCGCCGAGGCGCTGGCGGTGCTGGTGCTGGGTCTGGCCGGGCTTTGGCTGCTGGCCACCCTGCCGCCCGTGGGCGCCAGCCTCATCCTGGCAGCGGGCGGCCTGCTCTGGGCCGGGTCCGTCATGCTGCTGTGGCGCAGCAGCGGCCTGCTGCTTGATCCCGTTTCGCCGCTGTTGGCCGCCTTCGGGGCGCTGGCGCTGGCGCTGCTCTCCCGCGCCGCGCTGGCCAGCCGGGCCGAGCGTGCCCTGCGCGCCCGCATGGCGCAGCTTGTTCCGCCCGCGCTGGTTTCCCGCATCGCCGCTGACCCCGGCCTGATGCGGCTGGAGGGCGAGCTGCGCGAGGTTACCGCCCTGTTCACCGACATCGAAGGCTTCAGCATCGCCACCGCCGAAATGGGCCCGCGCGAGATGGTCGCCCTGCTGGATGCCTATTTTGCGGTGACCTGCGGCATCGTGCTGAAACACGGCGGCATGATCGACAAGCTGGTGGGCGATTCCGTACATGCGCTGTTCAACGCGCCACTGGACCAACCGGGGCATGAAGCTGCGGCGCTGGCCTGCGCCGCCGATCTGATGGCGGCGACAGAACGGTTTCGCACCGCCCATGGTGGTTTCGGCCGCACCCGGATCGGGCTGGAAACCGGCCCGGCGGTGCTGGGCGATGTGGGCCATGGCGGGCGCATCGACTATACTGCCCATGGCGCAGCGGTGAACCTTGCCGCCCGCCTGCAAGAGGCAAACAAGCGCTTCGGCACCGCCTGCTGCATCGGCCCCGAACTGGCCCGCCGCTGCCCCGAGACCGTGCGCCCTCTGGGCGAAGCCGACATCCGCAGCTTTGGCCCCCTGCCGCTTTACACCCTGCGGACCCCCGCATCCCATTCCCCGGAGAAGTGACCCGATGACCCGACCACCCCGCGCCCGCGACCTTGGCCTGCCGTTCCCCGGCACGCCCGGCCCGCTGAATGCCATCACCGATGTGCCGGGGGTGGAGGTCGGCTTCTGCACGCTGACCGATCCCACCCGCGACTTGCGCACCGGCGTCACCGCCATTCTGCCACGCGGCAAGGGCACCACGCCGATCCCCGTCACCGCCGGTCATTATGCACTGAACGGCAATGGCGAGATGACGGGCACCCACTGGATCGACGATGCGGGCTATTTCCTCGGTCCGGTGATGATTTCCAATACCCATGCCATCGGAGCCTGCCACACCGGCGCCGTACAATGGATGATCGACACCTATGCCGACCATTTCGCCGGGGTCGCCTGGGCCATGCCGGTGGTGGCGGAAACCTATGACGGTATCCTGAATGACATCACCCGACTGAGCGTGACGCCCGACCATGCCCGCGCCGCGCTGGACGCGGCGGGCACGGGCGCGGTGGCCGAAGGCTCGACCGGCGGCGGCAACGGCATGATCGCCTATGAGTTCAAGGGCGGCACCGGCACCGCCTCGCGCCGGGTCGATCTGGGTGGGGAATGGACGGTGGCCGCGCTGGTGCAGGCGAATTTCGGCATCCGGCCCTGGCTGACCATCCTCGGCAAGCCGGTCGGGCAGATGCTGACCGGGGACCGGCTGCTGCCGCGCGAAACCGGCTCGATCATCGTGATCCTTGCCACCGACGCGCCGCTGTCGCCGCTTTCCCTGCGCGCGCTGGCGAAACGCGCGGCCATCGGCATCGGGCGCACCGGCACGCCGGGGGGCAACAGTTCGGGCGACATCTTCCTCGCCTTCACTACAGCCAATCCGCAGCCGATGGCCGAGCGTGCCAAGCTGTTGCGCCAAGTGACGGAACTGAACCCGGACCATCTGGACCCGATCTATCTGGCAGCGGTCGAGGCGGTGGACGAGGCCGTGGTCAATGCCATGGTTGCCGGCGAAGACGTGCCGACGATCAAGCCGCGCGGCAAGATCTGTCGTGCCATCGGGCGCGAGCGTCTGGCCGCGCTGTTCCGCGATTGATACATGGCCGGAACCGCAATGCGAAAGGCCAAGGCATGACCCCCGAATGGATCGCCGCCGACTGTACGGCAGACCACCTGCGCCTCTGGGCCATGGGGTCAGAGGGGATTTTTGCCCGCGCAGAGGCCCCGGTCGGGGCCGACCCTCTGGCAACCCTGCACGCGCTGGCCGCACCTTGGCTGACCGAAGGACGGCAGATCGAGGTCATTGCCAGCGGCCTTGCCCCCGTCACTGCCCTGCGCATCGTGCCCTGCACCCCGGTCGCGACCGCTGTACCTGTGCCCTCGGACGATTCCCGCCTGAGCCTGCGGCTTGTGCCCGGCCTGCGACAGGATCGCCCCGCCGATCTGACACAGGGTGCCGAGGTGCGAATTGCAGGGGCGCTGCGGGTGCTGGGCGACTTCGACGGGGTGATCTGCCTGCCCGGTCTCACGACAGTCTGGGCGCATCTGAGCGCGGGCGAGGTCGTCAGTTTTCAAAGCTTCGCGACTGGCAGCCTGCTGGCTGCGCTGACCGGGGATATCGGCGGGCCACTGGAAACCGCCGCTTTTACGGAGGCCCTTGCCACCACGCGCGCGCGGCCCGAGCGGCTGGCCGCCCAGATTGCCAGCCTGAGGGCAGAAAGCCTCCTCTCGGGTCTGTCAGCAACGACACTCCGCTCGCGGGCCACAGGGTTGTTTATTGGCGCCGAACTGACCGCGGCACGCCCCTATTGGCTGGGCCAACGCGTGGTTCTGGCCGGGGAACGCTCTGAGCCCTATCGTCTGGCTCTGGCAGCCGAGGGCGTTCAGGCCGAAACCCTGCCCGAGGAAGCCTGCATCCTCGCGGGTCTGGCCCTGCTGCACACGGCGAGCTGAGCGTCAGGCCAGAGCATCGTCGCGCGGACAGGTCAAACCCCGCGCCGGGCTCATCTCCAGCAATCTGTTCAAACCGCAGTTGCCCTTCACCAGATCGGCCAGCGTCACCATGTCCAGTTCGTGGAAGAACGCCTCCAGCGCGCGGGTCAGGTAATTGCGCAACCGGCAAGTGGCGGTCAGCGGGCAGGTATTGCTGTCCGGATCGAAGCATTCCGCGAAGGGCACGCCACTTTCAAAACTGCGAAACACCTCGCCCACCGAAATTGCCTCCATCGACCGTGCGAGCCGCAAGCCGCCCGCGCGCCCGCGCAGCGTTTCGACATACCCGCCCGCCTGAAGCAGGTTCACCACCTGCAACAGATGATTGACCGAGGCATTGCAGCGTTCGGCGATTTCGGCGGTACGGACGGTGCGGCCCTCGTTCACGGCGCAGAACATCAGCACGCGGGTAGCAAGGTTGGTTCGGGTTGTCAGACGCATGAAAGTCCTGTTGCATGGGCGACTTTACCGCATGTGCCACGAAAGCCCGTCCTTGTATCTGATCCAGATCAGACGGCGGGCAGATAACTGGTATCCGCCCTGTGACTTGAGGATGAAGGGATGCAGCCGGACAGCCGAAGCGGGATGCTCGCACAGGCGATGGCGCCAGAACGGCGGCGCCTGCGACTGGCTGCCGCCATATCGGCGGGGGCCGCGCTGGTCTGGCCGGTGCAGGCTGCTCTGCTGGCATGGTCCATCGGCAGGTTGGTGGCAGATCTGCCGGTGCCGCCGCTGCCCGTGGCGCTGGGATTTGTCTGCCTCGGTCTGCTCCGCATGGCCCTGGGCCTCTGGGCAGAACGGCTGGCGCAAGGGGCTGCCGAAACCATCATCAGCGGCCTGCGCGACCGCATTCTGTGCGCCGAGGCGGCCCGCGCCACCGAGACGGCCTTTGGCGGGCCCGGCTCGGTCGCCGCGCTGGCCGGCGAGAAGCTGGCGATGCTGGCGCCCTGGCTGATGCGGTATGGCCCTGCCCGCGCCCGTGTCGCGATCGTGCCGCCCATCCTGCTGGTGCTGAGCTTCGGCCAGTCCTGGGCGGCAGGACTGATCCTGCTGATCACCGGCCCGCTGATCCCGCTGTTCATGGCGCTGGTCGGCATGGCCGCGAAAGAGGCCAGCGCCCGCCAGCTTGCAGGGATCGGGACTCTGAACGACCTGTTGGTGGAACGCCTGTCGGCGCTGGCCGACATCCGGTTGCTGGGGGCGGGGCCGCAGGTGGCAGAGGGCTTCGCCAGCGAGGCCGCTACCCTGCGCCAGCGCAGCATGGCGGTGCTGCGGCTCGCCTTCCTGTCTTCGACCGTGCTGGAACTGTTCGCTGCCATCGGCGTGGCGATGATGGCGGTCTATGTCGGGTTTTCGCTGCTTGGCCTGCTGGATTTCGGCACATGGGGCACGCCGCTGACCCCGGCGCAGGGCATGTTCCTGCTGCTCCTGGCACCCGAGTTCTATCAGCCGCTCCGCGATCTGGCCGCCGCCTGGCACGACCGGGCCGCCGCAGATGCCCTGCGGGACGAATTGGACCAGTGGCAGGCCGCCCCCGGCCCGGATCGTCCCGGCGCAGGGGGGCGTGCCGAGCCACTGCCCGGCCCGGCCGATCTGAGCCTGACTGGCTGCCACCTGCCTTCCGGCGCCTGCCTGCCCGATATCAGGATCGCGGCGGGCGAGGCGGTGGCGCTGGTCGGCCCTTCCGGGGCCGGGAAAACCAGTGCCCTGCGGCTGATGGCCGGGCTGGCCACCGCAGCACCGGGCGAGGTGCGCGTGGCGGGCGGGCAGAAGCTCGACGCCGCGACCGCCGATGGCTGGCGCGCGCGCATCGGCTGGATGCCGCAGCGCGTGCATTTCCCGGGCGCCACCCTTGACGCCAGCCTGCGGCTGGGCCGCGAGGGCGATCTTGGGGCGGCCATGGAAGCCGCAGCGGCTGGCCATCTCACCCCGCGCCTGCGCACGCGGCCGGGCGAAACCGGGAGCGGCCTGTCGGGCGGCGAGGCGCGGCGCCTGTCGCTGGCCCGCGCCCTGCTGACCACGCCTGATGTGATCCTCGCTGACGAGCCGACTGCAGATCTGGATGCGGAAACCGCGCGTGCTGTCACCGAGGGCCTGCTGTCCCAGCGTGCAAGAGGTGCGACACTGGTCATCGCCACCCATGACCCTGCACTTGCTGCACGCATGGACCGCATCATCCATATCGGAGGCGCCACATGAGCGCGCTTTGGCAGATCCTGCGCCTGATGCTGCGGGACCAGCGCACCGCCCTGCTGCGCGGCGCGGCATTGTCAGTGCTGGTGCTGGCGATGGGCGTGGCGCTGCTGGGTCTTTCGGGCTGGTTCATCACCGCCGCTGCCGCAGCCGGTCTGGCCGGGGTGGGGGCCACGTTTGACGTCTTCCGCCCCTCGGCCATGGTGCGCTTTCTGGCGCTGGGCCGTGCCGCTGCGCGATATGGCGAGCGGCTGGCCACCCATGACGCCACACTGCGTGCGCTGGAAAGCCTGCGGCTGCGCCTGATGGCTGGCCACCTGGCCGCACCCTGGCAAAGGCTGATCCGGCTGCGCGGCGCCGAGGTGCTGAACCGGCTGACCGCCGATATCGACACGCTGGACGGGCTGCCCCTGCGGCTGGCGCTGCCGGTTCTGGCCGGGGGGCTGACGCAGATTCTGGCCTTCGGGGTTCTGTGGTTTCTGGCCGGTTGGCAGGTCGCACTCTGGCTGGCCGCCGTTTCAATCACCGGCGCGGCGCTGGTGCTGTGGCGAACGGGGCGGCGAACGCTGCGCCCCTCGCGCCGCGCCGAGGCTGCGGCGCAGGCTTTTCGTACGCGGCTGATTGACCTGATCCGCAGCCGCGATGATCTGGCGGTCTATGGCCATCTGGAACATCAGCTTGCCGCAACCCGCAAGGCCGAGATCCGCCGCCGTAATATGCAAAACCAGCTCGACCGACTGGACCGGCGGGCGGGGGCAGCCCTTGTTGCACTGACCAGCCTGTCGGCCGGTGGTGCGCTCTGGCTGGGCCTGACCCTGACCCAGCAGGGACGGCTCAGCCCAGCGCTGGCGGCGCTGGGGGTCTTTGCCGCGCTGGCGCTGGCCGAGACGCTGATACCCCTGCGGCGGGCAGTCGCCGATCTTGGCCGGATGGCAGATGCAGCGCGGCGCGTCCGGGGCGGGCTGAGTGTTGCACTGCCCGTCGCCAGCATGGGCACCTACACAGGATCGGGCGGTATTCGGGTGCATGACCTTTGCCTCGCCCGCCCCGGCGACAACCAGCCGCTGACCCCGCCGCTGAGCTTTTCCGTCGCGCCAGGCGAGACCGTGGCGCTGACCGGCCCCAGCGGCGCGGGCAAATCCACCGTCCTGCTGGCGCTGGCGGGCCTGCACCCGCCACTGTCCGGCCAGATCACCCTCGCCGGTCGCGCGCTGGCGGATTGGGATGAACCCGCATTGCGCGATCTGTTGACACTGGTGCCACAACGCGCGGGCCTGATGGGCGGGACCGTGGCCGAGGCGCTGCGCCTCGCTGCCCCTGACGCGGCCGAGGCCGAGTTGTGGCAGGCTCTGGAGGCAACCGCGCTGACGGAAACGATCCGGGCGCGCGGCGGGCTGGATCTGCGTCTGGGCAGCGGCGGCAGTGGTCTGTCAGGGGGCGAGGCGCGGCGGCTGGTACTGGCCCGTGCCCTGCTGCGCCGCCCGGCCATCCTTTTGCTGGACGAACCGACCGAAGGGCTGGACCCTGATACCGCAAACCGCGTCCTGAGCGGCCTCCGCGCGCATCTGCCGCAGGCCGCAATCCTGCTGGCATCGCATCGCGAGACCGAAACTGCACAAACGCTACGAAACGTCACAGTTCATTAACTGGAGGCAGTGATACGAGTTATTGATACAGATCAAGGCCGCCCCGATCTGAGCGGTTAAATACATTCAATATCAGGAATGCGTATCCCCGCGCCTTCCCATCCCTGAACCGGAGTGCTGGACATGGAATTCGGCATCGTCGAGCTGTCACGCCTGCAATTTGCTATGACGGCCATGTATCACTTTCTTTTCGTGCCATTGACGCTGGGCCTGTCGATCCTCGTCGCCATCATGGAAACCGTCTATGTGATGACCAACCGCCCCATCTGGCGACAGATGACGAAGTTCTGGGGCATGCTGTTCGGCATCAATTTTGCCCTTGGCGTCGCCACCGGCATCACCATGGAATTCCAGTTCGGCATGAACTGGAGCTATTACTCGCATTACGTCGGCGACATTTTCGGCGCCCCCTTGGCCATTGAAGGGCTGATGGCCTTCTTCCTCGAGGCCACCTTCGTCGGGTTGTTCTTCTTCGGCTGGGACAAGCTGAGCAAGGTGCAGCATCTGGTCGTCGCCTGGCTGGTCGCCATCGGCTCCAACTTTTCCGCACTTTGGATCCTGATCGCGAATGGCTGGATGCAGAATCCGGTCGGGGCTGAGTTCAACCCGATGACCATGCGGATGGAGATGACGGATTTCTTCGCAGTGCTGTTCAACGAGGTGGCGCAGGCGAAATTCGTCCACACTGTCAGCGCCGGCTATGTGACGGCCTCGGTCTTCGTGATCGGTGTTTCGGCCTGGTATCTGCTGCGTGGGCGTCATGCGGAACTGGCACGCCGCTCGATCACCGTGGCTTCGGCCTTCGGGCTGGCCTCGGCCTTCTCGGTGGTGCTGCTGGGGGACGAGTCGGGCTATGACACCTCGCTGAACCAGAAGATGAAGATGGCCGCCATCGAGGCGATGTGGGAGACCGAGCCCGCGCCCGCACCTTTCACTGCCTTCGGTTTCCCCGATCAGGCAGCACGAGAGACGCATTATGCCATCCATGTGCCCTATGTGATGGGGCTGATCGGCACCCGGTCGCTGACCATGCAGATTCCGGGGATCAGCGATCTGGTCGCGCAGGCGGAAACGCGTATCCGGTCGGGCCTGATCGCCTATGACGCGCTGATGACCGTGCGCGCCGAACGCGATGCCACGCCGCCCGAGGTGATGCAGACCTTCGAAGATCATTCCGCCGATCTGGGCTTTGCCTTCCTGCTGAAGAAATACATCGACGACCCGCGTCAGGCGAGCGACGCGCAGATCCAGGCCGCCGCAGGCGACACCGTGCCGACGGTCTGGCCGCTGTTCTGGGCCTTCCGCATCATGGTGGTTCTGGGCTTCGGCTTCATCGGGACCATGGCCTATTTCTTCTGGCGCGCTTCGTTCCGGCAGATGCAGTATCCGCGCTGGGCGCTGCATGTTGCGGTCTGGATGATCCCGGCACCTTGGATTGCCGCCGAAATGGGCTGGTTCGTCGCCGAGTTTGGCCGGCAGCCCTGGACGGTGGACGGGGTGCTGCCCACCGCCATGTCGGTCAGCGCGCTGTCGATGACCGAAGTCGCGCTGACGCTGGCCGGGTTCGTGCTGTTCTACACCGTGCTGTTCATCATCGAGATGGGCCTGATGCTGAAATACATCCGCAAGGGTCCGTTTCAGGATGTCGCGGAAACCGAGGCCTGGGTGGCGCGCCACTATAACCGGCTGGCCGGGCGCCGCAATGCCGATGCCATCGCCCAACCTGCGGAGTGAAAGCCATGATTCTGCATGAACTTATCAGCTATGATCTGCTGCGTGTGATCTGGTGGGGCCTGCTGGGCGTCCTGCTGATCGGCTTCGCGCTGACTGATGGCTTCGACATGGGGGTGGGGGCGCTTTTGCCCTTCACCGCCCAGACCGATGTCGAGCGCCGCATCGTCATCAACACCGTCGGCCCGGTGTGGGAGGGCAATCAGGTCTGGTTCATCCTTGGCGGTGGCGCAATCTTCGCCGCCTGGCCACCGCTTTACGCGGTCAGCTTCTCTGGCTTCTACCTTGCCATGTTCGCGGTGCTGGCCTGTTTCATCGTGCGGCCTGTCGCGTTCAAATACCGCTCCAAACGCGATGGCTACAGCTGGCGCAACCGCTGGGACTGGGCCTTGTTCGTCTCGGGCGCGGCCCCGGCGCTGCTGTTCGGTGTGGCGGTTGGCAATGTGATCCAGGGCGTACCGTTCCATTTCACCGATGACCTGCACACGATCTACGAAGGCGCGTGGTATGCCAAGTTCATCGGCCTGCTGGACCCGTTCTCCTTGCTGGCGGGGGTGGTGTCGCTGTCGATGCTGGTGATGCATGGCGGCGCCTGGCTGACGGTGAAGACGACGGGCGAGGTGCAGAAACGCGCCCGCGCCTATGGGTCCATCGCCGCGCTCGTGGCGGTGGCAACCTATGCGCTGGCAGGCATCTGGCTGGCCTATGGTATCAGCGGTTACCGGATCGTCGGCGAGGTGGTGGCCGATGGCCCTTCCAACCCGCTGTATTTTCAGGTGGAGCGCACGGCAAGCTGGCTTTCCGCCTATGCCGACCGACCGTGGATCGCCATAGCGCCCGTGCTGGGCATCCTCGGGGGCTTGCTGACCTTCGCGGGGCTGCGGGCGGGACGTGAAATCACGACGCTGCTGTTTTCCAAGCTGGCAATCCTCGGCGTGATCTCTTCGGTCGGGCTGACGATGTTTCCCTTCATCATGCCCTCCTCCAGCGACCCGCGTTCATCGCTGACCGTCTGGAACAGCTCGTCCTCGCATCTCACGCTGTTCATCATGCTGGTGGTCACGGTGATCTTCATGCCGCTGATCCTTGCCTATACCGCCTGGGTTTACCGGGTGCTCTGGGGCAAGGTGACGGCGAAGGACGTGACCGAAAACAGCCATTCCGTTTACTGAAAGGAAGCGACCATGTGGTATTTCGCCTGGATGCTCGGCCTGCCGCTGGCGGCCATCTTCGCGGTGATGAACGCGATGTGGCTGGAGTTGAAAGAGGATGAACAGGTCATCCGCAGCGGCGACACCGACGACGCGCGGTAACGGAAGTGGCGGGCGGGGCAAATGCCTCTGCCCGCCCCCTCGCAGCTCCGAAAGGGTCAGATCGGCAGGTCCATCCCCGCCGCCCCGGCGAGCAGAACGAAGTTCAGCCCCAGCACCACCACCGCACCGATGATCGCCAGCAGCCGCACCAGAAGGCCGGTGGCAAAATCGCCCATGATATCGCGGCGCGAGGTGAAGATGATCAGCGCGATCATCGGCACCGGCAGCGCGATGCTGAGGATCACCTGGCTCATCACCAGTGCCTGCGTCGCATTCACCCCGGCGGCCACCACGGCAAAGGCCGGAACCATGGTCACCAGCCGCCGCAGCCAGATTGGCACCCGGATGTGCAGGAAGCCCTGCATGATAAGCTGACCCGCCATCGTGCCCACAACCGAGCTGGAAATCCCCGAGGCGATCAGCGAGGCAAGAAAGATCCCTGCCGCCGCCGCGCCCAGCAGCGGCGTGAGCGTGTGATAGGCAGTCTCGATCTCGGCCACCTCGGCATAGCCCTGATGGAAGGCACTGGCCGCCATCATCACCATGGCCATGTTGACCATCCCGGCCACGGCCAGCGCCAGCACAACCTCGACATTGGAAAAGCGCAAGACCTTGCGGCGCTCCGCCTCGCTGCGCACGGCGGCGCGGCCCTGCGTCAGCCCTGAATGCAGATAGATCGCATGCGGCATGACCGTGGCACCGATGATCCCAACTGCAATCATCAGCGCGGTCTGGTCGGGCAGTGCCGGGCTGAACATGCCACCCGCCGCCGCGCCCCAGTCGACCGGGGCGATCAGCATTTCGGCCAGATAGCAAAGGCCGATCATGCCGACCATCGCCCCGATGATCAGCTCCATCGGGCGGAAGCCCTGCCGCTCAAACAGCAGAATGCCGTAGGTGATGACCGCCGTGATCGCCATGCCCACGATCAGCGGCAGGTTGAACAGCAGTGCAAGGCCAATTGCGCCGCCCAGAAACTCGGCAAGGTCGGTGGCCATGGCGGCGATCTCGCTGATCGCCCACATGATCCAGACCACAGGTTTCGGGAAATTGTCCCGTGACAGCTCGGCCAGATTCTTGCCGGTCACGATGCCGAGGCGCGCGGACAGCGCCTGAAACAGCATGGCAATCAGGTTGGCCAGCAGCACCACCCACAGCAGGGTATAGCCATAGCCCGCGCCTGCCTGAATGTTCGTCGCGTAATTGCCCGGGTCCATGTAGGCAACAGAGGCAATAATGGCGGGCCCTGCGAAAAGCAGTTTGCCGCGAATCCCCCGCCGTTCGCCAGCCAGAACCGCCGACATGCCGTGCCGCGTCCGATCCGAATAAGAAGTCATTGCCGCGCGCCCCGAATTAGCCTGCGGGTCAAGATATAGCTTAGGCTATAATTCGTGCAAGTGGCTTTCCGCCCTGAAAAGGCTGGCCCGAAAGCACAGCCTTGGCTATAAGGTTTTCCCCGAAGATTGCCGCCGGAGCCCCCTGTTGACCGAGGATATCCCCCAAGCACCCAGCCCGGCCCGCGAACAGGCAGACCGTTTTCTGCGGGCGCGCGAGGTGCAGTCGGTCGCGCTGCTGGAGGATTACGTCGAGATGATCGGCGATCTGATGGCCGAAATGGGCGAGGCCCGCGTGGCCGATATCGCCGAACGGATGGGCGTGGCCCAGCCCACCGCAACCAAGGCGGTAGCGCGGCTGAAACGCGAGGGGCTGGCGATCTCCCGCCCCTATCGCGGCGTGTTCCTGACCGAAGCGGGCGGCACGCTGGCCGAAAAGGTGCGCGCACGGCATCGCACCGTGGTGGCCCTGCTGGTGGCCGTCGGCGTGCCCGAGGAAACCGCCGAACTCGATGCCGAAGGGATCGAACATCACGTCTCGGACAGCACCCTGCGAGCCTTCGAACGTTACCTGTCGCAGCGCTGACGGGCTGGCATGGACGGCGGATTTGGCATATGCGGCAAGGCAACCCGCGATTGCGACCGACCGGAGACCCCATGTTCATCGCCACGCTGCTGACCTGCCCTGACCGTCCGACGCTGGAGCGCGCCACCGTCGAAACCCTGCGCGCCGCCTGGAATGGCGGGGAAACGCTCTGGCTCGATCCCGGCGCAGCGGCGGAATTCGCGCTGGAGGCGATGCCCGCTGACCGCTGGCAGGTGTGGGAGCAGTTGCAGGAACAAGGCATCGACCTTGTGGTGCAACCGGCCGAAGGGCGGCGCAAGGCCCTGCTGCTGGCGGATATGGATTCGACCATGATCCAGCAGGAATGCATCGACGAACTGGCCGATGAGGCCGGGGTGGGCGCTTATGTTGCCGACATCACCCGCCGCGCGATGAATGGAGAGCTGGATTTCGAGGCTGCGCTGCGTGAACGCGTGGGGCTGCTTAAGGGCTTGCCCGAAGACGTGATCGAACGGGTCTGGACGGACCGCATCACCTTCATGCCCGGCGGGCGCGAATTGCTGGCCACCATGCGCGCCAATGGTGCCTATGCGGCGCTCGTCTCTGGCGGCTTCACCGCCTTTACCACCCGCGTGGCCGAGGCGCTGGGGTTCCACGAAAACCGCGCCAATACGCTGCTTGCCACGGATGGCGCGCTGACCGGCGAGGTGGGCATGCCCATCCTTGGTAAGGCCGCGAAGCTTGAGGCGCTGGAACAGATCTCGGCCCGCATGGGGATCACGCCGGAACAGGCGATGGCGGTGGGCGATGGCGCCAATGATCTGGCGATGCTGAACCGGGCAGGTGCCGGGGTCGCGCTGCACGCCAAACCTTCGGTCGCGGCACAATGCGACATCCGCATCAACCACGGTGATCTGACGGCGCTGCTGTATATCCAGGGATACCGGCGCGAGGATTTCGCGGCATGATCGTGCGTCCTGCCACCCTCGCCGATGCGCCCGCAATGACCGATCTGCTGAACCGGATCATCGCCATCGGCGGCACCACGGCGCATGAGACCCCGTTTACGCCCGAGGCCGTGGCAAGCCACTACATCGCTGGCGATGAGCCGATCTGCTGCCATCTGGCCGAGGACGAGGCCGGGCTGATCGGGTTTCAATGCGTTGGCCACAACCCGGCGCTACCCGAAGGCTGGGGCGACATCGGCAGCTTCGTCAGCCCCGACCGCCAGCGCTGCGGCGCAGGCGTCGCGCTCTTCGCCGCCACCGTGCCCGCCGCCCGCGCGGCGGGACTAACGGTGCTGAACGCCACGATCCGGGCCGACAATGCGCCGGGGCTTGGCTATTACGCCCGACGCGGCTTTGTTGATTATGCGACTGACCCCGATTACGCGCTGAAAAGCGGGCAGGTCGTCGGCCGCGTCTCGCGCCGGTTCGACCTGTGATGTTCGAAGTCACTTATGATCTTGCCGCCATGCTGATCGTGGCGGCCTTTGCGGCGGGCTTCGTCGACAGCATTGCAGGGGGTGGCGGGCTGATTACCCTGCCTGCCCTGCTGCTGGCCGGGGCAAGCCCGGTGCAGGCGCTGTCCACCAACAAGGTGCAGGGCACCTTCGGCGCGGCGACGGCGGCGATTTCCTACGCCCGCGCGGGCCATGTGAACCCGCGCCACCAGATCCGCCCCGCGATCGGGGCCTTTGCCGCAGGCGCCCTTGGCGCACTGGCCGTCAGCATCCTGCCGACCGAGGGGCTGCGCTATGCGCTGCCCGTCATCCTGATCGGCATCGCGCTGTTCTTCGCGCTGAAACCGGGGCTGACCGATGCCGACCGCACCGCCCGGATGCCCGCAGTGGCCTTCTCGGCCACCATCGTGCCGCTGATCGGCTTTTATGACGGGCTGATCGGGCCGGGCGCCGGGGCCTTCTACATGATCGGCTTCGTCCTGCTGGCGGGCTATGGCGTGCTGAAGGCCACGGCGCATACCAAGCTTCTGAACTTCGCCTCCAACATCGGCGGGCTGCTGATCTTTGCGGCCCAGGGCGCCCCTTGGTGGGCGATGGGGCTGGCGATGGGCGCGGCGCAGATCGCCGGCGCGCGGCTCGGGTCGCGGCTCGCCATGCGGATCGGCGCGCGGATCATCAAGCCGCTGCTGGTGATCAGCTCCACCGCGCTGGCGCTGCGGCTGATCTGGCAACTGGCGACGGGCTAACGCCCGCGCGTCCAGCCACCGGATTGACGGCGCAGCCGCACCGCGAGCGTCACGGCAGCATAGACCGCGAAACCGACGGGATCGGCCAGGGCCAGCCGCGCCAGTGCCGCCTTGCCAAGGCGCGCCTTGCCCTCGCGCGCAGGCAGGTCGGGCCAGAGCGTCGCAATCTCGCGCACGCCTGCATCCTGCCGGCGCCGCACGCGGGTCAGCGCGGCAAAGCCTTCGACCATCGGCCAGAGGTATGTGGGCGCCACCTGCACCCTTTCGCCCGGCGCGAATTGCAGCCGCACGAAAGTGTCGTCCGAGATGATGGCCGGAAACTCTGCCCATCGCGCCCGCCCCGCACCATTCACCGCAAACAGGCCGTAACCGGGCGCGGCACTGCGGTTGAAGGGCAGGCGCTGCCAGAACCGCGCATAGGCGCGGGTCACCTCGCTGCGCGGTTTAGGAATGACCGGCGTGCCCCCGGCATAAAGCGGCTGATCCCCCCCAAGCGCCGCAACCAGCGCCTTCATCAGCGGGGGCGAGACGATGACATCGGCATCCAGATAGGCCCGCAGTGCCCCCCGCGCCGCCGCATCGCCTGCATTCAGCGCGCTGGGCTTGCCGCCCTCAGCCAGATCGAGCACCTCCAGCCGCCAGCCCGCCGCAGCCGCAGCCGCCTGTCGTTGCCGGGCCACCGCCGCCGTCGCATCGCGCGAGCCGTTGGAGACCACGATCACCTCGGCCCCGCCCGGCACCGGGTCGGAGGCCAGCAATGCATCCAGACAGGCGCCGATATAGGCTTCCTCGTTCGACGCGGGGAGGATGACGCTCAGCACCCGTCGCAGCCCTTCGCCAGCACCCGCCAGCGCGGGTTTTCATCGCCCAGATGCCGCAGCGCGCCCCAGCTTCCCCATTTCGTCGGACGATAGACATCGACGAAAGCGTTGAAAGGTGTATCGGTCAGCCCGGCCCAGCCTTTCAGCAGGACGGCGTAAAGCGCGCCCATTTCCGGGGCGTAATTCAGCGCCTGAAAGAAGGCCGTGAGTTCGCTATCTTCGGTCACCGGGCCATAGCCGACGACGTGACTGCCGCCCTCATACATCGCCAGACGCAGACCCTCGGCCTTTGCGACTTCGGCATGATGCGGCAGAACGCGAGTCAATAAGTCGTCCAGCGTATCCTCGGTCACGCCCGAATGCCGACCGTCGCGCAATTCCTCAGCCGCACGGGCGATGGCCTGCGCATAAGGGTGCTGCGGATCAGCCTTGGCGCTTTCGGCCAGCCAGCCCTTGACCATGGCCTGCTTGGCCTCGCTGCCCAGCAGCGCCGCGAAATAGCCCGTGACGGCATAGGCGTCAAAGCTGCCCTTCGGCGCGGGCTTGCCCTCGGCCACCGCCAGCGGCGCGTCAAGGATCGCGCGTTCCGCCCCCGGCACGCCGGTCTGGGTGGCCACCACGCGGACCAGCCGCTCCGCCGCCGTATCACCAAAGACCGCCGACCAGATCCCCATGACCTCGGCCGCGCGCAGGCCATAGAATTGCAGCCCCGCGCCTTCGTCCCTCCAGCGCGCCTTCGCCTGTTCGCGCGCCCATTGGCCTTGGGCGAATTGCGGGTTCCAGACCTCGTTGGAATATTCGACCCAGGCAACGCGTCCGGGTTCCAGCAGATCCGCCACGCTTTCGGCGTAGAACCGCACCAGCGGATCGCCCGCCAGATGCGGCAGGGTGAACCACGGATCGGCGTCCAGCTCATTGGCCAGCGCCACCATCACCTCCACCGGCACGCCATTGCGCGCCCAGGTGTAATCATCAGGCTTGGGGCTGGCCTCGACAGTGGAGAGCGTGGAATCGTTGGTCGCCATCCAATCCATGAAGCGGATCGCCCGCACACCGCGAATACGGTCCAGCCAGTCGGGGTTGAAGATCTGCCCCGAGGCGAAAGCTGCCACCCGGTCCTCGCGCACGATGGTGATGCGGCGCAGCGGGTCATCCCTTTCGGTGCGGGTCAGGGTCAGCAGCACCGCTCCTTCGCCGGGCGTATAGTCGAAGGCCAGTCCGCCACCCGGCAGAGGCGTCAGGTTTTGCGCCCGGCCCTCCACCGTCAGGTCGCCCTGCCCCTGCCAGTGCACCAGATAGCGCCCGGCAACCCCGCCCGCATCCTCGGGCAGATCGGTCAGCACCAGCGTGGAAATCCCGGTGATGCCGGGCGGCAGCGCAACCGGCCAGCCATTCGCGTTGAGCCAGCCGCCCGCCGCCAGTGCATTATGGTCCATCCCGCCCCATTGGCCCGCCAGATGGCCGGTCCATGGCCGCGCTGTTTTCATCACATCCAGAAACGGCTGCTGCACCGACCAGTCGTTCACCCCCGCAAGCCCCAGCGCCAGCGCCGGGTTGGTGACGGGTGTAAAGGAAGCTGCGTCAGCGGCAGGCATCGGGTCGGCTGCCGCAACGTCCGTGGCGACGGGTTTCGCATCGGCCCCGGCAGGTGCATCGACCGCCGGTTCCGGCACAGCAACAGCGCGGGGGGCAGGCTCGCGGGCGAGCTCCGGCTGCGCCGCCGCCCAGGCGATGCGCTGCATCGCGACGGCAAGTTCGGGGGAAATTACCGCATCGCGGCTTTGCCAGCGACGGCCCAGCTTGGCCGGCAGTCCCTCGGGAGATTCTCCGGTCAGCATGGCCAGATGCACCATGGCAACCAGATACTGCCCCTTGCCATTGGGGTGGATGTCATCGGCGAACAGGTCACGGATGTCGGCAACGCCCGGCAAGGCGCCCGCCTGCGCGGCCCCTGCCGCCAGCGCCATCGCCTGCCCGGCGGGGATCAGCCGCACCGGCGGCGCAGTGTCGGGCCGGATCGCCTCGGCCGCTGCGGCCAGATCCAGCCACGCCGCGCGATCTGCCGCGATCCGGTCCAGCCATGGCACGCCCGCCCCCGGATCATCCGCGATCACCGCACCGGAACCGGAGGCAAGGCTGTGCCATGTCTCATAGACATAGACCGCCGTCTCCGGATTTTGTGCCCAGGCAAGCCCGGCCCAGTTCTTGACCTGCCCGGCGCTGTCGTTCCACTCCGCCTGCCCCGCCAGTGGAATCGCCTCGGTCAGGATGAGCGTGCCGATCTGGCCCGTTTCCAGCCGGGCCCGGCCATTTGCGCCCTCGGCCTCGGCCGCGTGATCCCACTGATATTTCAGCGGTGCGCCATTGATGATCTGCGCCTCGACCCGCACCTCCTCGACCCCGGTCGCACGCAGGCCATCCTCCACCAGCGGCGGAAGATTGGGGCCGACGAGGCTGTGGCCCACGAACAGGATATCAGCCAGGAATGCGAGAAGGGACATGCTTAAGCCTTATCAACCGGATACACCGGACGGAGCATAACCGCGCACCGCGTCCCAGACCACCGCCTGAATGATCGGCGCGGCGGCATCGGGCGGCGCCGTGGCGGGGGTGCCATCGGCAAGGTTCAGCCGGTGCGGAAGGCCCAGCGGGCTGGCACCGCTCAGTACCGCGTAATGCACAAGCGCCACCACATAGGCCCCCAGATCGTTCAGATGGATGGGGTCCACCTCGCCCGCCGCATCGCGGGCGAACAGATCCTGCCGGTTGCTCAGCCCCGGCACTTCGCCCGCCTCGATCCGCCGCACCAGCGCAGCCATCGCCTGGCCCGCAGGAATGATGTGAATCGAGCCGGTCGCCGGATCGGCCATGGCCTCGGCCACCAGCGGCTCCCACAACTCCGGCAAGTCAGCGTCCAGCCGGGAGAGCCAGCCCTGCGGATCGTCCAGCCGATGCCAGGTTTCATAGAGATACACCCGCACATCCGGCCGCGCTGCACGCGCCAGTGCCGCCCAGTGGGCCAGCGCCACCGCGCTGTCATGCCAGCGCAGAGCGTCGCGCAGCTCCACCATTTCCGTCAGAACAACTGCGTCATAATCGCCGGATCCGATCGCCGCTTCGGCCGCACGATAGGCGGGGGTGGCATTTTCCTCGGCATGGCCCGGAACGTCGCCCGCACGGTGCTGGTTCAGCGAGGCCCCCCAGCCCAGCTGGCTGTTGTAGCGGTAGCCCGACCCCATCATCTGCGCCAGCATGGCGGGCATGTCCCGGCCCACGAGGCTGTGGCCAAGGTGATAGACCGATCCCGGGGGACGAGGCGGCAGGGCGGCATATTGCGCCGCGAATGCCGCGCTGTCGTGGCGCGCGCGCCAACGCCAGCCCCCCGCCGCCACCATCGCCACGGCAGCCCCTGCTATCAGCATCAATCGTCGTTTCATCCCCGCCAGATCGGCAGCCAATGGCGGGATTGCAAGGTTTGTTCTGCGAATTGCCGCCTAGAACCGGGTCAGCACCAGAAGGGACGGCCCCGAAACCGTCACCGGCGCCTCGCTGATCTCAAGCCCCTGCGAGGCCAGATCAAAGACAAACAACCGCCCAGCCTGTGGCGGGGCGTGCTGCCCCGTCTGCACCACCCGCACCTCGGGCGCGGGCAGGTCACGGGCAGTCATCACATTGAAATCCTCGACCGGCGCGGTGACACCCACCGCCCGCAGCGCCACATCCCCCGGAAAGGCCGCCGGGACCAACAGGTCACAGCGCAGGTCGATCCCGTCACCTACCAGCCCGAAACCGGGACCGGACAGCACGGTCAGCACCCGGTCAATGCCCGGAAACAGCGAGAAATCACCGTTCTCCACCACTGAAGCCATCGACAACCGGAAGCGCAGCCCCTGCGGCCCGTCCTCGCGCCACAGTTCCACCGTGCGGCCCTTGCCATTGGCCCAGGGCATTTCGGTGTAATCCGCACGGCTCAGCCTCATTCGGCGCCTCCAATCATGGCCGGGCTTTCCGGCGCCAGTTCCTCGAAATCGAAGTTATCAAGGCGCCGCGCCCGACGGCCCGCCTTTTCGCTGCTGATGCGAATTTCCTCGATATCCTTCGCGGCCTGCCCGAAATGCCGGTCAAGGTTCGCCACCCGGTCGCCCAGCCGCGAAACGTCCTGATACAGCAGCGCCAGTTCCTTGCGGATCGCCCCCGCCTGTTCGCGCATCCGAGCATCCTTCAGCACCGCGCGCATGGTGTTCAGCGTCGCCATGCAGGTGGTGGGTGAGACGATCCAGACCCGCGCGGCAAATCCGTCACGGATCAGTTCAGGGAAATTGGCATGCAACTCAGCATAGACCGCCTCGGAGGGCAGGAACATCAGCGCACCATCGGCGGTTTCGCCTTCAAGGATGTAACGCTCTGAAATCGCTTTGATATGCGTGCGCACAGCCTGTCGTAGCTGACGCGCCGCAAGGTCCAGATCAGCCTGCCCTTGCGCGCGGCGCAGGGCTTCATACGCCTCCAGCGGGAATTTGCTGTCGATCACGATGGGGCCGGGCGGGTTGGGCAGGTGGATCAGGCAATCCGCCCGCCGCCCGTTGGAAAGCGTGGCCTGCATCGTGTAGCTGTCCGACGGCAGCGCCTTCAGCACGATGTCATGCAACTGGATCTCGCCAAAAGCGCCGCGCGTCTGCTTATTGGACAGAATATCCTGCAAACCCAGCACATTGCCCGACAGTTTCTCGATATTGGCCTGCGCTTTGTCGATAGTTTCCAGCCGTTGCTGCAATTCGCCCAGGGAACGCGCCGTGCGAGTGGCTGTGCCGTGCAGGCTTTCGCCCATCTGGCGCTGCACTTCAGCCAGACGCTGTTCCATCACCTGCAACATGGCGGTCTGGCTGACCGCCTGCGCCTCAGACACATGATGCAGCCCGCCTGCCAGCCGTTCCTGCCCGTCGGCAAGGCTTTGCACCCGCTGCCCCAGCCACCCAAGTTCCTGCACCAGCGGTTGCGCCGCCCGACCGGAGGCGCGCAGCACAAGCAGCAGCAGCAGGACGATCAGCCCGATGAGGCTGCCCGCAATGAGCACGGCCGGGTCATTCCACGCCAGTTCCATGGTTCCCAGCCGGATCATCTGCGCCCGAACAGCCGTTCGATATCGGCCAGCTTGAGTTCGACATAGGTCGGCCGCCCATGGTTGCACTGGCCGGACATCGGCGTCGCCTCCATCTCGCGCAGCAGCGCGTTCATCTCGTCGGCCCGCATCTGCCGCCCGGAGCGGACCGAGCCATGGCAGGCCATCCGGCTCAGCACCGCGTCGATGCGGCCCTTCAGGCGCTCTGACGATCCCAGATCGGCCAGATCGTCCACGATATCGCGGATCAGCGCGGCAGCATCGACGCGGCCAAGGATCGCGGGCACCTCGCGCACGGCAATGGCACCACCGCCGAAGGGTTCGATCCCCAGACCCAGCGCCGCCAGATCCTCCGCAATCTCCAGCAGGCGCGCGGCGTCCGCCTCTGACAGATCGACGATTTCGGGGATCAGCAGCGCCTGCGCGGCGATGCCCTTGTCGGATGCCTGTGCCTTCAGCCTCTCATAGACCAGCCGCTCATGCGCGGCATGCTGATCGACGATGACCATGCCACTGGCCGTCTGCGCGATGATGTAATTTTCATGCACCTGCGCGCGGGCGGCACCCAGCGGACGTTCGGTCAGATCGGGTTCCGGCGCGGCAGCCGACTCGACGCGAGCCGAAGGCGCCTCGGCAAAGCCCGGCTGCGGCGCAGGGGCCTGAGCGGCGAAAGCGCGGGCAAAGGTCGCCTGCGAGGGGCGATCCATCTGATAGACGCGCGGCGGCACGGCAACAGGCGCAACCATCGCAGGCTCCGGGCGGAACGCCTCCAGCGTTTCGGTCGCCACGGTGTTGGAGGCGCGATGCCCCGCCCCTGTCAGCGCCAGCCGCAGCCCCGAGACGATCAGCCCCCGCACCAGCGCCGGTTCGCGAAAGCGCACCTCGGCCTTGGCGGGATGGACGTTCACGTCCACCCGTTCGGGGTCGCAGACCACGTTCAGCACCGCCGCCGGATGCCGGTCGCGGCTGAGCACATCCATATAGGCCGCCCTCAGCGCCCCCAGCAGCATCTTGTCCAGCACCGGACGGCCATTGACGAACAGGAACTGCGCCACAGACGAACCACGCGAATAGGTCGGCAGCGCTGCATAACCAACCAGCCGCACACCTTCCCGTTCAAGATCAATGCGCAGCGCATTTTCACCGAAATCGCTGCCCAGCACGCGCGAAACACGCCGATGCAGCGCATCGAAGAAATCACCGTTTTCCGCATCAGCACGGAAGACCAGCCGCCCGTCACCGCCGCCGCTGACATCGCGCAGCGTGAAGCCGACATGCGGTTCCGCCAGCGCGAGGCGCTTCATCACATCGGAAATCGCGCCCATTTCGGCCCGGTCGGAGCGCAGGAATTTCAGCCGCGCCGGGGTGGCATAGAACAGGTCGCGCAGTTCGACCACCGTGCCACGATTCAGCGCGGCGGGACGCAGGTCGCCCAGGCGCCCGCCCTCGACGGTCAGGCTGACGCCTTCAAACCCCTGCGCGCGCGAGGTGATGGTCAGCCGCCCCACCGCGCCGAGGCTGGGCAGCGCCTCGCCACGGAAACCGAAGCTCTGGATGTTCAGCAGGTCCGAGCCGTCAATCTTCGAGGTGGCGTGCCGCGACAGGGCCAGCGGCAGGTCATCGCCGGTCATGCCGCAGCCATCGTCGGTAACGCGGATCAGCGTCTTGCCGCCATCCGCATAATCCACCGCGATGCGCCGCGCGCCGGCGTCGAGCGCGTTTTCCACCAGCTCTTTCACGGCAGAGGCGGGGCGTTCCACCACCTCGCCCGCCGCGATGCGGTTGATCGCCGCTTCATCCAGTTGCCGGATGACCGGCCGCGCCATGTTGGGGGTTTCCAGCTTCATGCCGCAAGACCTAGCACAGGGGCGCAGATTCGGCCACAGGAATAGCGGCGCGTCAGGGCGCCGTGCTCAGTCGCTCGGGCTGACCCACCACGACGATCCGCAGCTGATCGGGCCGGATCAGCCGCTGCGCCACACGGCGGATATCGTCCAGCGTCACCGCCTCGATCTTCTGGTTCCGCGTCGCGGAATAGTCGATCGGCAGGCCGGTCATCTGCATACCCACAAGGATGCGGGCAATCGGCCCGTTGCCATCAAAGCGCAGCGGATAGGCGCCGGTCAGATAGGTCTTGGCAGCGGCGAGCTCGTCGGCCGTCACACCTTCGGAGGCTCTGGCCCATTCAGCGCGCAATACATCGACGGCTTGCCCGGCCGTCTTGTTGTCGGTGGCGAATTGCCCGGCCAGCAGATCGGCATGATCATAGTCGATCAGATAGCTGCGGGCGCCGTAGGTCAGCCCGCGTTTTTCGCGCAATTCCCGCATGAGACGCGAGCCGAAGCGTTCACCGCCCACAATCTCGTTCAGCACGAAGGCCGCGAAATAATCCGGGTCATCCCGCTCCAGCCCCGGCTGTGCGAAGCTGACCACTGCCTGCGGCGTCGGAAAATCGACCACCGTGACCCCGCCGGTCAGATCGAGCCGGGCTGCGCCGGGAAGTGGTGCCCCGGTCTCGGGCAGGCCCCCCAGCAGATGATCCAGCAGCGCACCAAGTTGTTCAGGCGTGATGTCGCCCACGGCCGCCACATAGACCCGGTCGCGGGCCAGCGCGGCCGTGTGGGCGGTAAGGATGTCATCGCGGGTCAGCGCCTGCACGCTGTCCTCGGTTCCGTCACCCGAACTGGCATAAGGGTGGTCACCAAAGGCGATCCCGTCCAGCGTACGGCCTGCGATGGCCGACGGGTCTTTGGCATTGCTGCGGATGATCGACAGCACCTGCCCCCGCACCCGTTCCACCGCATCGGCATCGAAGCGTGGCCGCGTCAGGGCAAGGCGCAGCAGTTCCGCCGCCTGCGTACGGTTCTCGGTCAGCATCCGGGCCGAAACCGCCACATCGTCCTTCGAACTGTCGAACCGGAACTCCGCCGCCAGACCATCGCGGGTTTCCGCGAATTTCTGGGCATTCATCTCTGCCGCGCCTTCCTCCAGCAATCCGGTCATCAGATTGACCGCGCCGCGCTTGCCCGGCGCATCCAGCGAGGTGCCCCCCCGGAAGCGGATTTCCAGCGCGGTAAAGGGGATCGAGTGATCCTCGACCAGCCAGGCCTTCAAGCCGCCGGGTGAGGTTACGTCCTGAATAGCAATCTCGGCCCGCAGCGGTGTGGCCAGCAGCAGGAACAGCGCCAGAAAACGGCCGATCATTGGGCATCCTCCTCGGTCAGCAGCCAGCCGGTCACGGAATGGCGGCGATCCAGCACCTGCCGCGCGGCCTCCATCACATCCTCGGGCGTCACGGATTGCAGCACCTCGGGCCAGGCCTGCACATCAGCCACGGTCAGGCCGGTGGTCAGCGCATCGCCATAGCGGCGGGCAAGTCCGTCCACATCATCGGCGGCATAGATTTCCGAGGCATGAAGCTGCGTCCTGATCCGCGCGAAGGCGGCCGGATCTGGGCCGGTGGCCAGGAAATCCTTCAGCACGCCATCCAGTTCCGCCTCCGCTTCCTCGGGCTTCACACCGGGCAAGGGAACCATGCCGATGGTGAACTGGCCGTAATCCAGCGCCGTGCCATCATAATAGGCATAGCTGTAAACCGCCTTCGGATCTTCGAACTGAAGCTTGCGGGCCAGAAGGCTGGTCGTGCCGGACCCGCCCAGCAATTCCCCCAGATAAACCAGCGCGGCGGCGGTCTTCTGATCGCCCGTCCGACGGTTCGGCGCCAGATAGGTGCGCATCATGAAAGGTTCGGAGACACGCTTGTCATGCATGGTCAGACGGCGCTCGGCCAGTTGCGGCGGCTCCTGCGGGCGTTTGCGTACCGGCAGGTTGGCGGTGGGCGTCAGCGGGCCATAGTGCTTTTCGGCCATGGCGCGCACCGCATCCGGCGTCACATCGCCCGCGACGATCAGGATGGCATTGTTGGGCGCATAATAGGTGCGGTAGAAATCTTCCGCCTCGGCCCGGCCCAGCCCCTCGATCTCCTGGCGCCAGCCGATGATCGGCACGCCATAGGGGTGGTTGAGAAACTGCGCCGCCCGAAGCTGTTCCATGAACAGGCTGCTGGGATCGCTGTCGGTACGCTGGTTGCGTTCCTCCAGAATCACGTTGCGTTCGGTAGCGACCACATCGTCGGTCAGTTGCAGGTCGCGCATCCGGTCGGCTTCGATCGTCATCATCAGGTCCAGCCGGTCAGCCGCGACGCGCTGGAAATAGGCGGTCTGGTCCCACGAGGTGAAGGCATTGTCATTGCCACCCTGCGCCTCGACGATGTCAGAAAACTCGCCCGGTTTCAGATCATCGGTGGCCTTGAACATCAGATGTTCAAAGAAATGCGCAATGCCGGAATGGCCCTGCGGCTCGTCCGCCGCGCCGATCTTGTACCACATCATCTGGACGGCGACCGGCGCGCGGTGATCCTCGATCACCACGACCTGCAGACCGTTATCCAGTGTGAAATCCGTCACCGGCCCTTCGGCCAGGGCGAAAGTGGCGGAAGCCGACCAAAGCAGTGCGGCGGTGACAGTATTGCGCATGGAAGCCTCCCTCGGACGCCCACCACACCTACGCGGTGGAGGGCCGGGGTCAAGCCGCCCTGACGGCGAGTTTACCGGACGTGCGTCAGCGTTCCCCGTCCTGACGCGGCGGGGCGGACGGATTGCCGACACCGCGGCGGCGCCAGTAATCCAGCTCGGAATGCTGATCCAGCGACATGTCCTTGTAAGCGCGGTAATAGGCGTTCACGCCGAACACCCGTTCCAGCAGCCGGGCATCGTTGCGGCGGCGGTGATCCAGATCCTCGACCGCAAGCTGGCCGCGGATATTCTGCGCCACGCCGTTCCGGGCGGCATAACCCACCAGCGCCGCATCGTCGCTGCCCGCGCCCGGACGTCCGCCCAGCGCGGTGATGGCGTCGGCTTCGGGCGTCGGGTCGGTGATATTGCTGCCGCCGGGCGTCGGCGCCGGAAGCGCTTTCAGGTTGTCCGGCATTTGCAGCGCCTTGGGCGGCAGGATGCCGAATTCATCGGGTCCATTGGTCGTAGACCGCAGGTTCATCAGCTTCGGCTCCCGGTCGGAACCGCAGCCTGCCAGCGTCATCGAAAGCGCCGCCGCTCCTGCAAGGATGGCCCCCCGCGCTACCCGCCGTGCTGCCTGCATCGTTCTCTCCAGAAAACCCGTCCCGTTGTCTTTAGCGCAAAGGCGCTGGCACGTCACGGGGTCTTTCGGCGCTTTGGCCGCGGCTTGCCACCGCTGGTCGCGCCACGATCCCCGGTGAACAGGACCAATCCCGCCGCGCCCGCGAAAATGGCGATGTCGGCCACGTTGAAGGCGTAGGGGTTGTCGAAACCGCAACAGGACATGTTGAGGAAATCGGCCACCGCCCCATAGGCCACGCGGTCCACCACATTGCCCAGGGCCCCCCCGATCAGCACGCCCGCCGAAATCCGCGCCAGCGGCCCGTGCGCCGATTTTGCCGACCAGTGCCAGACCCAGCCGACAATCAGGATCGACAGGATGATCAGGCCCCAGCGCATCAACTCGCCTTCGCTGGACATCAGGCCAAAGTTGACGCCCCGGTTCCAGGCCATGCGGAAATTCAGCAGGGGTGGCAGGATGTCGATCTCGCCCCGCGCCCGCAGGTCAAGGCCAAAGACCACCACCAGTTTGGTGATCTGATCAATCAAGAAAATCGCAAGGGCAACCAGGGCAACGCGGCGCATGTCAGTGCCGGAAATGGCGCATGCCGGTGAAAACCATGGCCAGCCCGCGTTCATCGGCCGCCGCGACGACCTCGTCGTCGCGCATCGAGCCGCCGGGCTGGATGATCGCCGTTGCCCCCGCCTCGGCAGCGGTGATCAGGCCATCGGCAAAGGGAAAGAACGCGTCCGAGGCCACGACCGAGCCATGGGTCAGCGGCGCGGCGATGCCCAGCGCCTCTGCCATGTCCTGCGATTTGCGGGCAGCGATTCGCGTGCTGTCAACGCGGCTCATCTGTCCGGCGCCGACCCCGACGGTCGCGCCGTCCTTCACATAGATAATGGCGTTGGATTTGACGTGTTTCGCCACGGTCCAGGCGAACAGCAGGTCGCGCAGTTCTGCCTCGGTCGGCTGGCGCTTCGTCACGACCTTCAGGTCTTCCATGCGCAGGAAGCCGTTGTCGCGGTCCTGCACGAGAAAACCGCCGGCCACCTGTTTCCATGCCAGCCCCCTGGCCTGCGGGTCGGGCAGGCGGTCGGTGGTCAGCAGGCGCAGGTTTTTCTTGGCGGCAAAGACCGCGCGCGCCTCGGGCGAGGCGCCGGGGGCGATGACGACTTCGGTGAAGATGCCGGTGATCTCCCGCGCGGTGGCTTCGTCCAGCGGTTGATTGAGCGCGATGATGCCGCCGAAAGCCGAGGTCCGGTCGCAGTCATAGGCTCGGCCATAAGCCTCGGCCAGCGTCGCGCCACGCGCCACGCCGCAGGGGTTGGCATGTTTGATGATGGCGCAGGCCGGACCTTCCGCCGGATCGAACTCGGCAACCAGCTCGAACGCCGCATCGGTGTCATTGATGTTGTTGTAGGACAGTTCCTTGCCCTGCCATTGCTGCGCGGTGGCAACACCGGGGCGCTGCGTGCCGTCGGTGTAGAAGGCCGCTTTCTGATGCGGGTTTTCGCCATAGCGCAGGCTCTGCGCCAGTTGCCCGGCAAAGGCGCGGCGGCGCGGCGTATCTTCCTTGATCGCCCCGGCCATCCATGTGGACACAGCGGCATCATAAGCAGCGGTGCGGCTGTAGGCGGTCAGCGCCAGCTTCTGCCGGAAGGCATAGGTGGTTGCCCCGTCATGGGCCTTCAGTTCGGCCAGCAGGGCATCGTAATCCTGCGGATCGGTGATCACGTTGACGAATTTGTGGTTCTTCGAGGCGGCACGGATCATCGCCGGGCCGCCGATGTCGATATTCTCGATACAGTCGGCGTAAGAGGCGCCGCGCGCCACCGTCTGCTCGAACGGATAAAGGTTCACCACCAGCAGGTCGATCGGCTCGATCCCGTGGGCTGCCATGGCGACCAGATGCTCGTCATCGTCGCGCAGCGCCAGCAGGCCGCCATGCACCATCGGGTGCAGGGTCTTCACGCGCCCGTCCATCATCTCGGGGAAGCCCGTCACCTCGGCCACGTCCCGCACGGCAAGGCCCGCAGTGCGCAGCGTCTGCGCCGTGCCGCCGGTGGAGATCAGTTCGACCCCCCGCGCGGCCAGCGCGCGTGCCAGATCCAGAAGGCCGGTCTTGTCGGAAACCGAGAGGAGCGCGCGCCCCACGGGCACGAGGTTCACGGGTGCGGCGGCGGCGGTATGCATCGGACACTCCTGATCAGGGGCGGGAGGGGGGCTCTTCCCGGTCAATATCGCGGATGGCGAGCGGAGTATCCTGTGCCTTCGCCAAGGTCCAGCCGATCCGGGCCTGAAAATCCTGCAAAGATGCCGCAAGTACGATCTGTCGCGCCGCGCGGGGCATCAGACGGCCCTTTTCCAGATAGACCGAGGGCTCCAGCGTCATCACCGCCTGCCCGTCATGGCGAAACACCCAGATCTCACCCGAGCGCAGCGCGACCGAAACCGCAGCGCCCCCCATGTCGATTTCGGCATCCGCATCGGGGTGCAGGTGGAAGCGCAGGGCAAAGCCGATGTCCCCCCCCGTCCGGCGCAGCACCGCTTGCAGGCGGTCCTTGTCGGCAGGGGTATCGGCCACCAGCATGTCGGTGCCATCAAGCCGACGTCCGTCAGCCGTCAGGGAAAGGTCGCGCAGATGCACCAGACCGTGCGTGCCACGCCAGCCGTCATGCCCGGCAAGCAGCAGATGCGCCTCGGCATCATGGCTTTGCCGCAGCAGGGTGATGCGGGCACGATCCTCCAGCACCTCGCGGCGGTCATGGGCAAAGCGGGACGAGGAAAACCCGTCGATAGACAGGGTCGAATGGCTTTGCGTGGCTCGGCTGGCCCGGTGCCAGTCGGCGCCGAAAGGCGCGCCATTGCCACAGTTCACGATCAGCGGCCGCCGCCCCGACGTCAGCTCGAATGCGAGGGTCGAGGCATGGGCCGAGGCCCCCGCCTCCCCGCCCGGCGGCAGGGCTGTATCGACGATAACCGAACTGCGCCCCGCCGACAGCCGGGTAAAGCCCATGGCCAGCCCGCCGACAGGTGCGGGCTTCACGCCGGAACTGGCCAGCGCATGATCCAGCCGCCCCTCCAGCCCGCGCCCGCCCCCGTGAAACCGCGCCAGCCCGCCATCGGCATGACGCAGCGCGCGCAGAGTCGGCGCGATCCGTTCAATCGCTGCCAGATGCGACGGCGGCACCAGCCGCCCGGCATCGGTCAGCGCCTGGGCAGCCCAGGTCAGCAGGGTGAAAACCTCAAGCAATTCCTCGGGGTTGCGGGTCGGTATCCCTCCTTCGGCATCCACCTCGCGCTCACATTCCCGCGCCAGCGCGGCAGCGGCGGGATCAACATGCGCCTCCATCCCGATCAGCGCCAGACCCGCATAGATCAGCCCGGTCAGCGCCTCGAAGCGCGGCAGGCCGGGCGAAGCCACCTGCCAGCGCCGCGACAGGAACACCATCTGATGCGACAGTGCGCTGTAATAGGCCAAAGCGCGGTCACGATCCTGCCCGCCCAGCAAAAGGATGGCATGGTTGATCCAGCGGATCAGCCGCCGTCCGGTCAGATCGGGCGACCAGCCGGGGCCGTCGCCGCGCCCGTAACGATCAATCCAGCCAAAGGTCCAGTCCTGGGCGCGTTTGCGCGCCGCCGGATCACCGACCGCCGCCAGATCATCCAGCCAGCCGAAGCCCTGCAATTCAGCCTCAAACGCGGGGCCCGGGCGGGCGATATCCCAGATCTCTGCCCCCGGCGCCTCGATCAGATGGCCTGCGAACAGGAAGTTTCCGGCAACAAGCTGCTTGCCGCGCGCGTAAAGACCGATGGTGCGGGGTTCGGGCTGCGAGACGAAACCGGCGGCGGGCTTTGCGCGCGTGGCCTTACGGGCGGCAAGGCGGTTCATCGCCTGCACCCAAGCCTCTGCCCACCATGCGCCGCGCGCAACCGCCCTCATGCCCCGCTCACTGATCCACAAATTGCCTGCCTTGCCCGTGTCCGGGTCTTGCGCCGCACCATAGACGCGCGGGCGCCCCCTGTCACCGCAAAACCCCGTGTGAGCCGGTCCGGGGGCTGGACCCCGGCGCCGGGGCAGGCCATTCTCCGCCCGCAAAGGAGCCCGCATGACCCATTCCGTTATCTTCGATCTGGATGGCACGCTGATTGACAGCGCGCCCGACATCCATGCCAGCGCCAACACCGTTTTCACCGCTCTGGGCCAGCCCCCCTTTACCCGTGCCGAGGTTCAGGGCTTTGTCGGACGCGGCGCACCGAACCTAGTGGCGCGGCTGTGCGAATCTCGGGGCCTGCCGCATGAGGGGCCGGAGTTCGACCGCGTGCTGGCCCGGTTTCTGGAAGTCTATGAAGGGGCGCAGGCGCTGACCGTGCTCTATCCCGGCACCCGCGCGGCACTGGAGGCGTTGCAGGCAGCGGGCTGCAAGCTGGGGCTTTGCACCAACAAACCGCTGGCGCCGACACTTGCGGTGCTGCGCCATTTCGGTTTGGAAAACCTGTTCGCAGCGGTAATCGGCGGCGACAGTCTGGCAGTGAAGAAGCCCGACCCTGCGCCGCTGCTGGAAACGCTGACACGCATGGGCGGCGGCCCGGCGATTTTCGTGGGCGACAGCGAGGTCGATGCGGAAACCGCGCAGAATGCCGGTCTGCCCTTCCTGCTGTTCACCGAAGGGTATCGCAAAACCCCGGTCGAGGCGCTGCCACATGACGCGGCTTTCGCCCATCACGATGCGCTGCCGGGGCTGGTCGCCGCGTTCAGCGCGCCAGCCGTGCCATGAAGAACCCGTCCATCCCGCCACGCTCGGCCCAGTAATCGGGCCGCAGGCGCAAACCGCCCGCAGGCGCGCGCCATGCCGGGTCGGCGCCGGGCGGCAGGGTATCATCAACGCGCAGGGCGGGGTGACGCGCCAGCGCGGCGGCAAGCTGCGCCTCCCCTTCCTCCGGCAGCAGCGAGCAGGTGCAGAACACCAGCCGCCCGCCCGGCTTCAGCCAGCCCAGTGCCCGGTCGATCAGCGCGGCCTGCAGGGTAATCAATGCCTCCAGTTCCGATCCGTCTTTCACAAAGGGCAGATCGGGATGGCGGCGAATGGTGCCCGTAGCGGAACAGGGCGCATCCAGCAGGATGGCATCGAACGGGGCCTCGGGCTGCCAGTCCAGCGCATCGGCCACCACCACCTCGGCGGTGAGGCCGGTGCGCGCAAGGTTGTCGCGCAGCCGCGTCATGCGCGACTCGTTCACATCCAGAGCCGTGACCTGCGCCCCGGCGGCAGCCAGTTGCAAGGTCTTGCCCCCCGGCGCGGCGCAGAGGTCCAGCACCCGCTCGCCCACCTGCGGCGCCAGCAGCGGCACTGCCAGCGCGGCGGCGGCGTCCTGCACCCACCAGTCGCCGGTCGCATAGCCCGGCAGGGCGGAAACCTGCACACCGGGGGCAAACCGCAGGCTGCCCGTGGGCAAGGCCTCAGCCCCTTCAATCCCCACATCCCGTCCCGGACGGAGGGTCAGATCGACGGGCGCGGGGATAGCCTGCACAGCCTCCATCGCACTGACCGCGGGCTTGCCCCAGGCATCGACCAATGGCTTGCGCAGCCAGAACGGAAGGCGCTGCGGCGGTTGCTTGCCGAAACTGGGGTTTTCCGCCACGCGCCGCAGCACGGCATTCACCAGCCCCGACAGCGCGGCATGACGGCGGTGATGGCGGACCATGTTCACTGCCTCGTTCACCACGCCATGCGCAGCCTCGCCCAGCACCAGCTCCACTGTGGCAAGGCGCAGGGTGTTCAGCACCGTCAGCGGCGGGGCCTTGCGGAGAAAGGGTTTCAGAAGGCGGTCAGTCGGTTCGACATGGCGCAGCACCTGCGCCGTCAGCCGCTGCGCCCGCGCACGGTCAGCAGGGGACAGGCCGGTCAGCGCCGCTTCACACTGGCTCAGCAGCAGGCCCTCGCCCAGCACACCGTCCAGCATGTCCACCGCCGCCGCCCGTGCCGTCCTTGCCATTGCCCGCGTCCCCGCCCTTGTTCATCTGCCTGCCGCCCGTATATCATGGCAGAGAAGCCTGCAAGGAACCCGACCGATGAGCGAGGACAAGCCTGACCTTCCACCCGAAGCGCTGCGCGCCCTGGCCGAGGCCGAGGAACGCCGCCGCGCCGCGAAGGACCAGACCCTGCCGCCCGAACTGGGCGGGCGCGACGGGCCGGAGCCGGTGCGCTTTGGCGATTGGGAAAAGAAGGGTATCGCGGTCGATTTCTGAGGCGGCGCCCTGCCCCGACTGGCCGCGTGGCCGGCAGCGTCGGAATTTGAGTATTTTTGCAAGAAGCAATGGGCAGGGACGTGCCGGGCCTCAGAGGCCGAGCACATCCATCATGTCATAGGCCCCGGGGCCTTTGTCCTGCCCCCAAAGGGCGGCTTTCAGCGCGCCACGGGCGAAGATGGCACGATCAGTCGCGATATGGCGCAGCACGATGCGCTCGCCCGTCCCGGCAAACAGCACGTCATGTTCGCCCACGATGTCACCGCCGCGAATGGCGCTGAAGCCGATGGCACCGGGGCGCCGGGCGCCGGTGATGCCGTCACGGCCCGAGTCGCGCATGGTGTCCAGATCGACGCCGCGCCCTTCGGCGGCGGCATGACCCAGCATCAGCGCGGTGCCAGAGGGCGCATCGACCTTCTTGTTGTGATGCGCCTCGATCACCTCGATGTCCCAGTCGGCATCAAGGGCGGCGGCGACCTTGCGGGTCAGGGTGACCAGCAGGTTGACACCAAGGCTCATGTTCCCCGCACGCACGATCACCGCATGGCGGGCGGCGGCGTCGATCTTTGCCAGATGTTCCGGCTCAAGCCCGGTGGTGCCGATGACATGGACCAGACGCGCCTGCGCCGCGAGGGCGGCAAATTCCACCGTGGCGGCGGGGGTGGTGAAGTCGATCACCGCGCGGGCCTTGGCGAAAGCCTCCAGCGGGTCGTCAGTGACTTTCACGCCGACCGGCGCGCCGCCCAGACATTCGCCGATATCACGACCGATCCAGTCATGCCCCGGCCGTTGGATGGCAGCGGCAAGACGGGCCTTGTCGCTGGCCAGAACCGTACCGATCAGCATGCGGCCCATGCGGCCCGAAGCCCCGGCGATGACGATACCCGGCAATGCGTCCATCTCGCGCCCTCCTGTCTGCTCGCCCTCCCATAGCGTGAAAGCGCGGAGACGGCCAAGCCCTGTTGCGGCGGCGGCGGGGAAGGCTTAGATGGAAGTCATGTCGAAAAACCGCTTCTCCTCGGGCGATGGCCCCTCGCAACGGCAGCTTCGCGTTGGCGAACTGATCCGGCGCACGCTTTCCGATGTGCTGAACCGGGCCGAGATCCACGATCCCGATCTGAACCGCATGTCCATCACCGTGGGCGAGGTGCGTTGTTCGCCCGATCTGAAGGTGGCGACGGCTTATGTGATGCCGCTGATGGGATCGGTTCCGGTGGAGGATGCAATTGCCGCGCTGGCGCGCAACAAGGCCGAATTGCGCCACCGCATCGGCGGGGCGCTGACGCTGAAATACACACCCGACCTGCGCTTTCGCCCCGATGCGACCTTCGATCAGCTGGACGAGACGCGGCGCCTGTTCGCCGATGAAAAGGTGCGCCGCGATCTGGACACGCCGGATGAGGGCGACGACGGCGACGATGCTTAAGCTGTTGGCGGCGCTGTGTCTGCTGGCCGCCCCGGCGCTGGCAGAACCGTGCCGACAGACCAGCTTCGAGAGCCTCCCCTTCACGCTTTGCGAGGTGCAGGCTGGCGCCGATCTGCGGCTGTTTCACAGCGATGATGCGGGCGATCTTCTGGGGTCGTTCGGCGCGGTGGATACAGCGCTGGCGCCCGAAGGCAAGGCGCTGGTCTTTGCAATGAACGCGGGGATGTATCATCCCGACCGCAGGCCTGTGGGGCTTTACATCGAGAAAGGGCAGCAGCGGCACGGGATCGTGCTGCCCGCCTCGCGCGGAAATTTCGGGATGCTGCCGAACGGCGTGTTCTGCATCGGCAAGACGCGGTTCGCGGTCATCGAATCGCGGCGCTTCGACAGGGCGCCGCGCGCCTGTCGCTATGCCACACAATCCGGGCCGATGCTGGTGATCGGCGGCAAGCTGCATCCGAAGTTCATTCCGGGCAGCGACAGCACCTATATCCGCAACGGCGTAGGGGTCAGCGCCGATGGCAAGCGCGCGGTGTTTGCCATTTCGGATGCTGCGGTGAACTTTGAAACCTTCGCGCGGCTGTTCCGTGATCAACTCGGCCTGCCCGATGCGCTGTATTTCGATGGCAAGGTCTCGCGCCTTTATGCGCCGGAGCTGGGACGGGCGGATATAGGCTTCCCCATGGGGCCTATCGTCGGGCTGGTGGCGCCGCTGCCTTGACGGCCTGCCCCCGGGACGGATAGCAGGCGGGTTCTCTGAAAGAAGCGGGGCGGATATGGCGCGCAGCAAGAAAGGCCGGGCGGTTTCCGGCTGGGTCGTGATCGACAAGCCGGCAGGCATCACCTCGACCTCGGTCGTGAACAAGGTGAAATGGGCGTTTCAGGCGCAGAAGGCCGGTCATGCCGGAACGCTCGATCCGGCGGCGACCGGGGTGCTGGCCGTGGCCCTGGGTGAGGCGACCAAGACCGTGCCCTATATCACCGATGCGCTGAAAGCCTATCGCTTCATGGTGCGGCTGGGGGTGACTACCACCACTGACGATGCTGAGGGCGAACCGCTGGCGTCCTTCGACGCGCGCCCCGAAGATGCGGCGATTGCCGCCGCGCTGGCGCCGTTCCGGGGCGAGATCATGCAGATTCCGCCGCAGTTTTCCGCCGTGAAGGTGGAGGGCGAGCGCGCCTATGACCTCGCCCGCGACGGCGTGGCGATGGATCTGACCGCCCGCCCGCTGTGGGTGGAAAGCCTTGAGATGATCGCCCGCCCCGATGCCGACCATGTGGAGCTGGAAATGGTCTGCGGCAAGGGTGGCTATGTGCGGTCGATCGCCCGCGATCTGGGGGCGGCCCTGGGCTGCGGCGGCCATGTGGAATGGCTGCGCCGGGTCTGGTCCGGCCCGTTCGAGGCGGACAAGGGCGTAAGCCTTGACGAAATCGAGCGGCTGGCGCGCAGCGAGGAAATCGACACACTGCTGCTGCCGCTGGAACTCGGGCTTGCCGATCTGCCGGAATTGCCCGCCACGCCGGAAGGCGCGGCGCGTTTGAAGAATGGCAATCCCGGCATGGTCATCGCCTCGGGGGTGGAGTTCGGGGAAACGGCCTGGGCCTCGTATCGGGGAAAGCCGGTGGCGGTGGGCAGCTACCAGTCGGGCGAGCTGCACCCGAGCCGCGTGTTCAACCTGTAAGCCGATGCTGCTGATCCGTCGCCATGCCGAGGCGGGCGTGCAATCGCGCGCCGCCTATTCGCGCTGCGGGCTGTACCGCTACTATCTCAGCCGTCGCTGGGGCGCGGGGCGGTTGATGCTGTTTGTCATGCTCAACCCCTCCACCGCGACGGAACGCAAAAATGACCAGACGCTTGCGCGTTGCGAGAAACGGGCGCGGATGGGCGGAGCCGGTGGCTTTGCCGTGGTGAACCTGTTTGCGCTGCGCAGCAAGGAACCCGCCGATCTGAAACGCGCCGACGATCCGGTTGGCCCGCTGAACGACCGGCTGTTGCGTTGGGCGGCGCGGGTCTCGGGATCGGCAGTCTGCGGCTGGGGCAACCATGGCGGGCTGATGGGGCGCGATGCGGCGGTTCTGGCGCTGCTGCGCGCCAGTGGGGCAGAGGTCGCGCATCTGGGCCTGACCTTCGCCGGGCAGCCGCGCCATCCACTTTATGTGCCGCTGGCACAGACCGTGCAGGCATGGGAAATTACGCCGCCTGCGGAACCAGCCTGATCTGCGACAGATCCAGCCCGGCGCCATTCGCCACGATGGCGAGGGGCTTGCCATCCAGATGCAGGGCTACGTCGCCGGTCCGGGGATCGGCATGCAGTTCCAGCACCGGGTCAGGATGCGCCTCGGGATCGTATTGCACCTCCAGCACATCCTCATGCGCATTGAAATCCATGATCCGCGCGCCGTCGCCTTCCTCCAGCCAGTCGCCCAGACGGAAGGTATCGGCCCCCGATCCGCCGGTCAGGTAATCCTCCGCCCCGGCCACCATCGTATCGTCACCCTGCCCGCCATTGAGGAAATCGGCATCGCCATCCTGGGGCGCCTGCGGGTCATGGCCGATCAGCAGATCATTTCCCGCATCGCCATCAAGCGTATCGGCGCCATAGCCTCCCGACAGGGTATCCTCGCCGTAACCTCCGTTCAGCCAGTCGTCGCCCAGATCGTCTTGCAACAGGTCATTGCCGCTGCCGCCCATCAACGAATCGTCGCCACGCCCACCTGCCAGCGTATCGGTCCCGCCGTGACCCGCGATGAAATCATTGCCACTGCCACCGGACAGCGAGTCGGCCCCCGCCTCGCCGCGCAGCAGATCGTCGCCGGAACCACCCGCAAGCGTGTCATCCCCGCGCCCGCCATAAAGATAATCCTGTCCGGCACCGCCTCCGACCCTGTCATCCCCCCCACGCGACACGATCTGGTCCAGACCGCCCCGCCCATGGATCACATCGTCTTCGGCCCCGCCGGTCAGCGTGTCATCCCCCGGCCCTCCGGTAACCACCGCAGGCGCCTCCGGCGCGGCATCCGCTGAGGGGGCGGCATGCGCGGTGGCCGGGTCGAGTAAATCGCCATGCGCGAAAGAATCACTCTCCGCCGTGTCATCCGGGGGAGAATCCTCGTCATTCGCGGATGGGTCATCCTCCGCCTCCGGTCGCGCGACGAACGCATCCAGCATCAGACCCGCGCTCAAGGCGCCCAGCAACCCGATCAGCCCCAACATGGCCAGTTTCCCCACGAACCCCGAAATGCCCGCCCGGCGTTAACCAATATTCCGCGCAAGCCCCTGTCATTGCAGAAGATTCAGCGCGCCGATCATGGCACAATCCGGGCAAGCGCGCCACGCGGGCGCGATGGTTTCTTGCAATTTGGTTAAACTAGGAATGATCCGTCCGGGCGAATCCATCTTCCCTTGCGGGCGATTTTCTCCTATACGCCCGCATCCGCCGCAAGGCGGAACCAAGGGCCCTGCTGGACGACATCCCGGCTTGTGCCGTCACACCAACCTGCAAAGGAGATCCCGATGTCGATCACCGTGGAAGAAAAAGCCCGTCTGATCAAGGAATACGCGACCAAAGAAGGCGACACCGGCTCGCCGGAAGTTCAGGTTGCGATCCTGTCGTCGCGCATCGCGACGCTGACCGAGCACTTCAAGACCCACAAGAAGGACAACCACTCGCGTCGTGGCCTTCTGATGCTCGTGGCCCAGCGCCGCAAGCTGCTGGACTACCTGAAGGGCAAGGATGAAGGCCGTTACCAGTCGCTGATTTCGCGTCTGGGCCTGCGTCGCTGAGCTTTCGCACAGCTTAACGGAACGCCCGTAGCCGATGGCTGCGGGCGTTTCGCGTTTCAGGGGGACAGAAGCGCCGTCCGGTCCAGCCGCAGATCCGATTGCAGCCAGCGCGCCTCGATCGCCTTCAGCCGCGCGCCCAGCTCCGCCCCCTGATATTGCGGCATCAGGTCGGCAGGGTGCACCGGCATCACGGCAGCCGCGCCACGCGCGACCTCGGCCTGCCAGCCCCGCCCGGGCGGATGCCCAAGCATCGCGGCCCGCGCAAGAATGGCATCGGCGGCGAGGGCTTTCAGCCGATAACCCAGCACCGCGGCGCTGCCCCCCTCGTGCACCGCAGGCAACAACAGGGCCAGATCGCGGCTTTCCGCCCGCGACAGGCGCCAGCGGTCATCGACCGCTTCGCCACCCAGCACCGCCAGCCGCCGCATCCAGCGTGGCGATATCCCGGCCTCCAGGTGCACCAGCGGCGCCAGCGCAGTCGGGTCAGCGCCGGGCAGAACCCGCTGCAAGATTCCGGTCTGTGCCATAGCAGCGACAGAGGGCGCGGGGTCGGGCGCGGCCAGCAGCTTGCGCATCTCGGCCCCAACCCGTTCGGCTGAAAGCATCTCCAGCCCCTCGGCCAGCACGGCGCAGGCCGCCAGACCATCCGTGTCGATCCCCTGCGCAGGGTCGCCATACCAGGCATGGAACCGGAAGAAGCGAAGGATGCGCAGGTAATCCTCGCGGATGCGCTGCTCTGGCTCGCCCACGAAACGCAGTCGCCGTGCCAGCAGATCGGGCAAGCCGCCCAGCGGGTCGATCACCACGCCATCGGGCGCGGCATAAAGTGCATTCATGGTGAAATCGCGCCGCGCGGCATCCTCTGCCACATCGGTGGAAAAGGCGACCGTGGCGCGGCGGCCGTCGGTTTCCACGTCACGACGGAAGGTTGTCACCTCGTGCGGCACACCTTTGGCAACCACGGTGACCGTGCCATGCTCGATCCCGGTTGGCACCACGCGGAACCCCGCTGCCTCGCACAGCCTGACCACCGTTTCGGGCTGCGCATCGGTGGCAATGTCAATGTCATTGACCGCGGCACCCAGCAGGGCATTGCGCACACAGCCACCGACGAAAAGCGCCTGCGCGCCTGCCCCGGTCAACGCCGCGCAAACTCCTTGCGTTTCCGGCGCGTCGATCCAAGGACCGGTGATTCTCATGCGATCCTCTCGGCCAGGCCGCGCAACATCCGGGCCGTAGCGCCCCAAATGTAATAGGGTCCATAGGGCACGACATAATAGCGCCGCCAGACCCCACGCCACATCCGCCGTTCCACCCGGAAATTCGCCGGATCAGCCAGATGCGCCAGTGGTACGCGGAACACCTCTTCCACCTCGCCTGCCTCGGGAACCGGCGTGAAATCGGCGCGAATATGCCCAAGGATCGGCACAACCGTGTAGCCGGTCACCGTTTCATGCGCAGGAAGCTGGCCCAGCACACGCACCAGTGCGGGGTCGAGCCCCACTTCCTCCTGCGCCTCGCGCAAAGCCGCCGCCTCGGCCGAGGCATCGCCCGCGTCGATCTTGCCCCCCGGAAAGGCAATCTGGCCGGGATGGTGCTTCAGCCCCGACGCCCGTTTGGTCAACAGGACCGACGGCCCGCCCGCGCCTTCGCACACAGCGATCAGCACGGCAGCGGGCCGCAGTTTACGGCCCGGCGGCAGCACGGTCCCCGGGTTCAGATCGAAATCCGAACTTTCCCCCGAGGACCGTGCCAGTGCAGCCAGTAGCGCCTCAGGCCCCATCCGGGGCCGCCTTCGGCGCGTCGAAGCCCAGCGTCAGCGGGTCGAACTCGTAGTGCGCGCCGCAGAACTGGCAATCCGCTGTCACGATGCCTTCCGGCGTCGTCATATGCCGCAGATCCTTTTGCGAATAGATCCCCAGCGACGAACGCACCTTTTCGGCCGAGCAGGAACAGCCAAAGCGCACCGGCTGCGCATCAAAGACGCGCGGGCCTTCCTCGTGGAACAGCCGCACCAGCAGTTCGGTCGGCGAGACGGCGGGGCCGATCAGTTCCATCTCCTCCACCGTTTCCAGAAGACGGTTGGCGCGGGTCCAGTTTTCACCATCCTCGCCGTCAACAATGTCTTCAGCGGTCAGCAGACCGCCTTCGCCCGAGCCACCCTGATCCGCCGCGAAAGGCGAAGCCTTGGGCATGTGCTGGATCATCACGCCACCGGCCCGCCAATGCGGCGCGCCGCCCGGCGTCTGCACCTGACCATAGGTCAGCGCAAACCGCGTCGGCAGCTGTTCGGACTGCGCGAAATAGGTTTGCGCGCAGTCGGCCAGCGAATTGCCGGTCAGCGGCGTGATGCCCTGATAGGGGGTCATCCCCTGCCCCTGGTCGATCACGATGACGAAATAGCCCTCTCCCAGCAGATCGAAGGGGCGTTCGACTTCGGGCAGATGATCGGGATCGAAATCGGCATAGGCGCGCAGCCGCGCAGGCTCCCCCCCCTCGGTTGGGCCGTAGTAATCGGTCGCCACCATCTTCACCGCGCCGGTGCCGCGGATTTGCAGCGACAGCCGCCAGCGCAGCTTGATTGTCTGCCCGATCAGCGCGGTCAGCAGTGTCGCTTCACTGACCAGCGCCTCGATCTGCGGCGGGTAGGCATGTTGCTTCAGAACCTGCTCCAGAACACCGTCCAGCCGCGCGATACGGCCGCGGATGTCCGACAGGTCGAGTTGAAAGGGCAGGACGGTATCGTCCCAGGCGATCTGTGATCCAATGGTCATGGGGGTTTCCTGAAGGCGCCAGTCTTGGCATACCGCGATCATATAGGCGCGGCAAGCACAGGACCAAAGGCATGATCAGGCGGTATGGCGAAGCAGTGAAGGCAGGTCAACACTATCGGCGGCGTCCCGGCGTCTATGCCGTGCTGCTGGAAGGCGATCAGATCCTCACCACCTTTCAGGAAGACCCGAAGCCCGAGTTCCAGCTTCCGGGTGGTGGCATCGACCCCGGCGAACAGCCCATCGCGGCCCTGCACCGCGAGGTGATGGAGGAAACCGGCTGGAGCATCCGCGTCACCCGCCGCCTCGGCGCCTTCCGCCGGTTCTGCTATATGCCGGACTACGATCTCTGGGCCGAAAAGCTGTGCACCATTTATCTGGCGCGTCCCGTCCGCCCCATCGGCCCGCCGACTGAGGAAGGGCACAGTGCAGTCTGGTTGCCGGCGCTGGAGGCGATGGATCTGCTGGGCAACGCCGGTGACCGGGCATTTCTGGCGCGCGCACTGGCTCAGCCCCGGTAATCGAACAGCACGCCCGACACGTCATCCGGAAAATCACCGCCTCCGGCATGCGCGTTCAGATTCCAGACCAGCGCCTCCAGAAGCGCGGGGCTGTCGAGCTGCGCATTGTCCCGCAGTATTCGCATCAGCCCCTCGTCACCCAACTCCTCCCCCTCTGGTGTCGGACATTCCGTAACACCGTCCGATACCAGAAACAGCCGGTCCCCCGGCGCAAGCTGCGCCTCGACCCGCTGGAAGATCACATTTGGCAGCAAGCCGATCGGCGGCCCGCCCGCACCCAGCAGTTCGATCCCGCCCCCCGCCCGCAGGATCAGCGGATAGGGATGCCCGGCCTGCACAAGTTGCAGCCGCCCGCTGGCCAGATCAACCTCGGCATAGGCCATGGTAAAATACTGATCGACCTGAATTTCCTCCAGCATCATACGGTTGAACCGCGCTGCCACCATTTCCGGCGGCCAGGCGTCGCGCCGCCCGTCCAGACCGCCTGTCAGCGCGATGTTCTGGTCAGGCGAGGCCCCGGAAAGCACCCCCGCCAGCCGGGCGGTCATCAGCGCAGAAGCCACGCCATGCCCCGACACGTCCACGGAATAGAGCGCCACACGGCGGGCACTGATTTCGAAGAACCCGGCAAGATCACCGCCCACATGACCGGAGGGCTTCATAAGAATCGACGCCGCCCCTCGCCCGAAATCGCGATGTCGGTCCCGCACCAGCGTCTGTTGCAGCCTGCGCGCCTCGATCAGATCCCGGTCGAGCGAATCATAGAGCTTCTGCAATTCATCCAGCGTCGCCCGGATCAGCCGGTTCTTTTCCACCAGTTCGGCCTGCATGCCCAGAATGCGCTGCCCCGCCCGCAGCCGCGCGTGCAGTTCATCCGCACTGACCGGCTTGGTCAGAAAATCATCTGCCCCGCCATCCAGCCCGTCCGCCACCTCGCCTTTCTCGGATTTCGAGGTCAGCATGATGAAATAGCCGTAGCTTTCGTGCGGCAAAGCCCTGAAAGCCTTGCAAAACTCCAGGCCCGACATGCCCGGCATCACCCAGTCGGAGAGAACGATATCAAAAGGGGTTTCGCGCGCCAGCCGAAGTGCCTCTTCCCCGCTGCCTGCTTCCGTCACCATATAGCCCCAGCGTTGCAGCGACATGGTCAGGATGCGGCGCTGTGCGCGGCTGTCGTCGACCACAAGCACCTGCCCGCGCCCGCCCCCCGCCATCAGATCACCTGTGAAAAGAGAACTGCCCTGATTCACACGCTGTCTCCACCCAAAAACAGCGGCAGTTTCGGCAGCCCCTCTTAAGATGGTGTGAAACCTAAAATGCGCGGAAACTCGTGTGATTTCCTAACTGCTTGTTAAGCGCCGCCCGCGATCCTGACCTGGTGGGATGTGGAAGCGTCGGCCGGTCTGGCCGCATTCGGGGTATATCATGATTGACTGGAGCAGGGTTGCGGAACTGCGATCCGAAGTCGGGGAGGACGGCTTTGCCGAAGTGGCGGCGCTGTTTCTGGAAGAAACAGACGAGGTCGTGGCCCGGCTCCGCGCGGGCGAGGTCACACAACTGCCGCGCGACCTTCACTTCCTGAAAGGCAGCGCGCTGAATTTGGGGTTTCGCGATCTGGCATTACGTTGTCAGGAAGGGGAAAGGATGTGCAACGCCGGGGCAAGCGGGGCCGTGGATCTGGCCACCCTGATCCGGCTTTACATCGATTCCAAAGCCGCCTTCTCGAACGGTCTGGCCCGTCATTCCGCCGCCTGACGGCCGGTCACACCAGAAATTCGGCCAGCGCCTCGTCGCCGGTGATATCCCGATAGGCAAAGCCCGCCGCATCAATCCGCGCGGTCAGCGCGTCGAAATTCCCGGCGCTGCTGGTCTCGATCCCGATGAGGACCGATCCGAAGTTGCGCGCGGATTTCTTGAGGTATTCAAAGCGGCTGATGTCGTCATCCGGGCCAAGCATCATCAGAAACTCGCGCAGGGCTCCGGGGCGCTGCGGCATGCGCAGGATGAAGTATTTCTTCTTGCCCGCAAACCGCTGCGCCCGTTCCTTCACTTCAGGCAGGCGTTCGAAATCGAAATTCCCGCCCGAGGTGACGCAGACCACGGTCTTGCCGCGAATCTCCTCCGCCAGCACCGGCAGCACATCGACCGACAACGCCCCGGCAGGTTCCAGCACGATGCCCTCAACGTTCAGCATCTCCAGCATGGTGATGCAGATGCGATCCTCAGGCGCCAGCAGCACCTGCGCCGGATCGGCCCATTTCAGACAATCATAGGTATGCGTACCCAGACGCGCCACGGCCGCCCCGTCGACAAAGCTGTTGACACGCGGCAGCGTCACCGGCCCGCCCGCCTCCAGCGCCGCACTCAGGCTCGCGCCCCCCAGCGGCTCCACAAAGCGGAAGGCAACGCCGGGCGCGGCTTCACGCAGATAGGTGGTCACGCCCGAGGCCAGCCCGCCCCCGCCGACCGGCAGGATCACCAGATCTGGCGCGGCCCCCAGTTGATCCAGCAGTTCAACCGCAACGCTGGACTGCCCTTCGATCACATCTGGATCGTCAAAAGGCGACAGGAAATGCGCGCCTTCCTCGGCGCAATACTTTTGCGAGGCGGCAAGCGTCTGGTCGAAATAGTCGCCGGTCAGAACGATGCGCACCGCATCGCCGCCGAAAGTCCGGGTCTTGTCGATCTTCTGTTGTGGCGTGGTCACCGGCATGAAGATCGTGCCACGCACCCCGAAATGCCGGCAGGCATACGCCATGCCCTGCGCATGGTTACCGGCGCTGGCGCAGACGAAATGTCCCTGCCCCGGATCTGCCGCCCGCACCTTGCGCATGGCATTGAATGCCCCGCGCAGCTTGTAGCTGCGCACCGGCGTCAGATCCTCGCGCTTGAGATAGATTTCCGCCCCGTAGCGATTGGACAGGTGGTCATTACGCTGCAACGGCGTGACCGCAAACAGGTCACGCAGGGCTTCGGTGGTCAGACGGGCTCGGCTGGTAAAATCGCTCATGCGCCGATTAGACCCGTCCCGCCGGGATTGGCAAGCTCAGACCAGTCTGCGCTTTTCGATGTAATGGCCGTACAGCGTGGTCAGGATCGACACGCCCACCATCATCTGCACCCAACCAGTGGTCAACGTCCACAGAAGAGCAGGGATCGAATCCGGCCGGAACAGCGCTTCCGGCACGCCCAGCAGAATGCTGAACACAGCCAGCAGCAACGCCAGCCCAAAGAAAACCCCGGTTTCCCCATGGGTGGCCTTCCAGCCCTCGTTGAAGCCGATGTTCTGCCCCATGGCGATGGCCGGGAGCGGGATGCTGAGCCGCAGCATCACCATGAAGACGGGAACCATGATGAACAGCGAGGCGATCATCGCCCCTGCCAGCGGGCCTGCCAGCATGACGCCCAACGGCATCATCAGCATACCGGCCACAGCGCCCACTGCAACAACCACCAACCCGATCAGCAGCGAGCGGCCAAGATAGCGCAGAATCTCGTTGCCGTGAAACGGCGGCAGCAAACTGGTGCCGCCCTCGCCTTTCAGCACGAAACGATGCCAGGCAACAGCGATCCACAACGAAAACACCAGCGCGACGACAACGATCAACAGCATTTTCGCCGGGTTGGCCTGCATCGTCTCACCCGAGGTCACGCCCATTGCCACGACAATCATCATCTGCACGATGTAAAGCAGCCCGGAAATGCGCAGCGCATCGGTCAGGTTGCCGAACACCTGCCGCACCGAATGGGTGAAAATCTGCCACGCCTTCATCTTTCGCCTCGCCTGTTGCACGCGGCGATTGAGTCAGCTTGCCCCGGCAGAGTCAAGCAGACCAGCCCGCTTGCCCTTGCGGTCATTTGCCTTTAATCGCTGGCGAAACCGCGAGGGAGCGTTTCATGTCCAAGCCCAAGAAAGTCGTGCTGGCCTATTCCGGCGGCCTCGACACCTCGATCATCCTGAAATGGCTGCAAACCGAATATGGTTGCGAGGTCATCACCTTCACCGCCGATCTGGGTCAGGGCGAAGAGCTTGAACCCGCCCGCGCCAAGGCCGAACTGCTGGGCATCAAGCCCGAGAACATCCATATCGTCGACGTGCGCGAGGAATTCGTGCGCGATTTCGTCTTTCCGATGTTCCGCGCCAATGCGGTCTATGAGGGGCTTTACCTGCTGGGCACGTCCATCGCGCGGCCGCTGATTTCCAAGCATCTGGTGGAAATCGCCCATGCCCATGGCGCGGATGCCGTGGCCCATGGCGCGACCGGCAAGGGCAACGATCAGGTCCGGTTCGAACTGTCGGCCTATGCGCTCGACCCGTCGATCAAGGTCATCGCGCCCTGGCGGGAATGGGATCTGACCTCGCGCACCAAGCTGATCGAATTTGCGGAAGCGAACCAGATTCCGATTGCCAGGGACAAGCGCGGCGAAGCGCCGTTCAGCGTGGATGCGAACCTGCTGCACACCAGCAGCGAAGGCAAGGCGCTGGAAAATCCGGCCGACGAGGCGCCCGATTACGTTTATCAGCGCACCGTTTCGCCCGAGGAAGCCCCGGATACGCCCGAATATATCGAAGTCACCTTCGAAAAGGGTGATGCCGTCGCGATCAACGGCGAGGCGCTGTCGCCCGCAACCATCCTGACCCGCCTGAACGAACTGGGTGGCAAGCATGGCATCGGGCGGCTGGATTTCGTGGAAAACCGTTTCGTCGGCATGAAGTCGCGCGGCATCTATGAAACCCCCGGCGGCACCGTGCTGCTGGAAGCCCATCGCGGGATCGAGCAGATCACGCTCGACGCAGGTGCGGGCCACCTGAAGGATTCGATCATGCCGCGCTATGCGGAACTGATCTACAACGGCTTCTGGTTCTCACCCGAGCGTGAAATGCTGCAAGCCCTGATCGACAAGTCGCAGGAGCATGTCACCGGCACTGTGCGGCTGAAGCTTTACAAAGGCTCGGTCCACTGTGTCGGTCGCTGGTCCGAACATTCGCTGTACAGCGAAAAGCATGTCACCTTCGAGGAAGACGCTGGCGCCTATGATCAGAAGGACGCAGCAGGCTTCATCCGGCTGAACGCCCTGCGGCTGAAGCTGATCGCCACGCGCAACGCCCGCGTCGCCAAGTAAAATTGCCGTTTCGCGGCAAGGCCCGCCCTTTCGGGGGCGGGCCTTTTTTCGGACTTGTGATTTAATCAATCGTTTGATTAAATCGCTTCATGACTCAGGATGATCCCCCTACCGGCACGCGTGCCGATCTGATCGCCGCCGGGCTGCACCTGTTCGGGCAGCAGGGCTTCGCTGCCACGCCGACACGGTCCCTGGCGGCGCTTGCCAAAACCAATGTCGCCTCCATCGCTTATCACTTCGGCGGTAAGGAGGGCCTGCGCCTTGCCTGTGGGGCCGAGGTCGCGCGGCGCATCGGGCAGGTCGCCGGACCGCCCGCAACAGAACTGCCCGCCACCCGACGCGATGCGCTGGACCGACTGGAGGCGATGCTGCGCGCCATGGTGGTTTTCCTCACCCAGGGGCCGCAGGCACAGGATACAGTGGCTTTCATCCTGCGCGAACTTTCCGAAGGCGGCCCGGCTTTCGATCTGGTTTACGACGCCTTCTTCCTGCCCAAGCACCGCGAGCTTTGCGCCCTGGCGGGGATGGCCACCGGCCAGCCCGCCGAAGCCGAGGAAACCCGGCTTCTGGTGTTTTCATTGCTGGGACAGGCGGTCTACTTCCGCATCGGTCAGCCCGTTATCTGCCGCCGGATGGGCTGGACCGGCTATTCCGCCGCCGAAACCACCGCCATCGCCGACCGTCTGGCCGCCAACCTGCACGCTATCCTGAGGAGCCAGCCATGAGCCTGATCTGCGCCGTTCCGCTGTTGTCTGCCCTGTTTGCGGCCTGTGATATGCCACCGCCTTTTGCGACCGGCTATGTCGAGGGGGATTTCGTGATGATCGCACCGATTGCCGTGGCACAGGTGTCGGCCGTCAACGTCGCACGGGGCGATCATGTGGCAGCGGGGGCGCCGCTGGTGGCGATGGAAAAGCGCGATGCCGAAATCGCGCTGGCCGAGGCGCGGGCAGCAGAGGCGCGGGCCGCAAGTCAGCTGGCCAACCTTCAGGAGGGCCGCCGCCCGGAAGAAATCCGCGTGTTGGAAGCCACGCTGACGTCGGCCCGAGCGCAATCGGACGAGGCCGTGAAAGAGGTCACCCGCCAGCAAAGCCTGAACGCCCGCAATGTCAGCCCTGAGGCACAACTGGATCAGGCCCGCACTGCCGCCGAGGTTGCCGCCGCCCGCGTGGCCGAGGCAGAGGCAAATCTTGCGGTTGCCCGCCTGCCCGCCCGCGCGCAGGAGATCGACGCCGCCCGCGCCACGCTGGCACAGGCGCAGGCTGCGCGCGAGGCAGCGGAATGGCAATTGTCGCAACGCGCGCTGGCCGCCCCCGCCGCTGGTGCGATTTACGACGTGGTGCGCGAACCCGGCGAGATTGCCGGGCCCTCTGCCCCTGTCCTGTCCTTCCTGCCCGACGGCGCGGTGAAGCTGCGGCTGTACGTTCCCGAGCCATCGGTCGCGCAGATCCGTCCCGGCACCCGGTTGCAGGTCAATTGCGACGGCTGCACAGGGCAAAATGCGACCGTCAGCTATGTGTCGGATTCGCCGGAATTCACCCCTCCGGTGATCTATTCGCTGCAAAACCGGCAGAAGCTGGTGTTTCTGGTCGAGGCCCGCCCCGACCCCGGATCGGACCGGCTGAAGCCCGGCCAGATTGTCGATGTGGACCTGTCAGCACCATGAACGCGATCGAGGTCACCGGGCTGACAAAGGCCTTCCATGGTCGCAAGGTGGTGGATGACGTCTCGCTCAGCGTCGCACGGGGAGAAATTGCCGGGTTTCTGGGGCCGAACGGGTCCGGCAAGACCACCTGCATCCGCATGATGTGCGGGCTGCTGACGCCCGATGCGGGCAACGGGCAGGTGCTGGGCCATGACATCCGCCGCGAAGCCCGCGCCATCAAGCGGCAGGTCGGCTACATGACCCAGAAGTTTTCCTATTACGAGGATCTGACCATCGAGGAAAACCTTGCCTTCGTCGCCGGGCTTTACGCCCTGCCCGCCGAAGCCGTGCGCGACACGCTGGCGGGGCTGGGGCTGACCTCGCGCCGGAGCCAGCTTGCGGGCAGCCTGTCGGGAGGCTGGAAGCAGCGGCTGGCACTGGCAGCCTGCATCATGCACAAACCGAAGCTTCTGCTGCTGGACGAACCCACCGCCGGGGTGGACCCCAAGGCACGGCGCGAGTTCTGGGATGAAATCCATGGCCTTGCCGCCGACGGGCTGACGGTTCTGGTATCCACACATTACATGGACGAGGCCGAGCGCTGCCATCGCATCAACTATATCGCTTACGGCCGGTTGATTGCGCGCGGCACGGTGCCCGAGGTCATCGCCTCGGCCGGGTTGACCACCTTTCTGGTCACCGCCGACCGTCCGGGCGAGCTTGCGGCGCGGCTGCGCAAGGCGCCGGGGGTGGAACAGGTTGCCCCGTTCGGCACCACTCTGCACGTCACCGGCACCGACCGCGCCGCACTGGAACGCGCGTTGACCGAGGCCGGTGCAAGCTTCCAGCCTGGCGAAACCAGCCTTGAGGACGTGTTCATCCGCCTGATGGGCCAGAGCAGGGACAATATGGCATGACCGGCATTTCCCTTCGCCGCCTCGGCGCCCTGCTGCGCAAAGAGCTGATCCAGATGCGGCGCGACCGGATCACCTTCGCCATGATGCTGCTGGTGCCGCTGATGCAGCTTGTACTGTTCGGTTATGCGATCAACAGCGATCCAAAACACCTGCCTGCCGCTCTGGTGGCACCAACGCAGGATCGGTTCAGCCGGGCCATGGTCTCGGCACTGGAACTGACCGGCTACTATGATTTCACCCATGTCGGCATTTCCGCGACCGAGGCAGAGGCGCTGATTACCCGCGGCGCTGTGGCTTTCGTCGTCACCCTGCCTTCTGATTTCGGGCGGCGGGTCGAACGTGGCGACGCGCCGCAGATCCTGATCGAGGCGGATGCGACCGACCCTTCCGTCGCCTCGGGCGCCATTTCCACCCTTGGCACTGTCGCGGCGGAGGCCCTGCAACGCGAAACAGGGGCCAGCCCGGCACAGCCGCCGGTCGGGATCGTGGTTCACAAACGCTATAACCCCGAGGGGATCACGCAATACAACATCGTGCCGGGGCTGCTGGGGGTGATCCTCCAGATGATCCTTGTGATGATGACCTCCATGGCGCTGACCCGCGAGATCGAGCGCGGGACGATGGAGAACCTGCTGGCCCTGCCCGCCACCCCGGTCGAGATCATGCTGGGCAAGGTCATGCCCTATATGGGCGTCGGCGCGGTGCAGGTGGCGGTAGTTCTGCTGGCGGCACGGTTGCTGTTCGGCGTGCCTTTCGTCGGCAGTTTCGGCGTGCTGGCCGCGGGCATTTTCACCTTTGTTCTGGCGCTGGTGATCCTCGGTTACCTCATTTCCACCCTCGCGCGAACCCAGATGCAGGCGATGCAGCTGACGTTCTTCTTCTTCCTGCCGTCGCTGATGCTGTCTGGCTTCATGTTCCCGTTCCGGGGTATGCCGGGCTGGGCACAGACCTTGGGCGAGGTCTTTCCGCTGACGCATTTCCTGCGACTGATCCGGGCTGTGATGCTGAAAGGGGCAGGCCAACCCGACATTGCGCAGCCGATGGCGGCGCTCATGGTCTTTGTGCTGGTCTATGGCCTGCTGGCACTGGCGCGCTTCCGTCGCACGCTGGATTGACGGGGCAGATTGAAAAGGGGCGCAGGTTTCCCCGCGCCCCGGTACTCATTAAGAAAACTCAGGAGCGTCAGGCCGTCAGCCCGCCGGAATCGCCGCGCCCCATCAACTGCCGCAGCGCCACAGGCAGGATCAGGATGAGACCGACAATCGTGGGTGTCATCGACGGCGCCACCAGCAGCAGCGCGGCCACGGTCAGCGCCAGCCGCTCCCACCCTTTCAGGGGCGCGAAAAGCCAGCCGGTGACAGCCGCCGCCAGCACATAGATGCCCATTACTGCGCCGAAGAAGGCAAGGAAGAAGGCCCCCCAGGTAAAGCCCTCGGTCACCAGCAGAAGCGCCGGCTGGAAGGCAAAGACGAAGGGCACCAGCACCTTGCCCATGCCGAGCCGGAACGCGGTGTTCCCCGCCTTGAAGGCATTGGCCCCGGCGATCCCGGCCGCCGCATAGGCCGCCATGGCCACGGGTGGCGTGATGTCGGCAAGCACCCCATAGTAGAACACGAAGAAATGCGCCACGATCTGCTCCATCCCCAGCATGCCAAGGATGGGCGCCGCCACCGCCACCATGATAATGTAATTGGCCGTGGTCGGAATGCCGCAGCCCATCAGGATACAGACGATGGCCGTCAGCAGCAGCGTGAACAGCAGTGTCAGTGTCGGCACCGTCATCACCTCGAACGGCAGGATCGCCAGCCAGCCAGAGACCGAAGCCGCCCAGCCCGCTGCAACGCCCGTCACCATATAGGCGATCTTGAAGCCGACGCCCGTCAGGGTGACGACCCCGATGACCACACCCACCAGCGCGGCGGCGGCAGTCACCGACAGCGACTGACGCGCGCCAAGGCAGAAACCTTCCCACACGCCATGGGCGGTGCCCCGGATCGCCTGCGCGATGCCCCCCTTCATGAACTCCTGAATCGCCAGCACAACGATACAGGCGGTGATCGACCAGAAAGCGGCGGCAAAGGGCGTGCGGCCCGACAGCAGCACACCGACCAGCAGGATCAGCGGGAAGATCGACAGCCAGCCCTCCCTGATCACCTTCCAGGCATTCGGCAGTTCCTCGGCTGACAGGCCGCGCAGGCCCAGGCGCCGCGCCTCAAGATGCACCTGCACCAGCACGCCGAAGAAATGCATGAAGGCCGGGACCAGGGCGGCAGTCAGGATGGTGGTCAGCGGCACGCCCAGATATTCGATCATCAGGAAGGCCACCGCCCCCATGACCGGCGGTGTAATTTGTCCGCCGGTGGACGAAGCCGCCTCGACCGCCGCCGCGAAATGGCGGGGATAGCCGATGCGGATCATCGCCGGGATGGTCAGCGCGCCGGTCGTCACCGTATTGGCAATGGAGGAACCCGAGATCGAGCCCAGCAGCGCCGAGGACAACACCGAAACCTTGGCAGGCCCGCCCGCATAGCGCCCGGCCAGCGCCGAGGCCACGTCGATGAACAATTGCCCCAGCCCGATCCGCGTCGCCATCACGCCGAACAGCACGAAGTGGAACACATAGGTGGCGATCACCCCCAGCGCGGTACCGTAGATGCCCTGCGAGGTCAGATAGAGGTGGTTGACGATGTTCGACCAGCTTGCCCCGGGATGCACAAGGATGCCCGGCATCGACTGGCCGAAATAGGCATAGGCAATGAACAGGATCGCGATGACCGGCAGAGGCCAGCCCATCGACCGCCGTACCGCCTCCAGCAGCACGACTATGAGAATGGTCCCCATCAGGATGTCGATGGGCAACGGGTTGCCCACCCGGAACGCAAGGTCCGCATAGATCCATGGCACATACAGCGCGGCAACCGCCCCGGCGATGGCCAGCAGCCAGTCGATCAGCGGCAGACCCCAGGGCGCCAGAAGGCCCGGCTCGGTTCGTTTGGCGCCGAAGGCCGAAAAGCTCAGGAACACCAGCGCCAGCGTAACGCCCATGTGCAGCCCGCGATGCACCGTGGCCTGCGGAATGCCGAATCCGGCTGTATAATAGTGATAGCAGGACAACAGAAACAGGATGGCGCCGGTCAGGATGGCCAACGGCCGCGCAACCTCGCGGAACCGCATTTCCGGGTCGAATTTCTCTTCCAGGGCCTGAAGCTCATCCGCTGTCAGATGCCGTGGCCCCTCGTCTTCCTCTACCTTTGCCATATGTCACTTGCCCCTGTGCTGACTGTTAAAAGCGCAACGGGGCCGCGCTCTGCGGCGCGGCCCCTGCTTCTGGCCGGTCTTGCGCCGGTCCTCGTTACTTCAGCAGGCCCGCTTCCTTGTAGAAGCGTTCCGCGCCCGGATGCAGCGGGATGCCCACGCCGTTCAGGGCGGTATCCGCCGTGATCAGCTTGCCTTTGGAATGGCCGGAATCCAGCAGCTTGCGGGTGTTCTCGTTCCACAGCGCCTTGGTGATCTGGTACACCAGCTCTTCCGGCTGATCGGCGCTGGTGATCCACTGCGCACCGACCGACAGCGTTTTCACATCGTCGGCATTGCCTTCATAGGTGCCGCCCGGCACGGTATCTGCCGCGAAGAAGCTGTACTTCTCGCAGATCGCGGGCGCTTCCTCGCAGGTGATCGGCACGATCTTCACCGCATGCTGGCTGGCCAGTTCGGCAATCGCACCGGCTGGATAGCCACCCACGAAGAAGAACGCATCCATTGCGCCATCGCGCATCCGGTCGGCGGCCTGATCAGGCTTCAGGAACTCGGCCTTCACGTCCCCTTCGGACAGGCCGTAGCCTTCCAGAATGATGCGCGCATCAACCAGCGTGCCCGACCCCGGCTCGTCCAGCGAGACGGTCTTGCCCTTCAGATCGGCTACACCGTTGATGCCCGATTCCGCGCTGGCGACCAGATGGATGCTTTCCGGGTAAAGGTTGGCAATGGCGCGCAGCTTCTCGACCGCAGGCTTGCCTTCCCAGATGCCCGTGCCGCTGTAGGCCCAGGTTGCCACGTCGGATTGCGAGAAACCTGATTCCAGCGTGCCACCGGCGATGGCGTTGATATTGGCGACCGAGCCGTTTGAGGACAGGGCCGAAGCGATAAGCCCCGGCACACCACAGGAGCCGCCCTCTTCACAGGGGCGCGACCCCGGCGGGTTCGAGATGGCATTGGCCAGCAGGCCGCCGATCGGGTAGTAGGTGCCAGCCGTGCCGCCGGTGCCGATACGGAAAAACGCCATGTCCTGCGCCTGCGCAGCACCCGCCACAAGGCCGGCCGTCAGCGCCAGACCCGCAAAGAATTTCTGATGAATCATACCAGCATCTCCCCTTGGCATTGAGGGCACCGTTCATCACGCGCCCTTGATCGCCACAGTAAGACCGACCAAATGGTCAAATGCAACCGCTTTGGGACAGGCGAAATGCCAATCCGGCCGCCTTAATGCCGGATTTGTTGACTCCTGGCTGCCGGTTTCCGACATGCCGATGCCGGTTGCAGGCTGGTCATCGCGCCACAGACAGGTTAGTCAGAAAGGGTTCTCAGGGCGGGGTGCAACTCCCCACCGGCGGTATAGCCCGCGAGCGCCTTCGGCAACGAAGGGTCAGCAGATCCGGTGAAACTCCGGGGCCGACGGTATAGTCCGGATGGAAGAGAATCGCGCACGGCCTGCCTCCCGCGGGCCGGGTGTGACTCGTGCTCTGGGACCTGACGCAATTGAACGGAAGGTTCCGAAAACATGACGACCAAAACCCCCCGCATCGCTTTCATCCGCGCGCGCTGGCACGATGACATCGTGGACCGTGCACATGAGGGCTTTCTGGCCGAGGCCGCCCGGCTGATCCCCGGCGCCGAGGTGGAAACCTTCGACGTGCCCGGTGCATTCGAAATGCCGCTGGCCGCGAAGAAACTGGCGCAGACCGGGCATTTCAACGCCGTGGTGGCTGCCGCCTTCGTGGTGGATGGCGGCATCTACCGCCACGATTTCGTCGCCGGTGCCGTGGTGACCGGGCTGATGAATGTGGGTCTTGAAACCGGCGTGCCCTGCCTGTCGGTCTCGCTGACGCCGCATAACTACCAGCCGGTCGATGTGCTGACCGATTTCTACCGCGACCATTTCGTCAAGAAGGGCGCCGAGGCCGCCAGCGCGGTGCGGCAGCTTCTGGACCTTGAGGCGCGGCTGGCAGGCTGAGCCTAAAGCCGCATATGGTGGCGCCCGGTCAGCCGGGCGCGCACCTGCGCCAGTTCAGCCTCGCGGCGTGGTGCGTCCCAGTTCAGAACTTCGGCGAGCAGCCCTGCGATCCGGTCCAGGTCGCGCATGCTCAGCCGCCCGGTGACGGCAAGCGCGGTGCGCCGCATCACCAGATCCTCCAGACCTTGCACCTGTTCGTTGCGGCTCAGCCAGCCCAGCTCTTCCAGTGTGTAATCGGGCGCATCTTCCAGCGAGGTGGGCGCCGTACCCTCCGCCTGCAGAATCGCCCGCGCCGTGGTGCCATAGCGTGCGAGCAGCGTGGCCGCCCGCCCCGGCGCCCCGCCCGCCTCAGCCGCCCAGACCGCAGGGTCAGCCGGATAATCCCGCCCGCCTCCGATGGGCAGATCGCGCGTGCTGACGCGCCGCGCCCGACCAAGGCGCGACAGAACCGTATCCGCCACCTCCTCGGCAAAGCCACGGAAGGTTGTCCACTTGCCGCCAACCAGCGAGATCACCGGCCAGTCGCGCGCATCTGACGGCTCGATTACCGGGGCGGAATGGTCGCGGCTGATCAGCCCCGCCGCCGTGCCATCCGACGCGGGCAGGGGCCGGATGCCGGAATAGGCATAGACGATCTGGCTGCGGTCGAACGCCAGCCCCGGCAGCAGGCTGCGCAGGCTTTGCAGAAAATAGTCGATTTCGCCGTCCTCGCAGCGCACGCCGTCCGGGTCATCGGCACGGGTATCGGTCGATCCGACCAGCGCCCGCCCAAGATAATCGAACACCAGGCAGATGCGCCCGTCATCGGCCTCGAAATAGATCATCCGCCCCTTCAGCGCCGCCAGAAGCGCCGGATGATCCAACAGGATATGCGAACCCTTGGTGCCGCCGATCAGCCGCGTTTGCAGGCCCAGCCTGGCGTTCACCGCGTCGATCCACGGCCCCGCCGCATTGATCACCACACGCGGGCGCAGTGCCAGTTCGGTGCCATCGACGGCACGCAGTCGCACCGTGGCGCCCTCCGCCCCCAGCAAGGCGCAATGATTGAAGGCCCGCGACGCCGGGCTGGCCCGCAAACCATCCTGCATCAGCTCCAGCACCAGCCGTTCGGGATGCGCCACGGTCGCGTCATAGTAGCGCCCTGCCGCCACGATGCGCGGGGTCAGCGGCGGGATTTCGGCCAGCGCCCTCGCCCGGCCCCACAGCGCATGGCGCGGCATGACCCGCGCGCGGGCCCCATAGAAATCGTAAAGCGCGAGGCCAATTTTCATCAGCACCGCCCCGCGTGCCCGTGGCGCGGTGGTCGATCCCATCAGCGTGCGCAGCGCCGCGCCAATGCCCTTGAACCACGAAAAGATCGGGATCACGGTCGGCAGCGGATGCACGCAATGCGGCGCGTTGCGCAGGAGAAGGTTCCGCTCCAGCGTCGATTGGGCGACAAGGCGAAACTCGCCGGTTTCCAGATACTTGATGCCGCCATGGATCAACCGCGAGGGCGCAGCCGATGTGCCCGAGCCATAGTCGCCCTTGTCGGCGATCACGCAGGTCAGCCCCTGTTCGCAAAGATCGCGGAACAGGCCCGCGCCATTGATCCCGGCGCCGAGGATCAGCACGTCAATGGGGGTCTCGGTCATTTCAGGCAGTATCCTCGGGGGCCAGAGCCTCCAGCGCGGGCCAGATCGGCGCCAGTTGTGCGGCGATTTCGCCATGCAGCGCGTAACGGCGGGCCATCTCGGCGGCGCGTTCGGGCTGCGGGTCAAAGGTGGCGCCTTCCGGCGCTGGCGGGCCGTGCCGCGGGCTTAGGTAAAGCCCCACCCCTGCCCCGGCACAAAGCGCGGCGCCCCAGGCGGCGGCCTCGCCGGTGCCGGGCACGGTGACCGGCAGGTTCAGCACATCGGCAAACAGTTGCGCGATGGCCGGATTGCGGGAAATCCCCCCGGTCAGCCGTACTTCGCGCGGGGCAAACCCTTCGCGCAGCGCATCGACATGCAGGCGGTGGTTGAAGGCGATGCCCTCCACCACGGCGCGCAGCATGTAACCCCGGTCATGCCAGCCGCGCAGGCCAAGAAAGCCGGCGCTGGCCCCCGCTCCATGGGGTGAACCGAACAGGTAGGGGTGGAACATCAGCGTCGATTGCCGCGCCAGCGCGGCCTGCAACTCTGCCGCCGCCTGCGGATGGATCGAGCCCCCCGCAGCCTCGGCCGCCTGCCGCTCGGCGCCGAAGGTGCGATCCAGCAGCCAGTCGTAATTGGTGGCCGAGGCTGGTGAGATCGCCATGGCGTTCCATTCACCCGGCGCAATGCCGTTACGGCAGAACCAGCGCGCATCGCTGAGCGGCTGCCGCGTCACGGTTTCGTTGATCGAATAGGTGCCTGCGACAATGGCAACGATCCCCTCGCCATAGCCGCCGATGCCAAGGCCAGAGGCCGTCACATCGTGCAGCCCCGCCACCACCGGCGTGCCGATGCGCAGCCCCGTCAAAGCGGCGGCGGCTTCGGTTACATGGCCCACCACATGATCCGGGCGGCTGATTTCAGGCAGGTTCAGCGTGCCAAGCCCGAAAATGCCGGGAATGTCTGCTGCATAGGCCTGCGTCGATACATCGGTGAAAGAGGTGCTGGCCTCGGTCAGATCGGTGCCGATGCTGCCGGTCAGGCAAAACCGGATCCAGTCCTTGCAGGCCAGGACATGCCCGATCCGGGCGAAACGCTCGGGCTGGTTTCGCGCAATCCAGACCAGCAGCGCCGAAGGGGCAGAGGCATGCGGTTCCTGCCCCGTGCGCGCCAAAGCGGCCGCGGCGGTGCCATCGGCCTGCCAGCCCGCGACCACGTCCGCCGCGCGGCTGTCCAGCGACAGGATGCCCGCGCCCAGCGGTTGCGCCGCCTGATCGAGCAAGTAAAGCCCGTCGCCATGCGCTGTCGCCGCCACTGCCGTGATATCACCCGGCGCGCGGCCAGATCTGGCCAGCGCCTCGGCCACCGCTTCGGCCGTCGCGCGCCAGAGACCGGCCATGTCACGTTCGACATACCGGGGCTGCGGTATCTGTTGCGGCACACGGCGCAGCGCCGCCGCGATCTCGCGCCCGTTCTCGTCAAAAATCACCGCCTTGCTGACGGTCAGGCCGTTGTCGATACCCAGCAGGCAAGCCATGGCAGATCCCTTTCGGAAAGATCGGGGCCGGATGCAGATGCACCCGGCCCCGCCTGAATGCCGGGGCGCGCAGCGGCGCCCCACCCGTCAATCACTCGGACAGGGTGAAAGCGGCGGTGTATTTGTCCACATTGTCCTTGGTGATCAGCAGGCAGTCGAAAAGCTGCTTTTCGGTCGCCGCGCCGGTGGAGCCGGTCTTGATCACGTTGTCGGCCTGACGCACAGCTTCGGCCGAGAAGACCGCGACGGGTTGCAGGACGGTATATTGCATCTCGCCCGCTTTCACCGCCGCGACCGCATCGGGCGAACCGTCGAAGCCGCCGACCTTCACCTGATCCAGCTTGCCCGCCTCTTTCAGCGCGGCAATCGCGCCCAGCGCCATCTCATCATTGCCCGAGATCACGCCAATGATGTCGGGGTTGGCTTGCAACAGCGACTGCATCTTCTGATAGCCTTGGGTGCGGTCCCAGTTCGCCACTTCCTTGCCGACCTTTTCCAGATCCGGGTATTGGGTGATGACGGTCTCGTAGCCGTTCGAACGGGTCGCGGCATTGTTGTCCGACGGATTGCCAAACAGCTCGACGTATTTGCCAGCGTCGCCCACATCGGCCACCCACTGTTCCGCCCCCAGCGCGGCGCCCTGGGCGTTGTTCGACACCAGCTGCGCCTTGGCCAGCCCTTCCTGGTTGATCTCGGCATTCACGAGGATCACCGGGATACCCGCATCCACGGCCTTCTTCACCGCCCCGATGGAGCCATCGGCATTTGCCGGGTCAAGGATGATAGCAGCCGACTTGTTGGTGATCGCGGTGTCGATCAGCGTGCTTTCGGCATTGGTGTCGCCCTTGTGGGCCGAGACATTGGCGGTATAGCCCATGCTTTCGGCGGTGGCCTTGGCCACTTCGCCCTCGGTGAACCAATAGGGGTTCGCCGGGTCGGTGACGATGATCGAGATCAGCCCCTCGGCTGCGGCGGCATAGCTCATCAGCGGGGTGACGGCCACGGCGGCCATCAGGGCTCGGCGGGTCAGTTTCAGCATGGTTCTCTCTCCCTTGGTTTGGTCGTTTGCCGTCTTGGCAAGGCTTTCCGCGCGGGTCGGTTGGGTCCGGCCCGGTCGGGAAGGTCGGTCGGCTCAGCCCTTGCGCGGGCCTTTGCCGTATTGGATGGAGTTCATCAGCACGGCGAGCACGATCACCGCGCCGGTGAACACGGTCTGCCAGTAGGACGAGATCCCGATGATCACGAGCCCGTCGGACAGGAAGCCGATAACGAAGGCGCCCAGCATGGTGCCGCGCACCGTGCCGCGCCCGCCGGTCAGCGCGGCGCCGCCGATGACCACCGCTGCGATGGCGGTCAGTTCATAGGTGGTGCCAGCCGTCGGCCCGGCCGAGGTGAGCTGCGACGACAGCACCAGCCCCGCCACCGCCGCCAGCATGCCCGACAGCGTGTAGACGGTGATCTTCACCCGCTTGACCGGCACGCCCGACAGATCGGCCGCACGTTCATTGCCGCCCGAGGCGTAGAGCCAGCGCCCGAAAGCCGACCGGCTGAGCATCAGACCCGCCAGCACCGCAATTCCCGCCAGCACGAGAACCGAGATCGGAATACCCGCCAGCCTGTTGAAGCCCAGCCAGTCGAAGCCGGTGTTGCCCAGTTCCGGGCGCCCCGAAAGATTGTTGTAGGTCAGGCCGTTGGTCATCAGCAGGGCGACGCCGCGTGCCACATACATCACGCCCAGCGTGGCGACAAAGGCGGGCACCTTGAACCAGGCAATCAGCACGCCGTTCACCGCGCCCACCGCCGCGCCCAGCGCGCAGGTCAGCACCACGACCGCCCAGACCGGCGGGTAGAGGATGACGCCCAGCGCCTGCATCTCCACCCCCTGCATCAGCGCCCCGGCGATCACGCCGGAAAGCGCCAGCACCGAACCGACGGACAGATCGATCCCGCCGTTCAGGATCACCAGCAGCATGCCCACGGCCAGAATACCGTAGATCGCAACATGGCTGGCCATGATGAGGAAGTTCGACACCGTGAAATAGTTCGGCGACAGGAAGGAAAACACGGCGACGATCAGGATCAGCGCAAAGAAGGCGCGGCCTTCCAGCAGCAGCCGGCCAAGGCTGAAGGCGGGTTTCGCGGCGGCCGTGCGGGCGAGTGTGGTATCCGACATGGGATGGCTCCGTTACTTGGTCGCTGAGGATCGGCCGTCAGGCCGCCACGGACTCGCCCGAGGCGGCCATGATCTTTTCCTTGCTGACGTTGGAATCGAATTCGGCCGAGATGCGGCCCTTGTGCATGACGATGATCCGATGCGCGATCGACAGGCATTCACCGACTTCCGAGGTCGAATAGATCACGGCAAGGCCGCGCTTCGCCTCTTCGGCCAGCAGCTTGAACACCTCAGCCTTGGCGCCGATGTCGATACCGCGCGAGGGTTCATCCAGCATGATGACGCGGGGTTTCGTCGCCAGCATCTTGCCGATGACGACCTTCTGCTGGTTTCCGCCAGACAGTGAGCCGATGGCGGCGGCCGGGCCGGAGGTTTTCACCGTCACCTCGCGGATAGAGGCGTCGATCAGCGCGCGTTCGGCCTTCTTCTGGGTAAACAGCCCTTTGGTAAAGCTGGCGATGGAGGCAAGCGACAGGTTCTCGCCCACGCTCATGGTCTGCACGAGGCCGTCGCGCTGCCGATCCTCGGGGACAAGTGCCAGACCGCGCGCGATGCGTTCCGCGATGGAAAGATGCGAAATTTCGCGGCCCTCCAGCACCACCTCACCACTACTGGCGCGCAAACGGCCCGCCACGGTTTCCAGAAGCTCCGTCCGCCCGGCGCCCATCAGCCCGTAAATGCAGACCACCTCACCCGCGCGCAGATCCAGCGACAGCCGGTCCACCACGTTGAAGGCCCCCCCTTTGGGATCGGCCACCGTCAGGTCGCGCACCGACAGCGCCACTTCGCCAAAGACATGCCCCTCGGGCGGGCTGCCCAGATCGTAATTGTCGCCCACCATGTTGCGGACGATCCATTCAAGGTCGATTCCGCCGCGTGGCGCATAGGCGGTCATCGTGCCATCACGCAATACCACCGCGTGATCGGTGATCTGCAACGCCTCTTCCAGGTGGTGCGAGATATAGACGATGCTGACACCCTTGGCCGTCAGGTCGCGGATGACCTTGAACAGCACCTCAACCTCGGACGCCGACAGTGCGCTGGTCGGTTCGTCCATGATCAGGATGCGGCTGTCCACCGACAGGGCGCGGGCGATTTCCACGATCTGCTGCTGGCCAAGGCGCAACTCCTCCACCGGGGTCAGCGGGTCGATGTCTTCCTCAAGCTCTGCCATCAGGCGGCGGGCCTGACGTTCCTCTTCGGCGAAATCGACGCCGGTCGGGCCCATGATCTCGCGCCCCATGAAGATATTGTCGCGCACGCTCAGGTTCGGGGCGAGGCTGAGTTCCTGGTGAATGATGGAAATCCCGCGATCCCGCGCCTCGGTCGAATTGTTGAAGGCGACCGGCTTGCCATCAAGAATGATCTCGCCGCTGGTCGGCTGGATCACACCGGAAAGGATCTTCATCAGCGTCGACTTGCCCGCGCCATTCTCGCCGAACAGCGTGGTCACCTGCCCGCGATGAATGTCGAAGTTCACGCCTTTCAGCGCATGAACATTACCGTAGGATTTCGCCACGTTACGGGCGGCCAGAACCACCTCGGCCAGATCCGGTTTTTGCTGCGGAACATCGGTCATTTCACGGTGATCCTCACAGGGGTGATCATCCAGTTTTTGGGATTCACCAGCCGGAACGCGCCGATGACCTCGACCGTCCTGCCTTGCAACGATGCGGTATCCAGCCCGTCCAGAACGGCCTTTTTCATGGCGCGGTTGATGCCAGAGCCGGCATCCTGATACTCGATCTGGTTCTTGAAACTGCCAAAGGCGATGTCCCCCGGCGCGTCGCGCAGATCGGTGCCGTTGATTGCCGGGCCGGTTTGCAGCCGGACCTTGATTTCCGGCGGCATGCCCTCGACGGCAAGCTGGTAGACGCCTGATTTTCCCTCACCCACCACACCGGAAAGCTTCACCGGAATGATGGCCCCTGTCGAAGACACGGTGCCGTATTTCTGGCCCGCCGCCGCCTTGTCGGCCAGAGCCTCAGGCGCGATGACCAGCGCATCCACCGCCCGGCCCTCGATATTGGCCTGAATGCGGGGAAACTCCGCCTCGCCAAAGCTGTCGGGCGAAAACGCCTGCTGGCGCACATCCAGATCGGACCCGAGACGCACCACCTTGGTATCCAGCGCCATCGCCGCCAGCAGCGCGAGGCCCAGCGCCAGCGAAAGCATCAGCCCACGGCGCGGCGCGGCGGGCGCACGGGGGGCGGGGGATGTGGCGCGGTTCATCGGCGGACCTCCGTGATGATGGAACGGCAGGCGGCGAATCGAGCCGGGGCGCCCCCGGCGGCCGACGCCGCAAGACGGGCGCCGCACAGCGGGCGCGCTGCCGATGATGTTGTGATCTCTTTCATTTTCAACGGCATGCACCCCTCCCCGGCGCCTGTCGTGACGGCTGTCCTCCCCGATATTTCGCCGCCCTCCAGCGATGCGAACCCCGGCCAGCCTTTTCTTGACAGTTCCAACCGTAACTGAAATAAATTTCGTTGTCCGCAAAAAAATACACATGCATCGTGAAACTGTGCTATGAAGCGGAAACGGCATCGGAGGAGATGCCGGGACACGGCTGCGTATCTGCGGGCCGAAGGCGGGAGGCGAAAAGACATGGCAGGACAGGGCAACGGGCGCGACCTGCTGATCGGCATTGATGCGGGAACCTCGGTCATCAAGGCCGTGGCCTTTGATCTGGCAGGACGTCAGATTGATGCGGCAGCCGTGCCGAATCGTTATGCCAGTCGGACCGGCGGGGCCGTTACGCAGTCGCTGACCGATACCTGGGCCGATTGCGCCGCCGCGCTGCGCGGTCTGGGCGCGAAGATCGCGGGGCTCGCCGCCCGCACCGCCGCGCTGGCAGTTACCGGGCAGGGCGATGGCACCTGGCTTGTGGGGGCGGGCAACCAGCCTGTGGGCGACGCCTGGCTGTGGCTGGATGCCCGTGCTGCACCCACGGTCGCGCGGCTGGCGGCCATAGCCGCGAACCGCACAAGATTCGAGGCGACAGGCACCGGGCTGAACACCTGCCAGCAGGGTAGCCAACTTGCCCACATGCAGACGCATTACCCCGAGCTTTTGGCGCAGGCCGAGGTCGCGCTGCATTGCAAGGACTGGCTTTACCTCAACCTGACGGGCGCGCGCGCCACCGATCCGTCGGAGGCCAGCTTCACCTTCGGCAATTTCCGCAACCGTGCCTATGACGATGCGGTGATTGATGCGCTGGACCTGAGCGCCCGTCGCCACCTGCTTCCCGAAATCATTGACGGCACGCAGATCACCCATCCGCTGACGCCCGGGGCCGCCGCGCAGACCGGGCTTCTGGCGGGTACGCCAGTCAGCCTTGGCTATGTCGACATGGTAATGACCGCACTGGGCGCCGGCGTCGTGGGTGGGCCGGGGGATGTGGCTTGCTCCACCGTCGGCTCCACCGGCGTGCACATGCGCGCGGTTGAGGCCGGCGACGTGCATCTGAACGCCGAGGGCACCGGATATGTGATCTGCCTGCCGGTGCCCGGCCTGGTCACGCAGGTGCAGACCAACATGGCCGCCACGCTGAACATCGACTGGGCGCTGGGTCTTGCCGCCGATGTGTTGCGCGACTTCGGTCAGGAGGTCAGCCACCGCGATCTGGTAGCCCGCATCGACGGCTGGCTGGCGCAAAGCACACCAGGCCAGATCGTCTACATGCCCTATATCTCGGCCGCCGGGGAGCGCGGCCCCTTCGTCAACGCCGACGCCCGCGCGGGCTTCACCGGCCTTTCGCTGAACCACCGCTACCCCGACATTCTGCGCGCCGTGGTCGAGGGGCTGGGCCATGCCATGCGCGATTGCTATGCCGCCATGGGCAGCCTGCCCGGAGAGCTGCGCCTGACCGGCGGGGCCGCCCGGTCGCGCGGGCTGCGTGGCATCCTCTCCGCTGCCATCGACGCGCCAGTGCGCGTGTCGGCCCGCGAAGAGGCCGGGGCGGCAGGCGCTGCCATGATGGCCGCCGTCGCCATCGGCGCCTACCCCGATATGCACGCCTGCATCGCCGACTGGGTCACCCCGCTTCTGGGCGCGTCCGAGACCCCCGACCCCGCGCTGGTCACCGCCTATGGCCGCATCTTTCCCGCTTTTGCCGCCGCGCGGCGTGGCCTTGTCCCCGCCTGGGACGCGCTGGCCGCCGCCCGGACGTTCCATGAAGGAGACTGACATGACCACCGAACCCGGAATGATCGACCTGTTCGTCATCGGCGGCGGGATCAACGGAGCCGGTATCGCGCGCGATGCCGCCGGGCGTGGCCTGTCGGTCGTGCTGTGCGAGAAAGACGATCTGGCCGAGGGCACCTCGTCCCGTTCCGGCAAGCTGGTGCACGGCGGCTTGCGCTATCTGGAATATTACGAATTCCGGCTGGTGCGCGAGGCGCTGATCGAACGCGAAGTTCTGCTGAACGCCGCGCCGCATATCATCTGGCCAATGCGCTTTGTCTTGCCGCACAGCCCCGAGGACCGGCCCGCCTGGCTGGTGCGGCTGGGCCTCTTTCTTTACGACCACCTTGGCGGCCGCAAGAAACTGCCCGGCACCCGAACACTGGACCTGAGGCGCGACCCCGAAGGCATGCCGATCCTCGACCAGTTCACCCGCGGTTTTGAATATTCCGATTGCTGGGTGGATGACGCGCGGCTTGTGGTGCTGAACGCGCTTGGCGCCGCTGAAAAGGGCGCCGAGGTGCTGACCCGCTCGCCTGCCATTTCGGCCCGGCGCGAAAACGGCGGCTGGACCGTCATCACCCGCGACGGCACCACCGGCGAAACCCGAACCTTCCGCGCGAAATGTCTTGTGAACTGCGCCGGCCCTTGGGTCAGCGAGGTGATCAACAATGTCGCCGGGTCCAATTCGTCCCGCAATGTGAGGCTGGTCAAGGGCAGCCACATCATCGTGCCGAAATGGTGGGCCGGATCGAACGCTTATCTGGTGCAGAACCACGACAAGCGCGTCATCTTCATCAACCCCTACGAGGGCGACAAGGCGCTGATCGGCACCACCGACATCGCCTATGAGGGCCGGGCCGAGGATGTGGCGGCAGACGAATCCGAAATCGACTATCTGCTGGCCGCCGTGAACCGCTATTTCAAGGAAAAGCTGCGCCGTTCCGACGTGCTGCACAGCTTTTCGGGTGTGCGGCCGCTGTTCGACGATGGCAAGGGCAACCCTTCTGCCGTGACGCGCGATTATGTCTTCGATCTGGATGAAACCGGTGGCGCCCCGCTTCTGAACGTCTTCGGCGGCAAGATCACCACTTTCCGCGAACTGGCGGAGCGTGGGTTACACCGGCTGCGCCATATCTTCCCGAAAATGGGTGATGACTGGACGCAGCACGCCCCCTTGCCTGGTGGCGAGATGCCCGGCGCGGATTACGAGACCTTCGCCAACGACCTGCGCGACAGTTACCCCTGGATGCCGCGCAAGCTGGTTCAGCATTACGGGCGGCTTTACGGCGCACGCACCCGCGATGTGGTAGGTGCGGCGACCACACTGGCCGGGCTGGGCCGTCACTTCGGCGGCAACCTTTACGAGGCCGAGGTGCGTTACCTGACCGCGAAGGAATGGGCCCGCACCGCCGAGGACATCCTCTATCGCCGGACCAAGCATTACCTGCACCTGACCGAGGCCGAGCGCGCGGCCTTTGCCGACTGGTTCACCGCCGCCCGCCTTGCCGCCTGAGGTTCCCATGACCCTGACGCTCTCGCTCAATACCAATCCGCTGGTGAACCGCTTTGCCGACCCGGATGATCTGATCGACACCGTGGCGCGTGACCTGCGCATCCGTGACCTGCAACTGACGCATGAGTTCATCAACCCGGGCTGGCCCGCCCCGGTGATCCGTCGCCTGACCCGGCAGATGGGTGCCGCGCTGGCACGGACGGGGGTGAGGGTCACCTCTGGCATGACCGGGCCTTACGGGCGGCTCAATCACTTCGGCCACCCCGACCGCGATGTGCGGCGCTATTATGTGGACTGGTTCAAGACCTTCGCCGACATCACCGCCGATCTGGGCGGCACCTCGGTCGGCACACAATTCGCCATCTTCACCTATCAGGATTACGACGATCCGGCGCGGCGCGAGGCGCTGATCCAGACCGCGATCGACTGCTGGGCCGAGGTGGCGGAACATGCGAAATCCGCCGGGCTGCGCTATGTGTTCTGGGAGCCGATGAGCGTCGGTCGCGAATTTGGCGAAACCATCGCCGCCGCGCTGACGCTGCAAGACCGGCTGACGGCGGCGGATATGGCGGTGCCGATGTGGATGATGGCCGATATCGACCATGGCGATGTCACCAGTCCCGACCCCGACGATACAGACCCTTACGCCTGGGCGCGGGCGGTGCCCAAAGTCAGCCCGATCATCCATATCAAGCAGTCAATGATGGACAAATCCGGCCACCGCCCCTTTACGGCGGCCTTCAACGCCAAAGGCTCGATCCAGCCCGAGCCGCTGCTGGCCGCCCTTGCCGAAGGTGGCGCAGTGGATAACGAGATCTGCCTTGAACTCAGCTTCAAGGAACGCGAACCGAATGACCGGCAGGTGATCCCGCAGATCGCCGAAAGCGTGGCTTTCTGGGCGCCGCATATCGACACCGGCGTGCAAAACCTGAATATCTGAGGTCGCACAGCCCCGGAGCCTGCCGATGACCCAAGCCTTCGCCTTCGCCACCTCAACCGAAATCCTGTTCGGGCGCGGCAAGCTGGCCGAGGCGCCGGGCCGCATCGCGGCTCTGGGGCGGCGCGTCCTGCTGGTCGGCGGGGCTACTCCTGCCCGTGCGGCGCCACTGGCCGCCGCTCTGGCAGCGGCGGGCTGCACGGTCACGCATTTCGCCGTGCCGCGCGAACCCGATGTGCAACTGATCGAGGCCGGGGTAGCGCTGGCCCGCGCTTCGGACGCCGAGGTCGTCGTGGCCCTTGGCGGCGGCGCAGTGATCGACGCGGGCAAGGCCATTGCCGCAATGGCGCCCGCCCCGCGTCAGATGCTGGATCATCTGGAGGTCGTGGGCCTTGGCCTGCCGCTGGATGTGGCCCCCCTGCCCTTCATCGCCATCCCCACCACCGCCGGCACCGGGGCCGAGGTCACGCGCAATGCGGTGATCGGTGTGCCCGATCATGCCCGCAAGGTCAGCCTCCGCGACGCGCGGATGCTGCCGCGTCTGGCGCTGGTCGATCCGGCGCTGACCGATGGCTGCCCGCGCGCCATCACGCTGGCCTCGGGGCTGGATGCCATCACGCAGGTGATCGAGCCCTTCACCAGCACCCGCGCCAACCCGCTGACCGACGCGCTTTGCGCCGATGCGATCCCGCGCGGACTGGCGGCGCTGAAGCGGCTGATGCAGAGCGAGGACGCACAGGCGCGCGACGAAATGGCCTGGGTGAGCCTGTGCGGCGGCCTCGCACTGGCCAATGCCGGGCTGGGCGCCGTGCACGGGCTGGCCGGGCCACTGGGCGGGCTGACCGGCGCGGCACATGGCGCGATCTGCGGCGCCCTTCTGCCGCATGTGCTGCGCGCCAATCGCCGTGCCGTGGCCGATCCGGCGCGGCTGAACCGGGTGGCGGGCTGGCTGTCCGAGGCTTTCGAAAGCGCGCCCGACATGGACAGCGCCGCACAGGCTCTGTCTGCATGGTCGCAAAGCGCCGGTCTGCCCGGCCTTGCCGCGCAGGGCATCGGGCCAGAGGCCCGCGCCGCAGCGGCACAGGCCGCCGCCACTTCGTCCTCGATGAAGGCCAATCCGGCGCCCCTGTCGGCAGCCGATCTTGTCGCCGTCCAAGACGCCGCCGCCTGAAAGGAAGCCCATGGCCCGCCGCAGCCCGCTTGACCCCGAGGAAAGCCTCGCCATCCGCGCGGCCTGGTTGCATTACGCGGGTGGGCTGACACAGGCCGCCGTGGCGAAACGGCTGGGCCTGCCCTCGGTGAAAACCCACCGGCTGATCGCGCGGGCGGTGGCGGACGGGGCGGTCAAGGTGTCCATCGACGGCGCGATTGTCGAATGCGTGGAACTGGAGCAACAGTTGGCCACCCGCTACGGGCTGGAAAGCTGCGAGGTTGCCCCCGATCTGGGGGAAGAAGGGCTGCCGCTGCGCGCGCTGGGTCTGGCGGGCGCGGGCTTCCTGCGGCGGGTCATTGAAAGCAGTGAACATGCGGTGATCGGCCTTGGCCATGGCCGCACGCTGGCCGCCGCCGTCCAACACCTGCCGCGCTTTGACGCCGGGGGCACACGCTTCGTCTCGCTTCTGGGCGGGCTGACGCGGAACTACGCCGCCAACCCGCATGACGTGATGCACCGCATGGCCGAAAAGACCGGTGCGCAATCCTATGTCATGCCGGTGCCCTTCTTCGCCAATTCGGCCGAGGACCGGGCGATCCTGCTGGCACAACCCGGCGTGCGCGAGGTGTTCGACATGTCGAACGGCGCGGGGCTGAAGGTGGTGGGCATCGGCACCGCCGACGCCGATGCACAGCTTGTCGCCTCGGGCATGATCGAACCGCGCGAGATCGCCGAAATCAATGCGGCGGGTGGCGCGGGCGAGATGCTGGGCCACTTCTTTGACGCTGCCGGGCATGTGCTGGAAACCACGCTGACCGCGCGGACCCTGGCCGTGGATCTGGACGGGCCGGAGGGCAGCCATGTCGTCGCCATCGCAGGCGGGCCGGGCAAGGTTGCGGCTGTGCGGGCGGTGTTGAACAGCGGCAGGTTACGGGGCCTCATCACCGACGAGGCCACCGCCATGGCACTGATGCAGGGCGCGGATTAACCCCGCGCCAAAAGTTTTGCCCGCGCCATGATCGCCTCTTTGGTGATCCCGAACTCCTGATACAGCCGCTCTGCCGGGGCGGAGGCGCCGAAGCCCGGCATACCGATCACGTCATCCTCGGTGGCGACATAACGGGTCCAGCCGAACTTGCCCGCAGCCTCAACCGCGATGCGGGGGGCATTGCCCAGAACCTCGGCGCGATATTCGGCGGGCTGAGCCTCGAACAGCTCCCACGAGGGCATGGAGACCACGACAACCGCTATGCCTTCGCCATGCAGCGCCCCGGCGGCTTCGACGGCCAGCGCAACCTCGGTGCCCGTCGCGATCAGCGTCACATCCCGCCCTTCGCCGAACTGGCGGATCACATAGGCGCCCTTCGCGGTCAGGTTTTCGGCTCCCGCCTCCAGACGCAGTTGCGGCACGTCCTGACGCGACAGCGCCATCAGCGAGGGCACATGGCGGTTGCGAATGGCGATATCCCAGGCTTCCAGCGTTTCCACCACATCGGCGGGGCGGAACACCGTCAGCCCCGGAATAGCGCGCAACGAGGCCATGTGTTCGATGGGCTGGTGGGTCGGGCCGTCCTCGCCCAAACCGATGCTGTCATGCGTCATCACATAGACGACGCCCAGACCCATCAGCGCCGACAACCGGATCGCATTGCGGCAATAGTCGGAAAACACAAGGAACGTGCCGCCATAAGGAATGAACCCGCCATGCAGGGCGAGGCCGTTCATCGCGGCCGCCATACCGAATTCGCGCACGCCATAGCCGATGTAACGACCCGGCGCCTCGCGCGTATACTGGCTGTCCACCGCCGGAACGCGCGTGAGGTTCGAGCCGGTAAGGTCAGCCGAACCACCGATCATTTCGGGCAGCGCCGGGGTCAGCGCCTCCAGCGCCATCTGGCTGGCCTTGCGGGTGGCGGCCTTCTTCGGCTGGGCGAACAGCGCCGCGCGCGCCTCGGCCACGGCGGCATCATATGCCGGGGGAAGATCGCCCGACAGGCGGCGCAGAAACTCGGCCCGTTCCGCCTCGGGGCGGGCGGCAAGGCGGGATTCCCATGCCGAACGATCCGCAGCCCCGCGCACCCCGATAGCCTGCCATTCGGCACCCAGATCGGCGGGAATTTCAAACGGCGCGGCGGTCCAGCCAAGTGCCGCCTTGGTCGCTTCGGCCTCAGCCGCACCAAGCGGAGAGCCATGCACCGCATAGGTGCCCGCCTTGCCGGGCGAGCCGAAACCGATCACGGTCTTCATCGCGATCAGCGAAGGCTTCGCGGTTTCCGCCTTCGCCGCCGCGATGGCCGCATCCAGAGCCTGCCCGTCATGGCCATCGCAGCTTTGCACATGCCAGCCGCAGGCGCGCAGCCGCGCCGGCACATCCTCGGAGAAGCTGACCGAGGTCGGCCCGTCAATGGTGATGGCATTGTCATCGTAAAGCAGGATCAGCTTGCCCAGTCCCAAATGCCCGGCAAGGCTGATCGCCTCTTGCCCGATCCCCTCTTGCAGGCAGCCGTCGCCCAGAAACACATAGGTATGGTGATCCACCAGATCGGCGCCGAACTCGGCCGCCAGCCTGCGTTCTGCCAGCGCCATGCCGACAGCGGTGGCAATGCCCTGCCCCAGCGGCCCGGTCGTGACCTCGATCCCCTGCGCATGGCCATATTCCGGGTGGCCCGCCGTGATCGCGCCCCACTGCCGGAAGTTGCGGATCTGATCCAGCGTCATGTCCTCGTAGCCCGTCAGATGCAGCAGCCCGTAAAGCAGCATCGAAGCATGGCCGTTCGACAGCACGAAACGATCACGATCCGGCCATGCGGGATTCTTCGCATCAAATTTCAGATGCTTGCGAAACAGCACTGCGGCCGCATCCGCCATCCCCATCGGCGCGCCGGGGTGGCCGGATTTCGCCGCCTCCACCGCGTCGATGGCCAGCGCGCGCAGGCAGTTGGCAAGAGCGAAGTTCTGCGGGTCAAGCGCGGCCTTGGCCGCGATGGCGTTGTCCATCGGCATGGGCGTCCTCCTGTTTGCGCTAACGTAACTTCTGCTCTGTGATTTCACAACAAAAATCACATCATAAAATCACAACATAACAATAATGTTGTTGTGATATGCCGCGCCCATGTTAGAAAGCGATCAGCAGCAGGAGGGAATCGTGAAGCGCGAGGAACGCAGACAGGCGATCATGGATCTGCTGGTCGAGGCGCGCGCCGTCGATCTGGATGACCTGGCCGACCGCTTTGCCGTGTCGAAAATGACCATTCACCGCGATCTGGACGATCTGGAACAGGCGGGCCTGCTGCGCAAGGTGCGTGGCGGCGCCACCATCGAGGCCGGAACTCAGTTCGAAAGCGACTTCCGCATCCGCGAATTGCAGGACGGCGCCGCCAAGGCCCGCATGGCCCGCGCCGCGCTGGATCTGATCGAGCCGGGCATGACGGTGATGATCAACGATGGCTCCATGGCCGCGCTGCTGGGTGCCTCGCTGGTGGACAAGCGGCCGCTGACCGTCATCACCAACAATGCCGCCATCCTTGACCGGCTGAAGAACGAAGCGGGCATCACGCTGATCGCCCTCGGCGGCGTGTTCAGCGCCAAATTCAACGGCTTTTTCGGTGTGGTGACCGAAGGCGCACTCGCACGGCTGCGCGCCGATATCGCCTTCATCTCTTCCCCTGCCGTCTCGGGCCTGCAAGCCTTTCACATGGATGACGCCGTGGTGCGCGCCAAGCGCGCCATGATGGCGGCTTCGGCCCGCTGCTGCCTGCTGATCAACCACGCCCGTTTCGGCCGCTCGGCGCTGCATGTGCTGGCCGATCTGACGGAGTTCGACACCATCATCACTGACGATGCCCCCGCGCCCGAGGATCGCGCCGCGCTGGACCGCGCGGGGATCGCTTTGACCATTGCCAAGGATTGATACATGGAACCGCAAGTCTGGATCGGCACAAGCTGGAAGATGAACAAGGTGTTGGCCGAAGGCCGCGCCTTTGCTGAAGGGCTGCGTGCTGCCGACACCGCGCGCGATCCGCGCATCCAGCGCTTCGTCATCCCGCCCTTCACCCTTGTGCGCGAGGTGAAGGCGGCGCTGGCCGACACCAGCGTCAAGGTCGGTGCGCAGAACATGCACTGGGCCGATGACGGTGCCTGGACCGGCGAGGTCTCGCCCGTGATGCTGAAGGATTGCGGGCTGGACATCGTGGAACTCGGCCACAGCGAGCGGCGCGAGCATTTCGGCGAGACCGATGAAACCGTCGGCCTCAAGACCGAGGCGGCGGTGCGCCACGGGCTGATCCCGCTGATCTGCATCGGCGAAACGCTGGCTGAACGCGAATCGGGCCGCGCGCAAGAGGTGCTGGAGACGCAGGTGCGTGGCGCCCTGGACAAGCTGTCGGGGGCGCAGAAACAGGCGCAGATCCTGCTGGCCTATGAACCCGTCTGGGCCATCGGGGTGAATGGCATCCCCGCGACCTCCGATTACGCCGATGCGCGGCAGGCGGAGATCATCACAGTGGCCGAAGACGTGCTCGGCCGCCGCATCCCCTGCCTCTATGGTGGCTCGGTCAATCCGGGCAACTGCGAGGAACTTATCTCCTGCCCGCATATCGACGGGCTGTTCATCGGGCGCTCGGCCTGGAATGTCGAAGGTTACCTCGACATTCTGGCCCGTTGCGCTGCCAAACTGTGAAGGATCACGACATGAAACTGGCAATTGCAGGCGACAGCGCGGGTGAAGGTCTGGCCAAGGTTCTGGCCGAACACCTGAAGGATAAGCACGATGTGGCCGAGATCAGCCGCACCGAGGCTGGCCCCGACACCTTCTACGCCAACCTCTCGGACCGCGTAGCAAGCGAGGTTCTGGCGGGCACCTATGACCGCGCGATCCTCGTCTGCGGCACCGGCATCGGCGTCTGCATCGCGGCGAACAAGGTGCCGGGCATCCGCGCCGCGCTGACGCATGACACCTATTCCGCCGAACGCGCCGCGCTGTCGAACAATGCGCAGATCATCACCATGGGCGCCCGCGTCATCGGAACCGAGCTTGCGAAGGCCATCGCCGACGCCTGGCTGGCCGAAACGATGAATTTTGACGCGAGCGGCCGGTCCGCCGGCAATGTTTGCGCCATTGATGAGGTGGACGCGAAGTACAACAAGCGGTAATCGCTTGATCAGAGAGCTTGACGGGGTGCGTTGGCCCGCACCCCAGCCAATCCGAAAGGGGCAATGATGCTTCGCCTGCCCAATGACGGCGCTGCCACCGGCACGCCGCTGGACGAATACCTGCGCCCACGCGGCGGGGCGGCGGCCATTGTCGCCGCGCTGGCTCATGCCTTGCCGCCGCTGGCCGACCGGCTGGCCGCCGGACGCCTGCATGGCGACCCCGAGGCCATCGTCGGCACCAACGATTCCGGTGACAAGCAGAAGGCGCTGGACGTTGCCGCGCATGATCACATGCTGGCGGCCCTTGCCGCTGCTGGCGTGCGCAAGGTGCTGTCGGAAGAGGCCGAGGCGGTGATCGACCTTTCCGCCGAAGGCGCCTTCGACGTGGCAATCGACCCGATCGACGGCTCCGGCTCCATCGGGATCGGTGCGCCGCTGGGGATGCTGTTTTCCATCCTGCCCGCCGCGCCCGAGGGCTTTCTGCGGACCGGCCGCGCCATCGTGGCGGCGGGCTATGCCTCTTTCGGGCATAGCTGCGACTTCGGCTTCTCGCTGGGCGAAGGCGTGATCATCGCCACCTTCGACCGCGAGTTGAACGGGTTCCGCATCGCCCGCGAGGGTGTGACGCTGAAGCCGGAAACGAAAAGCATCGCCTATAACGCCTCGAACGAACGGCACTGGCCAGAGGGGCTGCAAGCCTGGGCGCGCGATCTGCGCGCCGGGAAGGAAGGCCCGCGCGGCAAGGATTTCAACATGCGCTGGCTGGCAGCGGCAGTGGGCGAATTGCACCGCATCCTGCTGCAAGGCGGCGTGTTTCTCTATCCCGCCGACCGCCGCAAAGGGTATGAGAACGGCCGCCTGCGGCTGGTTTACGAAGCCGCGCCCATTGCCTTTCTGATGGAGCAGGCGGGCGGCAAGGCCACCGATGGCGCCGTGCCGATCCTTGACCGGCAGCCGCAGTCCCTGCACGAAAATACCGCACTGATCTTCGGTGCCGCGGAAGAGGTCGATACCATCGGCTGCTACCTCGGCGCCCCCAACCCCCGACAAGGATGATTCCATGGCCCGGATCACGCTTCGCCAACTGCTCGACCACGCCGCCGAAAACGGCTACGGCGTCCCCGCCTTCAACATCTCGAACATGGAACAGGGGCTGGCCATCATGGCCGCCGCGAAGGCGACCAATTCGCCGGTGATCATTCAGGCGAGCCGCGGCGCCCGCGCCTATGCCGGTGACCGCGTTCTGGCCCGCCTGATCGACGGCCTGACCGAAACCTACCCGGACATCCCGGTCTGCATGCACCTTGACCATGGCAACAACCTCGCCACCTGCGCGACCGCCATCCAGAACGGCTTCACCTCGGTGATGATGGACGGCTCGCTGAAAGAGGACGGCAAGACCCCGGCCGACTACGCCTATAACCGCAACATCACCAGGGCGGTGGTCGATATGGCCCATGCCTGCGGCGTGTCGGTCGAGGGCGAGCTGGGCGTTCTGGGCAGCCTTGAAACCGGGATGGGCGATCAGGAAGACGGCCATGGCGCGACCGAGAAGCTGAGCCATGACCAGCTTCTGACCGACCCGGCAGAGGCCGAGAAATTCGTGGCCGAAACCGGCGTCGATGCGCTGGCCATCGCCATGGGCACCTCGCACGGCGCCTACAAGTTCACCCGCAAACCCGACGGCGACATCCTTGCAATGCATGTGATCGAGGAAATCCACCGCCGCCTGCCGAACACCCATCTGGTGATGCACGGCTCGTCCTCGGTGCCTGAGGATCTGCAAAAGATCATCAACGCCTATGGCGGCGACATCAAGCCGACCTGGGGCGTGCCGGTCGAGGAAATCCAGCGCGGCATCAAGTCGGGCGTGCGCAAGATCAATATCGACACCGACAACCGCCTTGCCGCGACCGCCGCGATCCGCAAGTCGTTCTCGGAAGACCCGGCCGAGTTCGACCCGCGCAAATACCTGAAAGCCGCGATGGGCATGATGACCGAAGTCTGCAAACAGCGGTTCGAGGCTTTCGGCACCGCTGGCAACGCCGACAAGATCCGCGTCATGCCGGTCGAGGCGATGGCGAAACGTTACTGATCCGACCGGGCGCGCAGGCCCTGCTTGCGCGCCCGCAGGTCATGACCGCGGGGCGCCGCCAAAGGTGCCTCGGCCAGCGCGCCCAGATCGGCGCGCCGAAGTTTCTGGGTCGAGGTCGTGGGCAGACTGTCCACGAACACAACCACCCCCGGCACCTTGAAGTAGCTGAGTTGCGTCGCGCAACGGTCGAACACCGCCTGCGCCAGCGCGGCTTCGTCCTGCCCCGCCTTCGGCACGATGACGGCCAGAACCTCCTCGCCGCGCAGCGGTTCGGGCATGGCGACCACGGCAACCTGTGCGACACCGGCGCAAGAGGCCACCGCGCCTTCAACCTCGATGGCCGCAATATTCTCGCCCGAGCGGCGGATGATGTTCTTCTTGCGGTCGTTGAAGTAAAGCCGCCCCGCCGCGTCGCGGATCACCACATCGCCGGTATGGAACCAGCCGCCCGCCCAGGCCTCGGCCGTGGCTTCCGGGTTCTTCAGATAACCCGAGAACAGCCCCCGGCGCGGATCGTCCCCCGACGCCCGGACCCAAAGTTCGCCTGGCGTTCCGTCGGGCACATCGGCGCCCGTGTCATCGACCACGCGCGCCTCCATCGCCGGGCCGGGGCGCGCGGGGTTGCCGATGCAACGGCTGCCCAACACGCGCGGCTCCTCCCATGCGCACAGCACACAGGCACCGCCGGTTTCCGTCATGGCCCAGCCTTCCAGCAGCGGCACGCCATAGCGCGCCTCGAACACCGCATGGTGATCAGGATGCACGCCACCGCCCAGACCGAACCGCATGCCATGCGCGCGATCCTCGGGGCCTTCCGGCAGTTCCAGCAAGATGGCGGGCATGACACCAAGATAATGGAAGCAGGTCGCGCCCGTCTCTGCCGCCTCGTGCCACCAGTTGCGGGGGTGGAAGCGATCCACAATGATCTGCGCCCCGCCGGTCGTCAGCATCCCCATGAAGGAATGGCCCGACGCATTGACGTGAAACGCGGGCAGCGGCGTCATCAGCCGCTCAGCCCAGGGACGCAGCGAGATCGCGCCGCCCTGCGCGGCATACCATCGTCCCCAGTTCAGGAAGTAAAGGTTCGACAGGATGCAGCCTTTGGGCTTGCCCGTCGTGCCAGAGGTATAGACCAGCGCCGCCTCGGCTTCCTCGCCCGTCTGGCCGCCGGGGGCAGCCGGGGCCGGGGGCGGCACCTCGCCGGGCCCGATCACCGGCAGGCCCAGCGGCGCAGCGGCGGTGCGGACATGGGCCGCACGCGCTTCCAGCGCAATCGCCAGAACCGCGCCACTATGGCCCAGCACATAGCCGAACTCCTCGGCGCTGCCGTCTGGGTTCAGCGGCACCGCGCTGATGCCCAAGCTGTTCAGTGCCAGCCAGTGCAGGAAATGCTCGGGCCGGTTTTCCAGCAGCAGCGCCACCCGGTGTCCCGGCCCATAGCCAGCCGCTGCGAAATCAGACGCCAGCCGCGCCACTTCGGCCTGAACCTCGCCATAGCTCCATTGCGCCTTCGCGCCCCACATCGCCTGAACCGAGGCAGGCAGCAGGAACAGCGGCGCATCGGGGCGTTCGGCAGCTTTATCCGCCAGCAGCGCGGCAAGGGTCGTCATGTGCGCAGGCCCGCCTTTTGCAGAAGCGGCAGAACCCTGTCGCAGAAATAAGGAAGTTCATACAGGTAGTTGGCGAAAGACAGCGCGATCCCGGCATAACCCTGCTCCGAAATCGCCTTCATCTCTTCGACAATCTTTTCCGGTGTGCCGACCAGCGGATAGCTGCCCGCCCCACCGGCAAAACGCTTGCGATAACGGTCATAGGCATCGGCGTCATGGGAATGCGAGAATTCCTTCTTGCCCGCCATATGCTGATCGACGGCTTCTTTATCCGCCAGTGTCACGGCATAGCGTTCGTAATACTCTTCCGCCTCGGCCTGCGTTTCGCGGCAGACCACATGGCAGACGGTATAACAGCCGACATCGCGACCCACCTTTTCGGCGCGGCCACGAATATCCGCGACATGTTTGCCTGCCTCGGCAATCTCGGTGAATGTTGTGAACAGATATTCACAATGCGCCGCCGCGAAGTCACGGCCAGGGCCACCGAAAGCCGCGTTCATCGTCACCGGACGCGGGGTTTGCAGGCTGGCCGGGCGGCTGACCGCCTGTTTCAGCTGGTAGAAATCGCCGTTGAGATCAATCGGCCCCTCGGCGGCATAGACCTGCTCGATGATCCGCAGCCATTCCGACGCCTGATCATAGCCCTTTTCCACCAGCGGGATGTTGAACATCCCGAATTCCTTCGGGTTCCAGCCGCAGACGATGTTCAGCCCGGCCCGCCCGCCCGAGATATGATCCACCGTCGCCAGCGCCTTGGCCGCGTAAAGCGGATGCACGATCGGCACATGCACGGTCATGAACAACCCGATGCGCTGCGTCGCCGCCGCAAGCCCCGCCGCCCAGGTGAAGGTCTCGTAAGACCATTCGCGCACCTTGTTCTTGCCGCCGAACCCGGCCCAGCGGGCGATGGGCAGGAAAAAGTCGATCCCCGCGCGGTCGGCGATCTGCGCCGCCGACAAATTGTCGTTCCACAGCGCGCGCCAGCGTTCAGGCACATCGGTAATGGCCAGCCCACCGTCGGCATTTGCCGCAAAGATACCAAGCTTCAGCTTGTTCGGGCCTTTCAGGGGATGCAGTCGCGTCATCGGAGCCTCGTGAAAAAGGCGGCTGACCTGTGGTCAGTCGGTCAGGGGAAAGGAGGCGCGCGTCGGGATCAGACTAGAGGCTGCGGTCAATATTTCAAGCATGAAATACATGGCCGCAGCGGATTCTCAGCCGCGCCGGAAGCCCTGTGCCGCAAGCTGGCGGAAATCGCCCATCGCCTGTTCCGGCGCGCGGCAGCAATGCGGCCCGCGGTTCGGCTCCAACCCGTTCAGCCGGTGCAGCCGCACCTGCATTTCCGCCTGCATCAGCGCGACGGCAGCGCAGTTCACCACCGGCGCAGCGCCGATCTTCAGCCCGTATTCGCCGCCGATCAGCAGCCCCGGCAATACACCCGCCGGCACGATGACATCGGCGCCGTCCGCGACCATCGGTTCGGCCACCTTGCGGAAGCCGTCAATCATCCGCACCTTCGCGGCCTCGTCCCCGGCAAAGGCCGCCGAGAAATCAGAAGGCAGAATGTTCAGCCCGGCGATATGGCTGATCCGGTGGCCAAGGCCGTAAAGATCGGCCTGTTCGCGGTGCATGTTGCGGTAAACGTCATCCAGCGAGACCAGCGCGATCATCCGCCCCAGTTGCGCCGCCAGATGCAGCGTCGCTTCGCCGGTGCCCACGACAGGGATGCCCACCGCCGATTTCAGCTCATAAAGCCCAGGGTCCTGAAAGTGCCCCATGACGATGGCGTCATAACCATCCGCCTCGGCCTGAATCCCCTGATCCACCGCCTGCACGGCACAACGGAATTCTGACAACCGGCCGAAGCCGCGGTCGGGCGGCGAGATGCCATGCACCTCGACCGTGGTGCCGGGGCTGGCGATCTCGTTCAGATAGGACGAGAGCTTCGCCAGATAGGCGGCGCTGGCGGTCGCGTCGATGAAACTTTGCCAGTAGATGCGCATTCATCCCTCCTTCGGGATCAGGGCCAGCACCCGCAGCGGGCTGCCCGAGCCTTCATGAACCTTCAGCGGCGCGGCCAGGATCACCGCCCCGGTCGGCGGCAGGCGATCCAGCGCCGCAAGGCATTGCAGCCCGTAGCGCCCGGCACCATGCAGATAGTGGTGCGCAGGATAGGGCGGTGTCAGATGCCCGCCCTGCCCCGCATCGGTGCCGATGGTTTCGGTGCCAAAGCCAAGGATGCCCCGTTCGTCGACCAGCCAGCGCATCACAGCCGCATCAGGGCCGGGGGTATGGGCGCCATCGTCGCGCAGGTTGGCATAAGCCGCGCCTTGCCGTTTCGACCAGTCAGTTCGCATCAGCACCCAGGACCGCGCCGGGATGCGACCGTGTTTCGCCTCCCACGCCTCGACATGGGCGATGGTCAGCAGGAAATCCGGGTCGGCGCTTTCCGCCGAGCAGTCGATCACACAGGCCGGGGCGATCATATCCGCCACCGGCAGCGTATCGACCGTGTTCAGCGGCAGGTCGCGCCCGGTGAACCAATGCACCGGCGCGTCGAAATGCGTGCCCGTATGTTCGCCGAAGTTGAGGTTGTTCCAATACCACGCCGGGCCATTGGCATCATATCGCGAGATGCGTTCGATCCGCACCGGGGCCGAGGCGCCAAATTCCGGCGGCAGCACGATGGTGGGGCTGTCCTCGCGCAGGGTCTGCGTCAGGTCCACCACCTCCACCGCGCCGGAGCCGAGTGCCGAAACAAGCAGGGTCAACGGGTTGGTCATGCGATGCTCCTCATCCCTGCCGCATTTCGCGTTCGACCGCCTTGGGGTTGGCGGCCAGCCGGGCCTGAACGTCCTTGGCGACATCGCCGACGAACATTTCCTCCAGCCCGCGTTTCAGCCCGGATACCGCAGCGGTGGCGACGGCAGAGCCCCCGACCTTCGGTTGGGGCCAGGTCTGGAACCAGTCGCTGTCCGTAGGACCACAGAACAGGTTCAGAAGCTTCACGCCCCCCTGCGCCAGGTCTGCCCGCAGGCTGTGCGACCAGGCCAGCGCCGCCGCCTGCGCCGCCGACCAACCGGCAAGCGCAGGCGAAGGCGCCAGCGCATGTACCGACAGCAGGTTGACCCAGGCCGCCGCGCCGGTCGGCCCGTCGGCACCGCGCCCGATCATCGCGGGGGCCAGCGCCTGTGCCAGCCGCATCGGGCCAAAGACCACCGCCTCCATCGCGTCGCGGGTGGCGGTTATACTGCCTCCCAGCGCGCCACCGGGGCGCATGTGGTCGGCGGTATTGATCACGATTTCGGTTTTGCCACCGTAATCGCGCGCGTGATCGGCGACAGACCGTTCCGAGCCCAGATCCAGCGGCACCACGCTCACCCCCGGCAGGGCGGTCAGCTTCTCCGCCGCAAAGGGCTTCCACGCCTCGGGCAGGCCCAACCGCACCTCGCGCGCGCCCGCCTCCACCAGCGCCTTCACCAGCGCCGGAGCCACGAAGCTACGCGCATCGGTAATCAGAACCCGGCGATGCAGCGGATCGGCGGTCATCTCGCGCCATTGCGGATCGGTCATCGGATCGGCCCCCTTCTGTTCCGGCCCCGCATAAAGCACCGCCTGCCCGGCGCGGTCCAGCATCAGCGCAAGCCGCACCCGCGACCCGGCGATGCCTTCGGGATGCAGATGCACCAGCGCGGTCGGTCCAGCATCCATCTTGACCAGCCCCACCCGCCATGGCGCGCGCTCGCGGAAGTAATTGTCGGCGGGCACTTCGGCGGTGGTCTGCGACAGGACGGTGGCACCCTCCGGTGCCTCGACCATCTCGATCCGCGCCGACAGGCAGTCGGGGCAGGCCTCGCGCACCGGGAAGTGGAAGGTGCCACAAGCGGCACAGCGCGGCAGGGCAAAGCTCCCCTCGGCGGCGGCAGCGGTCAGGTGATGCGCCGCGCGGCTGCGCTGGCCCGGCGGCAACAGCGGCAGCCGCGTGCGTTTCAGCGGATCTTTGCGACGCGGTGGTTGAAGCGGAGCCATCACGCGCCCTCCCCGCCAAGGATCACCGCGCCCGAGCCAAGCCCCCGGTCGAAGTTGATCATGCCAAAGCCCGAGGCCAGACCGCGTTTCGCGCCCGAAACCTGCGTCGGCCCGGCTTGCCCGGTGACCTGCCGCAGCACCTCGACAATGCCCATGTGCCCGCCACCGCAACCCGCCTGCCCGGCCGACAACTGCCCCCCACAGGTGTTATGCGGAAAGTCCCCGGCGATGGTGAAATCATGCGCCTGCACGAAATCGGACGCCTCGCCCTTCTTGCAGAAGCCCAGATCCTCGAACTGCATCATGCAGACAAAGGGGTAATCGTCATAGGTGTTCACGACGTCGATCCCTGCGGGCGTGGTGCCCGACATGGCGTAAAGCTCCGGCATATCCTTCGCCCAGCCGCCGCGCATCTGCACCGGGTCTTCGGCAAAGGCATTGTGCCGCTCAATACTGCCCAGCAGATGCGCATAGGGCAGGCCCTGCGCCTTGGCAGTTTCCTCGCGCATCACCAGAAACGCCTCGGCCCCGGCGCAGGGCATGACGCAATCGAACAGGTGGATCGGCGGCGCGATGGCGCGGGCGTCCAGATATTGCGCCAGCGTCAGCGGCTTCTTCATCAGCGCATTGGGGTTCTTCAACGCATTGTCGCGCATGGCGACGCAGAGCTTGCCGAAATCCTCGCGCGTTGCGCCGGTCTGGGCCATGTAGTTCTGGCAGATCAGCGCGAAAGACACGTTCGGCCCGCCGGCCCCATAGGGGTAGACGGCATCCTGCGAGAAGCGGCTGAAATTCTCCAGCCCGTAGCGGAAGGTATGGACGCCGTTGGTTTCGGCGGCAACGCAGGCCACCACATCGGCATCGCCCATCTGCACCGCCCGCGCAGCGCGGCGAAGGCTGACAACCCCCGCCACCCCGCCCAGCGGCACGAAATCCAGAAAACGCGGCAACAGGCCGAAATGCTGGGTCAGGCCGATCGCACTGTCCGGTGCGGCGGAAAAGCTGGCGAAGGAAAAGCCGTCGAAGTCCCGATGGCTCATCCCCGCACCCGCCGCCAGCGCGGCCAGCGCCCGCCCGGCCCACCAAGCGGTGCTTTCGACCGAATAGCGCTGATAGGGCACCGTCACCGGCACCGTCAGCACGACATCCTCATACCCGCGCCGCGCCATCCGGTCAGACCAGCGTCAGCGTCACGTCGATATTGCCGCGCGTCGCATTGGAATAGGGGCAACGCTGATGCGCGCCCTCCACGATTTCCTGCGCCAGCGCCGACTCGACACCCGGCAGGTGGATGATCAGTTCCACCGTCAGCCCATAGCCGGTGGGCACAGGCCCCATGCCGACCTTGGCGGTCACCTTCAGGTCATCGGGCAGGCTGACCTTCTTCTGCCGCCCCACCAGCTTCAGCGCGCCGATGAAACAGGCCGAATAACCTGCCGCGAACAGCTCTTCGGGGTTGGTGCCTTCACCGCCCGGACCGCCCAGTTCCTTCGGGATGGTCAGCGCCAGCGGGAAGCTGCCGTCAGGGCGGCTGGACGTGCCCTGACGTCCGGCGGTGGAGGTCATTTCAGCGGTATAGAGGATCTTCTCGGGGGTCATTCGCGTATCCTTTCCTGTCATGCCTTCTTGCGCAGCGCGGTCTTTTCCGACCGCAGATCGAAGGCGCGGCCCGATGCCACCGCCTCGGCCGCATCAGATTTCAGCACGCCGCGCAAAAGCTTGTTGGTCGAACTGACCGGCAGTGCCTTGGTATAGGCAAGCCAGCCGGGCAGCTTGTGGTAACTCAGCTTCGCCGCCAGACGTTCCAGCAGCGCATTTGCAGCGGCAGGGTCGGCGGCAGCTTCCGTCACCACGAAAGCAAATACCTCTTCGCCGCGGGTGTCATCTGCGACAGGCGTCACGGCAGCGGTCTTCACCGCGGGATCGGCGATCAGCGCCATCTCCACCTCCAGCGCCGAGATATTCTCGCCCGACCGCCGCACGATGCTTTTCTTGCGATCGACGAAATAGAACCGGCCTTCAGCATCGACACTCATCACATCGCCGGTATGGAACCAGCCGCCCTCCCAGGCTTCCGCTGTAGCCTTTTCATCGCCCAGATAGCCGGTGAAGAACCCCTTGTGCGGGTCGTCGCCCTTGGCGCGCACCCACAATTCGCCTGGGGTGCCGGGGGGCACATCGCGGCCCTCGTCGTCAACCAGCCGCCAGTCCATTCCGCTGCGCGCCACACCAATGCAGCGCTGGCCGGGCGGACAATCGACGCCGAAGGTGCAAGTGACGCCGGTGCCGCCTGTCTCGGTCATCGCCCAGCCTTCGAGGATCGGCAGGCCATAGCGCCGCTCGAATTCGATCTTGTGCGCAGCATCAACGCCGGGGCTGAAGGCAAAGCGCGCCTTGTGCGCAGTTTCAGCCGGGTGGGACGGCAGTTGCAGCAGGATCGCCGGAATGACGCCCAGCGCATGCACAATGGTCGCGCCGCTGTCGGCCACGGTCTGCCACCAGCGCGAGGCATGGAAGCGATCCAGCGCCACGATGCAGCCACCGACGACCATCATCCCCACAGCCGTACAGCCCAGCGCATTCATGTGGAAGAACGGCAGCGGCGTCAGCGAAACTTCGCAATCCTCCGCCAACCCGCCCATGCCTTCGGTCGAAACATACCAGTCCGCGACATTCATGAAGTAGTAATTCGACAGGATGCAGGCTTTCGGCATCCCGGTGCTGCCCGAGGTGAACAGCAGCGCGCATTCGTCGCCCGGCTGGCCTTCGGCGGCGGGGCGGGGGGCCTTCGCGGGCGGGATCGCGTCGCCGGGGTGGCAGTGCGGCATATCCCCGGGGCAGCCCGCCGCCACCAGCGCATCGAATTCAGGCAGCGCCACCATCAACTCGGCCTGCGATTTCTCCATCTGATAGCGCAGCTCGTCGGGACGCATATCGGCATTCACCGGCACGATGGAAGCGCCAAGCGCATTCAGCGCCAGCCAGTGAAACAGGAACTCCGGCCGGTTCTGCAATATCAGCGCCACGCGCGACCCATGGCCGTAACCCGCCGCCGCATAGCTCACGCGCAGGGCGGCAATCTGTTCCGCCGCCGCACCGTAAGTGTAGCTGAATCCTTCCGGCGCATACGGCAGGCCCGCGCTGGCCGGGGCCATGACAAAGGGCAGATCTGGGCGGGTTTGCGCCTTGCGGTCGAAGGCATGAAAGGGCGTCGGCAGCAGCATGGGCACCTCTGTTCTTTCGGTCAGCTTAGGGGCCGTTGTCCCGTCGTTCCAATTCAATTGCCTTGTCGAACTGATAGCAACTTACTATCAAAACACATGGAACTGAGACAGCTTCACTATTTTATTGCCATTGCCGAGACCGAACACTTCGGTCGCGCCTCGACCAGTCTGCGCATCGCGCAACCGGCGCTGAGCCGTCAGATGCAGCTTCTGGAGGCGGAACTGGGCATCGACCTGTTCGAACGGCTGCCGCGCGGGGTGCGGCTGACCCCGGCAGGTCGGGTGTTTCTGGACCAGACGCGCGAGGTGAAGGCGCAGCTTGCCCGCGCCGTGGCGGCGGCGCGTTCGGCGGCGGCCGGCACCGGCGGGCGGCTGCGGCTGGGGCTGATCGAGGTGGCGGCCTGGCAGGGGCTGTTGCCCGAAACCATCCGCCGCTTCCGCGCCGAATTTCCGCAGGTCGAACTCGCGCTCAGCGCCATGTCCTCCCCCGCGCAGCTTGCCGCGATTCAGGGCGGCACGCTGGATGCCGGGTTCCTGTATAACCCGCCCGACGATCCGGCGCTGGGGCAGCTGGCGCTTGGCTTTCACCGGATGATCCTCGCCGTGCCCTCTGGCGCCCCCTTCGCGGCGCGGACCGGGGTGCGGCTGGCCGATCTGGAGGGACAAGACATGATCGGCTTTCGTCGCGGTGCCAGCCCACGCCTGTCGGATGATCTGACCGCCGCACTGCGCGGTGCTGGGGTTACCCCGCGCCGCATCGCCGAGACGGAAAGCGAGGCCGACATCCTCGCACTCGTGAATGCCGGGCTGGGCATGGCCTTCGTGAATGAGAACCAGCGGCACCGCCCCCCGCCCGGCGTGCGCTTCCTGCCGGTCACCGACATGGAGGTGCGGCTGCATCTGGCGCTGGTCTGGCATCGCGGCACGCCCTCGCCCGCGCGCGACCGGCTGGCGGAGCTTACGCAGGCCATGGCGCGCGAGGGGGCTTGCGGCGCGGACGGGGAAATACTTTAATCCTGAAATATCATTCCTGCGCGCGAGGCCCAGATGACCGATTTCCGCAGCCGCTGTATCGCCCCCGAGCCGCTGGCCGGGTTGTTCTGCGCCATCCCGCATCCGACGGCGGTGGAAATCTGCGCGGTCACCGCGCCGGATTTCCTGTGTCTTGACGGCGAACACGCCCCCATCGGCCGCGAGCGCGCGGAAGAGATGATCCGCGCCGCGCAACTGCTTGGCGTGCCGGTCATCATGCGCGTGCCGGGGCATCTGCCCGACAGCATCGCGGGCGTGCTGGACAGCGGCGCCGACGGGGTGCTGGTGCCCCGCGTCTCCACCGCCGACGAGGCCCGCGCCGCCGTCGCCGCCACGCGCTATCCGCCGGTCGGAGTGCGCGGGGTCGGGCCAGGGCGCGCGGCGGGGTTCGGCTATCGCATCCCCGATTATCTGGCGACAGCGAACAGCCGCATCCTGCTGGCCATTCAGGCTGAAACCCCCGGCGCGCTTGAAAATATCGAGGAAATCTCGGCCGTGGAGGGTGTGGATGTCATCTTCATCGGCCCCGGCGATCTGGGGGTGACGCTGGGCGCGCTGGGGCCGGAGGGGCGACCAAGGCTGATGGCGGCGATCAAGCGCATCACCAAGGTCTCGCGCGCGGCGGGCAAGGCGGTGGGCATGTTCTGCGCTTCGCCTGACGAGGTGCCGGACTGGCGCGAGCTGGGCATCACCTTCTTCCTGATCGGCAATGATGCGCGCCATCTGGCCGATGCTGCGGGCGCCGCCGTGGCGCGCGCGCGGGAGGGGTTCTGATGCAGGCGATCTTTTATCGCGGCTATGGCGGCCCCGAAGTGCTGGAACATGGCACCCTGCCCGACCCGGAGCCTGGCCCCGGTCAGGTTCTGGTCGCGCTGGAGGCCGCCAGCGTCGCACCGCTGGACTGGAAACTGCGCGCCGGGATGCTGGCTGCGCATTTCACGCCCGAATTTCCCAAGATCCCCGGCCGGGATGGCACGGGCCGCGTGCTCGCCTGCGGGCCGGGTGTCACCGGCTTTACGCCCGGACAGCGCGTCGCCGTCATGGCGCCGCCCGCGCGCGGAGCAGGGTGCTATGCCAGCATGATCGCCGCCGATGCGGCCCTGACCGTGCCGCTACCCGATGCGCTGGCGATGGAAGAAGGCGCCGCGCTGGTGAACTCCGGCCTCTCCGCGCTGATCGCCTGCCGCACGGCGGGGGTGATGGCGGGGCAGCGCGTGCTGGTCCATTCCGGCGCGGGTGCGGTGGGCGGGCTGCTGGTGCAGCTTTGCGCTCATCTGGGGGCCGAGGTCAGCGCCACCTGCCACAGCCGCAACGCCGATTATGTGCGTGGTCTGGGGGCCACGCGGATCATCGCTTATGACCGGGACGCCCTGACCGACCTGCCGCCGCAGGATGTGGTGTTCGACCTGATGGGCGGAGCGGTCCATACTGCCAGCTATGCCGTTCTGAAACGCGGCGGACATCTGGTCTGGCTGACCGCCGCCCCGTTCGAGGATCGCGGCGCGGAACACGGCGTCCGCGTCACCCGCGCGATGATCACGGACGATGCCAGCGTGGTGGCCGAGGTGCTGAACCTTGCGGCGCAGGGCGTGCTGAAAGCGCAGATCGCGGACCGCCTGCCGCTGGATCAGGCGGCGGAGGCGCAGCGGCGGCTTGCGGCGGGCGAGATCAGCCGCGGACGGCTGATCCTGCTGCCATAAGGCTCAGACCACTTCGGTTGACATCGGGAAGTGGTAATTCCCGCCCTCGAAGGGCGGGAAGGTATGGAAATCCGCCCGCATCTCGTGGCGCACCGGCGAATGCAGCGCGGCAGTCAGCGCCGCCGGGCTGTCGAACAGCACGCGGTTGCGCTGCATGTGACCGGCACGGGCGAAGGGCAGCGCGGAAATCCAGTCGCAGCGCGTCAGGATCTCGATACCGCGAATGCCGGGAAAGCGGCGCATGATCGGCGGATGTCCGGCGATGTAATGCGTCATCCAGGCATTATAGTCCTGCGCCGGGCCGGGATAGTGCACCACATAGGAACAGGGCATTTCGCCCGCGGGCGTCTGCATCTGCGCCTCATCCACCGGATAGCGGCGCAGGACGAACATCTGCTGATCCGCCTGAGCCCCCGCCAGTTCCGGCAGGAAATCTGGATCGGCCAGCGCCTGCAAGGCGCCGTCAGCGGCGCAAGCCGCCTCCAGCGCCTCAAGGCTCGGGGCCTCGATCTGCACACCCAGCGTGGGGCCCGCGCCATCGTCGGTGTAAAGATCGCTTGCCCTGGCGGGGGTGTAGAGGATCGACCGATCCACACCCGCCAGCCCGCCCAGCAGGGCGCGCAGCCTGCCGCGCCCCGCCTCGGTCAGTGCCGCGCCACCCTGCCAGAACATCACCAGTGCAAAGCTCATCGGTCAGCTCCTCAGATCAGGCTTGGCAGGAACAGCGCCAGCTGCGGGAAGATCATGATGATCACGATCAGAAGCAGCGTCAGCAGCACATAGGGCAGCGCCGACATGGCGATGGTTTTCAGCGATGTCCCCGGTTCCGCCACGCCCAGTACGACGAACAGCAACATGCCAAACGGCGGCGTGGTGAAGCCCACCTCATAGGCCAGCAGCAGGATCAGCCCCAGCCAGACCGTATCAAACCCGTACTGGCTGGCGATCGGCATGAACAGCGGCAGGGTAATCAGCATCATCGAGACCTGATCCATGAACATGCCAAGGATCAGCACCGTCACCACCATCATCAGCACGATGCCATGCGGGCCAAGGTCGAAGCCGGTGATATACTGGATGAACCCGTTCGAGGCGCCCGAGAAGGCGAAGATCTGCGAGAAGGTCATCGAGGCCGAGATGATGAGGAAGGTCATCGCCGTGACCTTCATTGCATCATCCAGCGACTTCCACAGCACCGCGAAGCTGAACTTGCGATAGACCATCAGCAACAGCACGACGCCCGCACAGCCCAGACCGGCAGATTCCGTCGGCGTGGCGATGCCAAGGATGATGGTGCCCACCACCATGAACACCAGAAAGCCCATGGGGATAATGTTCACCAGCACGGCTTTCAGCTTTTCGCGGCCGGTGACCTGCGGCACCGGATATTGCGGCGCGGCCTCGGGGTCGATGCGGGTCTGCACCCAGATCAGCACGGCATACATCGACACCAGCAACAGGCCCGGCAACACCCCGGCAATCAGCAGCGCCCCCACGTCGATCTGCGCCAGCGAACCCAGCAGCACCCCCAGCGCCGAGGGCGGGATGATGACGGCAAGGCTGCCCGCGCCAAGGATCGGGCCATAGGCCATATGCGGTTTATATTTCCGCTTCAGCATCTCGGGCGCCATCAGCGAGCCCATCATCCCCGCATTGGCAAGGCTCGACCCCGACAGCGCGGCGAAGATCGCCCCGGCGCTGAGCACGACATAGGACAGTCGCCCTCGCAGGTTGCCGATGGCAAGATCAAGCGCGTGGATGACCTTCTCGCCCAGACCGGACCGGAAATACAGGCTGCCCATGACCAGGAACATCGGCAGCGGCGCCAGTGCATAGGTCGCCACCGCATCGTTGAAATTCGCCACCATCTGCGTGATGCCCCGCGTACCGCCAAAGTACAGGAGCGCGCCAAGGATATTGGTGGCAAAGAAGGCAAAGGCCACCGGCAGGCCCAGCCCCATCAGCGTGATGATCGAGCCGATGAGCACGGCGAAAGGATAAAGCCAGTCCATCACATGCCCTCCATCTCGGTCGGGTTGATGTCGTACATCGACACCGGCGTCAGCAGGAAGCGCAGCCACTCCAGCGCGGACAGGCCAAAGCCCAGCATGATCGGCAGGAACACCGCCCATTTCGGCATGTCGAAGGTACGGGTTTCATAGGTGCCCTTTGCCACCGCCACCGACAGCGAGGTTGCCGCGATCCAGCCGAGGTAGAGGCACAGCACGATGCAGGCGATGTACATGAGCTTTTCCAGCAGCGCTCGTCCGGCAGGCGGCAAAAGCCCCCGCAAGAACACGACAAAGACATGCCCCTTGTTGCGCACGAGCCAGGGCATCGACAGGAAGGTCAGATACAGCAGGCTGTATTCGGAGGCCGAAATGGCCCAGGTCAGCGCGCGCATCCCGAGGTTCCGGGCAACGACATCCGACACCACGAACAGGATCAGCAGCCCGATCAGCAGTTTTGCCACAACGGCCAGCAGCCAGGAAACCCGGCCGACAATATCGAAGAAGGTGGTCATCCGCTCCATCCGCAAAGCAGCCCATCCGGGCCATGCGCCGGTTCACCCTGTCGGGAACTCTGGCGCCAGTCGGGGGCGGAGCACGGGTCACGCACCCCCTCGCAAGGAAAAGGGCCGCACATCAGGTGCGGCCCGGCAGGTCTCAGGGGAACAACTTGCGCAGCTCTTCCACATGGGTCGGATCGCGGTCCTTCATGCGGTCCCAGCTTGCCTTGGCAGCTTCGGCGAGGAACTTGTCACGGCCTGCGCCGGTCATTTCCACGACCTTCATGCCCTCGGCTTCCATCGCAGCGCGCGATTCCTGGTCTTCCTTGGCAATCGCGTCATAGCTTTCGCGTTCGTATTCGATGGCAACCTCATTGAGAATCTTCTTCGATTCGTCCGAAAGCGAGTTCCACTTATCGAGGTTCATCGAGATCAGCACGTCGAGGTGAAAGAACCCCGGCTCGACCCGGTAGCGGGTGAACTTGTCCCAGCCGAAGGCCTTGTACCCGATGGAAGGATAGGCATTGGCGTTGATCACGCCGCGCTCCAGCGAGGTATACACATCCCCGGCCGGCTGCACGATCATCTGCGCGCCAAGGCTTTCGAAGAACTGTTTGTAAAGCGGCGAGGCGCGGATCACGAGCTTGCTGAAGTCCAGCATGCCATCCTCGGTCAGCTTCGGCTCGTCCACGGTCCACAGCCAGAAACCGGCCCCGGCGTCGACATGGGCCAGCAGCTTGGCATTGCCCTTTTCCTGATAGATCTTGTCGATCGCATCCCAGCCGCCGTTCTCACGCGCTTCCCAGGGCTTGATCCCCGAGGCCGAGAACACCTCGCCTTCCGGCACGATTTCCAGATACAGGCCCGCAGGCGCATTCATCATGTCGATCAGGCCGCTTTGCTGAGCCGTGCCCAGCTGCGGGTTCGGCACAACCTCGGGGCCACCGCGCACGTTGATCTGAACGACACCCTTGCCGCGTTCGTTCACCCGGTCGACGAAGCGCAGGAAACTTTGGGCAAAGCCCACCTGGGTCGGCGTGAAGTGGACCGCCTCGATCACATCTTCCGCCACAGAAGCCGTGCCGAACGACCCCAGCAGGGCCGCGGCGGCAAAGGCCTTGAACATTCTCATAGCATAACCTCCGTTGGATGTCTTTTCTGTCAGGATCGCAAGACCGGCAGCGGCTCTGTCGTCCGCTTTTTCCGATCACCGGGAGCGGTGCGGGCAATGCCCGCCGGACCCCAGCCGAAACTCTTATGAAGCGGATTAAAACATGCATATGCAAATAAAACAAGTTCAAACCTGAAATATCCGAAAAGCGAAGTTCACCCTCCACCTTTTCACTATCAAGTCATTGAAAAAATATGCAATATTTCAGATTCCGCCACAAGAAAGGGCGACCCTGCACTGACCGGGCCGCCCATAAGAAGGTTGCAGACACATGCTCTTTCAATCAGGGCGAAAGCACCTTGCCCGGATTGAGAATCCCCTTCGGATCCAGCGCGGCCTTGACCGCCCGCATGGTGGCGATTTCCTCGGGGCTGCGGCTGTAGGCAAGGTAATCGCGCTTGATCAGGCCGATGCCATGTTCGGCGGAAATCGTGCCCGCCATCTCGCGCACGATGCCGTAGACCAGCTTCTTGACCTCGGACTCCGGCTGGTTCTTGCCAGCCGAAGGGACCGAGACCACAAGATGCAGGTTGCTGTCACCGATATGGCCATAGCTGAGCGCCAGCGCACCGGGCCAGCGTTCGGCAATACCGCTTTCGCAGCGCCGCACGGCCTCGTCCATGCGCATCAGCGGCAGGCCGACATCAAAGGCGATGATCGGGCCGACCACGCGGGCAAATTCGGCCACGCTTTCGCGCACGGCCCATAGCCCGCGCTCCTCGCGGCTGTTGGCGGCGATCACCGCATCCTCGACTGTGCCCGCCTCCAGCGCAGCCTCAAGGCAGGTTTCCAGCGCGGCACGGGCGCCGCCTTCGGCAAAGCCGCTGGCCTCGATCACCACATAGACGCCATGGCGCCCAGTCAGCGGGCTGCCGATGCCCGTGCCTTCGGACATATGGTGAAAGAAGCTCGGCCACATCACCTCGAACGAGGTGAGTTGCGGGCCAAGTGCCGCGCGGGCGCGGGCCAGCATGTCGATCACCGCCGCCGTATCGGCAAGGCCAAGGAAGGCGGTGGCGGTGTGGGGCGGGCGCGGTTGCAAACGCATCACGGCGCGGGTGACCACGCCCAACAGCCCCTCGGTGCCAATGAACATCTGTTTCAGGTCCAGCCCGGCGTTGTTCTTAAGCATCTTGTTCAGCGCGGTGATCACCGTGCCATCGGCCAGAACGACCTCCAGCCCCAGCACATGCTCGCGCGCCATGCCGTAGCGGATCACCTGATTGCCGCCCGCATTGGTGGAGATAACGCCGCCCACGGTGCACGACCCCCGCGCGCCCAGATCGACGGCCAGCATCAGCCCTGCCTCCGCCGCTGCCTGCTGCGCCTTTTCCAGCACCACACCCGCGCCACAGGTCAGCGTGGCCATCTGCGGATCGACCTCCTCGATCTGATTCAGCCGGTCGAGCGACAGCACAACCGCCCCCGCCACCGGCATGGCGCCGCCGGAAATGCCGCTGCGCCCGCCCTGCGGCACGACGCCCACGCCATGTTCGTTGCAGAACCGCAGCGCCGCTGACACCCCCGCCGTATCGCGGGGCCGCAACAGCGCCAGCGGCTCCACCGGGGTCAGGCCAGACCAGTCATGGCGATAGGCTTCGGGCACATCACCCGCACGGGTGACCACCTCGGGGCCCAGAAGTTCCTCCAGCCCCGTCACGATATCCTGCATCGCCAAATCTCCGCTGTCGCTGATGCTTCAAGGTTAAAACGATAACACCCGAAGCGGCAAGCCTTACCAGCGCAGCAAACGCCACCCCAGAAGCGCGCCGATGCCACCTGCGCCAAGAATCGCGGCACCATACCATGTGACGTAGAACAGCGGATTATCCTCGGTGCAGTGCAGCGCATAGCCTGCCGCCGCCATTCCACCGCAGGCGAGCCCCAGCACAGCCCCTGACAGCGCGGGCGCAGAACTCGCCCCGCGCCGCAGCATCAGCAGCCCTACCGCCAGCGGCGGCAGGGACATCAGGGCAATGGTCGTCAGGCATTTCACCTGGGTAGAGCCACGGATTGCCGCACCCAACGCCTGCGTTGGCGTCTGCACCCAGAAGCCCAGCCACAGCCCCAGCGCCGCCAGCCCGACCAGCGCAGCCGGAACCAGCCGACGCCCCACCCGTGCCTCGGGCCGCGCGAGATGCAGCGCCAGCGCGAAACTCGTGGCGCCCAGCACGAAGGGAAGCAGCGACTTCGCCGCCGTCACCGGCGCGAGCAGCGCCGCCTCCAGATCCGGCCGCATCCCCATGCTGCCCAGAAACCACCCCAGCGGCAGCGCCAGTGCGACCAGCATGGCCAGCGCCATCGCCGCCGCGCGAAGCGGCGGGCGTGGCGGCTCCGCCACCAGTCGGGAAATGAGATCTTCGGTTCTCATTCGTCACGTCCCCGGCCCGGTCTATCGCCGCCGCTCCCGGCGCCCAGACGGGCCAATTTCTTCATCGCCCGGTGCAGCGCCACGCGCACCGCACCCTCGGTCATCGACAGCCGCGCGCCCACGGCGCCGGTTTCCTCGCCTTCAATCGCCACCGCCCGCACGATTGCAGCGGAACGGTCGTCGATCCCGGCCAGCAGCCGGTCGGTATCGCGCCGCGCCAGCGGGTCGGGGCCAGGCTCGCTTTCGAGGAATTCGGTGAAATCCTCGATGGGCAGATGCACCGATGCGCCCCAGCGACGAAAGGCATCCACCACCTTGTGCCGCGTCACGGCATAGAGCCACGGCTTCAGCGGACTGTCGGGACGCCAGGTGTGCCGCTTCTCGTGAATCGCCAGCAGCACATCCTGCACGATGTCCTCGTGCCGGTCCGGCGGCAGCGTCCGCCCGCGCGACCGCACGATCCCGCGCAGCACCGGCGTGATCTCCGTCAGCAGGCGTGCATAGGCACGCCCGTCACCGCCGATCGCAGCCCGCATCAGCACCGACCATTCGCTTTCGCTGTCTCTCATACTGTCCTGCATTACGCCGTCAGCCTGACCTTGTTACAGCCGCTCACGACATTTCTGCAATGGATCACGGGTGAACACACAAGCGTGATGCCAGTAACGCCCCCGGCCCGTCCGGCGAAATGCACTGCGAGGGCCGGACGCGCCCTTGCTTCAGATCCAACGGAGGATGACCCGATGACCATGATGACCAAGACCCTGTCGCTGACCGCCACGCTGGCCACCGCGCTGACGCTGGCCGCCGCACAGGCGCAGGCCGAGGGCGATATGGAAAAGTGCTATGGCGTCGCCATGGCGGGGCAGAACGACTGCGCGGCAGGCCCAGGCACCACCTGCGCCGGCACTGCGACGAAAGACTATCAGGGCAACGCCTGGAAATACGTTCCCGCCGGCACCTGCGCCAGCATCGAGACCCCGCATGGCGTGGGTTCGCTGGAGCCGGTCAAGATGTGATCGCCGCCGGGGCCTCGCATGGCCCCGGCAAAGCGACCGGCCGGGGCGTCCCCAGCCCCGGCCACCCTGCCCCGAGGAGGACAAGATGCAGCCCGCCCTTCCCGCCGCCGCCGGACTTGGCTTCAAGCCCGAACATTTTCCCGCCATCCGCGACACCCGCCCTGCATTGGGGTTCTTTGAGGTGCATGCCGAGAATTACATGGGCGCAGGCGGCCCGCCGCACCGGATGCTGACCGCCCTGCGGCAGGATTATGCGCTGTCGCTGCATGGGGTGGGCCTGTCCATCGGCGGCGCCGGGCGGCTGAACGCCGGTCATCTGGCCCGGCTGCGTGCGCTGGTGGATCGCTATCAACCCGAGAGCTTTTCCGAACATCTGGCCTGGTCCAGCCATGGCACCGATTACCTGAACGACCTGCTGCCCCTGCCCTATACGCCGGAAACCCTGAACGTTGTCTGCGACCATATCGACGAAGTGCAGACCGCGCTGGGGCGGCGGATGCTGCTGGAAAACCCGTCGACCTATGTGATCTTCGAACAGTCGGAAATCCCCGAGACCGCGTTTCTGACCGAAATCGCGCGCCGCACCGGCTGCGGCCTGTTGCTGGATGTGAACAACGTCTTTGTGTCCTGCACCAATCACCGGATGGACCCGCGCGCCTGGCTGGCCGATTTCCCGCTGCATCTGGCGGGCGAGATTCATCTGGGCGGCCATGCCGAGGAGGAACTGCCCTCTGGTCCGCTGCTGATCGACGCGCATGGCAGCCCGGTCGCCGATCCGGTCTGGGCGCTGTTTGCCGAAACCGTGATGCGCAGCGGCCCGCTGCCGACGCTGATCGAATGGGACAATGACGTGCCGATCTTTGCCGAGCTGATGGCGGAGGCCGACCGCGCCAGCGTCATCCTGACCCTTGCGCAAGAGGCCCGCCGTGCGCTCGCATCCTGAGTTCATTGCCGCCTTCGGACAGGCCATCGCAGCGGGGGGCCTGCCCCCTGGTGTGACCGCAACAGCGCCGGATGAGGCGGAGCGCCGTTTCGCCGTCTATCGCAACAATGTGGCGCATTCGCTGACCGAGGCCCTGAAAGCCCGGTTCCCGGTTGTGGAGCGGCTGGTGGGGGCGGAGTTCTTCGCCGCCATGGCCGGAGTCTACTGGAAGGACAGCCCGCCCCCCTCGCCTGTGTTGTTCCAATGGGGCGAGACCTTCCCCGATTTCCTCGCAGCCTTTCCGCCGCTGGCCGGGCTGCCCTACCTGCCCGATGTCGCGCGGCTGGAACTGGCGCGCGGCCGCGCCTATCACGCAGCCGATGCAGCACCTGCCCCGCCCGAGGCTGTGGCGGCTGCGGCTGCCGGGGCGGATCGCGCACGCCTGCCCCTGCATCCGTCAGTGCAGCGGCTTGTGGCGCCCTGGGCCTTTGTCACCATCTGGCAGGCCAACCAGCCCGGCACCGCTACGCCCGGCAAGATCGAGGCTGCCCGCACCGAGGCCGCGCTGGTGTTGCGGGATCGTCAGGACGCCGTGCAGGTCGAGACGCTTGCTCCCGGCGACAATGCCTTTCTTGCCAGCTTGATGGCGGGCCATTCGCTGCTCGCCGCAGCCGAGGCCGCAACCGCAGCCGAGCCCCGCCACGATGCAGGCCCGTTCCTGATGCGCCTGATCCGCCACGGCGCCATCACCCAGATCACCTTCGGAGAAACCCCATGACCGCGCTTCTCTCCCCCCGCCTGCAAACTCGCCTTGAAACAGCCGAAGCCCGCTTTGCTCCCCTGCTGTGGGACATCGCAGGGCTTGCGCTGCGCGTCTTTCCGGCGGCCGTGTTCTTTACCTCGGGCCGGACGAAGGTCGAGGGGCTGTTCACCATCAGGGACAGCACATGGTTCCTGTTCAAAAATGAATATGCGCTGCCGCTGATCCCGTCAGACCTTGCTGCCGTGCTGGCCACGGTATCGGAACATCTGTTCCCGATCCTGCTGGTGCTGGGCCTGGCGACGCGCCTGTCGGCACTGGCGCTGCTGGGCATGACGCTAGCCATCCAGATCTTCGTCTACCCCGAGGCATGGCAGGTGCATGGCACCTGGGCGGCCTGTTTCCTTGCGCTGATAGCGCGGGGGCCGGGGCGGTGGTCGCTGGATGCGCTGCTCTGGCGCCGCGACTGACCGCCCCGCCGGGCCTTACATCCCGTCGCGCAGCTTGAAGCGCTGGATCTTGCCGCTTTCAGTCTTGGGCAGCGCCTCGCGGAACACGATGGAGCGGGGGTATTTGAAGGGCGCAATGGTCGCTTTCACATGATCCTGCAACATCTTGATCGTGGCGCGGTCGGCCAGCACGCCCGCCGCCAGCACCACATGCGCCTCGACGATCTGGCCGCGTTCCGCATCCGGTGCCCCGATCACCGCACATTCGGCCACATCCGGGTGCGCCAGCAGCGCCGCCTCCACCTCTGGCCCCGCGATATTGTAGCCCGAGGAGACGATGATGCCGTCGGTCCGCGCGGCGAAGTGGAAATAGCCCGCCTCATCCTGCCAGAAGCTGTCGCCCGTCAGGTTCCAGCCATTCTTCACATAGGCGCGCTGCTTGTCCGGCGCGCTCATGTAGCGGCAGCCGACCGGGCCTTTCACCGCAAGACGCCCCATCTCGCCACGCGGCATTTCGGAGCCATCGGGCGCCATGATCATGGCCTTGTAGCCGGTCACGGGCCGCCCGGTGCAGGCGGGGAAGCTGTCGCCGAAACGGTTGGTGATGAAGATATGCAGCATCTCGGTCGAGCCGATGCCATCCAGCATCGGCTTGCCGGTTTTGGCGATCCAGTCTTCATAGACCGGGCCGGGCAGGGTTTCCCCCGCCGAAACCGCGGCGCGCAGGCTGGACAGATCGGCGCCTTCCTCCATCGCGCGCAGCATCACGCGATAGGCGGTCGGCGCAGTGAAACAGACCGTCGCCCGGTATTTCTGGATGATCTCGATCATGTTCGGCGGCGAGGCATTTTCCAGAAGTGCGGCCGAAGCGCCAAAGCGCAGCGGAAATACCGCAAGCCCACCCAGACCGAAGGTGAAGGCCAAGGGAGGCGAGCCGACAAACACATCCTCGGGCTGCACGTTCAGCACTTCGCGCGCATAGGCATCCGCGATGATCAGGATGTCGCGGTGGAAATGCATCGTCGCTTTCGGCTCGCCCGTGGTGCCGCTGGTGAAACCCAGCAGCGCCACGTCGTCGCGGCCCGTCTTCACCGCCTCGAACTTCACCGGCTTCGACAGCGCCATCCGGTCCAGCTCGGCGTCATGGTTGGCGGTGCCGTCAAAGCCCACCACCGTTTTCAGGAAACGGTTGTTCTTGGCCGCCACGACCAGCTCTTCCATCAGCCGGGTATCGCACAGCGCATGGGTGATCTCGGCCTTGTCGATGATCTGGTTCAGCTCGCCATGGCGCAGCATCGGCATGGTGTTCACCACAACCGCCCCCGCCTTGGTCGCGGCCAGCCAGCAGGCCACCATCGCCGGATTGTTGGCGGACCGGATCAGCACGCGGTTGCCCGGCTTCACCCCGTAATCCTCGACCAGCGCATGCGCGATGCGGTTGGTCCAGTCCGTCAGTTCCTTGTAGGTCCGCATCCGGCCATTGCCGATCAGCGCGACATTGTCGCCAAAGCCCTTGGCGACCATAGCATCGGTCAGTTCCACCGCCGCATTCAGCCAGTCGGGATAACGGTAGGGACCGAGCTCGATCTCGGGCCACAGATCGAAGGGCGGCAGGTTGTCGCGTGTGAACGTGTCGATATGGCCAGTGGGCCCGAGGATCGGTTCCGGCATGTCAGTCTCCCATGTGATAATGGCAGGGCGCGTCTTCTGCGCGCCTCTGCCGGATGTGTCAGCCCTGCGGAATGACCGCCGTGGCCTCGATTTCGACTTTTGCGCGGTCCTCGACCAGCGCCACCACCTGCACCAGCGCCATCGCCGGATAGTGCCGCCCGATCACCGCCTTGTAGACGCGACCCAGATCCTTGAGACTGTCGAGGTATTCGCTTTTCGACGTCACATACCAGGTCAGCCGCACCAGATGTTCGGGCTTCGCCCCGGCCTCTGCCAGAACGGCCACGATGCCTTTCAGCGCAGCTTCGACCTGTCCCACGAAATCGTCGGTCTCGAATTCCTGCTGGTCGTTCCAGCCGATCATGCCGCCGGTGAACACCATCCGCCCGGTTGCCGCCATCCCGTTGGAATAGCCCGGTGTCGCCTTCCACCCCTTCGGGTGCAGTGCCTCGATCGTCATGCCTTTGCCTCCATGAATTCCACCATGCGCCTGCGCATGTCTTCGGGCCAGGGGGCGGCTTTCAGCCCTTCCACCCAGACCAGCGTGATCTCCGCCACCATCCGCACCTCGTCGCCCAGCCGGGCGGTGATCGTCAGGTTGACGCTGCTGCCGCCGACGCGGTGCAGTTCCAGCCCGAAGGTTACCTTCTCGCCCAGCCGCGAGGGGGCGCGGAAATTCGCCTCCAGCCGCGCGGTCGGCACCCCCGCCCCGCCTTGCAGATGCATCTGCGCGAAACTGCGGCCCACCACATCGGCGAAGAAATTCTCGACCACCGAATTGGTCATCTCGAAATAACGGGGATAGAACACGATCCCCGCCGGATCGCAGTGATTGAACTCGATCTGGATGAGCCGCTCGTAGATCATCAGTCGTTGGCCTCCGGTGGCAGGAAATCCACATCGTGTTCGGCAGAGGCTTTCACCACCGCATCGACATCGGTCATGTCATGCAGCACCTCGAACAGGTCGCGCAGCTTGCCGGCGGGCGAGACCCAGAACAGCGCCCGCGCGGGCTTGTCGGATTTGTTGAAATAGCCATGCGGCACGCCGCGCGGCATCCGCACCAGATCGCCCGCCTTCGCCACCGACCACACGCCGTCAAGCTTCAGATGCAGCTCCCCCTCCTGCACGAGGATGAACTCGTCCTGAGTCGGGTGGATATGCACGGGCACGAACTGGCCCGGCTCGCTGTTGGTTTCAAACGCAAAGGCCGCATCGCAATCGGCCTTCGGGAAATACCGCTGACCGAGGATGTTCCATTCGAGACCTTCGATCCCCGTGCCGTTGCGGGTGATGCCTCCGTCCAGTGCCTTGCTCATGCCGTCCTCCCTGATCAGCCAAGAACCGAGCGCGCGATGACCACTTTCTGCACGTCTGTCGCGCCTTCATAGATGCGCAGCGCCCGGATCTCGCGGTAAAGGCTTTCCACCGCGAACCCGTGCCGCACGCCATCGCCGCCATGCAGTTGCAGCGCGGTGTCGATGACCCGCTGCGCCGCCTCGGTGGCGTAAAGCTTGGCCATGGCCGCCTCGCGGCTGACCCGTGCGGCACCGCTGTCCTTGGTCCAGGCCGCGCGATAGATCAGCAGCGCTGCGGCATCAACCTCCAGCGCCATATCGGCGATATGGCCCTGCACCATCTGGTAATCAGCCAGCGTCCCGCCACTGACGCGCGGCACCTGCACCCGCGCCAGCGCCTCATCCAGCGCGCGGCGGGCAAAGCCCAGCGCCGCCGCCCCGACGGTAGAGCGGAACACATCCAGCACCGACATGGCGATCTTGAAGCCCGATCCGGCTTGCCCGATCAGCGCGCTGTCCGGCAGGAACACGTCGTTCAGCCGCAGATGCGCCAGCGGATGCGGCGCGATCACGTCGATCCGGTCAAGGATTTCCAGCCCTGCGACATCGGCCGGCATCAGAAAGGCCGACAACCCGCGCGCGCCCGGTGCCTCGCCCGTGCGGGCGAAGATCACATAGACATCGGCGATCCCGCCGTTGGAGATATAGGTCTTCTCGCCACTCAGCCGGAACCCGCCCGGCACACGCTCTGCCGTCGTCGCGGTATGCGCCACGTCCGACCCGGAACCCGGCTCGGTCAGCGCGAAGGCCGAAATCGCCTTGCCCGCCCGGGTCCGGTCCAGCCAGGCCCGCTGTTCAGGGCTGCCAAACAGACTGACGGCGCCCATGCCCAGCCCCTGCATCGCAAAGGCGAAATCCGCCAGACCATCATGCCGTGCCAGCGTCTCGCGGATCAGGCAAAGCGAGCGGACATCCAGCACCTCGCCCTCGGCCGCGCCGCTATGGCGCAGGAACCCCGCCGCGCCCAGACTGGCCACCAGACCGCGACAGGCCGCATCGGCATCGCCATGATCCACCGGCAGATGCGCCCCCGCCCATGCGTCAACCGCTTCCGCCAGCTCGCGGTGACGGTCTTCAAAGAAGGGCCAGGAAAGGAAAGTCCGGTCTGCCATTTTCTGTCCTCAAATATCCCACGGGGGTCCGGGGGTGTGAAACCCCCGGTCCGCACTCAATCGCCCTGAAACACCGGCTTTTCCTTCGCGACGAAGGCGTGATAGGCCCGCTCGAAATCGCGGGTCTGCATGCAGATAGCCTGCGCCTGCGCCTCGGCCTCGATGGCCTGCTCCAGCCCCATGTTCCATTCCTGGTTCAGCTGGGTCTTGGTGATGCCATGGGCAAAGGTCGGCCCGGCGGCGATGCGGGTGGCGAGCTTCTGCGCCTCGGCCTCCAGCGACTCGGCGCCATGCAGGGCGTTCCAGAAGCCCCAGGCGGCGCCTTCCTCGGCAGTCATCACCCGGCCGGTATACAGCAGCTCCGCTGCACGACCCTGCCCGATGATGCGCGGCAGCATGGCGCAGGCGCCCATGTCGCAGCCCGCCAGACCGACGCGTGTGAACAGGAAGGCACACTTCGCCTCGGCCGTGGCGATCCGCAGGTCCGAGGCCATGGCGATGATCGCGCCAGCCCCAACGCAGATGCCGTCCACCGCCGAAATGATTGGCTTGCCGCAGCCGATCATCGCCTTGACCAGATCGCCGGTCATGCGGGTGAAGGCCAGAAGCTGCTTCATGTCCATGCCGACCAGCGGACCGATGATGTCATGCACATCGCCGCCAGAGCAGAAATTGCCGCCGTTCGAGGCAAAGACCACCACATCCACATCGGTCGCATAAACCAGCTTGCGGAACGTATCGCGCAGCTCGGCGTAGCTGTCGAAGGTCAGCGGGTTCTTGCGGTCAGGGCGGTTCAGCCGAACCGTCGCAATGCGGTCCTTTACCTCCCACAGAAAATGTTCGGGCTTCAGCCCCGCCAGTTCCAGCTCGGTCATGCCGTCTCTCCCCTCTGCCCCGCGCGCTTCAGGATTTCTGTCAGCGCATCGAGGTCGTCTTCGGTGAGGCTGGCGAACAGCTTGTTCACCTCGCCCTCGTGATCTGTTGCCAGTTGCTCGAACTGGCGCAGGCCCTCTTCGGTGAGGGCCACATAAACGGTGCGCCGGTCGGTGGCGCTTTGCGTGCGTTTCGCCAGCCCGTCCTTTTCCAGCCGGTCCACCACCGCCGTTGCATTGCCGTTCGACACCAGCAGCATGCGGCTCAACTCGCTCATGGTGACACCCTCGCGGCGACGCCAGAGCGCGGCCATCACGTCAAAGCGCGGCAGCGTGGTGTCATGGTTCACCCGCAGGAATTCGCGCAGGTGGTTTTCGGCGGCGCGGGTCACGCCCAGGAGGCGGATCCAGCTTTTCAGGCGGCGTTTCGACAGGGGATCGGGCTTCGCAGGGTCGGTCATGTCTCTCCTCCGGCAATCGCAATTGCCTGACCGTTTATCCCCTCGGAACCGTTTGCACAGAGCCAAAGTGCCGCAGCGGTCACTTCGGCGGGCTGAATCAGCCGTTTTTGCGGGTTTGTCGCCTCCAGCGAGGAACGCGCCGCCGCCGCATCCATCCCGGTCTTGTCCATGATATTGGCGACCGAGCGCTCGGTCATCTCGGTATCCAGAAAACCGGGGCAAAGCGCGTTCACCGTCACCGGCTTCCTTGCCACTTCCAGCGCGAGGCTGCGGGTCAGGCCGACCACCCCGTGCTTCGCCGCCGCATAAGGCGCGACATAGGCATAGCCCTTCAGCCCGGCGGTGGAGGCGACGGCGATCAGCCGCCCCCAGCTTTTCATCTGACCAAGGCCCGCACGGAAGGTCAGGAACACGCCGGTCAGGTTGACCGCCATCATGGCGTTCCATTGCGCCAGCGTCGTGCGGCCCAAGGGCGCGCTTTCGGCAGCGCCCGCATTGGCGATGACAATGTCGCAGGGACCGGTAGCGGCAAACATCGCCGCAACCGACTCCTCATCCGTCACATCGGCCGTCACCGCGCGGGCACCGACCCGCGCGGCCACATCTTCCAGCGGGGCAAGGCGGCGCCCGGCGATCACCACTTCGGCACCCGCCGCCGCGAAGCCGCGCGCAAGGTCGGCCCCCACGCCGGTGCCGCCGCCGGTGATCAGAACGCGCTTGCCCTCGATGCTCATGCCCGTCTCCTCAGACCCGGATGGTTTCCTGCTGGCGCTCGCGCAGGCGATACAGCAGATCGCGCCCGCCCTTGTAGGGCGCCGGCCATTCGGCGGCGGTATCGCCCTGCTCGACCGCAGCATGCAGCGTCCAGTAGGGGTTCGCCAGATGCATCCGCGCCAGACAGACCAGATCGGCCCGACCCGCCATGAGGATGCCGTTCACCTGATCCCAGTCCGAGATATTGCCGACGGTCATGGTGGGCATGCCCGCCTCGTTGCGGATGCGGTCCGAGAACGGGGTCTGGAACATCCGGCCATAGACCGGCTTTTCCGCCGGGTCGGTCTGACCCGAGGAGACGTCGATGATGTCGGCCCCCGCCGCACGGAACATGCGGGCGATTTCCAGCGCCTCGGTCGGTGTCACGCCGCCGTCGATCCAGTCATGAGCACTGATCCGCACCGACATCGGCTTGCCGGCAGGCCAGACCGCGCGCATCGCCTCGAACACTTCCAGCGGATAGCGCATGCGGTTTTCAAGGCTGCCACCGTAGTCGTCCTCGCGCTTGTTGGTCACGGGGCTGATGAAGGTGGCCAGAAGATAGCCATGCGCCGCGTGCATCTCGATCATGTCGACGCCTGCGCGGTCGGCCATCTGAGCCGAGGCCACGAACTGCGCCTTCACCTCGTCCATATCGGCACGGGTCATGGCGCGGGGGGTCTGGTTCTCGGGGCGGTAGGGGATGGCCGAGGCGGCGATGATCTCCCAGTTGCCCGAGGGCAGCGGCTTGTCGATCCCGCCATCCCACGGCACGCAGGTCGAAGCCTTGCGCCCGGCATGGCCGATCTGGATGCACAGCTTCGCCGTGGTTTCCGCATGGATGAAATCGGCCAGTCGTTTCCACGCCGCCTCGTGTTCCGGCTTGTAAAGACCGGGGCAGCCAGGGGTGATGCGGCCCGAGGCCGAGACGCAGGTCATCTCGGTATAGATCAGCGCAGCACCACCCTTGGCGCGTTCGGCGTAATGGGTGAAGTGCCAGTCGGTCGGGCAGCCATCCACCGCTTTGTATTGCGCCATGGGCGACATCACGATGCGGTTCTTCAGCGTCATGTCCCGCAGCCTGAAGGGCGCGAACATCGGGCGGCGGCCTTTTTCGCCCCCCGCCTGCTCCTGGAACCAGTCTTCAGCCGAGGCCAGCCATTTCGGATCGCGCAGGCGCAGGTTTTCGTGGCTGATGCGCTGACTGCGGGTCAGCAGCGAATAGGCGAACTGGGTCGGGTGCATGTCGAGGTAACGCTCGACCTCCTCGAACCATTCAAGGCTGTTGCGCGCCGCCGATTGCAGGCGCAGTACCTCGACGCGGCGTTCGTCCTGATAGCGGGCAAAGGCGCGTTCCAGCGTCGGCTCGCTGTGCAGATATTCGGCCAGCGCAATGGCGCTGTCGAAAGCCAGACGCGAGCCGGAGCCGATCGAGAAATGCCCGGTCGCCGCCGCATCGCCCATCAGGACGACGTTTTCGTGATACCACTTTTCGCAGATCACGCGGGGGAACTGCATCCACACCGCCGAGCCGCGCAGGTGATTGGCGTTCGACATCAGCTCGTGTCCGCCCAGATGCGCGGCAAAGATCTGGCGGCAGGTCTCGATGATCTCTTCCTTGCTCATCGTCTCGAAACCCCATTTATCCCAGGTCTCGGGCAGGGTTTCGACGATGAAGGTCGCGGTCTTGTCGTCAAACTGGTAGACGTGCGCCCAGACCCAGCCATGCTTCGTCTTCTCGAAGATGAAGGTGAAAGCGTCGTCAAATTTCTGATGCGTGCCCAGCCAGATGAACTTGCATTTGCGCACGTCGATATCGGGCTTGAACTCGGCCTGATATTCCCGCCGCACAACGGAATTGATGCCGTCGCAGCCGACGACGATGTCATATTCCTTGCGATATTCCTCGGCTGCCTTGAACTCGGTCTCGAACTGCAGATCCACGCCCAGTTCGCGCGCCCGTTCCTGCAACAGAACCAGCATCGCCTTGCGGCCGATCCCGGCGAACCCGTGCCCGCCCGACACGGTGCGCACGCCGTTATGGATCGTGGCGATATCATCCCAATAGGCAAAGTTCGACCGGATCGCCTCGGTCGATTTGGGGTCGTTCTTCTGCATCCGGCCCAGCGCGTCATCCGACAGCACAACACCCCAGCCGAAGGTATCGTTGGCCTTGTTGCGTTCAAGCACCGTCACCTGATGCGACGGGTCGCGCAGCTTCATCGAGATGGCGAAATAGAGACCGGCCGGGCCGCCCCCAAGGCAGAGCACTTTCATCGTAAACCTCCCGCGGTTTTCGCGTTCCTTGCAATCATGCTGCCACCGTCGCGCCGTTATTTCAAGCTTGAAATTTCTGACTTGAAATCTTTTTGCCAAAGGCTCAGCATGGGATCAAAGCAGGAGGGCGAGAATGGCAGTGATCGGAGTTGTCGGTCTGGGCGTCATGGGGCTTGGTATCGCGCAGGTTTACGCGACGGCGGGCCACGAAGTACGCGTGACAGATGCCTGGGCGCCCGCGCGTGAAAGCGCCATGCAGCGCCTGCGCGACGGTCTGGCGCCGCGCGTCGCCTCGGGCAAGATGCCCGCGGCAGAGATGGAGGCGCTGCTGGACCGGATCACGGTCTGCGATATGGCCGACCTCGCCCCCTGTGCGCTGATCATCGAGGCGATTGCCGAAAAGATTGACGCCAAGCAGACGCTTTTCGCAGAAGTTGAACGGATTTCCGACGCGGTTCTGGCCACCAATACCTCGTCGCTGTCCGTGGGGGCGATTGCGGTTGGCCTGACCGATCCGGGCCGTCTGGTCGGGCTGCATTTCTTCAACCCCGCGCCGGTGATGAAGCTGGTGGAGTTCATCACCCTGCCCGGCACCACGCCCGGCGCAGCCGAAACCGCCCGCCGGTTGACCGAAGCGACCGGCAAGACCGTTATCCCCTGCGCTGACACGCCCGGCTTCATCGTCAACCGCTGCGCCCGGCCCTATTACGGCGAGGCGCTGGCCCTGCTGGACGAAGGTCGCAGCGCAGGCGAGATTGACGCGGCCATGGTCGCGGCAGGCTATCGGCTGGGGCCGTTCCAGCTGATCGACCTTGTAGGGGCCGACATCAATCTTGCCGCCACCGAAAGCTTGCTGGCCGCGATGGGGGAAAGCCCGCGTTATCAAGTGTTCCCCGCGCTGCGTGCGCAGGTGGAAAGCGGCCATCTTGGCCGCAAGACGGGTCGGGGATTCCTCCACCCCGACCCGCTCCCGCCTGCCCCTGCCGATGCGGCGGCGATTGTCCTGCGGATTGAGGCGATGCTGGCCAACGAGGCCGCGACACTGCTGGCCGAAGGCGGCACCGATATGGCGGGCATCGACACTGCGCTGAAACTGGGGCTGAACTTCCCGCGCGGCCCGTTTGAAAGCGCGCGTGTCCATGGCCTGTCCGCGATCCGGGCCGAACTCGCCCGCCTGCGCGCCGCCGCGCCCGACGCGCTGAAACCCCGCTATGACGCATCCCCCGCGCTGGAGGCCCTTGCATGACCGCCGTTTATCTCTGCTCCGGCAAACGCACACCCATCGGCCGCTACGCTGGCAGCCTGTCGGCGGTGCGGCCCGACGATCTGGCGGCCCATGCCATCACCGCCGCGCTGGCGGGGCATGACCTGCCGGTGGACGAGGTGATCCTCGGCTGCGCCAATCAGGCGGGCGAGGACAATCGCAACGTCGCGCGTATGGCTGTCCTGCTGTCCGGCCTGCCCGAAAGCGTGCCGGGCGTCACTGTGAACAGGTTGTGCGCCTCGGGGCTGGATGCTGTCATCCTCGGCGCCCGTTCCATAGCCACCGGCGCCGCTGATCTAGTGATCGCGGGAGGCGTCGAAAGCATGAGCCGCGCGCCCTTCGTCATGCCCAAGGCGGACAGCGCGTTTTCGCGCTCGAATGCGGTTTATGACACGACGATCGGCTGGCGCTTTATCCACAAGCGCATGGCGGCGGAATTCGGCGTCGAGTCGATGCCCGAGACCGCAGAGAATGTCGCCGCCGATTTCGGTGTGTCCCGCGACGATCAGGACGCTTTCGCCCTGCGCAGCCAAAGCCGCTACGATGCCGCATGGCATGCAGGCGACATCGCGCCGGTCACCATTCCGGGCCGCAAGGGCGATACGGTGGTGGCCGGGGATGAACACCCCCGTGCGACGACGCTGGAGAAGCTCGCCGCCTTGCCCACGCCCTTCCGCCAGGGGGGCAGCGTGACGGCAGGCAATGCCTCGGGCGTGAATGACGGCGCCTGTGCGCTGCTTCTGGCCTCGGAAGCGGCGGTGAAAGCGCATGGCCTGACCCCGCTGGCCCGAATCGGTGCCGCCGCCAGCGCAGGCGTCGCGCCGCGTATCATGGGCATCGGCCCGGTTGCAGCCGTTGAACGCATCACCGCCCGCACCGGCCTGCGCCCCGCCGATTGCGACGTGATCGAGCTGAACGAGGCCTTCGCCGCGCAGGCGCTCGCCTGCCTGCGGCAATGGGGTCTGCCCGACGATGCGCCGCAGGTGAACCGCTACGGCGGGGCCATCGCCATGGGGCATCCCCTTGGCATGTCCGGCGCACGTATTGCCCTTTCCGCCGCACGGCAACTGGCGGAAACCGGCGGTAAGACCGCGCTGGCCACGCTCTGCGTCGGTGTCGGTCAGGGCCTGGCACTGGTGCTGCACGGGGTCTGAGCCGGAATATCCCGCGCCTTTTATCCTTTAACCGCCAGTTCACCCCGCCGGGCTAGTCTGGGCATGGGTGTAAAAGGATGGGTGTGTGATGGCCGGCAAGAATTCTGCCGCGCCAGTCATCATCAAACGGAAAAAGATCGTCGGGGGCGATGGTCACCACGGGGGGGCGTGGAAAGTCGCCTATGCCGATTTCGTGACCGCCATGATGGCGTTTTTCCTGCTGATGTGGCTGCTGGGCGCGACGACTGAAGAACAGCGCAAGGGTGTGGCGGATTACTTCGCCCCGACCGCCTCAATCTCGCCTTCAGGGGGTGGGGTCGATGTATTGGGGGGAGATTCTCCCTTTTCGCAAGACGCGCGTGCGCGCTCTGGCACCGGATTGGCGGGCGGACGCTCGCCTTCGGAAACCGGCGAGGGCGGGGCGGGTGAACTGCATGAAATCAAGACCGAGATCGACAAGCATCTGACCGCGTTCAGCGGCGAAAGCATGACGATGCAGCGGGCTTTGCGCCATGTCGTCACCCGCGTCACCGACGAAGGTCTGGTGATCGAGATTTTCGATCTGGACCACGCCGCCCTTTTCGCCCCCGATTCTGCCAGGCCAGAGCCGGTTCTGCGCGAGATTGCGACGATGCTGGCAGAGGTTCTGGACATCACCAGCAACGAACTCGCGGTGAATGGCCATGTCCGCTCTTATCCCATGGCTTTGGCACGCAATCCGATGTGGGAGCTTTCGGCCGCCCGCGCCGATGCCCTGCGCGGATTGCTGCAATCCGCCGGTGTGCCCGCCTCGCGATTGCGGCGCATCACCGGCCACGCCGACCGCAAGCCGGTAACCGCCGATCCCATGGCAAACCGGAACAACCGGGTTGAGGTGGTTCTGTTGCGGCGGGACAGATAGCAAAGTCGCCTGTGCCGCATTAGGGCAATGTTAAGCGCGAGAGCGCAGGGTCTTTCTGCAAGTGGAATCGACACGCAGAAAGGTGCCCTCTCCGATGACCATTTCCTCTGCCCTGAATGCCGGGGTGGCCGGGCTGAACGCGAATGCCAGCCGCCTGGCCTCCATTTCCGACAACATCGCCAATTCCGGCACCTATGGCTATAAACGCGCCTGGACGGAGTTTGAGTCGCTCGTGCTCAGCGGGGCGCAAAACGCGGGCAGCTATTCTGCCGGTGGCGTTCGGGCGAATGCCTCGCGACTGATCGACGAACGCGGGTCGCTGGTTTCTACCGCAAGCGCGCTGGACCTCGCGGTATCCGGGCGGGGGATGCTGCCCGTAATGCGGTCCGTGAACATGGGCGGCAGTCAGGGCGAGCTGCTGATGACGACAACGGGCGCATTCCGCCCCGATGAAAACGGTGTGCTGCGCACCGCCTCGGGCCTCGTGCTGCTGGGCTGGCCCGCCAATGCCGACGGCACAATTCCGGTGATGCCACGCGATGCCATGTCGGGCCTCTCTCCGGTGGTGGTCAACACCAACCAGCAGGCGGGCGACCCGACGACCGCCGTGCGACTTGGCGTGAACCTGCCCGCCACAGCAACTGACGAAAGCGCCCCGGGCGATCCGCTGCCGCTTTCGGTGGAATATTTCGGCAATCTCGGCACCTCGGAATCGCTGGACATCACCTTCACCCCGACGCCGGGCACCGGCGGGCGCTCCAACCAATGGACCATGACGATCACCGATTCCGCGCAAGACGGCGCGGTGATCGGGGAATATACGCTCACCTTCGACGACAGCCGCGCCAATGGCGGCACACTGGCCTCGGTCAGCGCTGTTTCGGGTGGCGCATATGACCCCGCGACCGGCGCAATCAATCTGACGGTCGCGGGCGGGCCGCTGGAACTGAGCATCGGCAAGCTCGGGGATGCGACGGGGCTGACCCAGCTTTCCGACAATTTCGCGCCGACCTCCATCGTCAAGAACGGCTCGCCCGTCGGCAATTTGATGGAGGTGGAGGTCGATCAGAACGGCATGCTGCGGGCCACCTATGACACGGGCTTTACCCGCACGCTGTACCAGATCCCGCTGGTTGACGTGCCCAATCTGAACGGCCTGACCTCCTACAACGACCAGACCTACGGCATTTCGCCCGATTCCGGGTCGTTCTTCCTCTGGGATGCGGGGGACGGGCCGACTGGCTCGGTCGCGGGCTACGCGCGGGAAGGGTCGACCACCGATGTCGCCGGGGAATTGACCAACCTGATCCAGACCCAGCGCGCCTATTCGTCCAATGCCAAGGTGATTCAGACCGTGGACGAAATGTTGCAGGAAACCACCAATATCAAACGGTAACCCGCCATGAGCCTTTCCTCCGCCATGAATGCGACCCTTTCGGGTCTGACCGTCAGCGCCCGGATGGCCGAGCTGGTTTCCTCCAATGTCGCCAACGCAATGACCCCCGGCTACGTTCGCCGTACGGCAGAACTTGCAGCGCGCGAAACCGGGGGCCAGGGGGTACGGCTTGTCGCCATCCTGCGCACCGCAGACATGCATCTTCTGAGCGAACGCCGCATGGCACAAGCGGGGGAAGCAGGGGCATCCGCGCGAGCAGCCTTTCTGGCCGTGGCCGAACACGCCGTGGGAACCGCCGATACGTCAAGCTCACTGTCGGCCCGCGTCAATGCGCTCGACAGCGCCCTGCTGGCCGCGGCGGGCAGGCCGGATTCTGATGTGCGGCTTGGCGCAGTTGTCGATGCCGCCGCAGCCTTGACCAACCATCTCGGGGCCGCCAGCGCCACAATCCAGACAGCCCGCGCCACCGCTGATTCACGCATTGCATCCCAGGTCGGGAGGCTGAACGATGCCCTGGCGCAAATCGCCGATCTGAACACGCGCATCCAGATCGGCAGCATTGCCGGGCAGGACACGTCCGCATTGCTGGACCTGCGCCAGCAGCAGATCGATTCCGTTGCAGAACTCCTGCCCATCCGCGAAGTGGCGCGCGCCGATGGCGCAGTTGCGCTGTTCACACCGGGCGGGGCATCCTTGCTGGAAGGATCCCCCTCCGTTTTCGGCTTCACGCCGCATCCGGTGGTGACCGCCGACATGACGCAGGAAAATGGCGCACTTTCCGGGCTGACGCTGAACGGACGGGCCATCGCGACGGGTCCCGGCAGTTTCATTGATGGCGGCGGTCTGGCGGCGCAATTCGCCATCCGCGATGAAAGCGCCCCCGCCGCGCAGGCAAGCCTTGACGGGCTGGCCCGCGACCTGATCGAGCGGTTTTCGGGGCTGGATGACAGTCTGCCCCCCGACGCTCCTGGCCTGTTCACCGATGCGCAGGCCGGTTTCTCCGGGGAGGAGACAGGGTTGGCAACGCGCCTGGCGGTGAATGCAGCGCTGGACGGGGCAACGTGGCGGCTGCGCGATGGGCTCGGCGCACCCTCCCCGGGTCCGGCCGGCGATGCCACGAGGCTCAACGCACTTCATGCTGCGATGACGGCCGCGCTCCCGGCCAGTTCGCCCGCGCTGCCATCGGGCGCCCGCAGTCTTGCAACCCGCGTGTCGGACCTGACATCCGACGCTGCGGCGGCACGCCTGTCCGCCGACTCTGCGCAAAGCTTCGCAGCCGCCCGCGCCAGCGCCCTGCAAGAGCAGGAACTGGCTGGCGGTGTGGACACCGATCAGGAAATGCAATCGCTTCTGACCATCGAAAACACCTGGTCGGCCAATGCGCGCGTCCTTCAGGTGCTGGATGATCTTCTGGCCCGGCTGATGGAGATATAGATGAGCCTCGTATCCTTGGGCGACATGGCGCAAAGCTTCATGTTGCGGCGTCACATGGGGCAGGTGAAGGCGGATCTGGCCCTGCACACGCAGGAAATGACCACCGGCCTTATCACCGATATTGCCAGGCGAACCGACGGCGATCTGGGGCCATTGAACGCGATCTCGGCCTCCCTTGCCCGGCTGGAGACCCTCGCCTCGGTGACATCCGAGATGCAACTCTGGTCCGGCGCCATGCAATCGGCGCTGGAGGCCATCGACAACCGGGCCATCGAACTGGGGCCACAGCTGTTGTCCGCCGCCTCTGCCCGGCAATCTGCGACATTCGCAGCGGTGAGCGGGGAGGGAGAGGCAGCCTTCCTTGCGGCGGTCGGGTATCTGAACACCTCGCTCGACGGACGGGCGTTGTTCGGCGGCGTGGCGACGGATCATTCGCCCCTGCCCGATAGCGCCAGCCTGCTGAATCAGGTTGCAGAAGTCGCGCAAGGTGCCACGTCGGTGGCTGACCTGCGTGACCGGCTCGACACCTGGTTCGGCCCCGGCGGCGGCTTTGAAACCGCAGCTTGGCGTGGCGGTGCCGCGCTGGAGCCTGTGACCATCGCACAGGGAGAAACGGCCCGGCTGACACCGACCGCCTTGTCCGACGGGATACGGGACACGCTGAAGGGGCTGGCTCTTGCCGCACTCGCAGGTCGCGATCTGCCAGGACCGGGTATCGACGACAAGGCCGCCATGCTGGCCGCCGCAGGTGACACGCTGATTGGCAGCAGCGGGGCACGGGCCGCGCTGGCCGCCGACCTCGGCATCACCGAGCAGCGGATTGCCGATGCGCAAACCCGGAATGCGGCGGAAATGACGGCCCTGAAATTCGCGGAAAGCCAGATCAGGGCAGCCGATCCCTTCGAGGCTGCAAGCCGCGTGCAGGAGGCCGAAACGCAGCTCCAGCTCATCTATACACTCACGGCCCGCCTTTCCGGCCTCAGCCTTGCGGATTACCTTGGATGATACGGCTCCTGCTATTGCTGATCCTGCTAGCCTCGCCACTGCATGCCGCACCGATCCGCATCAAGGATCTGGTCGAGTTTGACGGGGTGCGCGGCAACGATCTGGTGGGCTATGGCCTTGTCGTCGGGCTGAACGGCACCGGCGACGGCATCCGAAATGCCCCCTTTACCGAAGAAATCATGGCCAACCTTCTGGAGCGGCTGGGCGTCAACGTTACGGGCGAGGAGTTTCGCCCCAAGAATGTTGCCGCCGTTTTCGTGACAGCCTCCCTGCCACCCTTCGCGCGTTCGGGCGGGCGCATTGACGTGACCGTTTCGGCCATCGGGGATGCCAAAAGCCTGCTGGGCGGCACATTGATCATGACGCCGCTGAATGGGGCCGACGGCGAGATCTACGCCGTGGCGCAGGGCACGATCATCGCCGGGGGTGTTGCTGCCGAGGGGCAGGCGGCGCGGGTCGTGCAGGGCGTGCCGACCGCCGGGGTCATCCCCTCCGGCGCAAGGGTCGAACGCGAGGTTGAATTCGATTTCACCTCGATCAGTGCGATCCGGCTGGCCCTGCGGCAGCCGGATTTCACCACGGCGGCGCGGATTGAAAGCGTCATCAATCGCGAATTCGGCCGAACCGTCGCCGTGATGACAGATGCGGGTACGGTCGCACTTGATCTGGAGCGCACACGCATGGACTCGCCCGCGCATGTGATCGGCAGGCTGGAGAACCTGCTGGTGCAACCCGAAACCCGCGCCCGGGTAATCGTCGATCAGCGATCGGGCACCATTGTCATGGGGGCGGATGTGCGCATCAGCAGCGTCGCGGTGGCGCAGGGCAACCTGACCCTGACGGTCGAGGAGGCGCCGGTTGTGGTGCAGCCCAACCCTTTCAGCCAGGGGGAAACCGTGGTGGTGCCCCGAAGCCAGGCATCCGTGACCAAGGCGCCGGGCACGGGCCTTGCCGAACTGACCGAGGGCACCAGCCTGTCATCCGTCGTTTCGGGACTGAACGCTTTGGGCGTGGCGCCGCATGACATGATCGACATTCTGAAAAGCATCAACGCGGCCGGGGCCCTCCATGCCGAGTTCATCGTGCAGTAACCGGGCTGTCCCTGACTCAACTTGCAGAAGAGACGAGCGCCCCGCAAATCTTTTCCCTGATGTCGGGGGCGGACTTGCCCGGCGACGAACGCTCGCCGATGCTGGCCCCGACACAGCCGGAGTCCGCCATGTTCGCCAAACTCTTCTCCCCCGTTCGCATCGGCAGCATCGAGCTGGCAAACCGGATCGTTTCCACCGGGCACGATACGGTGATGGCCGAAGAGGGTCATGTCACCGACCGCCTGATCGCCTATCATCAGGCGCGGGCCGAAGGCGGGGCGGGGTTGATCGTGGTGCAGGTTTCGGGCGTGCATGAGACCGCGCGATACACCTCGCATATGCTGATGGCGACATCGGATGACGCGATTCCGGGATATACCCGGCTGGCGCAGGCGGTGCAGGCGCATGGCACGCGAATTTTCGGGCAGTTGTTCCACCCCGGCCGCGAGATCATGGAAACCGATGATGGCACCGCCGCGATCGCCTATGCCCCTTCGGCCGTGCCCAATTCGCGCTTTCGGGTTATGCCGATCCCCCTGAGCCTCAGCCTGATTTCCGAGATCGTGCAGGGTTATGCCGACAGCGCGGCAAGATTGCAGCGCGCGGGGTTCGACGGGTGTGAAATCGTCGCCTCGCACGGGTATCTTCCGGCGCAGTTCCTTAACCCCGCGGTCAATCTGCGGGACGATGACTATGGCGGTCCGCTGGCGAACCGGATGCGGTTTCTGGTCGAGATCGCCGCGGCGATCCGCCACGCCACCAGGCCGGATTTCGCGATCAGCCTGCGGCTGAGTGGCGACGAGCGCGATGTCGAGGCGCTTGACCAGTCAGAAACCGTCGCGGTCTGTCGGCACCTTGATACGGCGGGCCTGGTCGATTGCTTCCATGTTACGGCGGGCAATTCGGCCTCGCTGTCGGGGGCCATCCACATCGTGCCGCCGATGTTCTATGCGGCGGGCTATACCGCGCCGCTGGCGGCGCAGGTGAAGGCAGCCGTCGGGCGCCCGGTGATCGTGACGGGTCGCATCAACCAGCCGCAGGAGGCCGAGGCCATCCTTGCCGCAGGTCACGCCGATCTGTGCGGCATGACCCGCGCGATGATCTGCGACCCGGAGATGCCTGCCAAGGCACGGGCAGGCGCGCCGGATCGCATCCGGGCATGCATCGGCTGCAATCAGGCCTGCATCGGGCATTTCCACCGGGGCTATCCGATCTCCTGTATCCAGTTCCCGGAAAGCGGGCGGGAAACCACGCTGGCCCCCCGCAAGACCCGGACCGCGACGCCCCGGCGCATCCTGATCGCAGGCGCCGGTCCTGCCGGGCTCAAGGCTGCGGCCGTGCTGGCGGCGCGCGGCCATGCGGTCACACTCTGCGAGGCCGGGCCGCAGGCGGGTGGGCAGGCCCTTCTGGCGCAGCTTCTGCCGGGCCGGGCAGAGTTTGGCGGCATTGTCACCAATCTTCTGCGAGAGGTACGCGAGGCAGGTGTGACCCTGCGGCTGAATACCCCCGTCACGGCAGAACTGGTGGCAGCGGAGGCGCCCGACCGGGTGATCCTCGCCACCGGCGCCCGCCCGCGCGCGCCTGCCATCGAGACCGAGGGCGCGCATGTGCTTGACGCCTGGGCCGTGCTCCGTGGCGAGGACAATCCGGGCAGCCGCGTGGCGATCGCGGACTGGCGCGGCGACTGGATCGGGATGGGGCTGGCGGAAAAGCTCGCCCGGGACGGCTGTTCGGTACGTCTGTTTGTTGAAGGCATCGCGCCCGGCGAAACCCTGCCCTTCTATGTGCGCGATGAAATGGCCGCGCGTCTGCATCGCCTGGGGGTTGAAATCCGGCCCTATGCCCGCCTGTTCGGAGCGGATTCGGACAGTGTTTATTTCACGCATTCCGCCAGCGGCGATGCCATCGTGGCGGAGGCGGTGGACACGCTGGTGCTGGCGCAGGGCCATGACAGCAACCGTGATCTGGCCGCGGCGCTCGCCGGTTGGCCGGGTCGGGTCGAGATCATCGGTGACGCGCTGACCCCGCGCAGTGCCGAGGATGCGGTGCTGGAGGGGCTGAAATGCGGTATCCAGGATTAAGACTTTCGTGCAATTAACCTAGCGTAATGCTTGCACCCGGATCCCATGCAGTCATTCTGATGTGACGGCTTGCGGAAAGCCGTGCAACCGGAGGCCGATGATGTTCTTTACCCCGGAAGAGGCGACGCTGCTGTCGATGGAAACCGGCCTCATGCTGGCCGAGGCGCAGATGGTTGTTGCCATGCGGCTTTGGGGAATGGCTGGCCTGTGGAATGTGACCTCGGACGAGCCCGTGCGAATGGTGCAGGAAAAAGCCGAAGCGGCGCTGCAATCGCTGGCCGCCGCCGGGCAGGCGCTGATGGGCGGGCAAGGCGCCGGTCAGGTGGCCATGGCTGCGCTTGCGCCAGTGCGCGACCGGACCCGCGACAATGTGCAACGACTGGGCACTCAGGGCCTGCGCACCGTCTGACCCTCAGGGCCGGAAGGCCATCTGGCCCCACAGCGCCTTCACCCGCTCATCACGGCCACAGGCCTTGCGATAGAATTTGTAGGCATTTTTCTTCTGCTTCGGTCCGGCGCGCGTCAGCACGATGTCGGACGAGCGATAGTAATCCTGATGATATTCCTCGGCTGGCCAGAACTGCCCGGCTTTGAGGACCGGCGTCACGATCTCCTGCCCAAGCGCGGCCTGAGCCTCGGCCACCGCCTGCTCCGCCGCCGCCTTCTGCGCCGCGCCCCGCGCGAAAATCGCTGTGCGATAGCTGTCGCCCCGGTCGCAGAACTGCCCGCCCGCGTCGGTGACATCAACTGACCGCAGGAACAGCGCAATCAGGTCGTGATAGCTGATGACGCTGTTGTCAAAGGTGATCTCGGCCGCCTCGTAATGGCCGGTACCCCCGGCAGAGACCTGCTTGTAACTCGGGTTCTGCACCTTGCCGCCGCTATAACCCGACACCACGGATTTCACGCCTTTGACGCCTTCGAAATCGGCTTCGACGCACCAGAAACAGCCCCCGGCGACCAGCGCCTTTTCCTCCGCCGCGCGGGCCACTCCCACCGCCGCACCGCCGGTCAGGGCCACGGCCAGCACCAGAATTGCATAGATCCGCCGCATCGCACCCTCCTGTTGCATCCCGCAACAGGCTCGCCCCAACCACACCCCGGCACAACACAAGCCTGCGTGAGCGTCGCATCTTGAACCCCGCCCGGTGCGGCCCTAGCGTGGGCCGCGAACAGGAGGGCGCCATGACCGAACACGTTTCCACCCACCAGGCGGAAGAGGACGCCCGCAACGAAAACCTGATGCTGTTCCTGAATGGCCGGATCGTGCCCAAGGCCGAAGCACTGGTTTCAGTGTACGATTCCGGTTTCATGATGGGCGACGGCGTATGGGAAGGGATGCGGCTTTACGAGGGCCGCTGGGCCTTTCTGGACGAGCACCTTGACCGGCTGTTCGAGGCGGCGAAGGCCATCGACCTTGATATCAGGATGACCGCAGCCGAACTGGAACAGGCGCTGCGCGACACCCAGGCAGCGAATGGCATGACCACCGACGCTCATGCGCGGCTGATGGTGACGCGCGGGGTGAAGACCCGCCCCTTCCAGCATCCGCAGCTGTCGCAGCAGGGGCCGACCGTCACCATCATCATGGAGCACTCGCGCCCCAAAATCCCGCGCCCGATCACGCTGGCCACCGTGCCGCATCTGCGCGGGCTGCCGATGACGCAAGACCCGAAGCTGAACTCGCATTCCAAGCTGAACTGCATTCTTGCCTGTATCGCGGCGCAGAAGGCCGGCGCGGACGAGGCGCTGATGCTGGACGTGCATGGCTTTGTGAACACGACCAATGCCTGCAACTTCTTCATCGTGAAGAAGGGCGAGGTTTGGACCTCAACAGGTGATTACTGCATGAACGGCATCACCCGCCGCAAGGTGATCGACCTGTGCCGCGCCAATGGCATCCCGGTGTTCGAGCGGAATTTCAGCCTCGTCGACACCTATTCGGCGGATGAGGCCTTCCTGACCGGCACTTTCGGCGCGCAAACCCCGGTCGGCAGCATCGACGGGCGGCAGATCGGCAGCGGCAAGATGGGGCCAATGACGGAACGCCTGCGCGGCCTTTACAAGCAACTCGTGCTGGCATGACGGTCAGCACCATGAAAATCGCGATGTGGAGCGGCCCGCGCAATCTTTCGACCGCCATGATGTATGCTTTCGCCGCGCGTGGGGATTGCGCGGTGTGGGATGAACCCTTCTATGCCGCCTATCTGGCCGCGACCGGCATAGACCATCCGATGTCGGCCGAGGTGATCGCGGCGGGCGAGGCCGATCCGGCAAAGGTCGCCGCTGCCTGTCCGGGGCCAAACCCTGACGGAAAACCGCTGTGGTATCAAAAGCATATGACGCTTCATATGATCCCCGGCTTTGATCGGGGCTTTCTGCGCGGGCTGACCAATGTGTTCCTGATCCGCCATCCGGCGCGGGTGGTGGCAAGCTACTCCAGGAAGCGCGAAAGCCCGACGCTGGCCGACATCGGCTTTGTCCAGCAAGGGGAACTGTTTGATCAGGTGGCTGACTTGACCGGCGCGGCGCCGGTGGTGGTGGACAGCGAGGATATCCGCGCCAACCCGACTGTCAGCCTGCATGCCCTTTGTGCGGCCCTGGACATTCCGTTCACCGAAAGCATGCTGCGCTGGCCTGCGGGGCCGAAGCCCTTTGACGGGGCATGGGCGCCGCATTGGTATAATGCAGTCCATGCCTCCACCGGCTTTGATGCCCCGGAAGGCCCGCTGCCCGACCTTGCGCCCGAATATGCGCGGCTGGTCGAGGCGGCGCTGCCACATTACGACCGGCTGCGCCAATACGCGCTGGGGACGTAATCAGATGCTCAGCGCGGCTTGCAGCGCCTCGCGCGTCAGGCCCTCTTTCGGATGCGACAGGTTCACCGCGCCGCGTTTGAGCACATAGAACTGGTCGCCCAGATCGAAGGCAAAATCGAAATACTGTTCGACCAGAATGATGGCCATATTGCCCTTGGCCTTCAGATATTCGATCACGCGGCCGATCTGCTGGATGATATTGGGCTGGATGCCCTCGGTCGGTTCGTCCAGCAACAGCACCTTGGGACGCATGATCATCGCCCGCGCGATGGCAAGCTGTTGCTGCTGCCCGCCCGACAGATCGCCGCCGCGCCTGTGGCCCATATCCTTCAGCACCGGGAACAGGTCATAGATTTCGTCGTGCACCTTGTGATCGGCCTTCGGCAGCAGCGAAAAGCCGGTTTCGAGGTTCTCGCGCACAGTCAGCAGCGGAAAGATCATCCGCCCCTGCGGAACCACCGCCAGTCCGCGCCGCGCCATATGTTGCGCGGGCAGGACCGGCAGCACCTCGCCATCCAGCGTGAGCCTGCCACCGGAGCGCGGATGCGTTCCGGCCAGCGCCTTCAGAAGCGAGGTCTTGCCTACGCCATTGGTGCCCATGACGCAGGTCACCACACCAGCCTTCGCCTCAAGGTCGATGCCGTTCAGGATCTGGCTGCCGCCGTAATGCAGGGTCAGCCCTTCGGTTGTCAGCATGTTCAGCGCCCCAGATAGACTTCGATGACTTGCGGATTCTTGGTGACGTGATCCAGGCTGCCCTCGGCCAAAACCGAGCCTTCGTGCAGCACCGTGACCTTGCAGTTCAGCCGCCGGATGAACTCCATGTCATGCTCCACCACGACGACGGCGCGGGTTTTCGCCAGTTCGACCAGCAGCGCGGTGGTCTGCTCGCGCTCCAGAAAGCTCATCCCCGCCGCAGGTTCATCGACCAGCAGCAGGCGCGGTTCCTGTGCCAGCAGCATGGCGATTTCCAGCCATTGCTTCTGGCCATGGGACAGCTCGCCCGCCTTGCGGGACAGGTGATCGGCAAGGCCCACCTGTGCTGCAAGCTCCGCCACGCGGACACGGTCTTTCGCCGTTTCGCGCCAGAACAGCACCCGCCAGGGCGTGCGCGCCGCCTTCAGCGCCAACATCAGGTTTTCGGAAACGCTCTGATCCTCGAACACCGTGGGGCGCTGGAACTTGCGGCCGACGCCTGCGCGCGCGATCTGCGCCTCGGACATCCGCAGCAATGAGCGGGGCACATCCCCGAAGACAACCGTGCCTTCGTCCGGCCGGGTCTTGCCGGTCACGATGTCCATGAAGGTGGTCTTGCCCGCGCCATTCGGGCCGATCACTGCGCGCAGTTCCTGCGGGCCGATGGCGAAGGACAGATTGTTGATGGCGCGGAAGCCGTCGAAGGTGACCGAGACGCCGGAAACCTCCAGCAGCGAGGTCGTGCGGGCGGGGGCGATGGTGGTCATGCGTCGGCCTCCTTCTCGCGCAGTGCGCCGTCATCGGGGCCAAGCTGGGCGCCATGGCGGCGCGGGCTGGGCAGCCAGTCGAACAGCCCGCCGATCCCGCGTGGCGCGAACAGCGTCACCAGCACGAAGGCGAGGCCGAGAAGCACCGTCCACCAGTCCACCCATTTGATTGTGTAGAACCCGAGCGGAATGGCGGGCGCCATGCCCCCGGTGAACCACGAGGACAACAACGAGACGAAGGCCGCCCCGATCACCGCCCCATAAAGCCGTCCGCGCCCGCCAATGGCGACCCAGACGGCGAGGTAGATCGAGGCGATGGGCGCAAGCTCGGCCGGGTTGATGATGCCCGCCTGCGGGTAATAGAAAGCACCCGCCACGGCGGCGACCATGGCGGTCAGGGTAAAGACAAACAGCTTGTAACCCTCGACCGGGTAGCCAAGGAAACGCAGCCGCTGTTCATCGTCGCGGATCGCGCGCAAGGCACTGCCGAACTTGCCCGAGGTGACCCAGGCCAGCAACAGATACCCCGCCGCCAGCAACAGGGCCGAGGCGAGGAAGAACAGGATCGACAGCGTGGATTGTGGCACATCGGCGAGGCCAGGCAGATTTTGCAGCCCTGAAAGCCCGTTATTGCCGCGCAACCCACTGTCGTTCTGGAACAGGTAAAGCGCCAGCGCCAGCGTCATGGCCTGTGTCAGGATCGACAGGTAAACCCCGTTCACCCGCGCCCGGAACGCCAGCCAGCCGAAGATCAGCGCCAGAACGCCCGGCACGATCAATACCAATGGCAATTGCAGGAAGGCGCTGTGGGCGAAGCTCCAGACCACGGGCAGGTCAGAGCCGCCGACCACGCCGAAGATCTGTGTGGCAACCCCCTGCGCCACCTCTTCGGGCGTGGGCGGGATGGGCGATCCGGCCAGCGCCTGCACCACGATCTCCTCGGTGCGGGCATACATCAGCCACATGCCGGTCATGTAGCCGCCAAGGGCGAAGAAGGCCATGTGGCCCAGCGAAAGGATGCCGGTGTATCCCCAGATCAGATCCATCGCCAGGGCGACGAGGCAGAGACATAAGGTCTTGCCCAGCACCTTGACGAAGGCGGTGGGGATGAGGCCGATGCCAAAGCCCTCGGCCAGAACGGTGACGCCAAGGGTGAACAGCGCCAGCACCAGCAGGAACCACAGGGTCGAGGGGTTGCGGGCAAGGAATGTCCGGGTCATTGCGGGGCCTCCGGCGTTGCGGCGGGGGTTTCACACCCCCGCGCCCCCGTGGGATATTTGGGCCAAGATGAAGGGAAGGACAGCGGCGGTCTGAACATCGGCTCAATCTCCTGCCGCGCGGCCCTTGAGGGCGATGATGCCGCGAGGGCGGAACTGGATGAACAGGATGATGAACAGGATCATGTAGGTCTGCGCCGCCAGCGTGTTCGAGGGGTTCAGCCACTCGATCACCTTCTGGAAGCCGCCGATCATGGCGGCGCCCGCCAGCGCCCCCCAGATATTGCCGACCCCACCCACCACGACTGTCATGAAGCTTTGCACGATATAATCCGAGCCAAGCTCCGAGGTGACCTTGGCGAAAAGCCCGATGGCGACGCCCGCGATCCCGGCGATGCCCGAGCCGATCCCGAAGGTCAGCATGTTGATGCGGTCGGGGTCGATGCCCATGCTGGCGGCCATGGCCGGGTTCTGCGTCACGGCGCGCACCTCCAGCCCCAGCCGGGTGCGTTTCATCAGCCAGAGGAAGAAGCCGAGGAACAGCAGCGCCAGCAGGAAGATGGCGACCCGGATATAGCTGATCGACACGATGTCGTTGAAGCTGAGCGCACCGTCCAGCCAGGCAGGCGCGGTCAGCGGCCGGGCCTGAGTGCCGAAGATGTTCTTGGCGATCTGTTGCAGCGCGATGGAGATACCGAAGGTCGCAAGCAGCGTCTCCAGCGGGCGTTTGTAGAGGTGACGGATCACCAGCCGTTCCATCGCCACGCCCGCCGCGAAGGTCACCGCGAAGGCCAGCGGAAGCGCGACAAGGATCGAGACGGTGTAATTCGGGATCATCTGTTGCACGACATAGCCGGTATAGGCGCCCATCATGATGAACTCGCCATGGGCCATGTTGATGACCCGCATCACGCCGAAGGTGATAGCGAGACCGATGGCGGCGAGGAAATAGATCGAGGCGAGCGAGAGCGCATCGAGCCCCAGATCGGCGGCTGTCATCAAGCCCACGCGGGTTTCGATACTAGCAAGAGTCCGTCGGGCCGCATCGGTGACGGCCGGGTCGGGTTCTGCATATTGATCGTAGAACACATGCGCCTCCAGCGCGGCAGCGACCTCGGCATCAGTAGCGGCGGCGGGCACCTGGCCCGATTTCTCCAGCGCCTCATAGGCCGCGTCACGAAGCTGCTGGCTGGCCAGTTCGGCCAGCGGCACGCCACCGACAGCCCCGTTTTCCAGATGGGCGGCCAGCGCGGCCTTCTGATCGGCCAGCGTAAGGCGCGCGGGGGCGAGGCCGGCACCGACCAGCAGGTCATAGGCGGCCTCGCGCGGGATGTCCTTGCCCGGTGTCAGGGTAGCCGCGATGTTCACGCCCTGCGGTAGCGCCACGGCGACCTTGCGGCTGGTGACCAGCAGCGGGTTCAGCGCGGCGCGCACGTCCAGTGCGGTATCGCCTGCAAGGCTTTCGATGGCGACGACGCGGGTCGCACTGTCGTCTCCGAATTGCAGGGTCAGGAAAGTGGCGAGGCGTTCCTTCCGGGCTTTCAGCCCCGGGTCGGCCTCATCCTCGATCGAAGCACGCAAGGGCGCGAGCTGCGCCTTGGCAGGCGAGCGGGCGATGGCGTCCAGCGCACGGGTGCGCTGCGCCGGATCGGGGTCGGTCAGGGTGAACTGCACAAGCGCCGCACCGATCAGTTCGCGCACACCGGCATTGGGTTTGAGGTCGGTAATGTCCGATGTCGGCGCGGTTCCGGCGGCAGCTCCGTCCAGTCCGGTCAGCGCCCAGCCCTCCGGCGCCTTTTCCAGCAGGAAGAACGCGCCATCGGCCTTGCGCACCCCCAACTTGCGGTCGGCCCAGGCCTGCAACAGCGCCGCCGCCGCCGGATCGCCGGTCGAGGCGATGGCGTCGATCACCGGGCCAACGGTCTGGCGCGAGGGTTTCTCGATCTGGGCGCGCGATGCCTCCACCACTTCGGGCAGGGTCTGCGCAAGGGTAGGCAAGGCAAGACAGACCGCCATGGCAAGCGGCAGCAGGAAACGGAACATTCCAACCCCTTCGATAGGGCGAGGGGCGCCATGGCCCCCCTCGCGGATCAGATCAGTAGTTGGAGGTCAGCTGCACGCAGGTCTTGGTCTCGGTGTTATACATGCCGCATTTCAGGTCTTTCCAATCCGATTCCAGCACCGCCGATTCCGGGAGGAAATCGGTCCAGGCGTCGCCGGACACCGGCTCGGTCTGGCTGATGATGTCGAACTGGCCATCAGCGCGGATCTCGCCGATCAGCACGGGTTTGGTCAGGTGGTGGTTCGGCAGCATCTCGGCCATGCCGCCGGTCAGGTTGGGGAATTTCTGTCCGACCATGGCGTCGATCACCGGATCGACCGCCGTGGTGCCCGCCGCTGTCACCGCATTCACCCACATGTTGAAGCCGATATAATGCGCTTCCATCGGGTCGTTGGTGACACGCTTGTCGTCCTTGATGAACTTGTGCCACGCCTCGATGAACGATTTGTTCTCGGGCGTATCGGCCGACATGAAATAGTTCCATGCTGCCAGATGGCCGACGAGGTTGGTGGTATCCAGCCCCGAAAGCTCTTCCTCGCCGACCGAGAAGGCCACGACCGGGATCTTGTCGGCGGTGACGCCCGCTGCGGCCAGTTCCTTGTAGAAACCGATATTGGCGTCACCGTTGATGGTGGAAACCACGCCGACCTTCTTGCCATCGGCCCCCAGCGCCACCACATCGGCCACGATCTTTGACCAGTCGCTGTGGCCGAACGGGGTATAGTTGACGAAGATATCTTCGGCCGCGATGCCCTTGGCCTTCAGATAGCTTTCAAGGATGTTGTTCGTGGTGCGCGGATAGACGTAATCGGTACCCAGAAGCGCGAATTTCTCGATCCCCAACTCGTTGAGGAAGTAATCCACCGCCGGAATCGCCTGCTGGTTCGGCGCCGCGCCGGTGTAGAATACGTTCTTCGACGATTCCTCGCCCTCGTATTGCACCGGGTAGAACAGCAGGCCGTTCAGTTCCTCGATGACCGGCAGCACCGATTTGCGGCTGACGGAGGTCCAGCAGCCGAACATCACATCGACCTTCGAAACCGTCAGCAACTCACGGGCCTTCTCCGCGAACAGCGGCCAGTCCGAGGCCGGGTCGACCACCACCGCCTCAAGCTGTCGGCCCAGCACGCCGCCCTTGGCGTTCTGTTCCTCGATCAGCATCAGCATCGTGTCTTTCAGCGTGGTTTCAGAAATCGCCATGGTCCCCGACAGCGAATGCAGGACGCCGATCCTGATCGGGCCTTCCTGCGCAAAGGCAAAACGCGGCGCGGTCAGCGGCGCGGCAAGGGCGGCGGCGGCTGTGGCCAGAAGCGAGCGACGTGTCAGATTCATATCCATTCCCCGTTGCATGCCGGGATCGGGCCGCGCCTGACAGCAGGCGCGACAAAACCGTTCCGACGTTTTTTTCTTTTCCTTTTGCGGAGGCAGTGCGCGGTCGTTCCCGCCTGCGCTGTGCTGCCGCAGAACGAATAAGCCGCAGCCGTGTCAGAGCACGCAAGACAGATGCCGCGCCGCAGAAAACCGTCGCTGCGCTGCTGCTGCATTCCGGTCAAAAAAACAGCGCCACAGTTTCGGTCGCTGACGATTTGCGCAGAACCGAAACGGGGATGGCGGTTTAAAGCGGAAATACTTCGAATTTGAACGATTCCGCTGCCGGTTTTCGCGGCGGCAAGGATGCACGCACCGTTTGATCCGGTTCATTACATATGCAATGAAGGCACATCAGCAGTATGGCGGCCTATGCAACTGGAATCCTTCTTTCCCTATCGTCTGGCGGTCGTCGCCGAAGCGTTTTCGCGTCAACTGGTCGAGGTCTATGGCCATGACCATGGCCTCACACGGGAGGAATGGCGGCTTCTGTTCCTGATCGAGGGCGCGGAAGAGATCAATTCGCTGGAACTGGCCCGGCGCACTACCCTGGACAAGGTGCAGGTCAGCCGCGCGACCCAGCGGCTTGAGGACAAGGGGCTGATCCTGCGCTCCATCCCGGCTGAGGACCGGCGGCTGCGGCTCTACACCATCACGCCGCTGGGCCGCAGCACCTTCGCCCGCGCCTTTTCACAGGTCGAAGCACGGGCGAATGCCATTCTTGGCGCCATGACAGAGGCCGAGCGCGCAGCGCTGGATCAGGGTCTTGCGGCGCTTCATCGCGCCGTAGCCAATCCGGCGATCTGAACACCGTCCCGCGTTATATTTTCACGCCTGGAGATCATTCCACATTTGTTGATCTCGGGTTGCGGTCCAGATTTTGGGAGTGTCGATGCCTTTTGCTTCGTCGTATGCGCGGGCGACGTTGAAGGGGAGGCAGTGTTCGTAGATGGCGTAGTTTGCGAATTTGG
>NZ_BMYI01000011.1:0-22479 GCF_014652195.1 Gemmobacter nanjingensis
CGGCCACAGTCCCAAGCTCGCTTCCGCTTCGCTTCGTTCCCGCCACCGTCCGTTTCGGTGAGGCAGCTTCTAGGCCCACACCCAAAAACCCGCAAGAGCAAAAATGCAGGAATGTGTCAGATTTTTTTCATGCTGCGGAATGTTGCGCTGCATGTGGTATGTGGAGAAATTTTTAGCACAATATGACGGTTGCGCTGCGTAATAAAAGTTTCCCGAGACTGTAGGCTGGCTGGTGGATCTCGTTCCACATGGCACCGGGAAACAGAATCAGCACGCCAGATGCCGCGGCCAAGCCGCTGATTCCGCGCGATTCCCTTCCCGCGAACGGCGGCTTCCCCTCGCGGAAATGCAAAAGGCCGGGGCTTCCCCCGGCCTTTGCTTACTTCGGCGCCGCACCCGCCTCACATCTGTTGCTGCGGATCGACGACCAGAGGGCAACACCGATCAAAGCCGCCCCTCCCAGTCCGGTAATGACCTCGGGAATATGCACGAGCGTCTGGCAGTACATGATCACCGACAGGATCAGGATGGCGTAGAACGCCCCATGCTCCAGATAGCGGTATTCGGCCAGCGTACCGCGTTCGACCAGCATGATGGTCATGGAACGCACATACATCGCACCGATGCCCAGCCCGATGGCGATGACGAACAGGTTCTGGCTGAGCGCGAAGGCCCCGATCACCCCGTCAAACGAGAAGCTGGCATCCAGCACCTCCAGGTAGAGGAAGGCGCCCAGCCCGCCCTGCGCCGCAGCGCGCGTGGTTTCCTGCGTGCGATCCAGAAACCCGCCCAGCACCTCGACCAGCAGGAAAGTCAGCAAGCCGTAGATGGCGGAATAGACGAAGACGTTCCGGGCCTCGCCCTCCAGAAGGCGCGAGAACAGGAGGACAAGGATCAGCACAAGCGCGATCTCGACCCCTTTGATCGTGGCGTAAGAGGCCATGCGGCTTTCCAGCCATTCGACCCAGTGCACATCTTTTTCCTGATCGAAGAAATAGGTCAGCGCCACCATCATCAGGAAAGTGCCACCGAAAGCAGCGATGGGCAGATGTGCCTCCTGCATGATGCGCGCGTATTCAGCCGGGCGGGCGGCCGCCATGATCAGCGCGTCGATCGGACCGACATGCGCGGCAATGACCACGATCAGCAGCGGGAAGACGATCCGCATGCCGAAAACCGCGATCAGGATACCCCAGGTCAGGAATCGGTGCTGCCAGACCGGGCTCATCGTTTTGAGCTTGTTGGCGTTGACGATGGCATTGTCAAAGGACAGCGAGATCTCCAGCACCGCCAGAACGGCGCAGATGAAGAAGATGGTCAGCGCACCGGAAAGCGTGCCGGTTGTCTGCCAGCCAAGGGCGGCGCCTAGCGCCAGCCCGACACCTGTCACGATGAAGGCCCATTTGAGATATGCGACCATGGGCTTGGCCGTTGATGTGGACATGAAAGTCAGCATTCCGCTCGGCGGTCCAGAACGCGAGGTGCCGACATCACAAGAGCGCCGATCTCTTGCCAGAGGGGCCCGGTCACCGTGTTGCCGCGGGCGCCTTGGCCCCGCGATGCCCCGAGATAGGAAGGACCGGGCCGTTCTGTCAACTGCCCTGCATACGGCGCCCCGAAACCGAGGCGCCGGAGCAACGCATCAGGCCGCGGCGCGACGGCCCAATACCTGCGCCACCGTGGCCCCGATGGCGGAGGGGTTTGGCGCGATGGAAATGCCAGCCGCGGTCAGGATCTCCACTTTCTCCTGCGCGCTTTCCCCAAAGGCCGAAACAATGGCCCCGGCATGGCCCATCTTGCGGCCCTTTGGCGCCGACAGCCCGGCGATATAGGCCACCACCGGCTTCGACATATGTTCCCGCACCCAGGCGGCGGCCTCCGCCTCCTGCGGGCCACCGATCTCACCGATCATTACGACGGCATCGGTCTCGGGATCGGCCTCGAACAGTTGCAGGATGTCGCGGAAGCTTGACCCGTTCACCGGATCGCCGCCGATACCGACCGAGGTGGAAACGCCGATGCCCAGCGCCTTCATCTGGCTGGCAGCCTCATAGCCCAGCGTGCCGGAACGACCGACGATGCCTACCCGACCCGGCATGTAGATATGCGGCGGCATGATGCCCATGAAGCCGCGGCCGGGCGAGATGATGCCCGCGCAGTTCGGCCCGATCAGCCGCATCTTGCGGTTTTCGGGATAGCGGCGCAGGAAGCGTTTCACCTGCATCATGTCCTGAGCCGGGATGCCGTCGGTCACGCAGACGGCGGTCTTGATGCCTGCATCCGCCGCCTCCATGATCGCATCGGCCGCGAAGGGCGGCGGCACGAAGACGAGGCTTGCCTCGGCCCCCGTCGCATCCACCGCCTCGCGCACGGTGTTGAACAGTGGCCGGTCGAGGAAAGTCTCCCCGCCCTTGCCGGGCACCACGCCGCCCACCACATTGGTGTTGTTCTTGATCATGTCAGCGCTGTGGAACTGGCCGATGCGGCCCGACATGCCCTGAACGATGACCTTGGTCGTCTCGTTGATCAGAATGGTCATACTTTCCTCCCTCAGGCGGCGCGTTTCTGGCGCAGGCCAACGGCGATGTCGGCCGCTTCGGCAAGCGTGTCAGCGGTGTGCAGCGGCAGCCCGCTTTCGGCGAGGATGCGCTGGCCTTCCTCGACATTGGTTCCGGCAAGGCGCACCACGACCGGGATGGTCATGCCGACCTCGCGGTAGGCTTTCACCACCCCCTCGGCCACCCAGTCGCAGCGGTTGATGCCCGCGAAGATGTTCACGAGGATCACCTGCACATTGCGATCGGTCAGCACGGTGCGGAAGGCGCGGACCACCCGCTCCGGGCTGGCGCCACCGCCGATGTCGAGGAAGTTGGCAGGCTCGCCCCCGGCCAGCTTGATCATGTCCATCGTGGCCATGGCCAGACCGGCGCCGTTGATGATGCAGCCGATGTCACCGTCGAGCCCGACATAGGCCAGACCATAATCGCCGGCCATGCTTTCGCGCGGGTCTTCCTGGCTGCGGTCACGCAGTTCGGCGACCTCGGGGCGACGATAGAGCGCGTTGGTGTCAAAGCTCATCTTCGCGTCCAGCGCCACCAGATCACCCGAGCCGTTGATGATCAGCGGATTGATTTCGACCATCGTGGCGTCAAGCTCGCGGTAGGCACGGTGGCAGGCCGTCAGCACATTGACCATCTGCGCGATCTGACCACCGCGCAGGCCCAGCGAGAAGGCAAGCTCCCGCGCCTGGAACGGCACCAGACCCACCGCCGGGTCGATGACCATGCGGCGCAGCGAATCCGCGTCGCTTTCCGCCAGATCCTCGATCTCCATACCGCCATGCGCGGAGGCGACAATCATGATGCGTTCGGATTTCCGGTCCAGCACGAAGCCCAGATACAGCTCCTGCCGGATCTCGGACGCCGCCTCGACCCAAAGCCGATAGACCCCCTTGCCATTCGCATCGGTCTGCTTTGTCACCAACTGGCGACCGAACAGGGTTTGCGCGTAGTCCTGCACTTCCTCGGGGCTGCGGCATAGCTTCACCCCCCCCGCCTCGCCCCGGCCACCCGAGTGGATCTGCGCCTTCACCACCCAGGCGCTGCCGCCCAGTTCGCGCGCGCGGTAGCCTGCCTGTTCCGGGCTGTAAGCCAGGCCACCGCGCGGGACCGGCACGCCGAAGCCTGCCAGAATTTCCTTCGCCTGATATTCATGAATATCCATTTATATTCCTCCCTCAGCGTGCGGCGATGGCGTCGGCCAGAACGATGACGTTGCGCGCCATGCGTTCCGAGGCCGCGTCGATCATCTTGCCGTCCAGCGAGGCGGCGCCGCGCCCTTCGGATTCCGCCTTGCGCAATTCGTCGATGATGCGGCGGGCACGGGTGACTTCGGTATCCGGCGGCGAGAAGACCTCGTTCGCCAGCGTGACCTGCGAGGGGTGGATGGCCCATTTGCCATCGCAGCCCAGCGCGGCGGCGCGACGCGCGCCCTCCTTATAGCCCTCGGGATCACTGAAATCGCCGAAAGGTCCGTCGATGGCGCGCAGGCCATAGGCGCGGCAGGCAACCACCATGCGGCTGATCGCCGAATGCCACTGATCGCCGGGGTAATGCGGGTTCAGACCACCGATGTTGGTGGTGCGCGCCCTGAGGCTCGCCGCGTAATCTGCCACGCCGAAGTGCAGCGCCTCCAGCCGGCCACCGAACTGCGCGATGGCCTCGACATTCGCCATGCCCAGCGCGGTTTCGATCAGCGCCTCAAGGCCCACGCGGGTCTGATAGCCCTTCGCCATCTCGATCTGGTTCACCATGGCCTCGACCATATACAGATCGCCGGTCACGCCAACCTTGGGCACCAGAAGCGTGTGCACGCGGTCGCCCGCCTGCTCCATCACATCAACGACGTCACGATACATGTAGTGCGTATCCAGTCCGTTGATGCGGACAGAAACGGTCTTGCCCGCCGCCGCCCAGTCGATGTCGTTCAGCGCCTGAATCGCATTCTTGCGGGCCTGTTCCTTTTCCGGCGGTGCCACCGCATCCTCAAGGTCGAGGAAGATGTAATCCGCCGGGCCAGTCGCGGCCTTGTCGATCATGGTGGGGTTGGACGCCGGGACGGCAAGTTCCGAGCGCTGCAGGCGTTGGCGCCGCAGCGGGTGCAAAGTGTGGCTCATATGTCTGTCCTGTTTATCCGGAGATCATTCGGCGGCCAGCCGCAGCTCGGGCTGGGCGGGGCGCATCAGGTAAACTTCCTGGGCAGCGGCAACGCCCGAGCCCAGCTTGATCCGGGCACCGGCCTCGACCAGTGCCATTTCGGCGATGGAGATGGCGGTGAGGCACATGCCTTCATTCAGATCGCCCAGATGGCCGATGCGGAAGGCCTTGCCGTTCAGTGGGCCAAGCCCCGACCCGAGCGAGCAGTTGTAGCGCTCATAAGCGATGCGGATGACCTCGCGCGCATCTACTCCTTCAGGCACGCGCACCGCGGTGACGGTATCGGAATAAAGCGTCGGATGTTCGGCGCAGAGGTCCAGCCCCCAGGCCGCCACCGCACGGCGCACACCCGATGCCAGCCGCTTGTGCCGCGCATGAATGTTCGGCAGCCCTTCTTCCATCATCCGCGTCAGCGCCGCCTTCACGCCATGCAGCAGCGGCACCGGCGGCGTATAGGGGAATGAACCGCCGTCATGGGCGCGCAGCATGTCGGCCAGGTCGAAGAAGGCACGGCGCATGGTGGAACTTTCCATCGCCTTCAGCGCCTTCGGGCTGACCGCGAGCATACCCAGACCTGCCGGGCTCATCAGCCCTTTCTGGCTGCCGGTCACCGCCAGATCGACGCCCCAGTCATCCATGCGGAACGGGATCGAGCCGATCGAGGACACGCCATCGACAAACAGCAGCGCATCATGCAGCGCATCGTCCAGCGCCTTGCGCACGCCCGCCACGTCCGAGGTCACGCCAGTCGCGGTTTCGTTATGGGTGACGAAGATCGCCTTGATCTCGCCATGCCTGTCCGCGCCCAGAATACGGGCGAATTCCTTTACCGGGGCGCCCGCACCCCAGGGCAGGTCGATCAGCTGCACCTCAAGCCCCAGCTTCTTCGCCATCTCTGCCCAGAGATGCGAAAACTGGCCATGCCGCGCCATCAGCACCTTATCGCCGGGATTCAGCGTATTGGTGATGGCCGCCTCCCAGCAGCCGGTGCCCGATCCGGGAAACAGGGCCACGCGCCCCTTGGTGGTGCCGTAGACGGTCTTGAGATCGGCGAAGATGCTGGCCGTCAAATCCCCAAAATCCGGGGCGCGGTGGTCCTGCATCGGCACGTTCATGGCGCGGCGAACGGTTTCCGGCACATTGGTGGGGCCGGGGATGAAGAGGTGAGAAAGTCCGGTTTTCATGGCAATCCTCCCATTGCTGAGATTATTGATGCCGGGAAATTTCACTGTGGGGAAATGAATCTGCGTTCTGCTGTAAACGCGAGAATTTACATGGTTCATAAATTGTAATATTGTAAAGTTGACGAACCAGAAATTTGTGTGCAACCGTATGCAGAAGACATTCATCGGCCCCCAGCTTCGCCGTTTGCGGCAGGAAAGGGGAGAGACCCAGGCCCAGATGGCAAAGGCGCTCGGCATCAGCGCATCTTATGTCAACCTTTTGGAAAACAACGAAAGATCTGTTTCCGTCGCGATCCTGTTCCGGCTGATGGACACTTATGGCGTCGACTGGCGGGACATCGCCGAGGATGACAACGCCAATCTTTTGCCCGAGCTGCGCGGCGCTGTGCAGGACCCTCTCTTTGCGCAGTTGCGGCCGGATCTGCCGCAACTGCGCGCCGCGCTCATTCACAGCCCGGACCTCGCAGCGGCTTTTCTGCGCCTGCATCGTGCCTATCACGCGATTTCCGACCAGCTTCTTTCAATGACGGAGCTTGCGGGCCAGACCCCGCTGTCCTCACCCGAGGCAGCAGTTCATGACATCTTCCGCAAGAACAGGAACAATTTCCGGGATCTGGAAGAGGCTGCCGAAGCCTTCTGGGGCACGGAACAGGTTGAACGGGATGACATCTATTACGCGCTGAAGCGTCGGCTGCGGGATCGGCTGGGCGTTCGGGTTCGGGTTCTTCCCGTTGAGGACATGCCCTTTTCGCTGCGTGACTATAATGTGGCGCAGCGCGAAATTCAGCTTTCCGAAGCGCTGGACCACACAAACCGCATCTTCCAGCTTGTGCACATGTGCGCCCTGCTGGAGCTGGCCCCGCTTCTGGACGGGGTTATCGCCGCGTCGGTGCTGAAAGATCCGCAAGGCGTTGCGCGTCTGCGGGTGGAGCTTGCGAACTATTTCGCCGCCGCAGTCCTGATGCCCTATGATGCCTTTCTGGCAGAGGCGAAGGCCACAAAGTACGACTTCGACCATCTTGCCACCCGATTCGGCGTCAGCTTCGAACAGGCCTGCCACCGCGCAACAACGCTTCAACGCGAGGGTGCACCGGGTGTGCCCTTCTTCTTCCTGCGCATCGACAAGGGCGGCAACGTTGCCAAAAGGTTCAATGCCACCAGTTTTCCGCTGGCAGAACACGGTGGCGCCTGCCCGCGGCTGGATGTCCACACCAGTTTCCGCACGCCTGGTCGCATCGTCCCGCAATTTGTGGAAATGCCCGATGGCGGCCGGTTTTTCGTATTCTCACGCACGGTGGAGCGGCCGACATGGGTGCGCCACGCACAGGACAATCGCCTGGCCGTCGCAATGGGTTGTTCCCTCGAACATGTCAGCGAAATCGGCTATGCTGAACCCTTCCTGCTTTCAGGCATCACCATGACACTCGTGGGGATCAACTGCCGCATCTGCCCGCGCAATCATTGCGACCAGCGTGCATATCAGGCTTTGACCCTGCCGGAGCCCGTCAACACCATGCGTCGTGGCGCAACCCGCTTCGAGGCCTGACTCACAACCCGCCCCCGGCGACTGCCGCAAGCAGCTTTTCCAGTGCGGAACGCGACTGGCCGCTTCTTTCAACCAAGCTTCTTGCGTGGGCAAGCGGCTTGTCCGCGAGTTCTTCCACGGGTGAATCGCTGTCAAACGCCGCGGCCTTACGCCAGATTCCCTGATCCTGTTCGGCAACCGCCCGCCAGGACCGGGATACGCGCAGCGCCTGCCGCATCGCTTCATCATCGCCCGCGCGCCGGAATGCCCCCACAGCCTCGGCAGACAACCCCAGTTGCATCAGCATCGCGCCGCGAAGCGCATCAGCCTCTGGCCCTTCCAGCCCCGCTAATCCTCGCAGTGCGGCTGCGGCATCCTTGCGCTGCGCTGCCAATCTTGCCGAAAGAAGCCGATCCGATGCGTCCTCAGAAGCGGTACGCCTCTGCGTCGCCCAACTCTCCGCAAGCTCGGGAAGACCCAGGTCCATGAAGCGCGCAACCAGAACAGACCGGGTTTTGGCCGGCAGCTCCGCAGGGGCGCCGGAGGCATCGCTTGCCAGCATCAGCAAATCAGAGCTCCCTGCGCGCTCCGCCAGAATATCCCAGACAATCAGCCGCGTCTGATTGTCTGCCGCCGCCGCAAAGCCGCGCGAGAACTGTCCGTTCAGCGCAAGCGCAACAGCAAGGGCGTGATGAAGCCTTTGGTCGTCCGGCTGACCCCGGTATTGCTGCGCAAGAATTTCCAGATCCTGCACAAGCCCGGCCTCGACCGGCGCGCTTGCTTTCCAGGCAATATCGACCAGCGCGATCAGGGCTGCGGGTTCCAGTTCATCATGCCCGGACGCGATGTTGCGAAAAGATCTCTCGGCTTCGCGGGGCGCTTCCTCTGCCGCGATGGATGCGTCAAGCGCACGCACAGCCGAACTCGCCGACGGGCTACCGCGTGCCATGACATCCCTGATTTTTCGGACCATTTCGGCATCCCTGTTTTGCCGGAAACGCTCTGCAAGACCCGGACCCAGGGATTCACGCAGGGCAAGTGGCAGTCGGGAAAAGCCCATATAAATGGCATCTCGATTGACCCGCTCGCCCGGGCGAAGCGAGGGACGCGCCAGCACCGACCAGAGCGCGGCAGGCGAGTCACAGCCTTCCATGCCGGTAAACGGGTTCCTTTCCGGCCTCTCGCCATCCACCAGGCGCGCGAGGGCAAGCAGAATCGGGATATCTTTCAAGCCTTGGGGAAAGGTATTGGCCAACTGTGCAGCTTCGGCCCCGAAACCCATCGCAATATATCTCCGCGCCGCCATCGCGACAGCCTCGGGCTGCGGCTCGTCGAACTCTCCGACAAGGTCTTGCCTCAATGCGGAAAACTGCCCGAAAATCGGCGCTTCATCCGACCATTCCGGAAGAAGGAGGCTGTCCTCTCCGAGGCACGCACCGTCTTGCGGCGACTTTTCCGCATTTTCCGAGATATGTGTTTCCAACCCCTCCGGCGGTTTGACCCTCACATGTTCGGATTGTGGGGTGGAAACTTGCTCCACAGCCTTGGGTCGGGCGATCCTGGGGGTGCTCAGATCAACCAAACCTTGGGTCGCCGCTGCGCCAATGCCCTCGGCTATGGTCTTTCGCATGCCGACAAGGGCAAGATCATCCAGAAGCGGCAATGATCCGCTCTCTGCTTCTTGGGAGGAGGGCGGTAAACCCGGTATCACGGGGTTGTCGATCAGCAAAGGCATCTCGAAGGGTGAGTCCTTCCGGGGGGAGCCAGATTTCAGGTCGATCACGATAATCCCTGGTCGAAACTCGAATGCTTCGGCATGACAATCACAGGCCATGGCGATCCTGAGTCTGCCAAAGGCCGCAACATCAACCCCGGCCAGCCTTGTCTTAGGTATCCGGCGGAATGTCTGTGACAAATCGAAGGTCAGGCCCGGTTTGCTGATCTGAAGCAGATATCCATCCTCCAGCCGCCCCAGTTTCCAGGTTGCGGGCTCCCCGACAGACACAACAAGGCGTGAAAAACCATCGTGCTCTCCCGAAGTGACCCGCGCAATTTCGGCGCAGATCGGGCTCGGCAGGAAGAGCAACAGAAGAACCAGAAAGCGCCCCATCACGCGGCTTCCTGCTTCAGGGAGCGCAATGCTTCTTCCAGCTCTACAAAACTCGGTCGCAAGTTATGCGGCGTATTCTGCCTGCCGACCTCAATGCAGATATTGGCCGGATGGTTGTAGAGGTTGGCGACCAGAACTTCGCGGATCAACTGGTAGAAATGCGCATCGTCCTCCACCACGGCCTTCACGCGGGTGGCAAAGGGACCGACTATCCCATAAGCCAGAAAAACCCCCAGAAATGTTCCCACAAGCGCGCCCCCGATCATCTTGCCCAGCACCTCCGGCGGCTGGTCAATCGCGCCCATGGTCTTGATAACCCCCAACACCGCAGCAACGATCCCCAGGGCGGGCAAGGCATCGGCAACGGATTGCAGGGCATGGCTGGAATGCAGGGCGTGATGCCGTGCGGTATCCATCCGCTTGTCGAGCACCTCTTCCACCTGATGCGGGTCGTCATAGTTCATGGAAGCGGCACGCAGCGTGTCGCAGATCAGGTCGAGCGCCTCATGATCTGCCCGGATGCGTGGGTACCGCGCGAAGATCGCCGACTCTTCCGGTTTTTCTATATGTTCTTCCAGCGCCACCGGATTCGAACGGGCAATGCGAATAAGCTCGAACAGCAGGCACAGCAGATCACGGTAGTCCCCCGGCCGCCACTTCGGCCCTTTGAACACCTTGGCGATATCCTTCATCGCATGTTTGACCGCAGCCAGATCATTTGACAGCAGAAACGCGCCTAGTGCGGCACCCCCGATCATGATCATCTCGAAAGGCAGGGATTTGAGAATGATCCCCAGCTTGCCGCCGGCAAGAATATACCCGCCGAACACCATGACGAAGATTATGACAATACCGACGAGGCCGAACATCGGCACCTCCTTCCCGCTGCATCTCCAACGATCTTTCCGCGTGGCAGGTTAAGATTCCCTCACTCCCTTGGAGCATTCGCGTTGCGACCCGCGATCAGCACGCTCATCGCATAGGCCGTATCCGGCGGCATTCCGGCGAGGATTGCCGCAGCAGCCTGCGGCTGCATCCTTCCAAGGAAACCTGCGGCAAACTGCGGGTCCATCCCGGCAAAGATCGCTGCGGCCTCTTTGGGCTTCATGGCCTGATAGACTTCGGTCAGTTGCGTAAGATCCCGCTCTGCCGCACCGTCGGCGAGCGAAAGCGTTGCGCGAAGACGATCCTCGGCGGTCGCGAGCTCGGCCAGCCGTCTGGTCACAACATCCTCAGCAAGTGCAAGCGCTGCGGTCTTTTCAGCCAGTGCTGCTTCCTGCACCCTGACCCTTTGCTCCCGCAGAGAAAGCGCCTCGACCAGAGCGGCGGGCGGCGTGGGGCAGTTCAGCGGAACCGCCGCCGGGCCTGTCTCCTCCGATGCGGCCAGTGCCTGACCGACGTTGGTGCCGATCCGCAGTGATGCGCTTGCCAGAAGCAGGACCGACAGCAGATAGAGCGCGCCACGTCCGGGCCGACGCACCATCCTGCTCATATTCCGGTCTCCGCTTCATCGCGGCCATTCCGCCGACGCACGAACCGCAATCGCCGGTCCCCCGCATCATCGTCGGCCCGCTCCGGCAGATCGTGCAGCGAGGCCAGCATGACCTCCAGTCGCGCGGCGGCGGTTTCGGCGCGCAAGGTCAGTGATTCCAGCGTCGCGGCAGAGCCGGTTGCGGCGGCCTGCGCCCTGGCCAAAGCGCGGGTCATATCGTCGACCTGTGCCGAAAGAACGGCAATCGCACCACCCATTCCGGATTCAAGTGTCGAGAACCGTTTCAGCCGTGCCGAAAGCACATAGCAGTAGAACGCGACGCCAAACGTTCCCGCAACCATCAGAATATCTGCGACAAATGTCATGACTGCCCTCAGTTCAGAACAAATTCGGTGACAAGCAGGTCGCGCACGCGCCCCTCGCCTGTGACCACCTGAATGCGGCGCAGAAGCTGCGCCCTGATCTTCAGAAGGGCACTGGGGTTCTGCAATTCGGCCACTTCGACGGCCCGCAGATAGGAATTGATGACATCCAGAATCCGGGGCATCAGGTTGGCAACCTCGGTCGTATAGATGGGCGAAACCTCCAGCTGCGATCCGAACTTGAGATGCTGGTTGTTTCCTGCGGCACCAAGGGATATCATCACCGTATCGACCGGCACAAAAGCGAGATCGGGCAGGTTTTCTGCCGGAGGTTCCACCTTGGCCGAATGGCCAGGCAGGGGGATCAAACCGCTGTAGGTGCCATAAAACCCGCCCGCTGCAAGCAGCAAGGCGAGAATGCCCCCCACCAGCAGAGGCTTTTGGGAAGCTTTTTTCGACGCCGCTTCCTGCGGCTCTTGCGTGTCTGCCATGGCTCTCTCCGCAACCTTTCGGGAAAAAGCTATAACGCCAAGGTCACTAACCGATTGTTAAGCCCGATCCCGCATGAGTCGTCTGAACGGGGGCAGATGCCCGCACGGCGGAGACGGCGCATGCAGAATCTGATTTCGCTTTGGTCGCAGATGAATCTGCGCAGACGAGTCACGGTGATCGGGGTAACGCTGGCCGTATTTCTTCTGGTTTTCGCCATGTCGCAGATCGCCGGGCGCACGGAATATGCCCTTCTCTACTCCGGGCTGGAGCCTCAGGCGGCAGGCGAAATCGTTGCGGCGCTGGAACAGCGCGGTATCGCCTATGAGGTGCGCGGCAACGCCATTCAGGTCGATGCCGCGCGCCGGGATACGCTTCGCATGACCCTTGCTGCCGAAGGCCTGCCCGCTGCGGGGGGCGCAGGCTATGAGCTTCTGGATGGTATGTCCGGTTTTGGCACCACTTCGCAGATGTTTGATGCCGCCTATTGGCGAGCGAAGGAGGGTGAGCTGGCCCGAACCATTCTGGCCAACCCGGCGATTCGCAACGCGAGGGTTCATATCGCCCAGTCTGCTGCGCAACCCTTTCGCAAATCTGCGCCGCCCACTGCTTCGGTCACCGTCACCACAGCCTCAGGGACAGTTTCAGCCGAACAGGCAAAGGCTCTGCGCCATCTGGTTGCGGCCGCAGTCAGCGGAATGCGGCCGGAAGATGTTGCTGTCATCGACAGCGTGGGCGGTCTGGTTCCGCCAGACTCCGACCCCGCCACGAATGCCGCGGCTTCTGACCGGGAAACTGCCTTGCGCCAGAATATCGAGCGTCTTCTTGAAGCCCGCGTCGGACCGGGGAACGCCGTGGTCGAACTCTCGCTGGATCTGGTCACCGATCAGGAGCAGATCACCGAGCACAAATTCGATCCGCAGGGCCGGGTGGCGATCTCGACCGATACGACCGAGAAATCGGGCACCAATCGTGAGGCCAATCAGGATGTCACGGTCGCTTCCAACCTTCCCGAAGGGAATGCCGGACAGAATGGCGGCAGTCAAAGCCAGAGCAGCGAAACACGCGAAAGGGTGAACTTCGAGGTTTCGGAAACCCGGCGCGAGCTGGTCCGGGGTCCGGGCACCATTCGAAGACTCACCATCGCCGTTCTGGTGAACGGCCTGCCCAGCCTCGGGCAGGATGGAAGCACAAGCTGGCAGCCCCGACCCGAGACGGAGCTTGCCGATCTGCGCGAACTCGTTGCTTCCGCCTCAGGGCTCGACACGTCGCGTGGTGATGTCCTGACCCTGAAATCCCTGTCTTTCGAGTCGTTTGCGGCGCAGGGCACTTTGGCCGAGGCGAGCTGGCTGCCGCCGCTTGACGTGATGCGGCTTGTCCAGATTGGTGCGCTTGCACTTGTGACGCTGGTGCTTGGGATTTTTGTTCTGCGCCCCCTGCTGACCGGCGCCAGGCAGATCCCTGACTCGGATACCCCCCTTCTGCCCGCAACCGGCACCGGTATACTGCCTGTCCCCGCGGGCATGACCGAAAGTCCGCGCGTGGTTTCGGGCGAGATTGACGATATCGGCGATATTTCCGGCTTCGCCGATATCCCCGGCGAGAGTGTCGACCTTCCTGATGATCCGGTCGACAGGCTTCGTCGACTGATCGAGGCACGTCAGGCCGAATCCGTGCAGATCCTGCGCGGCTGGCTGGAAGAGCCGGAAGAGAGGGCATCGTGACCCTGAAGCTTGAAGTCTTCGAGTCGCGGGAAGAATCCGAGGCAGCGACACCTCCGCGTGCCTCGGTTGCCGAGGAAGAGCGGCTTGCAGCCTATGAACAGGGATATTCCGCCGGCTGGGAAGATGCCGCGAATGCCGCGAGTCAGGAGCAGGGCCGGATGACGGCCGACCTTGCCCGCAGCATTCAGGCGCTTGGCTTCACATTTCATGATGCGCGGATGCATGTGCTGAAGGCGCTGGCACCGCTGATGCAGGAAATCGCCTGCCGCCTGCTGCCCGGGGTCGCCCGCGAGGCACTTGCGCCAACAGTGCTCGAAACCCTGACGCCCCTGGCGGAGGAACTGGCGGAGGCACCTGTGGAGCTCGTGCTCAATCCTGCCGCGCGCGCGCCGGTGGAGAACCTGCTTGGCCAGGCAACAGGGCTTCCACTTCGTCTGGTCGAGGAGCCGACCCTGAGTGAGGGGCAGGTCTATCTGCGCCTCGGGGAAACAGAAGCGCAGATAGACCTTGATCGCGCGACCAGCGAACTGACCGCAGCGGTTCGCAATTTCTTTGGATTGTCAGAACAGGATCGCACAGCATGAACGACACGGCAGATGGCAACCCTTTCGGGCAGGTGCCCATAGAAATCGTGATTTCCGTGGGCAAGGCTCGGCCACGCATCCGGGATCTTCTGAAACTCCAGCGTGATGCGGTCCTGCCGCTCGACCGCCGCGTGGACGATCTGGTGGAACTTTACGTTGGCGACCGGCTCATCGCGCGGGGCGAGTTGCAGGAGATGGAGGGTGATCAGGCCGGGCAACTGGCGGTTCGCCTGACCGAAGTCGCCAATCTGCGTGGCGAGCTGTAATGCGGGGAACCCTTTTGACGGGCACTCTGCTGCTGCTTGCCGGCCCGGTAGCGGCGCAAAGCCTGACGGTCGATCTGGGCGCGGGGCCGACATTGGGCCTGCGGTCCATGCAACTGATCGCGCTGATCACATTGCTTGGTCTGGTGCCGGGACTTGCGGTCATGGTGACCTGCTTCCCCTTTATCCTGACCGTGCTGTCCATCCTGCGACAGGCGATCGGCCTGCAACAGGCCCCACCCAACATGCTGATGGTCAGCCTCGCCCTGTTCCTGACCTGGTTCGTCATGGACCCCGTTCTGACAGAGGCATGGACCAAAGGCGCAGGCCCGCTGTCACGGGGCGAGATTGAATTGCAGGAGGCGATCCCGCTGACCATCGCGCCCTTCCGCCGCTTCATGGCCGCGCGAACGAACCCCGAGACCTATGCCGAACTCGCCTCGCTGCGCGAGAACGAGCCACCCGAGGTCGCAGATGCCGCACTGCCGCTGCTGGTGCCGTCCTTTCTGCTGTCCGAACTGCGCCGCGCCTTTGAAATCGGCTTCATGGTCTTCCTGCCCTTCCTGATCATCGACCTGGTTGTTGCCGCGATCCTGATGTCCATGGGCATGATGATGGTGCCGCCAGCCATCGTTTCCCTGCCCTTCAAGCTGGCGTTCTTCGTCGTTGCCGACGGGTGGAGCCTGCTGTCCGGTGCGCTGGTCCGAAGTTACCTTTAACGCTCGCGCAGCGCCTGCTGCGATTTGTAAAGCGGCTTGGTCAGATAGGTCAGAATGGTCTTGCCACCGGTCTGCAATTCCACATCCGCCAGCATGCCGGGCCGGATTTCCAGCGCCTGCTGGCGTTCGGTCAGCTTCGATAGGTCCACCTTTACCGTGACCTTGTAATGCGGGTCGCCATCGGGATTGCGCGAGCGATCATCCTTGAACGTATCGGCAGAAATGAAATCGACCTTTCCCTGAAGCGTGCCATAGATCGTGTAATCATAGGCGGTCAGCTTGATCGTGGCATCCTGATCCTTGCGGACCTGCGCGATATCCTCGGGTTTCACCCGCGCCTCGATGTAAAGCTCGTCCTCCAGCGGAATGATCTGAAGGATTTCCTCGCCCGGGCGGACCACACCGCCGATAGTGGTGATCGATAGTTTGTTGACCACGCCTTTCATCGGCGCCACCAGAACCGTGCGGCGCAACTGGTCTTCCGCGATCTTCAGCTGCTGTTTCAACGAGGTCAGCTTGGCCAGCGTCTCGGAATAGTTGGTGGCGCGATCCAGCTCCATCTGGGTAATCACGTCATTCAGCCGGTTTTCGGCTTCCGACTGCTGCTTGCGCGCATTCGTCACCTCGATCAGCGGCACCACTTCCATCGCAAGCATCTTCTCAAGGATCTCAAGTTCCTTGTTCGCCTGCTTCAGAACCTGCTCGGCGCCTTCTTTCTTGGAAGAGAAGTCGCTTTGCCGGGCCCCGAGAAGTGTGGTTTCCGAGGCCACGATATCCGGCACCCGCGCGGCATACTCCGGTGGCACATCGAAATCCGCGAGGTTCAGCATCTCGGCCTCCAGCCGGAGACGGCGAATTTCCAGTGTCGCAACCTGATCGGTCAGATCGTCCACCTGGGATTGGTATTGCGTGCCGTAAAGGCGGGCCAGAACCTGACCGGGTTTGACGATATCGCCCTCCGACACGTTCAGTTCGGCCAGAATGCCGCCCTCAAGGTTGTTGATGATCTGCGGACGCGACGAGGAAACCACCGTTCCGGGTGCATGCACGATCTCTGCCACCCAGGCGATGGCCGACCACAACAGAAAGACGACAACCGCAAGACCGATCACCCAGATGGTGACCGAAGGGCGGCGGGTGCGTTCGGACAGGTCGTGATCGAAGGCTGCGCTGCTCATGCCTTGCCCCCCTGCGCCTTGGACAGATGCGCCAGCACGGCGTCGCGCGGGCCATCGACGGCCATCTTGCCGTTCTGGAGGATCACCGTGCGTTCCGTCAGTTGCAGGATCGGCACGCGGTGGGTGGCGATGATCGCGGTGCGCCCCTTCAGCCAGCCATGCAACCGGCTGACCAGTGTCGCCTCGAGGGTCTGGTCCAGCGCGGCGGTCGGTTCGTCCAGCAACACGACTGACGGGTCTTGCAGCCAGAGTCGCGCCCAGCCGATGCTTTGCCGCTGCCCGACCGAAAGCCCCTCGCCCAGTTCACGGATCTCCAGGTCCAGCCCGCGCGGATGGTTGCGCACGAAGGGGCCAAGACCCGCAAAATCCAGCGCGGCGAAAAGCCGGTCGTCATCGCGTTCCAGTTGGGTGAGGTTCAGGTTGTCGCGCAGGCTGCCCGCAAACAGTCGCACCTCCTGCCCTAGATAGCCGATCCCGCGGCGCAGGTCGCGCGGATGCACCTGCCCCAGATCCACCCCGTCGATCAGGATGCGGCCGCGCGTCGGGTCAAACAGACCCGCCAGCAACCGCAGCAGCGTCGATTTGCCGGAACCATTGGCCCCGAGCACCGCGACGTGTTGGCCGGGCGGAATGGCAATGCCGGGGATATCGACCACGGCGCTGGATTTCTCATCATAGCGGAATTCCACGTTGCGCAGCTCGAACCCGCCTTTGATGCGGTCACGGCGCAAATAGCTGCGGCCCGCTTCCTCCTGCTGTTCGGCACTGGCGATGCTTTCCAGCCCGTCCAGCGCCGCGCGCACATTGGCCCAGCGCGCCAGCGTGGCAGAAATCTGCGACAGCGGGCCAAGCGTGCGCGAGGTCAGGATACCGATGGCGATGATGGTTCCGACCGTGAAATCGCCGGCAAAAACCTTGTAGGCCCCCACAACCACGGCGCTGACATAGGTCGCCTGCTGCACGCCCTGCGCCCAATAGGTCAGCAGCGACGACATATGCCGCTGTTCCGAAGATTTCAGCGCCGAAAGCGCAGTCAACTCGGCCCAGATGCGAGAAATCCGGTCCTGCGCGCGCTGGGTTGTGACCGTTTCATGTTCATAGACCGCTTCGTAAAGCAGCCGCGCCGCGCGGGTGGAGGCGCCCTGTGTCGCTTGTGTCAGCGCGATCATGCGCTTCTGGAAGAACAGGCCCGGCGCCACCATCAGGATGCCGCCGACCACCAGAATCCATACCAGATTGCCGCCGATCGAGGCGACAAGCAGGAAGAAAATAATCAGGAAGGGCAGATCCGCCAATGTGCCGATGGTGGTGGAGGTAAAGAATTCACGCACCGAAGAGAACTCGCGCATCGCCGAAAAGGTTTGCGACGGCGTGCGTTTTCCGGGGGCGGCGCGCATGTTCAGCAGCCGCTGCATCAGCCGTTCCTGCACCGACAGTTCGATCCGGCGGCCGGTGGTATCCATCAGGGTCGAGCGGGCGACCTTCAGCATGCCCTCAAGCACCACCGCCAGAAAGGCGCCAAGGGCCAGAACCCAGAGTGTGGGCTCTGACTGGTGCGGAATCACCCGGTCGTAGACCTGAAGCGAAAACAGCGCCACGGCGACCGCCAGCAGGTTCGCAACCAGCGAACCGGCCGCAACCTCTGCCAGCTGGCGGCGATACCCCCTGAACTCACCCCAGAACCAGTGCGGACGCGGCGCATCCTCGGCGTGGCGTTGTTCCAGCGCCGCCATCGAAGGCCGTGCACGCAGGAAAGTGCCACCGAACACCGCCGCAAATTCCTCCAGTGCGACTTCGGCACGCTTGTCCGGCAGGGTGGCGTCATAGATCGTCACGCTGTCATCGGATTGCGAAAGCACCAGAACAAGCTGCCCCGAGGACATTTGCGCAAGTGCGGGCCAGAAGGCAGGCTCTGGCGCAGCAGCACGATCAACCCGCGCGACAAGGCCCAGTTCGGTCAGCGCGCGACAAAGGTGATTGAGGTCAGGTGTCGTCCCGGCGTCGGCATGCCGTACCATCGCCTCGGCCAGATCGGCGGCGGAAAGCTCGGCCCCGGTCAGACCCAGATAGATCGTCGCCAGCCGCGCGCGGGCCAGGGCCTTTTCGCCCGGCTTCACGGCGGGATGTGCCGGGGCGGCGGGACGCGGCTGCACCGCACTGCGATTGGCATTCAACTCGAATGCGACGACCCGATCGGTCATAGCTGCGCCCCGCTTACCAGAACCCCGCGGTCGCGGGCGATTTCCAGCCTCCGCAACGCAATTTCATATTTCAGTCCGGCCTGTTCGCGCTGCATCGCGACGAAGGTCTCGAACATGCCCACCAACTCCATCAGCGGGCGGCGGCCCATCTTGTATTGCTGGGTAAAAGTCGCAAGCGTCGCCTCGGTCTGCGCAAGAACAGTCGCGCCCTCGGCCTCCCGTGCCTGCAAGGTGGCAATGTCATGCTGAAGCGAGACAATCCGCCGGTTGGTATCTTCGGCACTTTTGGCAATCCGACGGTCCACCACATCGCCTGTGGATTTCAGCGCCTCAAGCTCGGCCCCGGTGCCAAAGCCAAAGGCATTGTCGGCCCCGATAGAGAGGCCGGACAGCAGGCCATCGTCATTCAGCTTCGCCTCGGCCTTCATCCCCGGAAAATAGCCCGCACGCAGGATATCAGCCTCGGCCAGCGTGCGCGTGCCCTCGGCGCGGGTTTTCAGGACCGCAATCGGCTCTGGTGTGGCGGCATCCGGCGGCAAGGACTGAAGACCCGAAACGGCATCCAGCGGCCGGGACGACATCGCGTTCAGCTCAGCCAGGGTCTGGCTGGCATTGAACCTGTCATCATTGAACCTTGCCCGCATCTCGGCGGTTTTCTGTTCGATGACCCGCTGCTCGGAACGGTCTGACAGGCCGCCATCGGCGCGGATCGTGACGATCCGCTGAAATTCGGCCATGCGGGCCACTGCCGCTTCGGACAGCCGCACGTAATCGCGCGATTGCTGCGTCTTGATATACAGCGACAGGCCATCATAGACGCGCGCATTGGCATCGGCAGCCAGCGAGGCGGCGGCCACTTCGACATCAGCAGCGGAATAGGCCCGTTCGGCCTTCCTTGCGCCGCCGTCGAAAATGGTCTGCTCGATCAGGATGGAAGCGGCGACCGCACCAAGCGAGGTCAGGCTGACGCTCGGCCCGATCTTCGGCAGCCAGTTTTTCGACTTCGCCTCGGACCGCAGCCGCGCCACCCGCAGCTCGGCACGGGCCACACCGGCATTGGCCTCGGTCACGGCCTGCGCGACCTCGGCATAAGGGCCGGAAGGTGGCAGGATCGACTGGCGCGCCAGCAACGCGTCGATGATGTCGGACCGCTGTTTGGCATCCTGCCCGGCGCGACGAAGTTCCGTCATTCCAGCCGGTTGGTCGGGGCGATATCCCGCCCCGAACCCTGATTTGGTTACATCCGGCCCCGGACCGCCCATGCAGCCGGCCAGCGCCAGCACAAGCGTCAGGGCCGGGCCGGGGCGCAAAACCCCGGCGCGAACTGGTTTACACTGCACGGGCATCCTGTGCCCTCCGTCAGATCAACGTCGTATTGATATCGTCGTCGATCAGAACCGAACCGTGCCCGTCGCCCAGCGTGTAAACCGTATAGGTCTGCCCGTCGATCGACTGGGTGCCCGTCGCGGCGAAGTCGCCGCTCAGCTTCACGTCATCGGCCGCATCACCCTTGATCATCATCTGATTGTCCGGCCCGGTCAGGCGGGTCAGGTCATCTGCCGTCAGGGTCATCTGCGCATCCGGTGCCCAGGTCAGGTCCACCGCCGCGAAATCGAAGCCGTGCAGCCCGGCGCGATCAAGATCGACCTCCACCGAATTCGTGGTGTTCACGATCAGCAGCGTGGAGGACGAGTTACCCGCCGCATCCGCATTGTTGATCACCAGATAGCTGCCGTCCGGCACCGTACCGCCAAAGCGGAACTCGGTTTCGTTGAAGGTGGCGTTATCGGTTTCCGTCGCCGAAACATGGCTCACCGCGCCCGAAGCATCCACACGGTCGAATGTGTAGATGTCATCGGTCATCTCGGTATAGAGCGCCCGCATGCCGATGGCATTGCCCAAGGCATCCTTCGTCGGCGTGATCGCGGTGATCTCCGGCGACAGCGGTGCGACCGTATCGACATGGATCGTTTCGGTGAAGAAATCGACGTTGCCGACGCTGTCGGTGGCGCTGACGCGGATGTCGGTATCAATGCCATCCCCGACCGGCAATTCGCCCGCCGCCAGGGTGACCGACCACTTGCCATCCGCACCGGCATTCACCGTATGGCGCGTGCCGTTCTCCAGCGTCACGGTCACGGTCGAATTGGCCTCGACCGTGCCCTGAACCACAACGCCCTGGGCATATTCGGCGGCATTCACCACGCCATCGCCCGCGATCTCGCCCGAAAGGCCCAGATTGCGCACCAGCGTGTCGACATGCACGGCCTGAGTCAGCGTCTTCGTGTTGCCGATGTGATCGGTCGCCACCATGGTCATCGTCAGGTCATGCTCACCCGCCGGGATCTCGGCCGAGGGCACCCGGACAGACCAGTTGCCGCTGGCATCGACCGTCGCATTGTGCCACGCACCATCGGCCAGCTTGACCACAACGCGCGAGCCGACTTCAACCGTGCCCGAGACGACAAGATCATTGGCCGCTTCCGCGCCATTGATCACATCATCCCCCGCACCGGCGAAGTTCTGCACCTCGGTGTCAATCGAGACCGTATGCGTTGCCGTGTCGGTGTTGCCCGCCGCATCCGTCGTTGTCACGCTGACGACCGAGTCGCGGGTTCCTTCGGCAATCTCGCTGCCGAGGTAGGTCACGCTCCACTGGCCATCGGCGCCCACGGTCGTCGTGCGGGTGATACCCTCGAATGTCACTTCGACCGATGCACCGGCCTCGCCCTCGCCGGTCAGCACGATGCCCGCGCTGCCCGAACGCTCGGCGGCCGAGATGTAGTTATCCCCCATCTGCGGATCGTCGATGCTGAGCGAGATTTCGGTATCCACGTCGATGGTGTGGGTCGCGGTCGCGCTGTTGCCCGCCGCATCCACCGCCGTGACCGTGGCCACCGTGCCGCTGTAGGTGCCCGAGGCCACCACACCGGCCGCGAAGCTCGCGGTCCACGACCCATCGGCAGCCACCACCGCATTCACCGTGGTGCCCAGCCATTCAACCGTCACTGTTGCCCCGGCCTGAGCCGAGCCGGTCATGGTGATCGTACCAGCCGCCTCGGCCGCGTTGATCACATCGTCCCCGGCAATGGCGGCATCCGCGAAGGCCACGGTGGTGAAAGTATCCACCACCACGGTTTCATGGATGACCGTCTGGTTGCCCAGCGGATCAGTCGCGGTGATCGTCGCGGCATAGCTGTGCTCACCCGCGGCGATTTCCTCGGTCGAGAAGGTCACAGACCAGTTGCCCTCGGCATCGACCACAGTCGTGTGGGTCGTACCCTCGATCTCGACTTCGATCGTGGCGCCAGCCTCGCCTTCGCCCCCGATGGTCACGCCATCAAGATATTCGGCGCCGTTCTCAATGTCGCCGACACTTTCCACCCCCGAGGTCGCCGAGACTTCGGGCGGGGTCATGTCGATCACGAAGCTCGGACCGTCAAGCTCATAGGTGAACCCGCCGCCGGTCACGGTGACTTCGGCCCGGAACGAACCGTCCGAGGGGAACGAGCCATCTTCGAAAGTGACACCCCAGGTGCCACTTTCGGTGATCGTGGTGGTCTGCGTCTGATCGCCGACAACTACGGTCACGGTATCGCCCGGCTCGCCGGTGCCGGTCACGACACAGCGCGGTTCCTCGGTGTTGGTCGTCAGAGTGTCGGATGACTCGGGGTGATCGACGGTCGGGGTGGCACGGGTATCGCCGTCGCCGTCACCATCTCCGTCGCCGTCGCCGTCACCATCTCCGTCGCCGTCGCCGTCGCCGTCGCCGTCACCATCTCCGTCGCCGTCACCATCTCCGTCGCCGTCGCCGTCACCATCTCCGTCGCCGTCGCCGTCGCCGTCACCATCTCCGTCGCCGTCGCCGTCGCCGTCGCCGTCACCATCTCCGTCGCCGTCACCATCTCCGTCGCCGTCGCCGTCACCATCTCC
>NZ_BMYI01000011.1:22612-157332 GCF_014652195.1 Gemmobacter nanjingensis
GCCGTCACCATCTCCGTCGCCGTCGCCGTCGCCGGTGCCGTCAGTGCCATTACCGCCACCGCCGCCCAGAAGGGCAGCGCCACCGATCAGACCGGCCGCAAGCGCGCCTGCGCCAAGGCCACCACCAAGCAGGCCGGGGGCCAGGAAGCCCATACCAGCCGGCTCGTCGCTGACCATTTCAGCAGCGGCATAGTTGTCGGCTTCCGCAAAACGGATGTCGTCGAGAGTGGAAAACTTGTTCCAGGCGTCGACCGGGCCATAGCTGGCATAGATCACGCCATTTGCGCCGCTGTCTTGCAGCAGCACTTCGCTGACTTCACCATCAGCCGAAAGGTAAAGCCGGTTCACCCGGCCCGGGTCTGCATCGAAGAACCCGGCGAGGTCGACCGTCTGGCCATCCACCAGTTTCACGATCAGATCGGCGCCCTTGCGCTCGTATCCTACGACGCTGGAATGCGCGAGGTGCAACGAGACCTGCTCGCCGGACCCTACCTGAATGAAATTGCTTCCACTTCCACCTGCCGTGCCCTGCACGACACCGCCCGCAGAATTGCGGACAGCGAACTTAATCGCTTGCACCATTTTACTGCTCCGCCTCAAATCCGGGATAATGCCCGGATGATGGGTTATGGCCCCGTTATCGGGGTCCGATTGCCACCATCAATACGCGCGGACCGGCACAATTTCTAGGGGGCAGAAATGGTTGTGCCGCATTTTCTTCCAATTTCCCCATATTCTGGCCACATTTGTTGCTTCGGAGACCAGATAAGCCTTCAGAAAATCCAGAGCCTATATATAGAGGGAACTGGAAGGACTAATACAATCTCTGGCCATCTTCATCGAAGAAGAACAGTTTATTCTCGTCATAGTTGAGCGAGATTTCCTCATCCACCGCGAACTCATGTTCCCCAAACAGCCGGATGGTGATCAGACCATGTGTCGGATTGACCACATAAACCAGAGTTTCGCCGCCCAGTTTTTCGAGGTGGCTGACTTTCGCCACCAGCTTCCCGGCACCGCGATCCAGCGTCAGATGCTCAGGCCGGACACCGACAGTTGCCGCCCGCAGGCCCAGCGCCTCGCCGTTCAGGAAGTTCATCTGGGGCGAACCGATGAAACCCGCGACGAAGGTATTCGCCGGATTGTTGTAAAGCTCCATCGGGGCACCGACCTGCTCGACCTGGCCTGCCCGCAGAACAACGATCCGGTCGGCCAGAGTCATCGCCTCGACCTGATCATGCGTCACATAGATCATGGTCGCGCCAAGATCGCGGTGCAGCCGGGCAATCTCGATCCGGGTCTGCACCCGCAGCGCGGCATCAAGGTTCGACAAGGGCTCGTCGAACAGGAACAGCTTGGGCCGCCGCACGATGGCCCGGCCGATGGCAACCCGCTGGCGCTGCCCGCCCGAAAGCTCCGCCGGGCGCCGCTCCATCAGGGCATCCAGCGACAGCATGGCAGCGGCCTTGTCGGTTGCCTGCGCAATTTCGGCCTTCGGTACCCCGGCCTGCTTCAGCGCCAGACCCATGTTGTCGCGCACGGTCAGATGCGGGTAAAGCGCATAGCTCTGGAACACCATGGCAATCTCGCGCTTCGCGGGCGCCACATCGTTGACCCGCCGCCCGTCAATCATCACATCGCCGGAGCTTACATCCTCCAGCCCTGCGATCATCCGCAGCAGGGTGGATTTACCGCAACCGGACGGGCCGACGAAGACGCAAAACTCGCCATCGTTCACCGTCAGATCGACACCCTTGATGACATCGGTCGCGCCGAAGGATTTCGTCACTTTGGTCAGATTGAGCGTTCCCACAGGGCGGTTCCTTACAGTTTCACGGGATGGCCGGTGCGCACGCTTTCATCCGCCGCAAGGCAGATGGCGAGCGACCGGACGGCATCGGTCATATGGCGGCCAAGGTCGAGGTCTTCGCGGATCGCCCGCGCGACGAAAGCCTGTTCGCGGTCGCAAAGCGCCTGATGGCCGGGTTCATCGGTCATGTTCAGGTCTTCATCCCCCTGCCCCACGCGATGAATGCGCAGAGTGGAGGTCTTGGTATGTGTGTCGATATCATCTGACCGCGCGCTTTCGGGCATACGGATCGAAACGGCACCGCGCGGGCTGACGACATCCTTCACGAAGAAGGCGGTGTCGCTCATCATCGGGCCCCAGCCGGCCTCGTACCAGCCGCAGGAGCCATCGGAGAACAGCACCTGAAAATGGCCGTAGTTATACATCTCCGGCGCAATCTCGTCCGACAGCCGCAGCCCCATCCCCCGCACCTCCACCGGCGCGGCATCGGTGATCTGGCACATCACGTCGACGTAATGCACCCCGCAATCCACGATGGGCGGCGTGGTCTGCATCAGCGCCTTGTGAACCTCCCAGGTCGGGCCGGAGGATTGCTGGTTCAGGTTCAGGCGGAACACATAGGGCCCGCCCAGATCGCGCGCTTCCGCGATCAGCCGCTGCCAGCTTGGATGGTGGCGCAGGATATAGCCCACCACCAGCTTGCGGTTCAGTCGCGTGGCGGTCGCCACCACTCGTTCGGCATCGGCCACCGTCGTCGCCAGCGGCTTTTCGACGAAGACATGCGCGCCCGCCTCCATCGCCGCCACGGCGTAATCGGCATGGCTGTCGGAATAGGTGGCTACACAAACCAGATCAGGCTTCAGCCGCTCCAGCGCCTCGGCATAATCATGGCTCAGCGGGTAGCTGCGCAACGCCTCGGGCAGATCCGGCACCGAGCGGTTCACCAGCCCGACAATCTGAAAGGCAGGGTCATTATGATAGGCAAGCGCATGGCTTTGCCCCATGTTTCCAAGGCCGGCAACAAGAATCCGGATCATTTCACTGCCCCCGCTGTGATGCCGCGGATCAGCTGCCGCGAGAAGATCAGATACAGAACAAGCACCGGCACGATGGCGAGGCTCAGCGCCGCCAGCACCGCGTTCCAGTTGGTGACGAACTGCCCGATGAACACCTGGCTGCCCAGCGTGATGGTCTTCGTCGCCTCGGACGGCGCCAGGATCAGCGGGAACCACAGGTCATTCCAGATCGGGATGAGGGTAAACACCGCCACCGTTGCCATGGCGGGCCGGACCAGCGGCAACACCAGCCGGAAGAAGATCGTGTATTCGCTGAGGCCATCAATGCGCCCGGCATTCTTCAGATCGGCGGAGACATTGCGCATGAACTCCGACAGGATGAACACCGCCAGCGGCAGGCCCTGCGCAGTATAGACAAGGATCAGCGCCGTCAGCGTATTCACCAACCCGCTTGCCACCATCATTTGCAGGATCGCCACGGTGCCCAGCCGGATCGGGATCATGATGCCCAGCGCCAGATACAGCCCCATCAGCAGATTGCCGCGGAACCTGTATTCCGACAGGGCAAAGGCCGCCATCGCGCCGAACATCAGCACGAAGAACAGGCTCGCCACCGTCACCGACATGGAGTTCAGGAAATATTGAAAGAAGTCGCCCTGCTTCAGCACAGTCTGATAGCCGACCAGATCGAAGGTCGCGGGTCCGGGCAGGGCCAGCGGATCGGCAAAGATCGCCTTGCGTGACTTGAAGCTGTTGATGACCGTCACGAACACCGGGAACAACGCGATGACCGTATAGGTGATCAGGATGGCATGCGCCCCGAAGGTGCGGGCGGTGGAATGGCGTGCCTGGCTCATGGTGGCCCCCTCAGAACTGATAGCGGCGCAGCCGCGTCTGGATGGCGAACAGGTAGAAACAGACGCCGACAAGGATGATCCCGAACATCGCCGTCGCAATCGTCGCCCCCATATGCGGGTCGCCCAGTTGCAACTGGAAGCCAAAGAAAGTGCGATAGAGGAACGTCCCCAGGATGTCGGTCGCAAAATTCGGCCCGGCCAGCGCGCCCTGCGCCACATAGATCAGGTCAAATGCATTGAAGTTGCCGACAAAGGTCAGGATCGAGATGATCCCGATCGACGGCAGGATCAGTGGCAGCTTGATCTTCCAGAACTGCGACCAGCCGGTCACCCCGTCCATCTCTGCCGCCTCGATCACCTCATCCGGGATTGACAGCAGCGCAGCATAGATGAGCATCATCGGAATGCCCACGAACTGCCAGACCGAAATCAGGGCCAGCGTCGTCAGCGCATATTCCTCTTTCCCCAGCCAGGGCGCGAACAGGCTCTTCAGCCCCACCGCATCCAGCATCCCCGGCGCAATCCCCCAGATCGGCGAAAGGATCAGTTTCCACACGAAGCCCACGATGACAAAGCTCAGGATCGTCGGAATGAAGATCGCCGTGCGATAGAAGGCCGAGAACCGCAACCGGGGCGAAGACAACAGCGCCGCCAGCAAGATCCCCACCGGGTTCTGCACCAGCATATGCACCAGGAAGAACCAGGCGTTGTTCGCCAGCGCGTTCCAGAACGCCCCTGACCAACGCGGATCACCGAACAATGTCGCGAAATTCGCCAGCCCCACGAAAAGCCGCGTCTTGGTTTCGTCCAGATTGAACAGCGACAGGTTCAGCGTGCCGAACAGCGGCACGATCATCAGCGCTGTATAAACCAACACCGCAGGTGCCAGAAATACCACGATATGCCAGCGAACAGGCTTCCGCTGCGCCATGACCGTCCCCTTTGCTTCTTGAAAAATACTCTCGGGGGGTCCGGGGGGCAGACAGCCCCCCGGCCTCTCCGCAAGAACAGCCTTACTTGGCCTTTTGCGGCTCGTACCAGCTGGCAAGCCCATCCTGAAGCCGCTTGGCGGCATCTTCCGGGGTCTCGGTGCCCTTGATCACATTGGCGCTGGCGTTCCAGGTCTCGTTCTCAAGGTTCGGCGTGCCGCGCGACAGGATTTGGTAGGTGGACCGGATCGTCGGCTTGCAGGTCTCGCGCCAGCCCACGAACTCCTTGGCCAGCGGATCTTCCATCTCCACCGGGGTGGAATTCAGCGAGAAGAAGCCAGGCAGGGCATTTGCGTAGAGTTTCGCAAATTCGGGCGAGCCTACCCAGTCAAGGAACACTTTCGCGGCGTCAGGATGGGCCGTCTTCGCATTCATACCCAGCCCGATGTCGGTGTGATCCGAGATGTAGCAATCATCCCCGGCAGCCGGCACCGGCGGGGCAAAGGCGCCCATCTTGAACCCGGCCTGCGCGTTGAAGCCCGAGATTTCCCACGACCCGGCCGGGTAAATCGCCGCGCGGCCCAGCGTGAACAGGTTCTGGCTGTCCGGGTAGGTCTGCGCCTCGAACCCGTCACCCAGATAGTCCTTCCATTTCGCCAGCTGGCGATAGGGTGCGACCCAGTCCTCATCCGTCAGCTTCTGGGTGCCTGCGATCAGCGCCTTGCGGCCTTCCTCGCCCTTCCAGTAGTTCGGACCGATGTTCTGATAGCCCATGGTCGCAGCTTCCCACTGGTCATTGGTGCCCATCGCCATCGGGATATAGGTGCCATCCGCCTTGATCTTGTCGAGCGCGGCAAAGAACTCGGCCTCGGTCTTGGGCACTTCGATACCCAGTTCGGCGAAAGCATCGGCATTGTAGATGAAGCCGTGGATCACCGATGCCATCGGCACACAGAACGTGGCCGCGCCGTCATCCGTCTGCCAGGCCGATTTCGCCACATCCGAGAAATTCGCCATCGAGGCGAGACCCGAAAGGTCGGCAAGCTGACCCTTGTTGTAAAGCTCCAGCGAGGCGTCGAATGGGCGGCAGGTGATCAGGTCGCCCGCCGAACCGGCATCCAGCTTCGAGTTCAGGACAGCATTGTATTCCGCTGGGGCGGAAGGGGCAAAGACCACCTTGATACCCGGATTGGCCGCCTCGAAAGCCGGAATGATGGTATCCTGCCAGATCGACAGGTCATCGTTGCGCCAGCTTTCGATGGTCAGCGTGACATCCTCGGCCTGTGCCGCCCCTGCGAGCATGGTGCTCGCCAGCAGCGCGAAACGCATGGTTCTTTTCATCGTCATCTCCCTGATGCGGGCCTTGTTCCGGCCCTGTGGCTGTTATCGTTCAAGTAGTTCGGCCAGATGCCCGCCGCTGCGATCCAGCGCGACCCGCGCCTCTGCGGGCGACAGGCCCTGCGCAACCAGGATCGCGGGCTTCACCGCGCCTTCAGTCTGTGACAATGCGGCGTCAGCCTCTGCCCGGCTGACCCGTGCGACCGCCGCGACGATGCGCGCCGCACGGTCGAGCAGCTTGGCATTGTCGGCGATCACATTGACCATATAGCCGTCGTGCACATGGCCAAGGCGCAGCCCGATCAGCACCGACACCATGTTCAGCGCCGCTTTCTGCGCCGTTCCTGCCCCCATCCGGGTGGAACCGGAAACAACCTCGGCCCCGGTTTCCAGCAGGACCGGCAGATCCGCCCGCGCCAGCAGCGCAGAACCTGCGACATTGGCAAAGCCCGCCACCGTCACCCCGCGCGCCTGCGCGGCCTCGGCCAGCGTCAGCGCGTAGGGCGTCGTGCCCGACGCCGACAGGACCAGCAGCACATCGCCCGCGCCAAGGCGCGAGGCCTCAAGATCCGCCAATGCAAGTGCCGGATCATCCTCGACCGCGCCCGTCATATGCAGCAGCGCAGCGGCCCCCCCGGCAAACATCATCGGCGTGCGATCCGGCGACAGGCCGAATGTTCCCGCAAGCTCCAGGCAATCCGCAAGCGCCATCAACCCGGAGCTGCCCGCCCCGCCATAGCCCAGGCGCCCGCCCCGACGCAGCGATTCAGCCCCGGCGTCAGCCACACGTTCCAGCGCGGCAAGCGCCGGACGCACCGCCGCAAGTGCCGCGACCTGCGCATCCAGAAGCAGGGCAAGCACCTCATCCGCCGGGCGCGCGTGCAGCCCTTCGGATTGTGGATGACGTGCTTCGGTGCTGCGTATTGCCATGTGATTCCCCCTTGCCTCTGGATAATGCCAAACCAATACCAATTGTAAAGAACAATCTTCAATCTTACAGAAATCCCTTGTTTTTCAGAGATGTGAACTTTCCCCTTTTCATTTGGTATTGTTTTGGTATTTTATATGCAGCGTGAGGAGCAGCATGGTCGTCTTTCTGGGAATCGATGGTGGCGGCACCGGATGTCGCGCGGCTGTAGCCGATAGCGCGGGCACCATTCTGGGGCTGGGCGCGGCCGGGCCTGCGAATGTGAACACCGACGTCACCGGGACCTTTGCCAATATCATGACGGCCACCAGACAGGCCCTGTCCGGCCACACCATTGCGGAAACCGATCTTGTGGCCGTGCTGGGGCTGGCGGGCGCGAATATCAGCGCGGCAGTGGATCACCTGCACCAGATGCTGCCCTTCGCCCGCATCCGCATCGTCACAGATGCCGTGACCGCAGCCCGCGGCGCTTTGGGTGGGGCGGATGGGATCGTCGCGGCCATGGGCACCGGATCGGTTTTTGCCGTCCAGCGTGCGGGCGTTATGCGGCAGTTTGGCGGACGGGGTTTTGTTCTGGGCGATCAGGGCAGCGGCGCCGTTCTGGGTCGCACCCTGCTGGCCGAAGCCCTGCGCGCCGATGACGGCTTTGCCCCGATGACACCACTTCTGGCCGAAGTCCTCGGCGAATTTGGCGGGATCGAGGGAATCATAACTTTCGGCTTTCGCGCCAGACCCGCAGAATTTGCCGCCCTCGCCCCCCGCATCGTGCAAAGCGACGATCCGGCAGCCCGGCGCATTTTCGAAGACGCGGTGAAAGAAGTGCGCGGCATCGTTGAAACGCTTCAGGCGGGGGACAGGCTGCCGCTTGTATTTCTGGGTGGCCTCGGACCGTCTTATGCCCGACACCTCAGCGAACTGTGGGAAATCCGCGCACCACTCGGCTCGGGTCTGGACGGGGCGGTGCGACTGGCACTGGAGGAGGCGTGATGGATCACCTGTTTTCTCCCGAGGGGTTTGACGATACCGGCGCCGGGCCGCTATATGTGCAATTGCACCGCCGGATTGCAGAGGCCATCGCCTCGGGCCGCCTGAAACCCGGTGACAGCCTGCCAGCCGAACGCGAGATGGCGGCGATGACCGGCCTCTCGCGGGTCACTGTCCGTAAAGGGGTGGAGGCGCTGGTCGCCTCTGGCCAGCTGGTGCAGCGGCGCGGCTCCGGCACTTTCGTCGCGCCAAAGGTCGAGAAACTGGAACAGGCGCTGTCACTGCTGACCTCGTTCACCGAGGATATGCGGCGGCGCGGGCTGAACTCGGAATCCCGCTGGCTGTCCCGTGCCCTCCACAGCCCCTCGCCCGAGGAAGTGATGGCACTGGGCCTTGCCGCTGATGAGCGTGTGGCCCGGCTGGAACGGGTGCGCACCAGTGACGGCCTGCCGCTGGCCATCGAGCGCGCCTCGCTGCCGCAGGCGATCCTGCCCGAACCGGAGCGGGTGACGACCTCACTTTATGCCGAATTGCAGGCACGCGGCCTGCGCCCGGTGCGTGCCGTGCAACGCATTTCCGCTGTCAACGTGACACCCCGTGACGCCGAACTTCTGGACGTGCCCGCCGGGGTCGCCGGGCTGCGGATCGAGCGGATTTCCTACCTGCCCGGTGGCAAGGTGGTGGAATTCACCCGCTCTCTTTATCGCGGCGATGCCTATGACTTCGCCGTGGAACTGAAACTTGCCCCCGAGGGCGAAAGGAAAGCCGAATGACCGACAGCCACATGGCCCGCGAAGTGGTCGAAATCCCCGAAGCGGCGGCCCGGTTTCTGGAACGGTCGCGCATTGCCGTGGTCGCGGCGGCGGCGGCACTGCGCCGCACTGACCCCGGCCTGATCGCCACCGTCGCACGGGGCTCGTCCGATCATGCGGCAACCTACCTGAAATATGCGATCGAGCTGGAGGCGGGCATTCCCGTCGCCTCGGTCGGGCCGTCGGTCGCCTCGATCTACAAGCGCCCGCTGAAGCTGCGGCAGGCGGCCTGTATCGGGATTTCACAGTCTGGCCGCAGCCCGGACATCGTGGAAATGATGCGCGCGGCGGGCGAAGGCGGAGCACTGTCCATCGCCATCACCAATTATGCCGACAGTCCGATGGCGCAGGCCTCGGCCCATTGCCTGCCCTTGCAGGCGGGCGAAGAGAAAAGTGTGGCCGCCACCAAGACTTTCGTCACCAGCGTGCTGGCCGGGCTCGCCCTGCTGGCGGAATGGCGCGAGGATGAGGCGCTGCGCGCAGCGGTCGCCGGGCTGCCAGAGGCGCTGTCCCGCGCCGTGACGCTGGACTGGTCACCGCTGTCGGCGCGGTTGGCACGGGCGAACTCGGCCTTCGTGCTGGGCCGGGGGCCGGGGTTCGCCGTGGCCAGCGAGGCAGCGCTGAAGTTCAAGGAAACCTCGGGCATCCATGCCGAAGCCTATAGCGCGGCAGAGGTGTTGCATGGCCCCGCCGCCATCGTGCAGGCCCAGTTTCCGGTTGTGGCGCTGGGGGTCGAGGATGCCGCTCTGCCGCAACTGACGGCGACCGCCGCACGGCTGACAGCGCAGGGCGCCGATGTTTTCGTGACCGGCGCCGAGGTCGAGGGCGCGACCACGCTGCCATCGGTCGACGGGCTGCATCCGCTGGTGGCACCTCTGGTACTGATCGCGGGGTTCTATGCCTTCGTCGAGGGGCTGGCCCGCCGTCGCGGCTTTGACCCCGACACCCCGCCGCATCTCCGCAAGGTGACGGAGACAGTCTGATGCGACAGGTTCTGACGGGGGCCCGGATTTTTGACGGACAAAGCTTTCGGGAAAATGCAGCGCTGGTGATCGAAGGCGACCGGATCGCCGCGCTGATCCCGGCAGACACGGCGCCCGCTGATGCCCGCCCGGTCGAGGGAACCATCGCACCCGCGTTTCTGGACCTTCAGGTCAACGGTGGCGGCGGGCATCTGGTGGGCTCGGAAACCACGGTCGAGGGGCTGCGTCAGGTTTGCGCGGCGCATCTGCGGTTGGGGGCCGCAGGGGTATTGCCCACGCTGATCACCGATACCGCCGAAACCACCGCCCGCGTGATTGGGGCAGGCATTGCCGCAGCGGAGGCCCGGATGCCCGGCTTTCTGGGCCTGCACCTGGAAGGCCCGCACCTGGACCCGCGCCGCAAGGGCGCGCATGACCCCGCGCTGATCCGGCCGATGGAGGCGCAAGACCTCGCGCGCCTCTGCGAGGCCGCGCGGCGCTTGCCCGTTCTGATGGTGACGCTGGCCCCCGAAAGCGTGACGCTGGACCAGATTGCGGCGCTGGCCGAAGCGGGCGTGATCGTCAGCCTTGGCCACAGCGATTGCAGCTATGACACCGCACGGGCAGGCTTTGCTGCCGGAGCGGGCTGCGCCACGCATCTGTTCAACGCCATGAGCCAGATCGGAAACCGCGCACCGGGTCTGGCCGGGGCGATCCTTGATGGTGATGCTTTCGCAGGGCTGATTGCCGATGGGATCCATGTCCATCCGGCGGTGATGCGCATGGCGTTGGCGGCGCGACGCGAGGGGATTTTCCTCGTGACCGATTGCATGGCCTTCGCGGGCACAGACGCCACTGAAATGCTGCTGAACGGACGCCGCGTGCTGCGCCGGGACGGGCGGCTGACGCTGGAGGATGGCACGCTCGCCGGGGCCGACCTCACACTGGCCGAGGCGATCCGTATTCTCATCCGCGATGTTGGGATCCCACCCGAACGCGCCTTGCGCATGGCCAGCGCGGAACCCGCGCGCCTGCTGGGCCTGCAAGACCGCTACGGCGCAATCGCTCCGGGGCGAGCGGCGGATCTCGTGGTGCTTGGGCCGGATGGCAGCCTGACAGCCACCTGTCACGGCGGCGTCTGGCTTTAGACGCCCCGCCGCCGCATCTCGGCCAGCAGGTCATCAAGGCGCCAGCCGACGCGGCCGGTCAACCCGTCGCGCACCGCCCAGCCCAGAAGCCGCAGGAACGTGCGGCGGTTTTCACCCTGTGCCATGCCCCGCAACAGCCACTTCGGCAGCACCACCGCCAGCGCGGGCCAGAACCACAGGCCCGCCGCCTGTTTGTAAAGCAAAAGCAGGTTGCGGTGATAGAAATAGGTCTTCCAGACCGGGGTGAACTGGCCTTTCGCACCGATGGTCGAGCAATCATGCTCGAACCGGATGCCGGGGAAGAAGCCGATCCGCCCGCCTGCCCGGCTGATCGCCATGGAATAAAGCCCGTCCTCGGCATAGACGAACAGCCGCCCATCGGGGAAGCCGGCAAGGCCGATGGCCCGGCGCGACAGAAAGAGACCGACGAAAGACCCGCCATCCACCGGCGTGGGCGCGTCTTTCACATAATCCGCATCCGTCAGGTGAAAGGCCGCCCGTCCCCCGCCCGCCATGGTGCGCAGGAAGATCGAAGGGTGCCAGAACGGGTTGAGCACCGGCCGGTTCATGCCGCAAACCCGCCCGTCGGGATAATAGACCGCCGCAGCCACTGCATCCCAGCCGCTTTTGTCCGTTTCCAGAAACGCCGTAAGTGCACCTGGCTCTGGCCGTGCATCGTCGTCCATCACCACGATCCAGTCAGGATCGCAGGTGGTAACCGCATGGCGCAGCCCGGCCTCGAACCCGCCTGCCCCGCCAAGATTTTCCGCCATTTCCAGAACATCCAGCCGCGCATCCGGCTGCGCCGCCAGCCATTCGCGCGAGCCATCGGTCGAACCGTTGTCGACCACGATCAAACGGTCCAGTGGCCCGGCCAGAAGCCGTTCCACCGTCCGGGTGATCTGAGCAAAACGGTTGAAGGTCACCACAACGGCACACAAACCATTGCCGGGCGTCCTGTATTCCACGTCCAACTGATACATCTCCGCGCGCAGGGCGTTTGCCTGCCACTAGCACAGATCACCCGGATGTAAAGATTGCAGAACCGGCACCGGGGTTGTGGCCGCCCCGCCCCGGCGCCATATTGCCGGCAGGAGGATGCGCAATGGCAGACGACAAGTTTCCCGGCTGGCACGGAACCACCATTCTGGCCGTCCGGCGCGGCGGCGAGGTGGTGGTGGCGGGCGACGGACAGGTGAGCCTGGGCCAGACCGTTATCAAGGGCACGGCCCGCAAGGTGCGCAGGCTGTCGCCTGGCGGGCGCGATGTGGTCTGCGGCTTCGCCGGATCGACCGCCGATGCCTTCACCCTGCTGGAGCGGCTGGAGAAGAAGCTGGAAACCGCACCGGGTCAGCTGGCGCGTGCCTGCGTCGATCTGGCGAAAGACTGGCGGATGGACAAATACCTCCGCAATCTGGAGGCCATGCTGATCGTGACGGACGGTGCGGACCTGTTTGTCATCACCGGCGCAGGTGACGTGCTGGAGCCGGAGCATGACATCGCCGCCATCGGATCGGGCGGCAACTTCGCGCTCGCCGCCGCGCGCGGGCTGATGCAGACCGATTTCGACGCCGAAACCATCGCCCGCAAGGCCATGGCCATCGCAGCGGACATCTGCGTTTACACGAATGGAAATCTGACGGTGGAGCGGATCGCGAAATGACCAACCTCACCCCGCGCGAGATCGTCTTGGAACTGGATCGTTTCATCATCGGGCAGGCCGATGCCAAGCGTGCGGTTGCCGTTGCGCTGCGCAACCGCTGGCGGCGCAAACAGTTGGGCGATGACCTGCGCGACGAGGTTTACCCCAAGAACATCCTGATGATCGGCCCTACCGGCGTCGGCAAGACCGAGATCAGCCGCCGTCTGGCCCGGCTGGCCCGCGCGCCCTTCCTCAAGGTTGAGGCGACGAAGTTTACCGAAGTGGGCTATGTGGGCCGCGATGTGGACAGCATCATCCGCGATCTGGTGGATGCAGCGATGATCGAAACGCGCGAGCGGATGCGCGAGGATGTGAAGGCCCGCGCGCTCAAGGCCGCCGAGGATCGGGTGATCGAGGCCATCGCCGGCAAGGACGCCCGTGAACAGACACGCGAGATGTTCCGCAAGAAGCTCAAGTCCGGCGAGCTGGATCAGAACATGATCGAGCTGGATGTGGCCGACAGCGCCCCTTTCCCGATGATGATGGGCGGTGGCAACGGCATGGAAATGCAGATGCAGGGCCTTCAAGACCTGTTCAAAGCCTTCGGTGGCCGCACTACCCGCAAGAAAATGACCGTGGCGGACAGCTATGACATTCTGCTGGGGCAGGAGGCTGACAAACTGCTGGATGACGAGGCGGTCAAGGCCGCTGCGTTGGAAGCGGTGCAGGAAAACGGCATCGTCTTTCTGGATGAGATCGACAAGATCTGCGCCCGCGCCGATGCCCGTGGCGCCGATGTCAGCCGGGAAGGTGTGCAGCGCGACCTGCTGCCGCTGATCGAGGGCACGACGGTTTCCACCAAATACGGCCCCGTAAAAACCGACCACATCCTGTTCATCGCTTCAGGTGCCTTCCATGTGGCCAAACCCTCGGATCTGCTGCCGGAATTGCAGGGTCGTCTGCCGATCCGGGTAGAATTGCAGGCGCTGACCGAGGGCGATTTTGTCCGCATCCTGACCGAGACGGACAATGCGCTGACCCGTCAGTATGCCGCACTGATGGCCACCGAAGAGGTGACGGTCAGCTTTACCGAAGACGGGATCGCCGCGCTGGCCCGGATTGCGGCCGACGTGAACCGCAGCGTCGAGAATATCGGCGCGCGGCGGCTTTACACGATTCTGGAACGCGTTTTTGAAGAACTGTCCTTCACCGCCCCGGACCGCGCTGGTGAAACGGTTGTGGTTGACGGTGCCTTTGTTGAACAGAATGTGGGGGCGCTGGCGAAATCCGCCGATCTGAGCCGTTACGTCCTCTGATCCCTCTTGGCGCGCGGCGTCAAATCGGCAATGCCTTGGGCGTAGCAGGAGTTTTCTCGTGACCGCCCATCGTATTGCCCTTGGCATCGCCCTGACACTTCTGGTCGCCTGTTCACCGCGGGGCGCGATCACACTGGACCCGGCGGCGGCGGAGGTTGGCGCCGTCGAAGAGATTTTCGTCGCGACAACACGACAGATCGACCCTGAAACCGGCACCTTCGGCAGGCAGCGGTCAGAGACCGAGCATTTCGCCCGGTTCGAGATTTCCGTACCACCGGAACGCAAGCTCGGGTCGATCACCTTCCCCCGGCGCGGCGGAAAGCCTGATCCGGCCAAGGACTTCCTGACGACGGAACAGCTCATCCATCCGAATGCGGCGACCTTCCAGAAGGATTTGTCCACCGCTCTGAGCAGCCTGCCCCGCGGCAAGCGGGATGCGGTTATCTATGTCCATGGTTTCAATAACACTTTTGCCGAGGGCCTGTATCGAATCGCCCAGTTGAGCCATGACCTGAACATGCCGGGCGTGACGCTGCACTATTCCTGGCCTTCCGCCGGAAATCCGCTGGGTTATGTGGCGGATCGCGATTCCTCGATGTTTGCCCGCGACGGGCTGGAGGAGCTGATGGACCGCGCCGCCGATGCTGGCGCGGAGCGGATCGTGCTTGTCGCACATTCGATGGGCTCTGCCCTCACGATGGAGGCGCTGCGTCAGGTCGCCATCCGCAACAACAAGGATCTGATGCGGCGCATTTCTGGCGTGATTCTGATCTCGCCCGATATCGACGTGGATCTGTTCCGCACGCAGGCCCGTGCCTACGGGACATTGCCGCAGCCCTTCCTCATCTTCGGGTCCGACCGCGATACATTGCTGAATATTTCAGCCAAGCTCACGGGCGCCCCGGAGCGGCTGGGGAACCTGCGCGATATTTCGCGCGTCGCAGATCTGAAGGTCACCTTCCTTGATACCGTGGCATTTTCCGAAGGTGCAGGACACTTCAACCTCGGTGACAGCCCGGCGCTGATCCAGCTGATGAACCGGATCGGGGATGTGGACGCGGCTTTCGGATCTGATCAGCGCGGCAAGGTGGGTCTGCTGCCCGGAGTCGTGCTGACGGTGCAAAGCGCCACGCAGATCGTGCTCCGGCCCGTGGGCGCGGTGGCGGAGGAACTGGCGAACTAGCGCCCGCGCCGCAGATAGACGTAGTAAGCCCCTGTTCCGCCATGCTTCAGATGCGCCTCGGTCACTTGCAGCACGCAGGGACCGAGTGGCGGCAGGCGCAGCCAGTGCGGCACCTGATGTTTCAGCACGCCATAACGCTGCGGGATGGGGCCGAAATCCGGCCCGGGTTTGCCCTTTCCGGTGATCACCAGAACCAGCCGCAGCCCCTGAGACCAGCTGTTCATCACAAAACGGATGAGTTCGGGATGGGCTTCAGCGACGGTCATGCCGTGTAGGTCGATCCGCGCCTCGGGCACCAGCTTGCCACGGATCATGCGGCCATGCTGCTTGTGATCCATCTGGACAGGCTGGGCAGTAAGACGATCCGGCAAGGAAGGTTGCAGATCGTGCCGCGCCTCGGTCTTGCTGCGCTCGCCGATGCGAAAGCGATTCAGGCCTGGTTCCGGCGGGGTGGGTTGCACCTCGGGCCGATGCAGCGGCGCCTCCGGCGTTTCATCGGCCGGAGGCAGGTGGTTGCCACCATGCATCGGCCGCGCGGTGCGGGCCACGGCCTGCCAGAGCTCGCGCTCGTCCGGGCGAAGGCTGCGACGGCGGGCCATGGCTCAGCCCTCGGGGTAAAGCGCATAGGCAAGGTCGATGGGCAGAAGTACGACCATACGCCCGCCGTCCTTGACCGCCCCCGCCGCATCACCCGCAGCATCGCCCGTCCCGTAGAAGATATCGGCACGTTGCGCGCCCTTGATCGCACCGCCAGTATCCTGCGCCACCATCAGGCGGTGCAGCGGTGCGCGGCCCGTCTTCTCGATCCAGATCGGTGCACCCAGCGGATTATGCGCCGGGTCGACCGCCAGTGACCGCATCCCCGTGATGGACCGGCCCATCGCGCCGATCGGACCCTTCTCTGGTGCAAGATCGGGCAGTCGGCGGAAAAACACATAAGAGGGGTTGGTATCCAGCAGATCCATTCCCGTGCCAGGATTAGATCGCACCCAGGACCGGATCGCCTGCGCCGAAACCTGATCAGGCGTATGCGTGCCACGACGGATCATCTCTTGCCCGACCGAGCGGTAGGGGTGGCCGTTCTTGCCCGCATATCCCACCCGCATTACACGGCCATCAGGCAGACGGATGCGGCCAGATCCTTGAATCTGCAAGAAAAACACCTCAACCGGATCTTCCAGCCAGGCAAGCTCCAGCCCGCGTCCGCGCAGTGCACCGCCTTCGATGGCCGCGCGGCTGTGAAACTGCATGCCGTCACGGAGTTCCGGCGGACGACCATAGATCGGCCAGGCATATCTTGGTGACCGCGTGAGCGATCCGTGCAGCTCCGGCTCATAATATCCGGTGAAGAGGGCAGGCGGTGTGCCTATAACCAGCGGACGGAAGAAAAGCTCGAAAAACTTCCGAGCCGAGGCGGGGCTTGCCCCCGCCTGGGTCGCGAATTTGCAGATCGGCCCCCATTCGGGTTCCTTCAGCAAATCGCAGCTGTCCTGAAAGACCTTCAGCGCCGCGCGCTGATCATCTTCTTCCCAGCCGTCGAGATCGTGAAAGGACAGGATCTGTGCCTGCGCGCTCATCGCCGCACCGACGGCAAGAATTGCCGCGAGCAGAAAGGCGCGAGCGGCACCCATCACTCCCCGGTCGCGACAAGCTGCCAGTTGGGATCGGCGGCACCCATACGGCGCGCGAAGGTCCAGACATCACGCTGGCGCTTCACCTCGGTCGGACTGCCTTCGATCACTTCGCCAGCCTTGTTGCGAACGACCGAGGTAAGCTCTCCGACAAAGCGCACCGTCACTTCACCCTCGCGCGTGGTCTGATCGAAAGTGGCATCGTTCAGCCCCATTTCCCGCAGGCCGACAAAGCTTGCCTCGACCGTCAGACCCTGTTCTTCACGCGCGCGCACAGCCGAAGCGAAGCTGTCGTAGACGTCCGGCGACAGGAACGCCTTAACCTGCGACAGATCGCCCCGCTCGAACGCCATCAGGATCATTTCATAGGCGCCGCGGGCACCCTGAAGAAAAGTGTTGACCGAAAACGACGGCTCCGCCTGTTTCATCGCGGCAAGCGCGACGGCAGCGGGGCTGCCCTCGGGCACATGATCAGTGATGTCGCGATCCGGTCCGCCCTCGATCACATCGAATTTACGCTGCTGAACCGGGTCTGGCCGGGCAGCTTCCTCGGGCGGCAAGGGCGGCTTTTCAAAGCCTTCGCGCGTGCCCAGAACGCTGCGCAGCTTGAGGATCAGGAAGACCGCGATCCCGGCAAGGACAAGAAGTTGGATCAGCGCGTTGTTCATTTGGCCTCGGCACGTCGGTTGGTGGTTGGGGTTGGTAACTGGCCCCCTTCGCCCCTATGTAGGGAAGGGGTGTGGACAAGTCTACCTTCACACCACGAAGTTCATGGCGGGAGATTGCAAGATGCGGCTGTTTGGCCCGATCCTGGTGCTGACGCTGATTGAAATAGCACTGTTCATCACGGTCGGTGGCTGGCTGGGCCTTGGCCTGTCGCTGCTGGTGATCCTGGGCACGGCGGTTCTGGGTTCCGGTCTGCTGCGGCTGCAAGGGCAACGCATGGCACTTGATCTGCGTCAGGCCATGAACGGGATCGGGGATCCGTTATCACCCATGGCGCAGCGTGGCCTGATCATGATGGCTGCGATCCTTCTGATCCTTCCGGGTTTTCTGGGCGATACGCTGGGGCTGCTGCTGCTGCTGCCTCCGGTCCGGCATATGATCATTGCCATGGTCGGCCGCCGGGTGCAGATGCACCGCCCGCCCATGAATGATCCGCACCGGCACGGCGTGGTGATTGACGCGGATTTCGTCGAACTGGACGAGCCGCCTTCGGGACCGCCACCAGCGCGACGTTCGGGCTGGACGCAGGATTGAGGCGCCGCGCGGCGGATGCTAGGAAGAACAGGATCAAGGTGGCCGGAATGGCCAAACCAACAGGAGATTTGCAATGACCGAAGCCAATGGCGAAACTCAGGGCCAGGGCGAAGCGCAGAACGGCGGCTCCCAGGTGCGGATGAGCGTTCTCGCCCAGTTCATCCGTGACATGTCCTTTGAAAATGTTGTCGCGCAGAAGGGCCTTCAGGGCGGTGATGTGCAGCCCGATGTGCAGGTGGCGGTCAGCCTTGACGCCCGCAAGCGCCCTGCGGATCACCAGTACGAGGTGATGCACAAGTTCCGTGTGACCTCGAAGAACAAAGCCAACGGCGACACGCTGTTCCTGCTGGAGCTGGATTACGGCGGGATTTTCCACGTCGAGGGCGTGCCGGACGAGCAGTTGCATCCGTTCCTGCTGATCGAATGCCCGCGCCTTCTGTTCCCCTTCGTGCGCCGCATCATCTCGGACATTACGCGCGATGGTGGCTTCCCGCCGCTGAATATCGACACCGTGGATTATCTGGCGCTGTATCGTCAGGAACTGGCGCGCCGCGCCCAGGCACAATCCGCCGAAGCGGTTCCGGTTCAGTAATCAGCCACGCTTGAGCCAGATTGCCCCGTCGCCCATCTTTGCCACAAAGGCCTCATGGGCGGCGGCTTCCGTCGCAGTGATCCGCGGAGCAAGCGGGGTCGGACGTGGACGCGGACGCCATGTCGAATCTTCCTGAACCGCATCCTTGCGCGGGGTGACGCTGGCCGGGGCCAGAACAAGGTCAGGCTGCCGCCCGCCGATCAGTTCAAGATAGACTTCTGCCAGAATTTCGCTGTCGAGAAGTGCTCCGTGCTTTTCACGCATCGAATTGTCGATACCGAACCGACGGCACAGCGCATCCAGCGAGGCGGGCGAGCCCGGAAATCTTGACCGCGCGATCATCAGCGTGTCGATAGCCTGATTGTTCGGCAGTTGCGGAAAGCCGTGGGTCCGCAACTCCCAGTTCAGGAATTTCATGTCGAAGCTGGCATTGTGGATGACCAGCTTGGCTTCGCCCACAAAATCGAGGAAATTCTGCGCTTCCTGCCGGAACAGGGGCTTGTCGCGCAGAAAATCATCCCCCAGCCCGTGCACCTCGAACGCCTCTTTCGGCATAGGGCGTTCGGGGTTCAGGTAAACGTGAAACGTCCTGCCGGTCGGCAGATGATTGAACAGTTCGACCGCGCCAATCTCGACAATACGATGCCCTTCGGAAGGTTCGAATCCCGTGGTTTCGGTATCAAGGACGATCTCACGCATCGCAGCTCTCCCGAATATAGGCGATCAGCGCCGTGACCGCCGCCTCGACGGAGGCGAGGCTCAGCGTTTCGATGATATGTGTCGCGCGGGCGCGTTTCTGCGGGTCGGGCATCTGCCGCGAGAGGATAAGGCCAAACTGCGCCTCAGTCATTCCGGGTCTTGCTAGTACGCGCGCGCGTTGCAGGGCAGGGGGGGCGGTCACCAGAAGCGTGGCATCCATTTCCGCCTCTGTCCCCTTCTCAAAAAGAAGAGGAATATCAAAAACAGCAATATCAGTGACTGTTTCTGCCGCGAACCTGTCCCGGTCTGCTGCGACGAGCGGATGAACAATAGCCTCGATATCGGCAAGAAAGGCAGGGTCTTTCGCCAGTTCCTGTTTCAGCACGTCGCGTGAAACCCCGAGCTCCGACGCTGCGGTCGGGATCAGCCTGGCAATCGGCGCAACAGCCGCGCCGCCCGGCGCGTAAAGGCGATGCACGGCCGCATCCGCATCCCATACCGGCAAACCAGATTTGCGGAAAAACTCCGCCGTCGTGGATTTTCCCATCCCAATCGAGCCGGTGAGGCCAAGCCGAAACGCTGTCATGCTGACAGAACCGCCTGCCTGGTCGCTTCATCAACCTCGGGGCGATGGCCAAACCAGCGTTCGAATCCCGGCGCAGCCTGATGGAGCAACATGCCAAGACCGTCGACCACCGTGGCTCCCGCCGCCTCTGCCTCAATCAGGAACTGGGTTTTCAGCGGTGTATAGACCAGATCCGTCGCAAGGGCGCCCGGTTCCATCGCATCAAGCGGCACCCGAAACTCCGGCTTGCCTGTCATGCCCAGCGAGGTGGTATTAACCACAGTCGCCGCACCTTCGAGCATGTTTCCAGCCTGAATCCAGTCATGCACCATCACCTTCGCCCCGAAATCGCTGCGAAAGACTTCGGCGCGTGGCCGGGTACGGTTTGCGATACGGATTTCGGGCGCGCCAACTTCGATCAAGGCAGCGACAACAGCCCGTGCAGCACCCCCCGCCCCAAAGACCACAGCCGGCCCTGCGGCGGGGTTCCACTGCGGAGCGTTCTGCCGCAAATTCGCTATGAACCCCGCGCCATCGGTATTGTCGGCGTGAATCCGACCATCTTTGCGGAAGATCAGCGTATTGGCCGCACCGATCAACGCCGCGCGATCTGTCACGATATCGGCAAGGCCGAGAATGGTCTCTTTATGCGGAATAGTGACGTTCAGCCCGACAAAGCCCATGCGGGGCAGCAGGCGCAGCGCCTCTGGCAGATCGGCCTGCGCAATGTCCATCGGGATATAATGGCCCTTGATGCCATAGCGGCGCAGCCAGTAGCCATGCAGCGCGGGCGAACGGCTGTGCGCGATCGGAGAGCCGATCACGCCGGCCAGCGGAAGGCGCGGATGGTCTGTCATGTCTCGATGAACCCCCGAAGTTCCAGATAGGCCAGCAGCGGCAGAAGCGGCAGCCCCAGAACTGCAAAGTAATCACCCCGGATGTCGGTGAAAAGCCGCACGCCCTCTTCTTCCAGCTTATATCCCCCGGCAGAGTGGCGCAGGCTGTCCCAGTTGCGGGAAATGTAGCCATCCAGCCAGGCGTCGGAAAACTCCCGCATGGTCAGATCCACCCGGCCGATATGGCGCCAGACCGGCTTTGCCTGATCGTAAAGAACCAGGGCTGACAGCAGCCGATGGGTCTTGCCACGCATCGCAAGCAGTTGAACCCGCGCTTCATCGGGCGAGGCGGGCTTGCCCCAGGCACGACGATCAAACTCCAGCACCTGATCACAGCCAAGAACCAGCGCATCGGGATGCCGTTCAGCGATCTTGCGCGCCTTCATCTCGGCGAGAGCATCGGCGATATCCTGCGGATGTGCGCCCTCAGCCTCCAGCGCGGCGCGGATGGTTTCCTCATCAATGCGGGCGGGCAGCGCACTCGCCGCGACCCCTGCGTTATGCAGAAGCGCGAGGCGCGTTGGGGAAGCGGAGGCAAGCAGGATCTGGCGCGGCATCTGGGGGCGTATCTGTGGAAAATCTGGGTTTGTTCCCAAGGTCGGTCTTGGGGTCATTCAGGCGTCTGGCAAGGATTGGCGACGGCAATCCCGGTTTGTCAAGCAAAGCCGGAATCTTTTCCACCTGTGGGAAGGACATCCCGGCGGCTTGGGACAGCGGAGTAACACACAATGCCGGTATGGCTGACCGCTGTTTGCGAGAAAAGCTCATCTATCTGAAAATAATGGAGAAAGTTCCAAATTTTCTGGTTTCTTCCATAGGTTATGCGAAGTTATCCACCATCGGGCGTATGTGGAAAAGCCTGGGGGTTGCGCCGCAAATCCTGTTATCCACTGCCCCAATCACATCATTCCTTTTTCTCTTTCTTTTATTAATAAGAGGTAAGCACAGCAGGAGGCAGACATGGGCGATTTTCTGGTGGGAGCCTATCCTTGGCTGAAGTTCCTGCATGTGATCTCGGTGATCAGCTGGATGGCAGGTCTGTTCTACCTGCCTCGGCTCTACGTCTATCACGTTGAAAAAGTGTCAAAAGGTTCGGAAACCGATGCTCTTTTTCAGCTTATGGAGCGGCGTCTGCTGCGGGCGATCATGAATCCTGCGATGATCGCGACCTGGCTTTTCGGACTCGCCCTTGTACTCACGCCCGGCATTGTGGACTGGTCGATGATCTGGCCCTGGACAAAGGCCGCGAGCGTGCTTGGCATGACATGGTTTCACATGTGGCTTGCCGCCCGCCGCAAGGATTTCGTCGCTGGGATGAATGCAAAGACCGGGCGGACCTACCGGATGATGAACGAAGTTCCGACGCTTCTGATGATCGTGATCGTGGCCTCGGTCATCGTGAAGTTCTGATTTTGTTGACTCAGGGCTGTCGCAGGCTTATGTGGGCCGCTGAGCAGGGCCGTCCGGCCTGATGCGTTTCCCGATGACAGAACGATCCGGGCCCCCATTGGGGCTTTCGTGGATGGACCATTTCCCATGACCCTTGAACGGCTGAACCTTTCCGATCTGAAAGCCAAGACCCCGGCAGAACTGCTGGCGATGGCCGAGGAATGGGAGATCGAGAACGCGCCTTCCATGCGGAAGGGCGAGATGATGTTCTCGATCCTGAAAGAGCATGCCGAAGAAGGCTGGGAGATTGGCGGCGACGGCGTTCTGGAAGTGTTGCAGGATGGCTTTGGCTTTTTGCGCAGCCCCGAAGCCAACTATCTGCCTGGTCCCGATGACATCTATGTCAGCCCCGAGATGATCCGCCAGTTCAGCCTGCGCACCGGGGACACCATCGAGGGTGTCATTCAGGGGCCGCGGGACAATGAGCGCTATTTCAGCCTCGTGAAAGCGGAGCGAATCAACTTTGACGATCCCGAGAAGGCCAAGCACAAGGTCCATTTCGACAACCTGACGCCGCTTTACCCCGATGAGCGGCTGAAGATGGAAATTGAAGACCCGACCATCAAGGACCGTTCGGCCCGTATCATTGACCTGGTGGCCCCTATCGGGAAGGGCCAGCGGGCGCTGATCGTGGCACCGCCGCGCACGGGTAAAACCGTGCTTTTGCAGAATATTGCGCATTCCATCGAGGTTAACCACCCGGAATGCTATCTGATCGTTCTGCTGATCGACGAACGTCCTGAAGAAGTGACGGACATGCAGCGCAGCGTCAGGGGCGAGGTCGTTTCCTCGACCTTCGACGAACCTGCCACCCGGCACGTTGCGGTGGCGGAAATGGTGATCGAGAAGGCGAAACGCCTGGTCGAGCACAAGCGTGATGTCGTTATCCTGCTGGACTCGATTACGCGTCTGGGCCGGGCTTTCAACACCGTGGTACCGTCGAGCGGCAAGGTGTTGACCGGCGGTGTTGATGCCAATGCTCTGCAGAGGCCGAAGCGGTTCTTTGGGGCGGCGCGAAACATCGAGGAAGGCGGCTCGTTGACCATCATCGCAACGGCGCTGATCGACACGGGCAGCCGGATGGACGAAGTGATCTTTGAAGAATTCAAGGGCACAGGTAACAGCGAGATCGTGCTGGACCGTAAAGTCGCGGACAAGCGGGTATTCCCGGCGATGGATATTCTCAAATCCGGTACCCGGAAGGAGGATCTTCTGGTCGAGAAGGCGGATCTGCAAAAGACCTATGTGCTGCGCCGTATCCTGAACCCGATGGGTACCACGGATGCCATCGAGTTCCTGATCGGGAAGCTGAAGCAGACCAAGAGCAATTCCGAATTCTTCGATTCGATGAATACCTGATCACGGCGTGATACGGGTGCGGGATGGATACGATTTATGCCTTGGCCTCGGCTCGCGGACGTGCGGGCGTGGCGATCATTCGGGTGTCCGGACCCGCAGCCTTTGAGGCTGCGCGAAAGCTGACGCGTGGCGCTTTGCCACCTGAACGTCAGGCCGTCCTTCGCAAGATCGAGCTGGATGGCGAGATTTTGGACGAAGGCCTGCTGCTGCTGTTCGGCGCGGAGCGGAGCTTTACGGGGGAGGCCGTTGCAGAGTTCCACCTCCATGGTTCGATTGCCGTAACGGGTGCCGTCCTGCGCGCGATGTCAACGATTCCAGGCTTGCGGCCTGCGGGTCCCGGGGAGTTTACGCGCCGGGCCCTAGAGAACGGGCGACTGGATCTTGCTCAGGTCGAAGCACTGGCCGATCTGATCGACGCGGAAACCGAGGCTCAGCGTCGTCAGGCTGTGCGCGTTCTTTCCGGGCATATCGGTCAGCGGGTGGAGGCGTGGCGCGGGCGCCTGCTGCGCGCGGCTGCGCTGATTGAAGCGACGATTGATTTTGTTGATGAGGATGTCCCGGTCGACGTTACCCCTGAGGTTCGTGATATTACCACCACTCTCCTCGATGAGATGCAGAAAGAGATTTCGGCATCTGCGGTCGCAGAAAGGGTCCGTCAAGGCTTCGAGGTGGCGATCGTTGGTGCACCGAATGCAGGCAAGTCGACGCTGCTAAATGCGTTGGCGGGGCGGGAGGCTGCGATTACCTCCGAGGTCGCAGGCACGACGCGCGATGTGATCGAAGTCCGAATGGACATCGCCGGATTTCCGGTCACCTTGCTGGATACTGCGGGGCTGCGCGAAACCGACGATCATGTGGAGGGCATCGGTATTGCCCGTGCCATAGAGCGCGCGGGTCAGGCCGATCTGCGGATATTCCTGCTGGAAAACAGAGCCGATGTGTTGCCGATGACACCGAAGGAGGGGGATATCATCCTCCTCGGTAAGGCTGATCTGTGGGAAGATGCCGATATTCTTTCTGTTTCTGGCAAGACGGGGCAGGGCCTCGACAGGTTGGTTGAACGGATTGGCCAGCAATTGAGCGGTCGCTATGATGGTGAGCCGCTGCTGATCCGTGAACGTCAGAGGCTGGCCTTGATGGATGCGGCCGCGTCATTGAAGGTCGCACTTGCCTGGCTGTCCAGCTATGATAGCCGGGTAGAACTGGTTGCCGAATCCCTTCGTGCGGCGAGCCGGTCGCTGGATATGCTGATTGGCAGGATCGGGGTTGAAGATATCCTCGGTGAGATTTTCTCGAGTTTCTGCATCGGAAAGTAGGAGTGTTCCACGTGAAACATTTCGATGTCATTGTCATTGGCGCAGGTCATGCGGGCTGTGAGGCTGCGGCAGCAGCTGCGCGGATGGGTGCGCGCACGGCATTGGTAACGTTGCGAATGGCAGATATCGGCACCATGTCCTGTAACCCGGCCATTGGTGGGCTTGGGAAGGGGCATATCGTGCGCGAAATCGACGCGCTGGATGGTGTGATGGGCCGTGTTGCCGACCGTGCAGGAATTCAGTTTCGTCTGCTGAACAGGCGGAAAGGCCCGGCAGTGCAGGGGCCTCGGGCGCAGGCGGATCGCAAGATCTATCGGGCCGAAATGTTTGCAGCGCTTTCCAATTATGAAAATCTTGAGATTGTTGAGGGAGAAGTGGCCGATATCCTTGCCAGGGATGGCAAGGTTCATGGTGTCATGCTCGCAGATCAAAGCGAGATACTTGCGCGACAGGTGATCCTGACGGCGGGAACCTTCCTCAATGGCGTGATTCACATTGGTGATGTGAAGCGCAGTGCTGGCCGGATGGGGGACAGGCCTTCGATCCTGCTGGCGGATCGCCTTGCAGAGTTTGATCTGCCGCGCGGTCGGCTGAAAACCGGAACTCCACCGCGACTGGATGGACGGAGCATCGACTGGTCGATTCTGGACAGGCAGGAGGGCGATGCCGATCCGGTTCTGTTTTCCTTTCCCCACCGGAAACCTTTTGTCCGGCAGATCTCTTGCGGAATTACTCATACTAACGAGCAGACGCATGACATCATTCGGAAAAATCTGGATCGGTCAGCGATGTATGGGGGGCATATCGAAGGAGTAGGGCCGCGATACTGCCCCTCGATCGAGGATAAGGTTGTTCGTTTTGCTGACAAGACCAGCCATCAGGTGTTTCTTGAACCTGAGGGCCTGGATGACGATACGGTCTATCCGAATGGGATTTCCAGCTCCTTGCCGATTGAAGTGCAAGAAGCTTATGTGCGGTCCATCCGCGGGCTGGAGAACACCCGTATTCTTCAGCCGGCTTATGCTATCGAATACGATTTCTTCGATCCTCGCAGCCTGAAGCAGACGCTGGAAACGCGTGCGCTTCAGGGGCTTTACTTTGCCGGGCAGATCAATGGCACGACGGGATATGAAGAAGCTGCGGCGCAGGGGCTGGTTGCAGGCCTGAACGCTGCGGCGACGGCGCTGGGGCGCGATGCCATCATCTTCTCGCGCACCGATAGCTATATCGGCGTAATGATCGATGATCTCCTGACCTTCGGCGTCACCGAGCCATATCGCATGTTCACTTCCCGAGCAGAGTTTCGGTTGTTGCTTCGTGCAGATAATGCGGATCAGAGGTTGACAACGAAGGGCCGCGAGGCCGGTTGTATCAGCGATGAACGCTGGGCATTGTTTGAAACGAAGTCGAGGCAGCTTGCCCAGGGCCGTGCTGCGCTGTCTGCGTGTCAGGTGGCACCGAAAGAGGCCGTTGCCATGGGGATCAATGTGAGCCTGGAAGGGGGGCGGCGCTCGGCGTTGCAGCTTTTGACCTTCCCTGATGTTGGGCCGAATGATCTGCGTGGCCTGGCCGAAGATTTTGATAGTCTGCCGGATGATATCAAGATGCAGCTGCGCATTGATGCGCTCTATGATGCATTTTCGGATCGGCAGAAGACGGATGTGATGGCAATTCGGCAGGATGAGGGAAATATGATCCCACCCTCGCTGGATTACCGCGCCATTTCAGGGCTTTCGAATGAGCTGGCAGACAAGCTCAGCCGGATACAGCCGGCCAATATTGGTCAGGCAAGCCGGATCGAAGGGATGACGCCTGCGGCTTTGGTTCTGATAATGGCGCGGATTTCAAAAGAGAAACCTGAACGGATTGCCTCGTGACGCTTCCTGATGGTATCGGAGTAGATGTTTCACGTGAAACATCTGATGCGCTGACGCGGTATGTCAAGCTGCTGGAAAAGTGGAACAAGGCGATCAACCTCGTTTCAAAAGGAACGGTTGCCGATATCTGGACAAGGCATATTGCCGATTCCGCCCAGCTTTTCAGAATGCTGCCTGCCCAGGCTTCAAGTTGGGTGGATCTCGGCTCTGGTGGGGGTCTTCCGGGGCTTGTTCTGGCGATTCTGAGTCGCGATCTGGAGCGGGAGTTGAATTTTGTTCTGGTTGAATCTGACCAGCGAAAGGCAACGTTTCTGCGGCAGGTTGCGATGGAGCTTGCGCTTCCTGTAAAGGTTTATGCTTGCCGCGTGGAAAATCTGCCGGTGGAACTTCGTGCTGATGTCGTTTCTGCGCGCGCGCTGGCGCCTTTGACGGATCTTTGCACCTTGGCTTCACCGCTCCTCGCACCAGACGGGATATGTATTTTTCCGAAGGGCGAGACCGCCGGGCAGGAGATTGAGGCTGCAATGCAGCATTGGCACTTTGATCTTGTACGCTTCCCGAGTATCACAAGTGCGAACTCTGAAATCCTGAAACTTTCGAAGATCCGTCATGTCTGATCCCAGCCGACCGAAGCTTCCCCGTATCGTGGCGGTCACCAATCAGAAGGGTGGCGTTGGAAAGACGACAACCGCCATCAATCTGGCGGCCGGGCTGGTCGAACTGGGTGCCCGGGTGCTGGTGGTTGATCTTGATCCGCAGGGGAATGCGTCCACCGGCCTCGGGATTGAGGCACAAGACCGGGCAGTTACCACTTACGACGTGCTGCTGGATGATGTGCCGATCTCGGACGCGGTTCAGACCACAATCATCGAGAACCTGTTGATTTGTCCGGCCAACGCAGATCTTGCCTCGGCCGATATCGAGCTTGTAGCGAACGAGAAGCGCAGTTTTCTGTTGCACGATGCCTTGCGCGCCATCGATATCGACAATCTGAAGCTGGATTATGTCCTGCTGGACTGCCCACCCTCGCTGAGCTTGCTGACCGTGAACGCCCTTTGCGCCGCACATTCGGTGCTTATTCCTTTGCAGAGCGAGTTTTTCGCGTTGGAGGGCTTGTCCCAGCTCATGCTGACCATCCGCCAGGTCCGGGAGGCAGCAAATCCTGCCTTGCGGATCGAAGGGGTGGTTCTGACCATGCACGATGCGCGGAACAACCTTTCCCAGCAGGTTGAGGCTGATGCCCGTGCGACGCTGGGTGATCTGGTTTTCAAGACCATCGTGCCGCGGAATGTCCGCGTCAGCGAGGCGCCTTCTTATGCAATGCCGGTGCTGACTTATGATTCTGCCTCCAAGGGAAGCGAAGCTTATCGCGCCTTGGCTCTGGAACTGGCGGTGCGGCACGGATTAGCGCAGGAAAGGATCTGACGATGGAAAAGAAAGTTGAACGCCGTGGCCTTGGCCGTGGCCTTTCCGCGTTGATGGCCGATGTGAGCGTGAGCAACCCTCAGGAGGTTCCGGGAACCGCCCGAAAGCCGGATGTCCTGCCCATCGAGGCCATAAAGCCGAACCCGGATCAGCCCCGTCGCAGTTTTACGGATGGTGATCTGGAGGATCTTGCAGCGTCGATCCGTCAGAAGGGTGTATTGCAGCCGCTGATCGTAAGGCCGGTGGAAGCGGGATATGAGATTGTGGCGGGTGAGCGGCGCTGGCGGGCGGCCCAACTTGCAAACCTGCATCAGCTTCCTGTTCTGATCCGGGATTTCGATGACACGGAAGTGCTTGAGATCGCGATTATCGAGAACATTCAGCGCGAGGACCTGAACGCGATCGAAGAGGCTCTGGCTTTCCGGCAGCTGATGGACCGTTTTGGCCATACCCAGGAAAAGCTGGCAGAGGCGCTTTCCAAGAGCCGCAGCTATATCGCGAACCTGCTGCGGCTTTTGAACCTGCCCGAAGATGTGCAGCGGCATGTCCGTGACGGGCGGCTGAGCGCCGGTCATGCACGGGCACTGGTAACCCATTCCGATGCCTCTGCCATTGCGCAAGAGGTCATCGCGAAGGGCCTGTCTGTGCGGGAGACCGAAGAGCTGGTTCGGAAGGTTGGGGCGCCCGCTCGCAACCGGCGATCCGCTCAGGCCGGGGCATCGGAGAAAGATGCGGATACAAGAGCCCTTGAACTCGATCTGTCAGCGAATCTTGGAATGGGCGTGACCATCGCGCATGGGGTCGATGGTGAGGGCACATTGTCGATTCGCTATCGGTCGCTCGACGAGCTGGATTTGCTGTGCCAAACGCTTTCTGTCATGCGTCGGGACGTGTCCATATGAACAATGCAGCGGCGGCCATTGCGGTCGCCTGCAGGGCTAAGACGCGATAATCCAGCCCGATTGCCAGAGCCAGCAGTACGGAAGCAACCATTGAACCTGTGCTCAGCCGCTTCGCCCAAGGAGAAATCGCACCCCGCTCGCGCCAGGCCATAATAGGTGGCCCCAGCCTCGGATGCGAGATGATCCAGTTATGGAGGCGTTCTGAGGATTTCGAAAATCCGAATGCAGCAAGGATAAGGAATGGCACCGTGGGCAGGATCGGAGTGACAATGCCGATGACACCCAGGGCGAGGGCCAGCACTCCGAGCAGAAGCCAGAGAATGCGCATCTAAAGTGCCCCTGCCAGCTGCTCGATCACCGCATTCAGAAGCGGGCGACCCTTTCTTGTGACGCGCAAAGTGTCTGCTTGCAGGTCGATCATGCCCAGCTCACTCAGCTCGGCCAGCTTGCCGGCACGGATGGATGCGTGTGCCATAGCCTCCAGACGAGAAAGTGAGATACCGCTACCGAGCCGGAGGCCCATCAGGAGGTATTCGAGGGCGCAATCCATCTCTCCCAGCGGCTCCAGTTCCAGATTGCCTCGATCTTTGGCTGTTTCACACCATTGGACGGGCATCGGCTGCATCGTCGTGGCATAGCGAGTATCGCCAAGCGTCAGGCGACCATGCGCCCCGGGCCCGACGCCCGCATAGTCACCTGCCGACCAGTAAATCATGTTGTGCCGGGATTCAGTGCCAATGCGGGCGTGATTGGAAACCTCATAGGCAGGCAGCCCGGCTGCTTCCATCATGTCTTGTGTCACGGCGAAGAAATCTGCGCCCTGGTTCTCATCGGGAAGGCCCAACAGCTGTCCGCGTGCAAAGCGCTCGCCAAAGACAGTGCCTTGTTCAATTGTCAGCTGGTATAGCGACATATGGGAGGCGCCAAGTGCGATAGCCCGGGCAAGCTCCTTCTGCCAGCTTTCAAGGCTTTGGTTCTGGCGGGCATAGATAAGGTCGAAGGAAACGCGGTCAAACGTACCCTGCGCGATGTCAAGTGCGCGGAGCCCCTCTGCGACGGTATGCTTGCGGCCAAGCATTCGCAGGTCGGTGTCGTCCAGAGCCTGCATGCCGAGAGAAACCCGGTTCACGCCAGCCGTGCGATAGCCCTGAAAATTGGCCGCATCCACAGAGCCGGGGTTTGCCTCCAGCGTAATCTCGATGTCGTTCGCGAAGTCCCAGTGATCTGCGGCGCGTTCAAGGATCGCTGCCACGGTGTCCGGTCGCATCAGGGAAGGGGTCCCACCGCCAAAATAGATCGAATTGAGTACGCGCCGCCCTGTCATTGTGGCGACGCGATCAATCTCCTGTTCATAGGCGGCTGCCCAGGCACTTTGGTCGATCTTCCCGGCGACATGGCTGTTGAAATCGCAATAGGGGCATTTCGACTGGCAGAAGGGCCAGTGAAGATACAGCCCGAAGCCTCCGGACCGCCAGTCTTCCTTCGCAATTGGCGCGGTATCTGCGGGAGCCCGGGGCAGGGGATGTTTCACGTGAAACACTCCATGAGCTTATGGAATGCTCTGGCGCGATGGCTGATCCGGTTTTTTTCCCAGCGATCCATCTCACCAAAGGTCTGGCTGTAACCTTCGGGGATAAAAATCGGGTCGTAGCCATGCCCCTGATCCCCCCGTGGAGGCCAGCTGAGATGCCCCGGCATCTGGCCTTCGAACACTTCGTCATGGCCATCAGGCCAGGCGAGAACCAAGGTGCAGCAGAAGCTGGCATGATAAGGTGGCGCGGCGGCGATGCTGCAAAGCTCGTCTTGCACGCGCTGCATGGCCATCCCGAAATTCCTGCCATCCGGCGTTTCAGCCCAATCTGCCGTATAGACCCCGGGCGCGCCGCCCAAAGCCTGAACGGAAAGACCGGAATCGTCCGCCAGTGCAGGCAGACCGGCTGCCCGAGCGGCGGCGTGGGCTTTAATGCGCGCGTTTCCGACGAAGGTCGTCTCGGTTTCCGCAGGCTCTGCCAGCCCCAGATCTGCCGCAGAAACCACCGAGATGCCAAAAGGTTTCAGCAGGTCGGCGATTTCCTCGAGCTTGCCCTTGTTGTGGGTGGCAACCAGAAGTGTTTGATCCGAAAACTTCCGCATTATGCGATGGCCGAGTTCTGGATCGCGACAAGATCGGCAATGCCCCTCTCTGCAAGGTCAAGCAACTGTGCCATCTGCTCCCGTGAGAAGGTCGCGCCTTCCGCTGACATCTGAACTTCGATCAATCGTTGCGATCCCGTCAAAACGAAGTTGCCATCGGTGCCTGCGGCGGAGTCCTCGGGGTAATCCAGGTCGAGCACGGGTTGGCCTGCGTAGATCCCGCAGGAAACGGCGGCGACGTTGTCCATGATCGGATCGCTTGTCAGAAGGCCGGCCTTAAGAAGCTTGTTTACCGCAAGGCGCAAGGCGACCCAGCCGCCGGTGATAGAGGCACAACGTGTGCCGCCATCGGCCTGGATCACATCGCAGTCCACCACAATCTGCCGTTCGCCAAGCGCCGAGCGATCAATCCCCGCGCGTAGCGAGCGGCCAATCAGGCGCTGAATCTCCTGCGTCCGCCCGCCTTGCTTGCCAGCGGCAGCCTCCCGACGAGTGCGGCTGGTTGTGGCGCGGGGAAGCATGCCGTATTCAGCCGTTACCCAACCCAGTCCCGTGTTCTTCAGGAAGGGCGGAGTCTTGTCTTCGATTGTCGCGGTGCAGATGACATGGGTATTTCCCATGCGGATGAGGCAGGACCCTTCAGCATGCAACGAGACATTGGTCTCGATGCTGACTGCACGAAGTTGATCGAGTTTTCTTCCGGAAGGCCGCATCTTTGTCATCCTGTAATTGGGTGCCTTCAGGTATCGCCAGCCCTATATGGGATGCAACTGTTATTGACGCTGCCGCGTTCCCCACCTTTATTGAACTTCCAGTGATGCGGACAATGCCATGGGCTCGAACAGCAATATCCTGACCGAACTGAACCAGCGTTCGCGCGAGGTGTTTCGACGTGTAGTCGAAACCTATCTGGAATCAGGCGATCCGGTGGGCTCACGAACGCTGACCCGCGGCTTCTCTGAAAAGATCAGCGCCGCCACGATCCGCAATGTCATGCAGGACCTGGAATATCTTGGCCTTCTGAACAGTCCGCATATTTCGGCCGGCCGAATTCCGACGCAGCTTGGGCTTCGCATGTTTGTTGACGGGCTTCTGGAGGTTGGTGCGGTTGCCCATGCGGATCGGGAAATTCTGGAATCCACGCTGGGCCATGAAGCCCCTGATGTGGCGTCGACGCTGGATCGCGTGGGCGCTGCGCTTTCCGGGATTACGCGGGGGGCCAGTATTGTCCTTGCGCCGAAGCACGACGAGGCCGAAATCCGACATATTGAGTTCGTCAATCTCGGGCCGGGGCGGGCACTGGTTGTGCTGGTGCTTTCGGATGGCCAGGTTGAGAACCGCGTTTTTACCCCGCCGCCGGGGCTGACGCCTTCGGCGATGCGCGAGGCGGCAAACCTGCTGAACGCCCTTGCCGGAGGTAAAACACTCAGCGCACTGCGCAGCACAGTGCGTCGCGATATGGATTCCCGGCGACGTGAGATCGACACACTGGCCCAGGCGCTGGTCGAAAGCGGCATCGCGCTTTGGGAAAACGCCGGCGAAACCGGAGAGCGTCTGATCGTCCGGGGCCGCGCCAATCTGCTGGAGGGGACTCGCGAGGCGGATGATCTGGAGCGTGTTCGCCGTCTTTTCGATGATCTTGAACGCACGCGGGACCTGGCGGATTTCCTTGATCTTACAGAGCAGGGTGACGGGGTTCGAATTTTTATTGGCTCAGAGAACAAACTCTTTTCACTTTCGGGTTCCTCTCTGGTGGTCTCTCCCTATATGAACGCTGATCGGAAGATTATCGGTGCGGTGGGTGTGATCGGGCCGACGCGTCTGAACTATGGGCGTGTCGTTCCGGTTGTCGACTATACGGCCCAACTGGTGAGTCGGTTGGTGTCGGATCGCGGCCGAGGTTAGAAGTGACAAAGGATATGAAGATGGCTGATGAAAGTGCATCGAGCCCTGAGCTGAACCTTGAAGAACTGGAAGAGTTCATCGGTGCGGATGAGCTTGAGGCGATCCGCGCTGAGCGTGATGCGTTTCGCGACAAATTCATGCGCGCGCTTGCCGATGCGGAGAACGCCCGCAAGCGCGGGGAGCGTGATCGTCGTGAGGCCGAGCAATATGGTGGTTCGAAACTCGCCCGCGACATGCTTCCGGTTTACGACAATCTGCGCCGGGCTCTGAATGCCGTGCCCGAGGAAAACCGCGCCCAGTCTGCCGCTCTGATTGAAGGCATCGAACTGACCTTGCGCGAACTGCTGGGCGTGCTTAACAAGCATGGTATCTCTCTGATCGTGCCCGAAGTGGGTGAAAGCTTTGACCCGCAGATGCATCAGGCAATGTTCGAGGCACCGCTTCCGGGAACGAAGGCTGGTCAGATCATTCAGGTTCTTACCGAAGGCTTCATGATCCACGACCGCCTTCTGCGCCCTGCGCAAGTCGGCGTCAGTTCGAATATCGCAGGCTAAATTCTGCTTTGTTTCACGTGAAACATCGGGGCGGTGGCTATTCAGCCAGCGCCTTTTTCAATTCATAAACCAGATTGAGCGCCGCCATCGGTGTCAGTTCATCCGGGTTAACCGATTTCAGCCGCTCTTCCAGCGCCGATTCCTTCGGCGGGGCGGGCGACACGGGTGGTGCAATGCGGAAGAGCGGCAAATCATCGACCAGCGTTCTGCGCCGGTTTCCGCCATCCCGATCCCCCGATTCCAACGCCTCAAGAACCACCTTTGCACGCTCGATGACCGGCTCGGGCAGCCCCGCGAGCTTGGCGACCTGCACGCCATAGGAACGGTCCGCCGCGCCGCGTCGCACTTCATGCAGGAAAATCACATCGCCTTTCCATTCCTTGACGCTTACCGTCGCATTCTCCACGCCGGGCAGCTTCTGGGCGAGTGATGTCATCTCGTGGTAATGGGTTGCGAACAAAGCACGACAGCGGTTGGCATCGTGCAGATGTTCAAGTGTGGCCCAGGCAATCGAAAGGCCATCATAAGTCGCCGTCCCCCGGCCGATTTCATCCAGTATGACAAAGGCCCGGTCATCTGCCTGGTTCAGGATCGCCGCCGTTTCCACCATTTCGACCATGAAGGTTGATCGCCCGCGCGCGAGATCGTCCGAGGCACCGACGCGGCTGAACAGCTGGCTTACCAGGCCGATATGAGCCTTCGCGGCGGGAACGAAGGAGCCCGACTGGGCCAGTAGCGCAATCAGCGCATTCTGGCGCAGGAAGGTCGACTTACCAGCCATGTTGGGGCCCGTCAGCAGCCAGATCGCGGGGGCGTCGCGTGCGGTCAGCGCGCAATCATTGGCAACGAAGGCTGCGGCGCCCTGGCGTTGGAGTGCTCGTTCCACAACCGGATGCCGACCGCCTTCAATCAGGAAGGCATGGCTTGCATCAACCCTGGGCCGGGTCCATCCTTCGCCGGATGCGAGATCTGCGAACGCGGCTGCAACATCCAGCTCGGCAAGGCCCGCCGCGGCAAATCCGATCGGGCCGGCAGCAGACAGTATAGCCGTACGCAACCTGTTGAAATGGTTCTTCTCCAGCTCAAGCGCATGATTGCCAGCGTTCAGGATGCGGGTTTCCAGTTCACTCAGCGGAAGCGTCGTGAAGCGGACCTGGTTCGCTGTGGTCTGCCGGTGAATGAACTTTTCGTTCAGCGGTGCCGACATCATCTTTTCAGCATGCGTTGCTGTGACTTCGATGAAGTAACCAAGCACATTGTTATGTTTGATTTTCAGGCTCTGTACGCCTGTTTCGGCGGCATAATCGGCCTGCATCCCGGCGATCACGGCCCTGCCTTCATCACGAAGTTTCCGCGTCTCGTCGAGATCGGGGTCAAAACCGGCTGAAATAAAGCCGCCATCCCGGGCCAGAAGTGGCGGATCCTCTACAAGAGATTGATCTAAAAGGGAAATTATGTCCTCATTTCCGGTCAGTGATTTTGCGGCCTGGGTCAGAAGACCGTCGTCCACCCCTGCCACGAGACTGGCAATCAATTGCGCCTGCGACAGCCCGTTCCGGATTGCAGCCAGGTCGCGCGGGCCGCCCCGATCCAGCGCAAGTCTCGAAAGCGCACGATCCATGTCCGGTACACGGCGCAGCGCCTCGCGTAACTGATTGCGCAACCCTGACTGGGCCAGCAGGCAGTCGACGGAGTCGAGTCGCCCACTGATAACGTTCAGATCGCGGGAAGGGGCCGACAGCCTGCGTTCCAGCAGCCGCGCCCCGCCTGCGGTCGCTGTCCGGTCGACGGTTTCAAGAAGTGAACCCGCGCGGCCGCCAGCGAGGGCAGAGGTGATTTCAAGATTGCGGCGGGTCGCAGCGTCGATCAGCATTGCGCCGCCCAGTGCCTCGCGCACCGGCGGGCGCAGCAGCGGCAGCTTGCCTCGCTGGGTCAGGTCCAGATAGTCGACGAGCGCGCCCATGGCAGACAGTTCTGCGCGCCCATAGGTGCCGAAGGCATCCAGCGTCGCAACCTGCCACAGCGCGCACAGCCGCCGCTCCGCCCCGGCAGAGTCGTAAGAGGCGCGCGCGACTTCGGTCACGGCAGCACCAAGATCCGTCGCCACCGAGGTTACCGGCGTATCACTGGCATCGCTGACCAGAATTTCACGCGGCATCAGACGCGCCAGCTCAGGTGCCAGACGGGCGCGGGCACAAGGCATCACCCGTAACTCGCCTGTGGAAATGTCGGTCCAGGCGAGCGCACCCTCGTCACGCACCTCTGCCCAGGCGCAAAGAAAGTTATGCCGCCGCGCCTCCAGCAGGGAATCCTCGGTGAGTGTTCCCGGCGTGACAAGCCGGACGACATCGCGCCGCACCACGGATTTTGAGCCGCGCTTTTTCGCTTCGGCGGGATCTTCCATCTGCTCGGCAATTGCCACGCGAAAGCCCTTGCGGATCAGCGACAGCAAATGCCCCTCGGCGGCGACCACCGGCACACCGCACATCGGGATTGGTTCGCCCAGATGAAAGCCACGCTTCGTCAGCGCGATGTCCAGCGCCTCGGACGCCGCAACAGCATCATCAAAGAACATCTCGTAGAAGTCGCCCATCCGGTAGAACAGGATCGCATCGGAATACTGCGCCTTAATCTCCAGATATTGCGCCATCATCGGCGTCACGCTGTCGTCGGTCACACTGGTCCCCTTCCATCGGCAAGGGTGACCCTACAAAAGGCGAAACCCGGCGAAAAGCGGCAAACCGCAATTGGCACAGGGTCGCGGGGGCGGTAAGAGGGCAGGATAACCCCACAGGATGGCCCCCTGATGACCAAGACCAAGATTACCCCCGAAGAGGCGCTCGCATACCATCTGGAACCGCGCCCCGGCAAATACGACATCGTCGCCTCGACCCCGATGGCCACCCAGCGCGACCTGTCGCTGGCCTATAGCCCGGGCGTGGCCGTTCCGGTGCAGGCCATCGCGGAGCGGCCGGAGACGGCATACGATTATACGGTGAAGGGGAATATGGTCGCGGTCGTCTCGAACGGCACCGCCATTCTGGGTCTGGGCAATCTGGGCGCGCTGGCCTCTAAGCCGGTGATGGAGGGCAAGGCCGTCCTGTTCAAGCGTTTCGCCGATGTGAACGCCATCGATATCGAGCTGGATACCGAAGACCCGGACGAGATCATTCAGGCCGTTCGCCTCATGGGGCCGACCTTCGGGGGGATTAACCTCGAAGACATCAAGGCGCCGGAATGCTTCATCATTGAACAGCGGTTGAAAGAGATCATGGACATTCCGGTGTTCCATGACGACCAGCATGGCACGGCCGTGATTTGCGCTGCGGGTCTGCTCAATGCGCTCGAAATCAGCGGCAAGAAGATCGAGGATGTGAAGATTGTCCTCAACGGGGCCGGGGCAGCGGGGATTGCCTGTCTGGAACTGCTGAAGGCCATGGGGGCCAGGCATGACAACTGTATCATGTGCGATACCAAGGGCGTGATCTGGCAGGGCCGGACTGAGGGCATGAACCAGTGGAAGTCGGCCCATGCGGCGCGCACTGATGCCCGCACTCTGGAAGAGGCGATGATGGGGGCCGATGTTTTCCTTGGTGTTTCGGCCAAGGGTGCGGTGACGCCGGAGATGGTGGCTTCGATGGCCGATAATCCGGTGATCTTCGCCATGGCCAACCCGGACCCCGAAATCACGCCGGAAGAGGCGCATGCGGTCCGGGCTGATGCCATCGTGGCGACCGGGCGCAGCGATTACCCCAATCAGGTCAATAACGTTCTGGGCTTCCCCTATCTGTTCCGGGGCGCGCTGGATATTCATGCCCGCGCCATCAATGACGAGATGAAGATTGCCTGCGCCAAGGCGCTGGCTGCCCTCGCGCGCGAGGACGTGCCGGACGAGGTGGCAATGGCCTATGGCCGCAAGCTCAGCTTCGGGCGCGACTACATCATCCCCACGCCCTTCGACCCCCGCCTGATTCATGTCATACCGCCTGCCGTTGCCAAGGCAGGCATGGATACCGGCGTTGCGCGTCGGCCGATCATTGATCTGAAAGGGTATGAGGCAAGCCTTAAGGCCCGGATGGACCCGACGGCCTCGATCCTTCAGGGTGTGCATGCCCGCGCCAAGGCGGCGCAGGCGCGGATGATCTTTGCGGAGGGTGACGACCCGCGCGTCCTGCGCGCGGCGGTTGCCTATCAGCGGTCAGGCCTGGGCCGCGCGCTGGTGGTCGGTCGCGAGACGGATGTCCGCGAAAAGCTGGAAGCCGCCGGGCTTCAGGATGCCGTGCGCGAACTGGAGGTGGTGAATGCCGCCAATTCCCGACATCTCGACCAGTATCGGGATTTTCTTTACAAAAGGCTGCAACGTCAAGGGTTTGATAGCCACGACATCCGCCGTCTGGCCACGCGTGACCGGCATGTTTTCTCGGCCCTGATGCTGGCCCACGGGCATGGCGATGCGCTGGTAACCGGGGCCACCCGCAAATCGGCGCATGTGCTGAACCTGATCAATCACGTCTTTGATGCAAAGGCCGCGGATGGCGCGGTGGGCGTGACAGCCCTGCTGAACAAGGGGCGGATCATCCTGATCAGCGATACGCTGGTGCATGAATGGCCGGAACCGGAAGACCTCGCCACGATCGCCATTCGGTCGGCGGGTGTGGCGCGCAGCCTTGGGATCGAGCCGCGCGTGGCCTTCGTCAGCTTCTCGACCTTCGGTTATCCGGTCTCGGAGCGTGCGACCAAAATGCACGAGGCGCCCAAGGTTCTGGACCGCATGAAGGTCGATTTCGAATATGATGGCGAAATGACCGTGGATGTGGCGCTGAATGCGCAAACCATGGCGCAGTATCCGTTCTGCCGCCTCTCTGGACCTGCCAATATCCTGGTTGTTCCAGCGCGGCATTCGGCCTCGATCTCGGTCAAGCTGATGCAGGAAATGGCCGGGGCTACCGTGATCGGGCCGATTCTGACCGGGGTCAAAAAGCCGATCCAGATCTGCTCGACCAATTCGACGGTGAATGACATTCTGAATATGGCGGCCCTTGCCGCCTGCAATATCGGCTAAGGGCGGGGCGCGGCATGGCGATATTCAATCTCGGTTCGATCAATATCGACCTTGTATATCAGGTGCCGCATCTGCCCAAGCCGGGCGAGACCCTGTCTGCGCTGGCCTTTTCGCAGGGTCTGGGCGGGAAGGGGGCAAACCAGTCTGTCGCTGCGGCGCGAGCCGGGGCAAGCTGTATTCATATTGGCGCCACAGGGCCGGGCAGTGAATGGCTGCTCGCGCTCATGTCGGATTACGGGGTGGATACCGGATCGGTAACACAGCTCGATGAACCGACAGGCCACGCTGTGATCAACGTTGATCCTGAGGCAGAGAACAGCATCGTCATCTATCCTGGCGCCAATCGGCAGATCACCGGCGCGATGGTCGAGGTTGCCTTGGCGCGGGCAGTGGCGGGCGATAGCCTGCTGTTGCAGAACGAGACTTCGGCTCAGCAGGAGGCTGCGGCTCTGGCGCGGGCCAGGGGCATGCGGGTAGTCTATTCGGCCGCCCCATTTGATCTGGCGGCGGTGCGTTCTGTTCTTGGCCATGTTTCGCTGCTGGTGATGAACGAAGGCGAAGCGGCAGAACTGCGCGCGGCCGAAGGACAACTGCCTGCGGTCGATTGCATCATCACCCGAGGTGCAAATGGCGCAGAATGGATTTCCGCGGAAACAGAGCCGCTTTTCATGCCATCTTTCCGCGTGGAGCCCGTTGATACGACCGGTGCAGGCGATACGTTCATCGGCACTTTGGTCGCGGCGCTTGATCTGGGGCTTGATCGTTCTTCGGCCATGCGCCGCGCCGCGGCAGCTTCGGCACTGCAGGTCACGCGACCCGGCGCGGCGCAGGCGATCCCCGCTGCCGCCGAGGTGACTGCATTTCTCGCAGCGCAGGGCGCTTAGTCGACAAGCATCATCCGGGCCTTGCGGGTCCAGAGCAGCGCCGTCTCGATCTGTCGACCGGGGTAGATTTGCGTTAATGCGGCGCGATAGGCGCGCATCTGGCGTATGAGGCCCTCGGGTATCTCTTGCGGTGCTTCCGGTACGATTGCATTGGATTTGAAATCCACGGCGATAACCCGGCTCGGCAGAACGATCAGCCGATCAATCGCACCGGCAAGCGGCTGGCCCTGAAATTCTGCAACGACAGAGACTTCGCGTAGCGTTGATGGCGCGAAAATCTGCTGAAATTCGGGCCTGTCAATGACCGATCGTGCTTCGAAAAGCAGTTCTGCCCGAAGGACGGGATCGGGGATCAATATTTCGGCAAGCCGGGTCTGACGTTCTGCGGTCAGACCTGGCAGGTGTTCGAACAATCCGTGCAGCAGAGTGCCGCGCGCCTTCGCATCCGGGTTTTCGCCCTCGTAATCGCCCGCAAGAACCTTGGCTCCGCCAAGATTGCTGGGGTTCAGCATCTGTGCCGGGCGCAGGGCAGGCGCCGCAGGTTGCAAAGCCCAGGCAGGCAGAGGCTGCGGTGTTTCCGGGGGGGCCTCCGTCGTCAGGTTGTCCTGCGGCTTAGGCCAAACTCCAAACTCATGCACCAGTCGACCCTTCACCGACGGAACCGCACCGCTTTTCTCCGCCCCGGTGCGGATCAGATCGTACCATGCGGGTGGCTTGTCGCTGTCGGCCTTGCCGCTTTGCGAGGCCAGTTTGCCAGCGGCCGCCACGATCAGCCAGGACTGTGCACGGGTCATGGCGACGTAGAGCAGGCGCATCTCCTCAGCCCGGCTGCGCCGGGCACGCTCGGCGCGGATGCGGGAAATGTCGGCGGGGCTGGCATCCGCCGGGGTGCGCCAGACCGCCGTGTCATGCATCCGAAACAACTCATCCCGGTCATTCGCGGTCATGTCTGCGGTATCGGGCAAGATCACGATCGGGGCCTCCAGGCCCTTGGAGCCATGAACCGTCATCACCCGGATTTTCCGGCCCCCCGAATCCATCTGGCGTTTCACCTCGATATCATCGGTCTGAAGCCAGGTCAGAAAGCCGGTGAGGCTGGGTACATCGTTGCGTTCATAGGCGAGTGCCTGGGAAAGCAGCTCATCAATCCCGTCCTCAGCTTCCTCACCCAGCCGGGCCAGCAAGCGCCGCCGCCCGTCGTGCCGGGTCAGCGCGCGTTCAATCAGATCGAACGGGCGCAGGAAGTCGGCCTGATCACGCAGATCATGCAGCATGGCAAGCAAGTCGGGAAATGTCTCTGTCTGTGCCCGAAGGGCTTCCCACAGGTAGCCTTTTCGAGGTTGTGCCAGAGCGTAGAGTTGCTGCTCGCTCCAGCCGCACAGAGGAGAGCGCAGCAGTTCAGCCAGCGCCAGATCATCCTCGGGCGTCGCCAGAAAGGCCAGAAGCGCGGTCAGGTCTTTTACCGCGATTTCACCACCAAGATGCAGCCGGTCGGCCCCCGCGATGGGCAGTTTCGCGGCTTTACAGGCGCGGATGATCTCTGCAAACAGCGGCGAACGGCGGCGCACGAGGATCAGGAAATCCCCCGCATGCACAGGTCGCGCCCCCGTCGCATCGGGTATCATCGTGCCATTGCCGAGGATTTCCCCAATGCGGTCGGCGATCTGCCGCGCGAGGATTGCGTTATGGTGCTCGCCGGTGACCAGATCGACGGGGTTCGCCCAATCGCCGTCCTCAGGTGTGTCAGCCGGCTCAACGGGGGGCCAGATCTCGACCCGGCCAGGCATGGCGTCGCGGAAGGCGATGTGATGCGAGGGGCCACCGAGGTCGGGGTGCAGGTCTGGCGGAAAGGTCTGGTCCACGAGTCGCAGGATCGCCTGCGACGAACGGAAGGAATATTCCAGCTCCAGCGCGTTGAAAGGGGCATCAATCGCTTTCAAGCGCCCTGCGAAAGCCTCACGCATTTCCGCGAAGGCAGTCACATCGGCCCCCTGGAAGGAATAGATGGATTGCTTCTGGTCTCCGACGACGAAGATTGTGCGCTCGATCTCCCGCGCCCCGGTTCCGGCCGTAAACTCCTGTGCCAGAAGTTCGATCACCTTCCATTGATCTGGCGAGGTGTCCTGCGCTTCATCGACGAGAATGTGGTCAATGCCCCCATCCAGCCTGAACAACACCCATTGCGCTACTGTTGGGTCCGTCAGCAGGCCCTTTGCGCGTGAAATCAGATCGTCGAAATCAAGCGCACCGCGCAAGGCCTTGCGATGCGCATAGGCGGGCAAAAACGCCGCGGCGAAAGAGTGCAGTCGCGCAGTCCGATCCGCTGCAGCGAGGGCCAATCGCCTTGGTCGCGCAGCCTCTACTCTGAGCATCAGGGCATGCAGGGCCGGTGACAGGGCTGCAAGTTTGGGTTGCGTGGCCTTGGTGGCAAGCTGGTCGCCCTTGGCGGTGAAGCGTTTGCTTTCCTCCTTCACGTTGCCACTGAACAGCAACACCTCTTCCAGAGCGGCAAGCATGGTCAGATCCTGCCGCGCGCCACGCAGGGCGGCAAGTTTGGCCCCTGCCTGCTGATCCTTGGTGGAACCTGTCATAAGAATGTCGGCGGTGTCCGACAGAAGGCCGGCTTCCCCACCAAGAAAGACCTCGTCCAGCAGGTCTATGGCGGTAAAACCGGGTGGCAGACCAAAAAGTGTCAGGCACCCTGCCGCGTCCAGCGGGGGCGACAGTGCATCGGAGTGGCGGGCGATTTCGGCGGTAAGCGCCGAAAAGTCCTCGCCCGTATAGATCGCTGCCAATGCTGCAATCACATCGGACTTTGATCCAGAAGCAAGGTCCGCGACAATATCTTCGCGCAGCAGTTTGGCGGCACGCTCGTCCATCTCGGTGAATTGCGGCGAAACCCCCGCCTCCAGCGGAAAGCGACGCAACAGGCTGGCGCAGAAGCTGTGGATGGTCTGGATGCGCAAGCCACCGGGGGTCTCAATGGCACGGGCGAACAGGCGCCGCGCTTCGGCCAGTGTTTCACGTGAAACGGGCGCGATGGCGCCAAGGTTCAGCAGCGCCTCCCGCAGGTCAAGGTCGGGCTTCATCGCCCATTCGCCCAGCCGCTGAAACAGCCGGTTCTGCATCTCTGACGCGGCGGCCTTGGTATAGGTCAGGCACAGGATGCGGCCGGGCTCGACCCCGGAAAGCAGCAGCCGCGCCACTCGGTCAGTCAGGACGCGGGTCTTGCCCGATCCCGCATTGGCGGAAAGCCAGGTCGAATATCCGGGATCTGCGGCCTGCACCTGCCGTTCACTGGCGGCGTTGCGAGTCATTCCACATCCTCCGGCGTCGCGCTGTCAGTCATGTCCCATTCCCCGAAACGGGCGAGATGGTCATAGTCGCCGGGAAACCGGCTGGCAAAAACCGCCCGTCTGGCGGTATAGCCCGTTTGGCGGCTCTGATAGCGCCGGACAAGGCGATGGAGGTCTTCCCAGACCTTGTCCAGGTCCTCAGGCATCAGGGCAGTGGTTTCCAGCTTCGGGTTGGTGCCCAGTCCGACATAGGTAATCCGGGCGACCTCGGTCGGGCCGACCTCCTTGAAAGCGCCACGTTCGGCCATGGCCGCCGCCAGAAGAAGCTGTTTGTCGAATTGCTCCTGCTGCTTGCGGGTCGGGGGCGTGCCGGTCTTGTAATCCAGAATGTGCAGGCGTCCGTCCGGCAGCAGGTCGATGCGGTCCGGTGTGCCGAACAGTTCGAAATCCAGCGGATCAAGCCCGATGCGGCCACGCTGCTCCAGACTGACGGGCACCCCGCCATCCGCGCCGTCGTGGCTGATGAAGAAATCGGCAGCACGCGAAATCCGGGCCAGCCACAGAACCCGAGCGGCTGGCCAGGGCACCTCTGTTTCCAGCACTTCGGCGGCAAGGCTGATTAGCCGGTCTCTTGCGGCCTCCATGCTTTCGGCCTGCCGCTCCCGAACAAACCGCTCCAGAATCTTATGCAGGATAGAACCACGCAGCCGCGCATCGGATTCTCGATGCAGTGGCTCAAGCTTGTTCAGACGCAAGATGTAGCGAGCATAGATCGCGTAGGGATCGCGGATAAGCGTTGCCACCCGCGTCAGCGCGAGCTCTTTCGGGCGGGCAGCAACGGGGGGGCGGGGGGCGGGGCGATGCGCGGAAGGCAGTTGGGCGGCAGGCTGCTCCAGCCGTTTTGCCAGCATCAGCCAATCCTGTCCGCGTGCCCGCATGGCTTCGAGCCCCTCGCGGCCGCCACGCTCCGGCAGACCGTCCAGAAGGTTTGTCAGGCGGTTCAGCCAGCGGGAAGGGACGGTTTCCGCATCCGCGTCCCGCCGGGCGCGGGTCAGAACCACTTCACCAGCCGCTATGGCTTGCTGATAGTCATGGGCGGCTAGGCCGATACGCCGTTCTGGCAATAACAGAGCCGCATCCTTGCGCATTTTCCGGTTCAGCCAGGGGTCGGGAGGTGGCAACTGGGGCCAGATCCCGTCATTCAACCCGCCAAGGATTACCAGATCGGCACCCTGAACACGGGCCTCCAGTGTGCCCCAGATCATCAGGCCGGGATGGCCCAGAACCTCATCGCGGACTTCTCCACGGTTCAGGACGGCATCGAACAGGTCTCGATAATCGTGCAGCGCGAAATCGCCCCCGGCATCCGCCTCGGAGCGTAGGGCATCGACCTGCGCAAGTGCCGCCTCTCCGGCGGCTGCGTGCCACAATTCGCCCGTATCCACTCCCCAGGGGCCGCGGGAAACAGTCTCTGTTATTGCCAGATGATGTTCCAGCCGTGCGGCCAGAGAGGTATCGGCAAGCGACGCGGCAGCATCAAGGATGTCGGAAATCCAGGCGACCCAGCCGGGCGCGAGCGGATCATTCCGCGCTTCGGCCCAATGCGCCAGCATAGCTTTGTCGGGGAAGGGCGGACCAAATCGGCGCAGGTGCAACTCAAGATCCCGGGTCAGCCGCAGATGGCTGCCTCGATCCCCGCCGGTCGCAGTCAGCGGGTGTTTCAGCAGGGTCAGCAGCGTCTCGCCGGAAATCCTTTCGCCCAGCAATCGCGCGACATGCCGCAGCAACCGGCCCGGGGCGGACAGAGCGAGCGGCCTGCCAGCGGAATCATCGGGAACAAGGCCCCAGCGATCCAGTGCCGCCGTAACGCGGCGTGTCAGGTTCCGATCCGGGGTGATCAGGGCCGCCGAACGCCCGTCCTCAACCGCCTTGCGCAAGATCAGCGCCACGGAAAGCGCCTCGTCGCGCGGAGACTCCGCCTCGATCAACGTCAGATCGGCGGTCGTGGCGACAAGATCGTCCAGCATCTGCCCCTCGGTCAGCCACTGGTCTGTGACCGGCGCTGGACGCAGTGACAGTGAAACAAGCGCATTCCGTGCCGGATTCGGCGCTTCTGTTGCCGTCCAGCGCCGCGCGTCGCCGGGCCTGGCATCCAGCGCGTCCATCAGGCGACGGAAGCGGTATTGCGGGTGATCCTCGGCCGTCAGCGCATCAGACATTCCTGACCAAACGGCGAGTGGCAGGTCGAAATCATACCCCGGCAGGACGAGCGCACCCTGCGGCAGTGCCGCAACAGCCTGCATGAATCGCAGGGTGGTCCCGCGCGAGCCGGTTGAACCCGCAAGGATGACCGGCCCCGAAGGCGGATCGGTAGCCCACCGCTTTGCAAGCGCCTCGACGGTGCGGCGCTGTCGGGCTTCGGGGTCGGGGGCTTCCGCAGTTCCGAAGAAAGGTTCCACGATGCCAAGGAATTGCTGCGTCCGCGTCCAATGGGCGGAATGGTTCGACACATCCAGCGCGGCAATCGTCTCGGGCGCGACGCCTTCGCCCTGCATTTCGTCCATCAGGGCGGCGAGGCTGTCCGCAAGATCGTAAAGGGCGGCACGGGGGGCAAGATCGGGCGCAGAATCCAGCAGACCGGCGATCAGCCGTGTCAGCTCCAGCCGACGCCGCAGGGGCGATACGGCGGGCGGTATCCCCTCCAGCGACGCTTCGATCCCCAGATCGGTAATCAACCGTATTTGCGGCAGAAAGCCGGGGCCTGAAGCTGCAAACAGCTCGACGATGCGTCGGCGCATGCGCTGGGTATTCACGAAAAGCTGCACACGGGCCATGGCCTCGGGCGGCTCGCCCTTCAGACGGTCACGCAGGCCGCGCACGAGTTCGGCCGGAAAGTCCACACCCGGTGGCAGCGCGAACAGGCGGGACTGGCCGGGTTCAAACATTTCTGGCCTTCCCAAGGAGCGCCTCGGCCTCGGCAATTCCCTCTGGCCGTCCGACATCACACCATCCGCCATCATGCACGACGCCGAAGGCACGCCCCTCGGCAATCGCGATATCCCACAGCCGGTTCAGCGAGAAAACAGTCTCTGATATGGCCGAAATACGCTTCGGAGACAGAATTTGCGCACCAAGATAGGCATAGCCGGGCGTGCCTTTGGCGCGGACAATCCTGCCATCTTCGTCCATGACGAAATCCCCGGTGCCGCGATAGCCTGTGGCCTTTTCGGCAGGCAGCAGCAGCAGCAGCGCATCCATCCGGCTGGCATCCCACCGCGACGCAAGCTGGCTCAGCGCGGGTGTGCCGGTCCAGACTGCATCGCTGTTCAGGGTGTAGACCGGGCCGGGGCCGAGCTGGGGCAGGGCGGCGCGCAATCCGCCGCCGGTTTCCAGGATCGCGTCGCTTTCATCAGCGAATGCGATTTTCTCTCGGCCCGCAAGATGGGTGCGGATCATCTCGGGGCGGTAGTGCAGGTTAATGACGATCTGACGGGGCCTGATGGCCGCTGCCTGATCCAGCGCATGATCTATCAGGGGGCGTCCCGCCACTTCGATCATCGGCTTGGGTCTGTCGGCTGTCAGTGCGCCCATCCGCGTGCCGAAACCGGCAGCGAAAAGCATCACGGCATCGGGAATGCACGGCATTGGCCTTCGATCCTTACAAGGGCTTCAGGGGTCGGTTCCGGCAGGAGCCGGGCGCAAACCTCGGCCAGTTCCGTCAGTTCGGGATGCGCAAGGTTGCGTTGCAACTGGCCCCAGACGCGGGGCACCAGGCGCAGATAGGCAGGCTTGCCCGCAACAAGGCAGAGGCGTGCGAAAATGCCAAGAATGCGCAGGGCACGTTGCGCCCCCAGCGCAGCATAGGTAGCGGAAAAATGGTCTGCGGGAATGTCCAGCGCCTTGCGAAAGGTCGCACAAACAGCGGTCTCTGTTTCGGGCGCCACGTCACGGCGGGCATCCTGCAACAACGAAACCAGATCATAGGCAGGCTGCCCCATCTGGGCGAGCTGGAAATCCAGCAGCCCGACCCGTGCAAGGCCGCTGCGGTCGTCCAGCCACAGCAGGTTTTCCGCATGATAGTCACGTAGAATAAGAACGCGCGGGCCATCTGCAAGACGCCGCAGGCTGCGCGTCAGGCAATCCACGAACAGCTCCCTGTCGCCGCTGTCGCCCAGAATTGCATGGCGATACCAGTCCAGCGCGAAAGCGGCAGCCCGGGCCCAGTCCGCCGCGCCAGGATCGGGCAGATTCTCGGGTGCGGGAGCGGCCTGAAGGTGCAGCAACACCTCTGCCGCAGCATGATACAGCGCTGGTTCCCGCGCCGGAGCTTGCGAGACCAGTCGCGCAAAGATGCCGTCCCCCAGATCTTCCAGCAGCAGGAAACCGTGATCGAAGTCGCTGGCCATCACTTCGGGCGCCGAAAGTCCGAGCGCGCGCAGATGCCCGGCGATACGGGCGAAATCGCGCGGATCATCGCCCCTACCCGGTGGAGCATCCATCAAAACTGCGCTTCTGCCGTTCAGCGTCAGGCGCTGATAGCTGCGATCCGATGCGTCACCAGCAAGGTGCCGCGGCGTCGCCGCACCCCAACCTGCCCGTTGCAGAAAGGCCTCTGCCTGGGTTTTCCGCAGATCCGTCATGCGTCCAAAGCCATGAAAGCGCCGCGCAAATCGTCGCGTTTACCGAAATCCAGCACCGCAAGGCGGCCCTCACCTTCGGGGCGGAACGCGATGCGGAGGGCATCGGGCGGGGTTTGGTTGCCAAGCCGGTCTGGCCATTCGACCAGACAGATCGCCGTCTCGAAAGCCGAGATCAGACCCAGTTCCGCAACCTCATCGGGATGGCCAAGCCGATAAAGATCGGCGTGACAGATATCGCCCCGCGGATCTTCATAGGTCTGGACCAGCGTATAGGTGGGCGAGGGGACATCGACCTCTGCGCCAAGCCGCTGGCGGATGAAGGCGCGGGAGAAATGGGTTTTTCCGGCACCGATGCCGCCCTCCAGCAGCAGGGTCATGCCCGGCTGCGCAAGGGTCGCAAAGCGACGCGCCAGCCGGTCTGTCGCAGTATCGTCGGGCAGGAAAAGGGTCAGGGGCGGGTGGCTGTTCATGCCCGCAGTTTTATCCGCCGTGTTTGCGGCTGCAACCCGGCTCAGGCGCGCAGACGTTCCGTTGCCATCGCGCCCGTCGCATCCTCGATCCGGGTGGCGATTTCAAAACGGGCAAGGGTGGCGCCGCCGGGCAGGGCCGAAATGCGGCATTCGACCAGACGCCCGTCCAGCAGGCGGGCTTCTCCGTGCAGGGGCGCGCTGTCGGTATCATGGGCCGCAGCAAAGCTTTCCGCTTCGGCCCAGAACGGATTTGGCGCGCTGCGGCCCTGCCAGTGCGCACAAAGCGTCGCGAAACTGCCTTCTGAAACGGTGCTCGCCGGATCGTGGCCCCACAACCGGCAATAGGCCGCATTTGCCATCACCAGCGCAGAGGCTGGGGAGAAGACCGCAAGCGCCTGATCCACGGAATCGACAACCGCCTGGCTAAGCTCCAGATCGGCCCGGTATCGCCGTATGCGGCCGATTTCGGTTGAAATATCCTCGATCAGCAGCGCCAGCGCGCCGTTGGGATGGGGGCGTCCGACCACCTTGTAGGTGAGGCCGGACGGCAGGCTCCATGTTTCCTCGAACAGGCCGGAGGAGGCCGCCTGTTCCAGCGCCACCATCTGCCGACGCCAGGTGCGATAATCTTTCGGTTCCGGGATCATGTCGCGGTCGCGCATGGCGTCCAGAAAGGCAAACAGCGTTGGGCGCATCGAAAGGAAATCGGGCTGAAGGCCTGAGAGATCCAGCAAGGCAGGATTGAACAGCACAAGTTGGCGCTGGCGGTCGAAAATCGCCAGCCCGATCGGCAGATGGGCGAAGGTTTTGACCAGGGTTTGCGTGAAATCCCGTAGCGATGCCTCGGCCATTACCAGCGTATCGGCTGGCAGCGCGAATACCAACTGTTCGGCGTCGTCCTGATAGGCGTGAAGTTCGAACCATTTGTCGGGTTGCCCCTGCTGCACCAGCCGGTGACGCAGGGCGGTGCCGGGTTGGTCGGTTGTGCGCTCAAAAAGGCGCGGCAGTGGCCATGTCAGATCCTGTCCGGGGGGTAAACCATCTGCAACGCGGTGCAGATAGGCGGCGTTGGCCCACAGAAGCTGGCCATCCGGTCTTTCACGCCAGACCGGCATCGGGGCCAGCGCCAGCGTATTGCGCAGCCGGCTCAGCTCGTCCTCCGTTGCCTTGCGGGTCAGTGCGTCGTGATTTGGAGCGGTGGCCTGAGCCTCCGGGTCTTCGAGGCTGATCCGGGTCAGCCCGCCGGCCAGTTCGGCCCGCAACAGAATGGGCGTTCCGTTCGTGTCGCAGGAGGTGAGGATCAGCAGCCCTTCCTCGGCGAGATTGGCAAAACGGCTTTCGAAATCGGCAAACCGCGCGCCGAGATAGGAGCGGAGCCGCAGCCAGGCAGGGCCCCGGATCGGGCTTTGGCTGATCAGGGCTCGGGCGGCGGGTGTCGCATCCAGAAGCGTTTCGCCGTCGAAAAGAAAGCTGGTTCCACCTGCGGTATCGGCGAAGATGGAGCGCGGTCCGCGCCGGGTCTGCGGATCAAGGGCCGCAATGGTGAACAGGCCGGCGACAGCGGCCAGAATGGACACAAGGAGCATCATGAAGGCCAGGGCCCAGTCGATCACCATCGAAATTCTCGCACAAGGTTTCAGCCGCAACCTTGGCGGGTGATAGTTAAGGCTTGGTTAAGGCATTGATTGCAGTCATCGCCCCTGAGGCGAAAGCCGCGAAAACCTGTCAGCTGTTCAGCGAGTTCTCTCCCAGGGCGCCGGTTTCAGCCAGAATGCGGTTGGCGGGCCAGATCACCTCGACAATGGCGCCGCGCCGGTCTGCCATCGCCTCAGGCTGTGCATTGGCGAAGGACAGCCGGGCGCCCGTCCTTTCCAGCAGGGTTTTCGCGATGAACATGCCGAGACCCATGCCCTCATACCCCGGTCGTTGCGCGGGATCGGCCTTGCGATTGCGCAGAAAGGGTTCGCCCATCCGGCCCAGAAGATGCGGGGGATAGCCCGGCCCGTCATCGACAATCCGCAAGACAAGCCGATCGCCCCGCCATTCTGCATCGACCCAGACATTGGCATCTGCGAAATCCACGGCATTCTGGATCAGGTTGCGCAGGCCGTGCAGGATCTCGGGCTGCCGCTGAACCACCGGGTCGCTGTCAGGCAGGGTGAAATGCACCGCCTTACCCCGCTTCAGATGCGGTTCGGCGGCCTCGCGCAATACGAGGCTCAGCGGCCCCTGCCGCATCAGCCGGTCATCCTTGCCCGCCTGCCCCATGGAACGCAGGATGTCGCGGCAACGGTCTGCCTGATCGCGGATCAGTTGCGCGTCGTCGCGCAGGTCTGGGTGATCTTCCAGCTCCTCCATCAACTCGGCGCTGACCAGCTTGATCGTGGCCAGCGGTGTGCCCAGTTCATGCGCCGCTGCCGCCACCACACCGCCCAGATCAGTCAGCTTCTGCGCCCGTGCCAGCGCCATCTGGGTTGCGAGCAACGCATCCTGCATCGCGTGAATCTCTGCTGCGACGCGGTGGGCATAGATCCCGAGGAAGACGATGCCGATGACGATGGCCAGCCAGAAGCCGAATGAAAACAGCCGGGGCAGGGCAAAGATTGTACCGTCCCCCATGCTCATCGGCACGGCGAACAGGGCAACGACAGAGACCAGAACCAGTGCCACCGTGCCCAGAACCAGCGTCGCCCGTCCCTCCAGCGCTGTTGCGGAAATCGTGACCGGCGCCAGAAACAACAGGGCGAAAGGGTTGGTCAGCCCGCCTGTCAGCATCAGCAGGGTTGCGAGCTGCGTCAGGTCGAACAGCAGCGTGAAGAATACCTGCCGTTCTGTGAGGCGGGTGCTTTCGGGGAAGATGAAGACCGAGATCAGGTTGACGATAACGGACGCGCCCACCACCAGCAGGCAAAGCCCCAGCGGCAGCCGGATTTCCAGCCAGAACTGCGCGGCGAGAAGCGCGATGATCTGGCCGCCAATGGCGATCCAGCGCAACAGGTTCAGCGTGCCCAGGCGCAGCAGGTCTCCGGGGGCCTGAGTGCCGGGCAGGGGCGGTTCGTCCGGGGAAAGGGGCAATGCGGCCATGGTCCTTGCTGTCGCAGAAGGGTGTTTTGGCATTGTTAAAAGTCTCATGATGCGGGATCAATGCGCCACGCAAGAAAGGGGAAAGCCATGTCAAAGCTCTATGCAGGTCTCGCGGTGGCGGTGGTCGTCGGTCTGGTTGGCGGCAGTGCGCTGTGGATCATGTCGAACAAGGCGTCCGATGCGTTCGCGCAATGCCGTGCCGGAGCAGTTGGCGGCGGCGAGATCGGCGGCCCCTTCACGCTGGTCGATGGCGATGGCCGCACGGTAACCGACAAGGATGTTCTCACCAAACCCTCGCTGGTCTATTTCGGCTACACGTTCTGCCCGGACGTCTGCCCCTTCGACAATGCCCGTAACGCGGAGGCAATCGACCTGCTGGTGGACCGTGGCTATGACGTGCAGCCGGTGTTCATCTCGATTGACCCGGAGCGAGATACGCCCGAAGTGGTGAAGGATTTCGCGGCCAACCTGCATCCCCGCATGATCGGTCTGACCGGCTCGGCCGAACAGGTGAAGGCGGCTTCGCTGGCCTACAAGACCTATTTCAAAAAACAGGAGGCCGAGGACGAATTCTATCTCGTCGATCACTCGACCTTCACCTATCTGATGCTGCCGGGCAGCGGCTTTGCCGAGTTCTACAAACGCGAGGCAACGCCCGAGCAGATGGCCGACAGTGTCGCCTGTTTTGTCGATGCGGCAAAAGCTGCCGGGCAAAATTGACCTTCCGGTGAATTCGCCCTAGGGTCGGCAGGATTTTCACGACGGAGAGCATCGCCATGGCAGAGGATCTGAGCGCCGAAATCGGGCCGGACCGTTCGCTTCTTCTGGTGGATGACGACGAATCCTTCGTGAAACGCCTTGCCAAGGCGATGGAAAAGCGCGGCTTCATCCCCGAAACCGCCGAAACGGTGGCGGAAGGCAAGGCCATCGCGCAAAGCCGTCCGCCCGCTTTTGCTGTGGTCGACCTGCGCCTGGAAGATGGCAACGGGCTTGATGTGGTCGAAGCGCTGCGTGAACGCCGCCCCGATTGCCGGATCGTCGTGCTGACGGGTTATGGAGCCATTGCAACCGCAGTCGCTGCGGTGAAGATCGGTGCCACTGATTACCTGGCCAAGCCCGCCGACGCGAATGAGGTCACCAATGCCCTTCTGGCGCGGGGTGATCTGTTGCCCTCGCCGCCGGAAAACCCGATGTCCGCCGACCGCGTGCGGTGGGAACATATCCAGCGCGTCTATGAGATGTGCGACCGCAATGTCTCGGAAACTGCGCGGCGGCTGAACATGCACCGCCGCACGCTTCAGCGGATTCTGGCCAAGCGCAGCCCGAAGTAAATCGCCTGACAGCGTATATTTGCCGTGCTGCAGTGCGGCTCTTGCCGCGTGGCAAGAACGAACGCTTCCCAAACCGCTGGTTTTGCGCTATGCGGGCGCCCATCTGAGACGTGAGGCCATGCCCCGGGCCGCATGCATGAGGATTGGGGGCGGCGGCAATGGGGCCGCCAGACATCGGGAGACCCGGGATGCGCCCGGGAGAGCTCCCAGGATAGGATGACAGATGTTCAATATAACGAAAAAGTCGATCCAGTGGGGCGATGAAACGCTCACGCTGGAAACCGGGAAGGTTGCGCGCCAGGCCGATGGTTCGGTCATCGCGACGCTGGGCGAAACCAGCGTCATGGCGAACGTGACCTTCGCCAAGAAGGCGAAGCCCGGTCAAGACTTCTTCCCCCTGACCGTTCACTACCAGGAAAAATATTACGCCGCCGGCAAGATCCCCGGCGGCTTCTTCAAACGTGAGGCCCGGCCGTCCGAAAAAGAGACGCTGGTTTCCCGTCTGATCGACCGCCCGTGCCGCCCGCTGTTCGTCGAAGGCTTCAAGAACGAAGTGCTGGTCATGGCAACCGTTTTGTCCTGTGACCTCGTGAATGACCCCGATATCGTGGCGATGATCGCGGCCTCCGCCGCGCTGACCCTGTCTGGCGTGCCCTTCATGGGTCCGATCGGCGCCGCGCGCGTTGGCTTCGTCGATGGCAAATATGTGCTGAACCCGGCGATGGACGACATGACTCAGCTCCGCACCAAGCCGGAGCAGCGTCTGGACCTCGTGGTCGCGGGCACCAAGACCGCCGTGATGATGGTGGAATCGGAAGCTTACGAGTTGTCCGAAGAAGAAATGCTGGGCGCCGTGAAGTTCGGTCACGAGGCGATGCAGCCGGTAATCGACCTGATCATCTCGCTGGCTGAAACCGCCGCGAAAGAGCCCTTCGATTTCTCGCCGCCGGACATTGCAGAACTCTACGGCAAAGTGAAAGCCGCTGGCGAGGCGCAGATGCGCGCCGCCTTCGCGCTGAAGGACAAGCAGGAACGTACCAACGCCATTTCCGCCGCTGTCGCCGCGATCACCGCGTCGCTGTCGGAGGAAGACCAGGCCGACATCAACCTCGGCTCGGCGATCAAGAAGCTGGAAAGCGCGATCCTGCGCGGCGACATCATCAACGGTGGCGCCCGGATCGACGGCCGCGACACCAGGACCGTGCGTCCGATCGTGTCGGAAACCGGCATCCTGCCGCGCGCCCATGGGTCGGCCCTGTTCACCCGCGGTGAAACGCAAGGTCTGGTCGTCACCACGCTGGGTACCGGCGAGGATGAACAGATCATCGACGCACTGAACGGCAACTACCGTTCCAACTTCCTGCTGCACTATAACTTCCCGCCCTATTCGGTTGGTGAAGTGGGCCGCGTCGGCTCGCCTGGTCGCCGCGAGATCGGTCACGGCAAGCTGGCATGGCGTGCACTGCAAGCCGTGCTGCCGGCGCCGACCGATTTCCCCTACACCATCCGCGTGGTGTCGGAGATCACCGAATCGAACGGCTCCTCCTCGATGGCTTCGGTTTGTGGTGGCTCGCTGTCGATGATGGATGCGGGCGTGCCGCTGAAAGCGCCGGTCGCCGGTGTGGCCATGGGCCTCATTCTGGAAGATGACGGCAAATGGGCCGTGCTGACCGACATCCTCGGCGACGAGGATCACCTCGGCGACATGGACTTCAAGGTTGCAGGCACCGAATCTGGCATCACCTCGCTGCAAATGGACATTAAGGTCGCGGGCATCACGCCCGAGATCATGGAGCAGGCCCTGGCGCAGGCCAAGGACGGCCGGATGCACATTCTGGGCGAGATGAACAAGGCGCTGTCGGCCCCGCAGGGCTTCAGCGAATACGCCCCGAAGATCGAGACCCTCTCAATCCCTACCGACAAGATCCGCGAAGTGATTGGTTCGGGTGGCAAGGTGATCCGCGAGATCGTGGAAACCTCGGGCGCCAAGGTCGACATCAATGACGACGGCGTCATCAAGATTGCGTCCTCGTCGGCCGATGCCATCAAGAAGGCCTATGACATGATCTGGTCGATCGTGGCAGAGCCGGAAGAAGGCCAGATCTACACCGGCAAGGTCGTGAAGCTGGTCGATTTCGGCGCCTTCGTGAACTTCTTCGGCAAGCGTGACGGCCTGGTCCATGTGTCGCAGATCGCCAACAAGCGCCTGAACCACCCGAACGAGGTTCTGAAGGAAGGTCAGGAAGTGAAGGTCAAGCTTCTGGGCTTCGACGACCGTGGCAAGGTGCGCCTTGGCATGAAGATGGTCGACCAGGAGACGGGGGCAGAAATCGTGCCCGAGAAGAAGGAAAAGGAAGAAGCCTCCGAAGGCTGACTTTCTGAAAGGCCCCGGCGATGTCCGGGGCCTTTTGCTTCAGGCATCCTGTCGGGTGATATCAGTGATCAGCACATCGCTGACAATGCCGGGCAGGATGGTGCGCGCCGACTCCAGCAGGGCCCGGCGCAGCGGCGCAAGGCTGGTGCCTTCGGTGAAAGTGCCCCGAAAGCCGCCGCTGTTGGCATGATCGAACAGGATTTGCAGGAAACTGTCGCGCAGCTTCGGCTCGCGTGCAAAGACGGTTTCCTGTGCACCCGCCGTGGTCTCCAGGCTGAGAAACAGCACCACGACCGAGCTGATGCGGCCATCTTCGACAATCGGCACGATGAACTGGTTGCTCAGCTTCACATATTCAGGCCCGGTATTGCCCTCTTCCGACCCGTGCCCCTCTGCCGGGGCGGGCGCATCATGTGACGCATCTGCCGCCACATCCTGCCCGGCCTCTTGCGGCGGAGCTTCGGTCGGTCGCAGGAAATAGCCGCCGGCAAGGCCGCCGAACAGGCCGACAAGCGCGAGGATCAGGGGGAGGATCAGGCGTTTCATGGCGATCAGAATGGCAAGAGAACATCGGCGATCTGCTGGCCATAGCGCGGCTGCTGCACATCAGTGATCTGGCCGCGCCCGCCATAGGAAATCCGGGCGCCCGCGATCTTGTCATAGGTGATCTCGTTCTGGCGCGAGATATCTGCTGGCCGGACGTAGCCGGTCACGATCAGCTCGCGCAGCTCGTAATTTACCCGGACCTCCTGCTGGCCTTCGATCCGCAATACGCCATTCGCAAGTTCTTCGACCACCGTGGCGGCAACCCTCAGGGTGAGCTTTTCCTTGCGCGACACCGATCCCTGGCCCTGATAGGCAGAGCTGGAGCGGGTTTCGACCGCGTCGGCCATGCTGGCGCCCTCAGGCAATTTCTCGTTCAGGCGCTCGGGAATGCCGAACAGGGATGGTATGCCCATCGAGTCATTTCCCGCGCGGCTGCGGCCAGATGTATTCGACATCTCGGCCTTGTCGTCGATTTCGATAACAACGGTCAGGATGTCGCCACGCCGCGCAGCCCGGCGCTCGCCGAACAGCGCCTCGCGGTTCGCTGACCACAGCGACGAGGCATCCGCAGGCGTTGCGGGCGGGATGTCATGTGGCAGCGGTGTCGAATACATTGCATGATGCTGGTAACTGCCTTCCAGTGGTGAGAAATCCGGGCTTTTTCCAACCTCTGCCAATCGCGAGCAGGCGCTCAGGCACAGGGTCAGAAGGATCAGGCGATACATGGCGCTCCTCAGGGTTGGGGGCTGGTGATGACGGTGCCATCCGAGCTGACGCGGCCGGTAACGGTGCTGCGGGACGACAGGTTCATGACCCGCACCGTTTCGCCCAACCCGGCCCGCGCCAGTGCGCGGCCTTCGGTCAGGATGTGCAGGGGGCCGGTGGTATAGCGCAGCGTCACGATCTGGTTGCGTTCGATCAGGGCGGGGGGGCCGATATCTTCGGGCCGGATCGGACGGTTGGCATAGATCGCCACGCGCGCCTCCATCCCTACCACCTGAAGCGGATCATCGAAGCCCTTGCCGCCGGAAACCTGCATCACATCGGCGTCGGTCAGGATGTCCAGCGCGCGAATGGTCCGGGTTGCGACCAGCGTATCGGCCAGCGCGGGCAGCGGCAGCAGGGCAAGCATCAGCCATCGCATCAGCGCACCTGTGTCGTGGCAGCCAGCATCTGGTCGGCAGCGGTGATCACCTTGGCATTCAGCTCGTATCCGCGCTGGGCCTTGATGAGTTCGGTAACCTCGCGCACCGCATCGACCGAGCTTTCCTCAAGGTAACCCTGCCGCAGGCTGCCCAGCCCGTCACTGCCTGGTGTGCCGCTTTGCGCCGGCCCGGATGCAGCCGTTTCAAGGTAAAGATTGCCGCCGATCGCCTCCAACCCCTTCTCGTTGGTGAAACCGGCGAGGGTGATCTGGCCAAGAAGCTGCGGCTGCACCTGATTGGCAAAATAGGCATAAACCTCGCCTTGTGCGTTGATGGTCAGGCTGCGGGCATCAGCGGGTATGGTGATGCCTGGCGCAACTTCGTGACCTTCGGAGGTGACGATCAGCCCGTCGGCCGTGCGTTTCAGCCCGCCATCGCGGGTATAGGCAGTGCCGCCGGAGGGTAACGTTACCTCCAGATACCCGCGCCCTTCGATGGCCAGGTCAAGGTCGCCATTGGTCTGGCTCAGCGTGCCCTGCGACAGCACCACCGAAACAGCGGCCGGACGCACACCCATGCCCATCTGCACGCCGGTTGGCAGCATCGCACCATTCTCGGCCGAAATCGTGCCGGGCCTGGCGATCTGTTCGTATTGCAGATCTGCAAATTCGGCGCGCCGGGCGTTGTAGGCGGTTGTCGACATGTTCGCGAGATTGTTTGACACGACATCGACGCGCATCTGTTGTGCCGCCATGCCGCTCGCCGCGATCTGAAGCGCCTTCATTTCATCCTCCGAGTGTTCGTATCGCCATCTGCATCCGCTCGTCCTCACGGTCGAGGAAGCTTTGGCCCAGCTCATAGGCACGCTGGACTTCCATCATCCGGGCGATCTCTGAAAAGGTGTTGACGTTGCTGCCCTCAAGACTGCCCTGGTGCATCCTGCCCCCCTGCATCGGCAGGATTTCTCCCTCGACCGAAAACAGTGTGCCGCCCTCGTGGCGTAGTGCGGTGGCGTTTTGGGGCTGCCACAGACCGATCCGGGCCAGCGGTCCCTGAATGGTCGAGAGCGTGCCATCTTCCGACAGTGCGATCTGACCGGCATCAGCCGGTACGAAAACTGGCCCTCCGGCCTCGTCCAGCAGGCGGTAGCCTTCCGCGTTCACCAGTTCGCCGGTGGCGGAGGGCGTGAAATGTCCGGCGCGGGTCAGCCGGTTTCCCTGCGGCGTCTCGATCTGGAAAAAACCATCCCCGTCGACCGCGAAATCGAATGTCCCGCCGGTCTGTTGGATCTCTCCGCGGCTCAGATCCACATTGCGGGCCGAAGCATGGGCCATGGACAGCGACGGTGCATCGTCAAGCGCCTTCACATACTCCGCAAAAACCACGCCCTCGCGCCGGAAGCCGGTGGTTGAACTGTTGGCGATATTGTTGGCGATGACCTGCAATTCGTGCAGCAGGCCGTTCTGCCGTGTCAGCGTGGTATAGCCAGAGGCATCCATGGTCAGCCTCCGGCGATCTGCGGGATGATGCGGTCGGTGAAGAAGCTCACCAGCGTCGCGGTCATGAAGCTCATCGAGACCCAGAAGACGATCAGCATGGCGCCGACCTTGGGCACGAACGTCAGCGTCATTTCCTGCACCGAGGTCAGGGCCTGCAACAGGCCGATGGCAAGGCCCGCAATCAGCGCGACGGCAAGAAGCGGGGCAGAAACCCTGACCGCGATCCAGAGTGCCTGACGCAGCAGATCAAAGACCTGATCAGCGGTCATACCGGCATCCTCAGGATTTCCTGATATGCCTCGACCACTTTGTCGCGCACGGTGACGGCGGTTTCCACTGCCAGTTCGCTGGCGGAAAGCGCCTGAACCAGCGCATGCGGATCGGCGTTGCCGGTCATGGCCGCGCGGGCAGTTGCCTCGCCCTGCGAGAGGATCTGTTCAAACTCCTGCGCCGCGGCAACAAGTCCATCGGTCTGTCCGGCGTCAGGGGGGACGGCGACCACCGGGCGGGCAAGGCCATAGCTGCGGGCGGCCGAAGCGGGGTTCATGTCCATTCTGGACCTCCTTATTTGCGCAAAAGATCAAACAGGCTTTGCGTCATGCGGCGCGCCTGATCGAAAAGTTTCAGATTGGCTTCGTAGCTGCGCTGTGCCTCGCGGGCGTCGGCCACCTCGACCACCAGATCGACGTTGGAGCCATCGTAGTGCCCGGTCTCGTCGGCAAGCGGGTGCCCCGGCGCATAGATACGGTTCAGCGCGCTGCGATCCAGGCGGACAGGCCCCGGTTCCACCCCCGATCCATCCGCGATTTCGCGAAAACGGATCAGCTTGCGATGATAGCCGGGCGTATCAACATTGGCCATGTTTTCAGATACATGCCGCAATCTGGCAGCCTGTGCCTGCATCCCGGAGGCGGCCTGCGACAGGGCATTGAGCAGATCTGACATAGCCTACCTCCGCCCCAGGCTGGTTCGCAGGATGCTGGCGGCGCTGCGATAGATCCCCAGCGCCATCTCGTGCTGCTGTCCGACCTCGACCGACTTCACCATCTCGGTTTCCAGCGAGACAGTATTGCCGTTCGGTGCGGCTGCTCCCCTTTGCGTGCGGAGGACGGGGGCAGGGCCATCGGTTTCTCCGGACAACAGGTGACCGGGGCGGGTCCGGCGCAGAGCATCCTGTGATGCGTCATAAACCTCGGCAAAAGGCGGCAGATCCCGCGCCTTGAAGCCCGGCGTATCGGCATTTGCCACATTGCGTGCGATTTCGGCCTGCCGCGCGCCAGCATGCACTGCCATCGCCTGCGCCATTCTGACAAGTTCAAGTTTTTCGAACATCGGGGCTTCTCCCTCGACAACCTTCATCAAGGCTTAAGGGTGATTCCTTTAGAAACGGTAAGCGGCGAACAAAGGGAGAATCTCATGGCCGGCCTCTTTGATGCCTTGCAGGCCGAAATCGCGGCGATTGCGCCCGTGCGCCGGATAGGCCGCATCACCGAGATCGGGCGCGGCACGCTGGCGGTGAGCGGGCTGGCAGGCTGTGCCGGTCTTGGGGATCGTGTGGGCATTGGCAGAGGCTACGGCGAAGTGATCCGCCTTACGCGCGAGGGGGCAACGATCCTGCCCGACAACCCGCCAGAGGGCATCCGGATCGGCGATCCGGTGGATCTTGTCGGTCCGGCAACCATCGCGCCGGACGACAGTTGGATCGGGCGTATCGTCGATCCTTACGGCCTGCCGCTGGATGGCCGCCCGCTGTTTCGCGGCCCGGTTTCGCGGCCGCTGCGCGCCGCCGCGCCTGCCGCCGCGCAGCGTCGTCATCTGGGCGGGCGATTACGCACCGGAACAGCGGCCTTCGACACGCTTCTGCCGCTGGTGCGCGGGCAGAGAATTGGGCTTTTCGCGGGCTCCGGGGTCGGCAAATCCTCGCTGCTGGCGAAATTCGCTCGGGGGGTGGAGGCGGATGTCGTTGTCATTGCGCTGATTGGCGAGCGCGGGCGCGAACTGCGGGATTTCACCGAGAAGGTGCTCGGTCCGCAGGGCATGGCGCGGTCGGTCGTAGTGGCCGCGACGTCGGACCAGTCACCGCTGGCCCGCCGCCGCTGTGCCTGGGCGGCGATGTCTGTCGCGGAACATTTCCGCGATCAGAGGCGCCATGTACTGTTTCTGGCCGATTCGATCACCCGCTTCGCGGAGGCGCATCGCGAGGTCGCGCTTGCCTCCGGCGAGGGCGGAGATCTGCGGGGCTACCCGCCGTCCGTTGCACATATGATCATGTCTTTGGCCGAAAGGGCGGGGCCGGGACCGCAGGAGGCGGGGGATATCACGGCGGTCCTGTCCGTGCTGGTTGCCGGGTCTGATATGGAAGAGCCGGTGGCCGATATCCTGCGCGGTGTACTGGATGGTCATGTGGTCATGGACCGGCGGATTGCCGAGCGTGGACGATTTCCGGCGATCGACCTGCTGCGATCCGTGTCGCGCAGCCTGCCCGACGCCGCCAATGCGGAGGAAAATGCACTGATCGGTGAGGCGAGGCGCCTGCTGGGGGCGTATGACCGCGCCGAGATGATGATTCAGGCGGGTCTCTACAGCAAAGGGTCCGATCCGGTTGTGGACCGGGCGATCAGGGTCTGGCCCGCGTTGGATGGTTTCCTGGCCGAGGACTCGCCCGAGGGGATCGCGGCAAGTTTCCGTCGGCTTGCAGCCTGTCTTGCGCTGTGATGGGACTGGGCGCCATGACAGGCTCTGAACCGAACCCTCCTGCCCCGTCCGAGGCCGCCCGGACATGGGCGCGCATCGCCGCGCTGAGTTTTGGCGGCCCGGCGGGCCAGATTGCGGTGATGCACCGTATTCTGGTCGAGGAGAAACGCTGGATCGGCGAGCGACGTTTTCTGCATGCCCTGAATTTCTGCATGTTGCTGCCAGGACCTGAGGCGCAGCAGCTTGCCACCTATCTGGGCTGGCTGCTGAATGGCACGCGCGGCGGGCTGATTGCGGGTGGGCTGTTCATCCTTCCCGGTCTGCTGTCGATCATGGCGCTCAGCTGGCTTTATGCCCTGCATGGCGAGGCGCCGCTGGTGGCTGCCATATTTTTCGGGCTGAAGGCCGGGGTGTTGGCCATTGTGCTGCAAGCGGTCATACGTCTGGGACGGCGGGCGTTGGGTGGCTGGCTGGCGCGCATTGTCGCGGTGGTCTCGTTCCTGTCGATCTTCGTTCTGGACGTGCCCTTTCCGGTCATTGTGATCGGTGCGGCACTGATAGGCCTGCTCGCCGGGCGCGGGGGTCAGAGCCGGAAGGGGGAACCGGATGAAGACGGGTTGAAGACGCCCCCGATGGCCGGAGCGTTGTTCGCGGGATGTCTGGCCTTGCTGGCATGGCTGGTCCCGGTGGTCCTGCTTGCGCTTTTTGTCCCCGGCACGGTTTTCGATGTGATTGCGCGCTTCTTTTCGCAGATGGCGGTGGTCACGTTCGGCGGTGCCTATGCGGCGCTGGCCTGGGTCGCCCAGGAGGCTGTGGCGGTGCAGGGATGGCTGCGCCCGGGGGAAATGCTGGACGGTCTGGGGCTGGCAGAAACCACGCCGGGGCCGCTGATCATGGTGCTGCAATTCGTGGGCTTTCTCGCCGCCTTCCGCGATGCAGGTGGTTTGCCGCCGCTTCTGGCGGGGACGCTGGGCGGCCTGCTTGCAACCTGGGTGACCTTTGCCCCCTGTTTCGCCTGGATCTTCCTTTGTGCCCCCTGGATGGAAAGGTTGCGCGGCAGTGTGGCGCCTGCGGCTGCACTGTCCATGGTGACGGCGGCGGTGGTCGGCGTCATTCTGAATCTCGCCCTCTGGTTTGCTCTGCACAGCCTCTTCGGGGACGTCATGCTCTGGCAGGCCGGGCCCGTCCGGTTGACTCTGCCGGTGCTGGTCAGCTTCGTGCCGTCGTTCGCCGCCCTGACCCTGCTGGCGCTGGGCCTGATCTTCTGGCGGGGTGTTGGCATCGGCACCACGCTTGGCATCATGGCGGTGGCCGGGGTGCTGCTGCATCTGGCCGGTTTGGTCTGAGCCTGTTTCCCGTGGAACAGGCCGCTGCGCGACCGACCAGAAATCGGTTCCGGGGCGGGAATACGCCTGCTAGGCTGAGCCTCTGGCCAAACGTGAGGACAGAGCCATGCCTGCCACCCGCCGCCTTTTTCTTGCCGCGCCAGCCCTCTTGCTGGCGACGCGTGGTTTTGCGCAGGCGCCTGTCGGTGTCACGCTGGCGCTGACCGGGCAGGCCATTCTGTCGCGCGGAAATGCGGAACAGGCGTTGCACCCTGACGATCCGCTGCATGAAGGCGATACCGTCAGCACGGGTGCCGCAAGCCTTGCTGCGCTGGAGCTGTTTACCGCGACACGGATCAACCTTGGCCCCGAAGCGCGGTTTATGCTTGATCGCTTTGCGGCCGATCTGGGGGGGACGATCACGATTGGCGGGGCCATGGTCTTCGACCGGCCCGATACGCTGGCGCCGCTGGACCTTGAAGTGCAAAGCACCTTCGCCCGTATCGGCGTGCGCGGAACGCGGTTCTACGCGGGGCCGAGCCGGGGCGTTTTCGGGATTTTCGTTCAGCGCGGCCGGGTTGAGGTCATGGCTGCGGGGCAAATCCGGCAGATCGGCGCGGGTGAAGGGGTGAATATCCCCGCTCCCGGGGCGGCACCGTCAGAGGTCAGCATCTGGGGGGCCGAACGGATTGTCGAGGCGTTCACGAGTGTCGGCCTGACCCCGTAAACCGTCCCTTGTCATCTGCCCCAAGCGCGGTTTTCCTTTCCGGCAGAAAGGCCTATATCTTACCTCCGACCTGTTTTGAGGCAGTTTCCCCATGTTCCGGTTTTTTGAAGGGCTTGTTGACCCTTATCAATCCTATGCGCGCAGCGATGCCCCGCCCCGCAGGCTTTGGCCCTTCCTGAGGGAATACGTCCGGCCATTCCGCGGCGTTTTCGCGGTAACAGCGCTGCTTTCGGTGCTTGCAGCAGGGTCGGATGTGGCGCTGATCTGGTATGTGGGGCGTCTGGTCGACTTGCTGGCCACGGCCAGCCCTGCCGAGGTCTGGAATGGCCATGGAACCGAGATCATTGCGGTCGGTCTTGCCGTACTGATCCTTCGGCCGCTGTTGCTGGTGTCGAATGTGGCGCTGCTGCACAACACCATCCTGCCGAATTTCGGAACGATGATCCGCTTTCGCGCGCATGACCATGTGATGCGCCAGCCGGTCGGCTGGTTCGAAAGCGATTTTGCCGGCCGCATTGCCAACCGGGTGATGCAGACGCCCCCGGCGGCGGGCGATGCGGTGTTCCAGACCTTCGATGCGGTGGCTTTCGCCAGCGTCACCATCGTCGGCGCGGGTATCATGCTGGCGGATGCCGACCCGCGTCTGGTGCTGCCGCTGCTGGTCTGGTTCGCGCTTTACGCGGCGCTGGTGCGCTGGACATTGCGGCGGGCGGGGCCGGCCTCGAAAGCCAGTTCCGATGCGCGCTCGGCCGTGACCGGGCGGGTGGTCGATGCCTATACCAATATCCATTCGGTGAAGCTGTTCGCGCATCACGATCTGGAAATGCGCCATGCGACCGAGGCGATCGAGCATGCCCGTGCCACCTTCCAGACGGAAATGCGGGTCATCACCAGGATGGACCTGGCGCTGACCGTGCTGAATGGCGGGTTGATCGTGGCAGTCACGGGCTGGGCGCTGGTGCTGTGGTATCAGGGGCAGGCGAGCGTCGGCACCGTGGCGGCGGCGGCGGCGCTGGTGTTGCGGCTGAACAACATGACCTATTGGATCATGTGGGCCACCACCTCGTTGGTGCAGGCGCTGGGCGTGGTGCAGGAGGGGATGGAGACCATCACTCAGCCCATCGGTCTGGTCGATGCGCCGGCGGCCACGCCCTTGCGGCTGACGGCGGGCGAGATCCGGCTGGAGAGCGTGTCGCATCACTATGGTCGCGGCTCGGGCGGGTTGCGCGACGTGAACCTGGTGCTGCGCCCCGGCGAGCGGATCGGGGTTGTCGGTCGTTCCGGTGCGGGCAAGTCGACGCTGGTGAAGCTGATGCTGCGCTTCTACGATTGCGAACAGGGCCGTATCCTGATCGACGGGCAGGACATCGCGGGGGTCACGCAAGACAGCCTGCGCCGCGAGATCGGCATGGTTCAGCAGGATTCGAGCCTGTTGCACCGCAGCGTGCGCGAAAACATCCTTTACGGCCGCCCCGCGGCGACCGAGGCCGAGATGATCGCCGCCGCCCGCCGCGCCGAGGCGCATGAGTTCATCCTGACGCTGCAAGACCCCGAGGGCCGCAGGGGCTATGACGCCCATGTCGGCGAGCGGGGGGTGAAGCTGTCCGGCGGCCAGCGGCAACGCATCGGGCTGGCGCGGGTGATCCTGAAGGACGCGCCGATCCTGATCCTCGACGAGGCGACATCGGCGCTGGACAGCGAGGTCGAGGCCGCCATTCAGGATGCGCTTTATGGCGTCATGCAGGGCAAGACCGTCATCGCCATCGCGCACCGGCTTTCGACCATCGCGGCGATGGACCGCATCGTCGTGCTGGAGGATGGCGCGGTGGCCGAAGAGGGCAGCCATTCCGACTTGCTGGCGAAGGGCGGGCTTTACGCCCGCTTCTGGGCGCGGCAGTCCGGCGGGTTCATCGGAACGGAGGACGAGGCATGAAGGCACTGCGCGGCCTTGCCGGCTTCATAGATGCCTTCCGACCCGCGGAGGGCATGCCGCCCCAAGAGCTTGGGCCGTTCTTCCGCTGGTGCCTTGCCGGTGCCTGGCGACCGCTGGCCGTGGCGGGTGCGATTTCGGCACTGGCCGGCACGACCGAGGTGGTTTCGGCGCTGATCCTCGGCATGGTGGTGGATGCTGCGGTCGGCTCCGGCCCCGTCGGGTTCTTTGCCGAACAGGCCGGGCTTCTGGCACTGTTCCTGCTGTTCTACCTCGTGTTGCGGCCGCTCACCTTCGCCGCGTCCTCGGCCTCGAACTCGATCATCGTCGGGCCGAATGTGATGCCGCTGGTGCTCAGCCGGTTGCATCGCTGGACGCTGGGGCAAAGCGTCACCTTCTTCGACAACGATTTCGCCGGCCGTATCGCGCAAAAGCAGATGCAGGCGGCGCGCGCCGTCACCGATACCGCGACCGAGGTCATCAATACGGTCTGTTTCGCGCTGGCCTCGGTGATCGGTTCGGCGATTTTCCTGATCGCCATTGATGCCTGGATTGGCGTCGCACTTCTGGTCTGGCTGGTGGCCTATCTGGCGCTGATCCGGTTCTTCATGCCGAAGGTAAAGGGCAATTCGGCGGCGCGGGCGGCGGCGCGGGCGATGGTTTCGGGGCAGGTGGTCGATACGATCACCAATATCAAGACGGTGAAGCTGTTCGCCCATGCCGCCTTCGAGGATCGCGTGGCGCTGCGCAGCATGGAGGTTTTCCGCGAGCGCAGTGTCGAATTCGGCGAGATTTCCACCTGGTTCCGCCTGTCGCTGATGACGCTGGCGGGCGTGTTGCCAGTGCTGCTGATCGGGGGCACGGTGCTCTTGTGGCAGCAGGGCGGGGCGACGGCGGGCGACATCGCGGCCTCGGGCGCGGTGGCGATGCGGATCGCGCAGATGACCGGCTGGGTCAGCTTCACCCTCATGTCGATCTATACCAGCGTCGGCGAGGTCGAGGATGGCATGCGCACGCTTGCGCAGCCGCATCAGCTTGCCGATGTGCCGGGGGCGGTGGCTTTGCCGCATATCGCGGGCCGGGTCGATTATCTGGAGGCCAGTTTCGCCTATGGGCGCAAGCGCGGCGGCATCGACGGCGTGACGCTGCATATCGCGGCGGGCGAGAAGATCGGGATCGTCGGTGCCTCGGGGGCGGGGAAATCGACCTTGGTGGCGTTGCTCTTGCGGCTCTATGACTGCGAAAAAGGCATGGTTACGGTCGACGGCCATGACCTGCGCGGGGTGACGCAGGAAAGCCTGCGCCGCCAGATCGGCATGGTCACGCAGGAAACCGCGATGTTCAACCGATCGGCGCGCGACAATATCGCCTATGGTCGCCCCGATGCGTCGGAGGCCGAGATCATCGCCGCCGCCCGCGCCGCCGAAGCGCATGAGTTCATCCTCGCGATGGAGGATCATCAGGGCCGCAAGGGCTATGACGCCTATCTGGGTGAGCGGGGGGTGAAACTGTCGGGCGGGCAGCGGCAGCGCATCGCGCTGGCACGGGCCTTCCTGAAGGACGCGCCGATTCTGGTGCTGGACGAGGCGACAAGCGCGTTGGACAGCGAAGTCGAGGCCAGTATCCAGGAGGCGCTGGGCCGGGTGATGCAGGGCAAGACCGTGCTGGCCATCGCGCATCGCCTGTCCACCATCGCCGAAATGGACCGCATCATCGTGCTGGATCAGGGCCGGATCGTCGAGGAAGGCCCGCATGAGGCGCTTCTGGCGAAAGGGGGGCTTTACGCGCGCTACTGGAACCGGCAATCGGGGGGCTTCATCGTCACCGAAGAGGCAGCGGAATGAAACTGACCATCGCGCGGCTGGGGCACCATGGCGACGGCATCGCCGAGGGGCCGGAAGGTCCGGTCTATGTGCCGGGCATGTTGCCGGGCGAGGAAGTGGAGGGGGATCTTCAGGGCAGCCAGTTGACCGCGCCGAAGATCGTGACGCCCTCTGCGGACCGGGTGAAGCCACCCTGCGCCCATGCAAAAAGCTGTGGCGGCTGTCTGATGCAGCATGCGCGTGACGGTTTCGTGGCTGACTGGAAGCTGGGTATCGTGCGCGGCGCGCTGGCGGGGCAAGGGTTGGAGGCACCGTTGCGGCCGATCCTGACCTCGCCACCACGCTCGCGCCGTCGTGCCACGCTGGCCGGGCGGCGCACCAAGGGCGGGGCGCTGATCGGCTTTCACGCGCGCGGGTCAGATACCATTATCCCCGTGCCGAACTGCCAGCTTCTGCACCCCGATCTGATGGGCGCTGTGCCCGCGCTGGAGGCGCTGGTGCGCACAGGCGGCTCCCGCACGGGCGAGCTTGCGCTGACGGTGACGCGCAGCCTTGCCGGGCCGGATGTGGCGGTACAGGGCGGCAAGCCTCTGGATGCGACGCTGCGGCTGGATCTGGCCCGCGTGGCCGAGGCGCATGGCCTGTCGCGGCTCAGCTGGGGCGATGAGGTGATCGCCCTGCGTGCTGCGCCGATGCAACGCATGGGCCGCGCGCTGGTCGCCCCGCCGCCCGGTGCCTTTCTGCAAGCGACCGAAGAAGGGGAGGCGGCGCTGCTGTCCGCAGTGACCGAAGCCGTGGGCGATGCGCCGCGCATCGTCGATCTGTTCGCGGGCTGCGGCACCTTCACCCTGCCGCTGGCCGAACGTGCCGATGTGCTGGCCGCTGAAGGCGACGCCGCGATGATGGCGGCGCTGGACAAGGGCTGGCGTCAGGCCGGGGGCCTGCACCGCGTCACCTGTGAAACGCGCGACCTGTTCCGGCGCCCGCTGGAGCCTGACGAGTTCAAGGGCGTGGGCGCCGTCGTCATCGACCCGCCGCGCGCCGGGGCCGAGGCGCAGGTGGCGACGCTTGCGCACAGCCGGGTGCCGGTCATCGCCATGGTCTCATGCAATCCAATCACCTTTGCCCGTGATGCAAAGGTGCTGATTGCGGCGGGGTGGCGGCTCGATTGGGTACAGGTGGTCGACCAGTTCCGCTGGTCGGCGCATGTGGAACTGGCAGCCCGCTTCAGCTTGTGAGTCCGCGCACGAAGGCGTGAAGCGACTGTGAGCATCTGCACGCATATACAGGCTGTGCAGTTTCTGCCATTTTGGCTATGGGCAGAAAAAACAAAGCAGCAGGCACCCCATGACTTTCGCGCGCCTTTTATCGGCATTCCTTCTTGTGGCGTTGTTGGCCGCATGTGGCGGAGGCAACAGCAAGTTCCGCAGTTACAAGGGCCCGGCGGTCACCTCGATCCAGGTCCACAAGGGCGCGCGCAAGATGTATCTTCTGCACGACGCCAAGGTGCTGAAACAATACGATATCGGTCTTGGCTTTGCACCCGAAGGCCACAAGCAGTTCGAGGGCGACGGCAGGACCCCGGAAGGCACCTACTTCATCAGCTTCCACAATCCGAAAAGTCGCTATCACCTGTCGCTGGGCATTTCCTATCCCAACCTCGCGGACAGTGCCTTCGCCGCCTCTCAGGGCAAGCGGCCGGGAGGCGACATCATGATACATGGCCGTTCCAACTACAAAGGCACCAACAAGGGTGACTGGACCGCGGGCTGCATTGCCGTGCGCGACAAGGAGATGGAAGAGATCTATGCCATGGTCCGGCAATATACGCCGATCCATATTCTGCCCTGAGCGCAGCCGCGCAAAAGCAAAAAGCGCCGGTCGCGGGACTGGCGCTTTTTCATTTGGCAGGGCAGTTTACTGCGCCGGAGGCGCGCCGCCGACGTGATCCATCTCGGAGGTCACGGTGCGCCCAAGTGCCGTGGCCGAAACCCGGGCGACGGGTGCGCGTGTCGAATCCCCGGTCAGCAGGGTCCACCAGATCTTGCCGCTCGGCTCCTGATACCAGGAGAAGCCGATTTCGTTCGACTGCGGGTCCATCACGACCGCACGGGTGTCGGGCACGGCCGTCCAGGATGCCAGCGTATCCAGCTCGGTTTCATAGGTTTCCGAAATCAGCTCGCCCTGAAGATGCCCTGCATATCCGGCCCGTTGAACCCGGAGCAGCGGCGACGAGCCGTCCGAACCGAAGTGCCAGGGGCGGTTCTGTTCCGACATGTCGCGGGAATGTGCATTGGCGGCGGCGATCAGCGCCCCGTTATATTGCAGCGGCTGCACCCCCTTGGCCGAGCGCAGGGTATTCACTGCCTCCAGCAGACGGCCCGGAATCTCGGCCTCGGTCCGCTTGTCGATGTGATAAACGCGCGGAAGCGGCCGCCCGTCCGCCCCGATCGTGGGCTGGGTATCGGGGGCCGCACAGGCCGCCAGCAGAGACAGGGCACAGATCGACAGAACGGGAAAGCGCGTCATTGGGGGCACCAAGTGGGATTTCGACCGCCCGTCTTTATCCAATCGCGGCGGGGTTATCAAACGCAAGTCTGCGTGATTTCGCCAAGTGACATCTCTTTGATTTGCGAGTTTGCCGCACAGCGGCTAAAAACCGCCCAATCCAACCCTCAGGAGATCAGCGATGTCAGCTGAACATTCGCACGGGCCCAGCCGCAGGGCCGTTCTTGTTGGCGCTGCCACGGTGGCCGCCGCCGCAGCCATGCCCGCCTTCGCTCAAGTGGAAGGGTCGGTTCGCAACAATATCTCGAGCTTCCGCATGCTCGACTGGCAACCCTATTTCAGCAATCTCGCCAAGGGCGCGATTCTGGTGGATACGACCTCGCGGGCGCTGCACTTCTGGTCCGAGGATCAGTCGACCTACAAGCTGTATCCCACGTCGGTGCCGCTGTCGGACGAGCTGACTCGCCGTGGCCGGACCGAAATCATCAAGAAGGTCGTCGGCCCGGAATGGCGCCCCACGCCTTCGATGAAAGAGCGTAATCCCGACTGGCCGGATTATATTGGCCCGGGCCCGGACAACCCGCTGGGGACGCGCGCGATGTGGCTGTCCTGGACCTATTACCGCATCCACGGCACGCATGACACGCGCAAGATCGGCCGCAAATCATCGAACGGTTGCATCGGCATGTACAACGAGCATGTCGAGGAACTTTTTGATCTCGCCCAAGTCGGCACACAAGTGTTGCTAATTTGACGACAGGCGCGGGTGCATTCGTGCACCGGGTGGGAGCCAATTGCGCCGGTTTGCGTTCAAGTCTAAACACGCCTTACGAGGTACAGTCTTGGGTGCGCGGTGTCGCCTCTGCAACATCCGATCCCGCGCGTTATCTGGAGAGATCGAAATGAAGAAACTCGCTCTTGCTGCCGCTCTGTCGGTTGCCGCCACCACCGCCTTCGCCGGCGGCATGGTCGAGCCGGTGATGGAGCCGGAAGTTGTGGAAGCTGCCACGTCGTCGTCGTCGGGCGCGCTGGTTCCGCTGCTGCTCCTGCTCGTCGTGGCCGCTGCGGTCGCTTCGAACTGATTTGACTTCACGTCATGGAAAGGGCGGCAGGGCGACCTGCCGCCTTTTTCATTTGGGCCGCAGGTAAAGCGGGCCGGTCAGACCCAGCCCGCCAGATTGTCGCGCACGACGCTCGCCAGTGCCTCGATATGGGCCGCATCGGCGTTGAGGCAGGGGATGTAGGTAAAGACCTCACCCCCGGCATGTTCAAAGCTTTCGCGGATCTCGCCGTTGATCTCTTCCAGCGTTTCGATGCAATCGGCGCTGAAGGCGGGCGCGATGACCGCGATCCGCTTCCTGCCCTGTCTGGCCAGCGCGGCGACATGCTCCACCGTATAGGGCCGCAGCCATTCCTCGGTGCCGAAGACCGACTGGAAGCTGGTGTCGATGCTGCCCTTTTCCCATCCCAGCCGCTCGCGCAGCAGGCGCGTCGTTTTCTGACACTGGCAGTGGTAGGGGTCGCCCTCCATCAGATAGCGTTTCGGCATGCCGTGATAGCTGGCCACCAGCACATCGGGGCGATGATCCAGCGCGGCATAGGCGCGTTCCACCGATTGCGCCAAAGCCTCGATGTAAAGCGGATGGTCAAAATATTCGGGCACGGTGCGCACGGCGGGCTGGCGCTTTTCCTTCATCAGCGCGCGGAAGAACTGGTCATTCGCCGTGGCCGAGGTAGCGCCCGCGTAATGCGGGTAAAGCGGGAAGAACAGCACCTTTTCGCAGCCCGCCTCCACCATCGCGCGCAGGCGTGATTCGGTCGACGGGTTGCCGTAGCGCATGCAGAAATCCACCATGACCCGATCGCCGAAATCGGCCCGCAATGCCTCGGCCAGCGCAGCGGTCTGATCCCTGGTGATGGTCATCAGCGGGCTTTCGCCCTTTTCCTCGTTCCAGATCAGCTTGTAATTCGCGCCGCTGGTGAAGGGCCGCTTGCTGAGGATGATCAGTTGCAAAAGCGGTTGCCACTTCCAGGCCGGGTAGTCGATGACCCGCCGGTCCGACAGGAATTCGTTCAGATAACGCCGCATCGACCAGTAGTCGTAGTTGTCCGGCGTGCCCAGATTGGCGAGCAATACCCCGATCTTCGGGGCGCGCACCGGAGGGTGATCGGCAGGCGCATGGGCCAGACGGCCTTCGCCCGGCCGGATCAACCCGGCCACCGCATCGCGCAGCGCATCAAGCATCGTCTTCTCCTGCATTCGGTTTCGCGCCCCAGATAGTGCCATGGGGGCAGGGGTCAACTGTCGTTTTTCGTCGCACCTGTGCGGGCGGCGTTCAGTGCATCTTCCAGCCGCTGCACGGCCGAACCGGGGCGCAGCGGTTTTTGCTGGCTTTCATGCGGGCTCCAGCCGGTCAGGCAGATCACTTCGAACTGCGCCTCGATACGGCCATCGGCACCTGTTTCGTACCGCTGCGCGGCGTCCTGCAAAATCCTTCGCCGGGTAAACCGGCGTGACCTTTCGGTCATTGCATTGGCCTCGCCCATGGCGCGCAGGTCGGCCATCAGATGCAGCGCATCCCGATAGCTGACCCGGCGGGTAAAGCTGTCGGCGACCGGCAGGTTCAGCCCGGCGCGTTGCAGCAGCGCACCCAGATCGCGGATTTCGCCCATCGGCAACACGCGCGGTGACAGCCCGCCGGTTTGCGCCACCTCGGCTTCGGCCAGAGCGGCCCGCAAGGCCACCAGCGTCTGCCCGCCCAGAGTCAGGCCGATGAACAAACCGTCAGGGCTCAGGGCACGGCGGCACTGCACCAGTTGTCCGACCGGATCATTCGCCCAATGCAGTGCCATGGCGTGAATCACCAGATCATGCGCACCGGGGACGAGGTTCAGCATCTCGTCATCGGGCACGATCTTCGCATCCGGCAGGACGCCAGCCCAGATTTCCGCGAAAGGCGTCACAATGGCGGGTTTCGTAAACTGCCTGTTAACCGCAGCGAGTCTTTCCTGAACCTCGGTGACGGCTTCGTCATGCAGGAACAGCGCGTTGGGGCGGGCGCGGCGGCGGTTCCGGGCAAGGGCTGGGCGATCAACAAGCTGGGGCGGGGTCATGCGGGCTCCTTTCCGCGGACCATAGGAGGGTCGGATGGGAATGCAAGCGGCTGTGCAACTGGTTTACCCGCCACAGTGCCTCAGTTGCGATGCGCTGGTGACTACGGATTTTGGGCTTTGCGCACGTTGCTGGCGGGAAACGCCGTTTATCGCGGGGCTTGTCTGTGATTGCTGTGGCACCCCCTTGCCGGGCGAAGAGGGCGGCGCACCCGTGCAATGCGACGATTGCCTGACCATTGCCCGGCCCTGGGGGCGGGGGCGGGCGGTGATGCTGTACCGCGACAATGCGCGACGGCTGGTCATGGCCCTCAAGCATGGCGACCGGCTGGATTTGGCCCGGCCCGGCGCGCAATGGCTGCATCGCGCAGCGGCCCCGCTGTTGCAGCCCGATACATTGCTTGCGCCGGTACCGCTGCACTGGCTGCGTCTGTTCCGGCGGCGCTACAACCAGTCGGCGTTGCTGGCGGCGGGGCTGGCCCGGCTGGCCGATCTGCCGCATTGCCCTGACCTTCTGGTACGCCGCCGCAATACCCGCAGTCAGGAAGGGCGCGACCGGGAGGGGAGGTTCCGCAATTTGGAAGAGGCGATCCGGGTCAACGAGCGACGGCGCTGGCAGATGGAAGGGCGGCCGGTTCTGCTGGTGGATGATGTGATGACCTCCGGCGCCACGCTGGGGGCCTGTGCCGATGCCTGTCTTGCGGCGGGGGCCGCGCGCGTGGATGTGGTGGTGCTGGCACGCGTTGCGAAAGACGGATGAATCCCTATAGTCTTGCCGCAACTGCGAGACTGAGCGGACCTCATCATGAAAACTGTCGAAATCTACACCACCCCGACCTGCCCGTATTGCCTGGCGGCCAAGCGGCTGCTGACGCGCAAGGGCGCGGCTTTCACCGAAATCGACGTGAGCCGCGACCCTGATCTGCGGGCGGCAATGACTGACCGGGCGAACGGGCGCCGCACTGTGCCGCAGATTTTCATCGGCGGGCAGCATGTCGGTGGCAGCGATGACATCCACGCGCTTGACCATGACGGCAAGCTTGATGCCCTGCTGGCGGGTTAGGCGATGCGGGTTGCGCTTGTCCAGCTGACGGTGACCGATGATCCGGCTGAGAACCTGCCGGAAACGCTCGCCTTCCTGCGCATCGCGGCAGAGGGTGGCGCCGATCTGGTGCTGACGCCGGAATGCACCAACATGCTCAGTTCATCGCGCGAACATCAGCGCGCCACGCTGCGGCATGAAGACGATGATCCCACGCTGGCTGCTATTCGCGCCGAGGCGAAGGCGCTTGGCATCTGGGTGCTGATCGGGTCTCTGGGGCTGCTGACCCAGGATGCGGACGGGCGCTTTGCCAACCGCTCCTTCCTCATCGGGCCGGAGGGTGAGATCGCCGCGCGCTATGACAAGATCCACATGTTCGACGTGAACGTGACCGAGACCGAGGTTTACCGCGAAAGCGCGGCCTACCGGCCCGGCGCGCAGGCGGTCGTGGCGGACATCCCGCTGGCAAAGATCGGCATGACGGTCTGTTATGATCTGCGTTTCCCGCATCTGTTCCGCCGTCTGGCACAGGGCGGCGCGCAGATCCTGACCGTTCCGGCCGCCTTCAACCACCTGACCGGGGCCGCGCATTGGGAGGTGCTGCTGCGCGCCCGTGCGATCGAGACCGGCTGCTTCATACTGGCGCCCGCACAGACCGGCTTCCACCCCGAAAGCGCGGGCAAGGGACGCAACACTTATGGTCACAGTCTTGCGATTGCACCCTGGGGCGAGGTTCTGGTGGATGCGGGCACCGATCCGGGTGTCACTTTTGTCGATCTCGACCTGACCGAGGTTGAAAAGGCGCGGGGCCGCGTGCCTTCGTTGTCACACGACCGCAGCTTCGACGACCCGTGATGGCAGAGAAGACCGAAGATCTGGCGATTGCCCTGTTTGGCGAGCTGTTCATGGCCGATCAGCTTGCCCGCAACCGTTTGACCAAAGCGCTGCCCAAAGGGATGGAGCTGTCGCATTTTGGTGTGCTGAACCATCTGGCGCGCATTCAGGAAGAACGCACCCCGGCCCAGCTTGCGCGCAGCTTTCATGTCACGCGCGGCGCTATGACCAACACGCTGGCAAAGCTGGAATGGGCAGGCCACATCCATATCCGGCCGGACTGGGACGATGCGCGACGCAAGTTCGTTGCAATCAGCCCGTCGGGCCGGGCGGCCCGCGATGCGGCGGTGCAGGCGATTGCACCCCTTATAGGCGAGGTGGTGCAAGCCCTCGGCGCTGATCGCGTTCGCGCGGTGTTGCCCGTGTTGCGGGAACTGCGGACCAAACTGGAAGGCGCGGAATAGCCGCTCCGGACAGGGCGGCCCGCGCAGGCTGGCCGTCGCGGTTATCTGACCAGACGATCCAGACGCGTGCTGATGCCAACGGCATCATAGAACAGACCAATGATCGTCTTGGTATTCGCCAGCGAGGTCTGGGTGGCCAGAACGAGATCGCGGTCCTGCACGAGGAATTCCCCGGCACTGAACAGCCCGTCGGCGGTGGTCAGGTCCAGCGCAAAGATCACGCGTTCCTTGCCGGGGCCACTGCCATCGCTGCGCAGATCGCCGGGTTTGTAGTTCCGCAGGATTAGCACGCTTTTGGGGTTGGCGCGGGTATCATTCAGGCCGCCAGCCAGTGAGGCGGCATCCAGCGCGGTCACCTTGTCATGCGGGAATGGGATCTGCGCCTCGCGTCCGGTGGCGCCCAGCGACAGGAAGTAGCGCGAATCGTCCTCGACATAAACCTTGTCGCCCCCGCGCAGCGTCGTATCCTGCGAAGGGCTTTTCAGCAGGCTTTCCGCCGAGGTCGCATAAAGCTTGCCGCCCCGCATCAGGCGCACCTGCGGGTTTCGCAGGCTCTTGGTGATCCCGCCGCCCATAGCGAGAAGGCTCAGGACCGTGAAATCGCGATCCGGCATGACATAGTTGCCCGGAGAATTTACGCCGCTGACCAGATCGACCGAGCTTTCACGTCCTGCGTGATGGCTGAGCTGAACCTGGGCAGAGGGGATGATCTGCGAAAACTCGGCCTGTATCGTATTGCGCGCCCGGTCGGGTGACATCTTCGCGACATAGACCTGATCGACGTAGGGCAGGAACACCTCACCCGCAGGTGACACGCGGATGCCCTTCATCTCGACCACCTTCTGACCCGACTGGGTCAGAAGCGAGCTGTCGCCGTTGTCCCAGATGGCGAGGTCAAGCGTGTCGCCCGCCTCGATGATCTGCGAACTGGGGCCCTTGGTGCGTGCGATCCAGCCGCCCGCCGGGCTTGCGCCGCGCGTGGGCCAGGACGAAAGCTGCGGAAGCGTCGCGCGGGTCACGGGATAGACGGCGAAATCTGCGTCTTCCTTGTCGGCACCGGCAAGGATCTGACCGGCATTCGGACCGCCCGCCGGAAGGTCGCCACAGGAGGCGACCATCCCGAGGCTGGCTGTAGCCAAGCAAAGCCTAATCGCAAATTTCCGCATCAATATCTCCGATCGGGCCGCACCTGGCAGGGTGGACTTTGACAGCGGTTGCAAGATACTGGGGTGAGGCCGGGGGTTCAACAGCCTAGTTTGGTCCGGTGAATTTGACGGCAAGGCTGCGATGATCTGTGTCTCAGGGGCTTCAGGGCGACTCGGCTCCATTCTGCGGGCAACCTGGGCGCGCGCGGATGTGGTCTGGAGCCGCCGGCTCGCCGGGGAAGGCTGGCTCGCCTGGGACATGATGACAGAGCCATTCCCCGCATCCGGCACCGATCTGCGGGGGGGCGTGATGCTCTGTCTGGCCGGGGTGGTTCCGGCGCCGGGCGCTGTGCTGGCTTCGAACATCCAGATTGCGCTGGCGGCCTGCGAGGCGGCACAATCTGTTGGCGCGCGCCATGTTTTCCTGGCATCTTCCGGTGCGGTTTATGGCCCCGGGGGCCTCAAATCGGTGCCTTTTGCGGAAACCGCCTTGCCGCATCCGACGTCTGAATATGGCGCGGCGAAGCTCGCGGCAGAGCGGGAGGTGGCCCTTTGGCAGGCGCGCCATCCCGGGATCGGTGTCACCCATCTGCGGATCGGAAATGTCGCCGGGGCGGATGCGGTTCTGGGGCGCCCGCTGGATGTCCTGCGCCGGATCGACTCGGTTCCGGGGTCTGCCGGAGGGCCATTGCGGTCCTATATCGGGCCGCAGGGCTTTGCCCGTGTCCTGTCCGGGCTTTGTGATCTGGCGCTTTCCGGCGGCAATATTCCGCCGATCCTGAACATCGCCGCGCCGGGGGCGGTGGCCATGGGTGATCTTCTGACCGCCGCCGGGGCCGACTGGGAGACGGGTCCGGCCAATGCTGCGGTCATTCCGGCGGTGGTTCTTGCCACCGGGCAGCTGGAGCGTCTGTTGCCCGGGGTGGCGGGAAGCGGAAGCGTCGATGATCTGGTGGCGGACTGGCGGATCTGGAGGGAGCGGGCGTGACCTGGGGCAAGAGGCTGTTCGATCTGGGGCTGGCGCTGCTGTTGTCGGCGGTTCTGGCCGTGCCTTTCACGCTGCTGCTTCTGGTGCTGTTGATCCGGGACGGCCGGCCGGTTTTCTACGTTGCCGAGCGGATGAAGGCGCCGGGAGTGCCGTTCCGGCTCTGGAAGCTGCGCACCATGACCGTCGTACGGCAGGACAGTGGCGTTTCCGGCGGTGACAAATCGGCCCGGATTACGCCGACCGGGCGGTTCCTGCGCGCCACGCGACTGGATGAAGTTCCACAATTGTGGAATGTGATCCGGGGCGACATGAGTTTTGTCGGGCCGCGCCCGCCGCTGCGACTCTATGTCGAGCGCTTTCCCCGGCTCTATGCAGAGGTGCTGCAAAGCCGCCCCGGAATTACCGGCCTGGCCTCGTTGCATTTTCACCGGCACGAGGAGTACCTGCTGTCGCGCTGCGGCACTGCGGAGGAGACGGATGCAGTCTATGCGCGCCGATGTGTGCCCAGAAAGGCCGCGCTTGATCTGATTTATCAGCGAAATCAGAGCGTGTGTTTCGACCTTGTGTTGCTCTGGCGTACCGGCTCGGGCGTATTGTTACGCAAAATGCTGGGAAAATAGGCTGAATCGCGCGAAAACGGGGCAAAGCCGCCATGGCCCGGCTTGTTGGACGTGTCGGCTTCAGGTAGTTTTCCACCGACTATCCCGGTTGGCCTCCTGCGAGTTCGCCTGTCGCTGCGCCGAGCAAGAAGGTTGTTGAATGAACATTATCAGACGCGGCCTTTATGCCTTTCAGTCGGGGCTGAGCCGCAAGAACAAGCAATTTGTTTTGTTCATGATCGACGCCATTCTGCCGCCGGTCATTCTGGTATTGGCCATCGCGGTTACCTACAACGGCTTTTCCCTGTTCACGCGACTGCCGCAGGTGTTTTACCTGCTGCCCGCGCTTTCACTGACCGGCGGGGCGGTCTCGGCCTGGCTGGGTATTCCGCGCGTTCAGCTCAAGTCGTTCGAAACGACGGCAATGCTGCGGACGGCGCTTTACTCCGTGCTCGTGACGGCGGTTGCCGCCGTGATCTCGCGTTTTGTCATGCCCGGTTTCGGCGTGGCGGGCATCACGATCTACGGCTTGATGCTGTTTCTCGCCGCAGTCAGCGTCCGGCTTGGCATGCTGCATCTGCTGCTGTGGGTGCTGCGCAATGGCCAGCCCAAGCATCGCGTGCTCATCTATGGTGCGGGGACGACCGGGGTGCAGCTTGTCGCGGCGCTGCGCGCGCACGAGCGGATCGTGCCGGTGGCTTTCATCGACGACAACGAGGCGCTGCATTCGATGACGGTGGCGGGGCTGCGCGTGCTGCCACCCTCTGATCTGAAGGAACTGGTGGAACAGCGCGACATTGACCGCATCATTCTGGCCATGCCGTCGGTCTCTGCGCCCAAGCTGGCACGACTGACACGGAATTTGCGGCAGATGGGCCTCAAGGTGCAGTCCTTGCCGTCCTTCGCCCAGCTTGTCGGCGAGGAAGAGCTGATTGACAACCTGTCGCCTGTTGCGCCGGGGCAGTTTCTTGGGCGCGATCAGGTGGGTGACATGCTGGCCGAGGGCGAGCAGGCCTATCGCGGAAAGGCCATCCTGGTTTCCGGCGCGGGCGGCTCCATCGGGTCTGAACTCTGCCGTCAGCTTATCCCCTGCGGACCGGCCTGTGTGGTGCTGTACGAAGTCAGCGAGGTCGCACTTTATACGATCGAGCGCGAGTTGCAGGAACTTGCCGCCGGCACCGGGGTGGAGATCGTGCCGGTCCTGGGTTCTGTCACCGATTCGCGGCTGACCCGTATGGTGATCAACGATCACAGGATCGAGGTCGTGTTTCACGCCGCAGCCTACAAGCATGTGCCGTTGGTCGAGATCAATCCGCTGGCCGGGCTTGCCAACAACGTTCTGGGCACCCGCACGCTGGCGGAAGCGGCCAATGATGCCGGGGTGGGGCGGTTCATCCTGATTTCCTCTGACAAGGCGGTGCGCCCCACCAATGTGATGGGAGCCTCCAAGCGCCTGGCCGAGCTGGTCGTGCAGGATATGGCCAAACGCTCGCGCGGGACGCTGTTCTCGATGGTGCGCTTTGGCAATGTTCTGGGGTCGTCCGGTTCCGTCATTCCGCTGTTTAAGGAACAGATCGCCAAGGGCGGCCCGGTCACGCTGACACATGAGGATGTGACCCGTTATTTCATGACGATTTCCGAAGCCTCGCGTCTGGTGCTGCTGGCAGGCTCTTTCTCGGATGCCGAAACCTCGCGGGGCGGGGATGTCTTTGTGCTGGATATGGGCAAACCCGTGCGTATCCGCGATGTTGCGGTGCAGCTGATCAACGCCGCGGGCTATTCCGTGCGCGATGACGCACACCCCGAGGGTGATATCGAGATCGTCGTGACCGGCCTGCGTCCGGGCGAAAAGCTGCATGAGGAACTGCTGATCGGTGCGGGCCTGCTGACTACGCCGCATTCCAAGATCCTGCGCGCCCGCGAAGACAGCCTGTCCGAACTTGAGATGGCCAAGGCCCTGCGCGCCCTGCGGTCGGCGATTGCCGTCGGCGACCATGACGGCGCGCGCCGGGTCATCAAGACCTGGGTGCATGGCTACAGGGCACCTGTTCAGGAAACGATCCGCGCAATACGTCGGTGACAGATTGTTGAGCGCGAACGATTGCCTTAAACTGCCGCGGATAGCATAGGCGGAGCGACGATGAGTGCATTCAAGACCCCGGCGGGAAGGTTCCTGCTTGCGACCTCGGTGGTTGCCCTTTGCGCCTCGGGATTTGCGGTTGCGGAAACCGCGCCTTCGCTGAACTTCTACGGCGCGACCGGCCTGATCGACATGCCCTCGGGCGAGGCGCAGCCGGATGGCAATCTCACCGTTTCGAGCGGCCATTTCGGCCCGATCAGCCGCACGACGCTCAGCTTTCAGGTGACGCCGCGCATCTCTGCCAGCTTCCGGTTCCTCGGTATCCGTGACTGGAACAAGAACAGCGCCTGCCAGCCGAATTGCAATTCAGGCATTGATCAGTTCGACATCTACTATGACCGTTCGTTCGACCTGCGCTACAAAGTGCTGGATGAAAGCCGGTATCTGCCTTCGGTTACCGTCGGCTTGCAGGATTTCGCGGGGACGGGGATCTTGTCCGGCGAATATATCGCAGCCACCAAACATATCACCCCGAGCCTGAAGGCTACGGTTGGCGTCGGCTGGGGACGGCTGGGCAGCTATGGCTCGATGGGGTCGCCTTTCGGCCCGCGTGACCCGATTGACGTTGGTGAAGGCGGCAAGGTGAACTTCGGCCAGTGGTTCCGTGGCCCCGCCGCGCCTTTCGCGGGCGTGGAATGGCAGGCGACCGACCGGCTGTCGCTGAAGGCCGAATATTCGTCTGACGATTACGGGCTGGAGGCTGACAAGCGCGGCACCTTTGACCGCAAGAGCCCGCTGAACTTCGGCGCGGAATACAAGCTGAGCCCCTGGATCACCCTTGGCGGCTATTACATGTACGGCAGCGAACTGGGTTTCGCGGCGCATTTCCTGATGACACCGGGCCAGCGTCCGCTGGGCGGTGTGAAGGATGGCGCGCCCGATCCGGTGAAGCTGCGGCCGTCGCGGTCGGTCGATGCCGATGCCTGGTCGCCGGAATGGGTGACGCAGGAAGGCGCTGCACCCATCTTCATCACCAATCTGAACAAGCGGCTGAAGCAGGACGGCATCGTGGTCGAGGCCATCGGTTACAGCGCCAACACCGCCGAAGTGCGCATCCGCAACAGCCGCTACGACGCCGAGGCGCAGGCGATTGGCCGGGTGGCGCGGGCGATGTCGCATGTGATGCCGGCCTCGGTCGAAGTCTTCGAGATCGTGCCGCTGGCGAATGGCATGCCTGCCTCGCGCGTGAAGGTGCGCCGTTCCGATCTGGAGCGTCTGGAATACGATCCGAACGCCAGTGCGGCCATGCAGAATGCAGTCACCGTGTCGAACCCCGGTCAACGGGCACCGAACCTGACCTACGACCCTGATCTGTACCCGAACCTGTCATGGTCTATCGCGCCCTATAACCGGGTACGGCTGTTTGACCAGCGCTCGCCGTTCAAGATGGACGTGGGGCTGCGGTTCGCAGGCCGGTATGAATTCGGGCCGGGCTGGGTGCTGCAGGGGTCTGCCACCAAGAAGATCGCGGGTAACCTGGACGAGCCGCCGCCTGACATCACGACGGGCCTGCAGCCCGTGCGTTCCGACGTCGACCTGTATGACGCCAACGCCGACCCGGCGCTGGAAAGCCTGTCGGTATCGAAATACGCCTATCTTGGCGGTGATGTGTATGGCCGCGTCTCCATCGGTTATCTGGAGCGGATGTTCGGTGGTATCTCGGGCGAGGTGCTTTACAAGCCGGTCAACAGCCGCTGGGCCGTCGGGGCAGAGCTGAACTATGTTGCGCAGCGCGATACGGACGGGCTGTTCGGGTTCAGCGAGTATGATTACCGCGTGGCGACCGGCCATATCTCGGCCTATTACACCTTTGCGCCGGGCTTCCATGCGCAGCTGGATGTGGGTCGCTACCTGGCGGGCGACGTCGGGGCTACGCTGGCAGTGGACCGCGAATTCTCGAACGGCTGGCGTGTGGGGGCATTCGCCACCAAGACCAACGTCTCGTCTGAAGATTTCGGCTCCGGCTCTTTCGACAAGGGGATTCGTCTGGAGGTTCCGCTGACCTGGGGCACCGGCAGCCCGTCGCGGCGGAAGTATGAAACGGTCATCCGTCCCTTCGGCCGCGATGGCGGTGCGAAGCTTGATATCGACGGGCGCCTGTACGAGACGATTCGCGATTATCAGGACGCAGGCATTCAAGAGCAGTGGGGACGATTCTGGAAATGAAGCTGCTGAAATCTGCCTTTGCCCTGCTGACCGCCTGTGCCGTTCTTGCCGGTTGCAGCAGCGACAGCGAATCCGGTTCGCCGCTGGTCTCTACGGCAAAGAACCTGTCCTCCGCGATGCTGAAAAAGCGTTCGGCGGGTGCCGCCGCGCCAGTCACCCGTGCGGATTTGGCCAAGCTGAATGTCCCGGTCATCAAGGGAGAGTTGAAGAGCGGCAATTCGACCATCTATCTTGTGCCGATCGCGCGGAATGGTGCCGTCGACACCTGGTCGACCTCGGATGACCTGACCATTTCGTTTCGGGATGGCGTGATGCTGACGACGCGGGGATTCGGTCCCGACATCATGCAGGCGGTCGTTCCGAGCCGCGCTCAGCTGGCTTCTGGTGGCGGTTCACACCGCCGGAGTTATTTCTACCTGGACGGTGCCGATAAAATGCACCGCTTCGATTATGATTGCAGCGTTTCGGTGATTGGGGGGGAAACAATCACTGTGGTAGGACGGCAACATTCGACCCGTCATGTGGCAGAAACCTGCCGGGGCGGGGGGCGTGAATTCACCAACGAATACTGGTTCGAAGGGGGTAATTTTATTAGGAAATCCAAAGAGTTGATGGTCCCGGAATGGGGCTATCTTGAACTGGCCCGGGTCATTGACAACGGCTAGAGAATACTACTTACTTTGAGTGTCGCGTTGTGGTATCCGAATGCCCAATCGCCAAACAAAATGTCATGGAGAGACAGATGAAAAAGTTCGCTTTCGCCGCTCTGGCAACCGCTCTGACCGCTTCGACCGCTTTCGCCGGCGGCCCGGTCATCGTTGAAGAAGAGCCCGCCCCGGCTGTGGTCGTGGCTCCGGCTTCGTCGGGTTCGCTGGGTGGCGGCGCTGCTCTGGCCGCTCTGGCCGGCATCGTTGTCGTCGCCGCTCTGGCGTCGAACGACTCGGGCAGCCACTAATCCACGCCTCTCGGCGCGGACGAAAATCGTTCCACGGAAGGGCCCGGAAGCGGGCCCTTTCCATTTTGTGCCCCTGATTACGGATGAAGATGCTCAAGCGACTGAAACGCAGACTATTGCGCATCATGACGCGGGCATCGCAGGCCAATCTGGGCATGGTGGCCGCCGGTGTGGCGTTCTTTGGCTTCCTGTCCCTGTTCCCGGCCATCGCATTTGTCATGGCGCTCTGGAGCTTTGCAGCCGATCCGGCAGTGATCCGTGACGAGATGGCGCTGCTGGCCGATTTCCTGCCACAGGATGCCTTTTCCGTTCTGAACACCCAGGTCGAGGCGCTGCTGTCCGCAAGCAGCTCCAGCGAGCTGGGCTGGACCTCGATCCTGTCGCTGCTGGTGGCCTTCTGGTCGGCCCGCTCTGGCGTCGCAGGCATGATTTCCGGCCTGAATGCCGTGCACCATCACCCGGAGCGGTCAGGGCTTTACGCGATCCTTCTGTCGATGGGCCTGACGCTTCTGCTGGTGGTGATCGCGCTGGCGGCGTTGCTGGCGTCGATTGTCGTGCCCGTCCTGCTGCGGTTTCTGCCGCTGGGGCCTTTTGCGGCACTGGTGCTGGATCTGGGCAATATGGCGCTTGCGCTGGGCCTTCTGGTGCTGGGGCTGGCGCTGACCTATCGCTTTGGTCCCAATCGCCCCGATCATATCGAGGTGCGCCTGTTCACCCGCGGCCTGCTGGTGGCCATGGTGCTGTGGTTCGCGGTATCACGCGGCTTTGTGCTCTATCTGGCGAATTTCAACAGCTACAACCAGGTTTACGGCTCCATCGGGGCCGTGGTGATCCTGATGATGTGGCTGTATTTCAGCGCGTATGCGGTGCTGCTGGGCGCGGCGGTCGATGCCGAAGCGGCGAATGTGCCAGAGCCGGGGTTGCCCCCGGCGCCGGATCAGTAATCTTTTTCCTTGAAGATCCCGATGCTGGTCTCGCCCTCACCACCGACGGAGCCGCGCAGCGTGACCGTCTTGCTGAGGTCGAGGTTCAGGTTGATCTTGGCCTGACCGTTCTGGTCCACCTCAATCTCGGTATAGGCCTTGGACGAGATGTATTTGCCCGCCTTCAGCGTGGTATCTCCCTGCGCATCGGTGCTGACATCCAGATCGTCGAGGCCAAAGCCCTTCCGCAGCTTGCCGATGATGCCATCGCCGCCCTTACCCGCAAGCGTTGCCACCGCGCTGGCCAGTTGCGCCGCCTGGAAGGCCGACAGCGAGGTCAGGTCGCGCCCGAACAGCAGATGCGACAGCACCTCTTCCTGCGGCAGTTCGGGCTGCGAAACGAAGGTGATCTTCGGGTCGGTCGCCTGCCCCTCGATCTTCACCGAACTCACGATCTCGCCGTCGTCGTTGGAGGCGAGAATGCTGATGAACGGGTCGAAATCGCCCTGAAGCTGCAACAGCGCCTCGGACAGTGTCAGTCGCTTGCCAAGGATGTCCAGCCGCCCGCGTACCAGGTTGAAGCTGCCGGAGGGCACGACGTTGGCTGTGGTGCCTTGCAGGCGCAGTTCACCGCCCAGTTCGGCATCCAGCCCCCGGCCCCGGATGAACAGCCGCTGCGGCGCTGAAATGCGAAGATCGAGCGGATAGGGCCGCCCGCTGCCCGCCCCATCGCCCGCGGCCGTGTCCAGCAGCCCGGCACGCGCGCGTGTGGCATGGACATCCGCAGGCTCCGACACATGGCGCAGCCCCTCCAGCCCGCCCGCAGCGCCGAGCCCGGTGGAGGGCACGACAAGCTCGGTCTCGCTGAGGTCGATATTGCCTGCGATCTGTGCCCCGCCGGTCAGCGGGCCCTGCATCGTGACCCTGCCGTTGATCCGCGTGGTGAAGAGTTGCGGGTCCTTCACGATCAGCTGCTGAAGCTGCACCACAAGATCGGCCACATAAGGCGCGGCGAGGCCGATGGCGCCGCCAATCAGGATGTTGCCGCCCGAGGTCGAACTGCCGGACAGATCCAGCGCCGCGCGGCCGCCTGACAGGCTGATCGTGCCGTTGAAGCCGGTCAGGGCGGTCGGCAGTGACGGATCGCTGACACGGATGTCTGACAGGCTGATGCGACCGCTGAGTGAAGCGGGTTGCAGCGGGCCGCGCAGCGCCAGGTCATACCGGATGCCACCCGAAACCGTGCGCGGGTCGATGAAGGCATTGCCCAGCGCGGCCTGTGCCGCGCCAACAGCTGTCAGATTGGCGGTGCGGAAATCGGGGCTCATGGTGCCTTGCACCTTGGCGTCGATCCCGCCCGGCCCCTGGCCGGTCAGATCCAGCCGATAGCTGTTGCCGTCGTCCACGATCTGACCGCGAACTGACAGGCGGCCCGGAAACTCCGGCAAGAGTGTCGCAAGGTTCACCAGATCGGCCGACAGGTTTACCTGCCGCGTGGCATCAGTGATACTGCCGTCTGCGGCGACACGCAGTTGCGGATTGTCCAGCGTGGCGGTGTTGACCTTGATCCGCCCGCCATCCAGCATCAGATCGGCGGCCAGTCGGGTTTCCCCCGCCAGAAGCCGGTCGGCCTCGGCCTGCCCTATGGCGAGGTTGCGGCCCGTCGCCTTCGCGGTCAGCTTGCCTGCTTCCGGTGTGCCGCTGAAGCTTGCTGTCGCGCTCAACGCGCCGCGATAGGCGCCGCCGAGGGCACGCAGGTCGCTGAAATCCAGTTCCGCGCTGACATCGCTGCCGGTCTTTGCCAGTGTGCCACGCGCCGAAGCCGCAAGACTGGCGGCCTTGATATCCAGCTTGCGCAGATCAACAGTCTCTCCGGCGATGCCCGCTTCTGCGGAGATGGCCGAGTCGCCTTTCAGCAGCGAGTCGGCCTCGGGAACGCCGATCTTCAGCGCCTTGCCCGTGCCATCGAAGGTCACGGTGCCCGCTTCTGGTGTGCCGGTGAAGCGTGCGCGCCCGGTCAGCCCGCCTCCATAAGGCCCGCCCAGCGCGGACAGATCGGTGAAATCCAGATCGGCAGACAGGTCACTGCCGCTGGTGGCCAGTTGGCCGCTGATCTTTGCGCGCAGGCTTGCCGCTGCAAGATCAAGCTGCCGCACCCGCAGCCCGGTTTCGTCGCGGATTACCGAAAGGTCTATGGTGCTGGACCCGGCCAGCAGGTTGTCGGCCTCGGTGATGCCCGTGCGCAGCGCAGTCCCGTTGATCTGGCCGGTCACGTCAAACTTGCCGCCCAGCAGGGCATAAGACCCGCCCAGGGTCATCTCTGCCCGGCCACCAACAGGCTGCCCGGCCAGCGCGGCAAAGCGGCTCAGATCATCGGCGCGCAGGTTACCCTGCCCGGTGAGTGACAGCGCCTCCTCAAGCCCCGCAATGTTGACGGTGCCATCAAAGCTGTAGTCGGCCCCATTGAGCGCCAGTTTCGTCAGTTGCAGCGCGTCATAACCTTCGCGCCAGCGAAACCCGACGCTGCCCTTCACGCCTGCGCCCAGCGCCTGCGCCAGTGCAGGGTCCGTCGGTTCAATCCCGTCGGCGGTGATGTCGAAATCGCCCGAGACAGCAGGCTTGCCCTCTTCGCGGGTGATCAGGCCCTTGCCCGCGATTTTCGCCTCGCGCAGCTTCAGGTCAGCCCGGTCGAAGCCCGTCATCGCGATATCGGCAGTCCATGCCTCCGCCTCGGACGCATCGAAGCCGAGCGCGATATCGGCATGGGTGATCGAGGTCGGAATATCGGTGCTGAGCGGCAGCAGGACCGGCGTGCCATCCTGCCCCAGCGACCCGTGCAGGGCAAAGCGTTCAGGCAGCCCGTCCGCCGCCAGCGCCAGATTGCCCCGCAAGTCCAGCGCCTGGGTGCGCAGCGTCAGATCATCGACCGTCAGCCGGCCATCCGCGGCCTTCGTGCCCTGGGCGGCCAGTTTCACATCATCGCCGAAGAATTCGGCGTATTCCGGCAGAAACATCGGGGCCGGATCGCCGCCCAGATCAGCCGTGAAGCGCATCCCGCCATCTGCGGCTTCAGCAAGCGTCACCTTGCCGGCCAGTCGTTCCGACCCGCCCGAGGCCAGCCGGATATCAGCCGCGTAGTCGGAAAGTGGCCCTTCACCTTTCACGGTCAGCTCGATTGCCGGATTGCCGGGCAGACCGATCAGCGAGGAAGCAATGCCGCCAGCGGCCTCTTCCACGGCCAGATCCAGCGCCAGAACACTTGTTTCATTGGCATAGCTGGCAGTCAGGGAGACATCGCCCGCAGGCCCGTCATCCGTCCGCCTGAGGGTCAGCGTGGCCTTGCCCTCGCCTCCGGCGAGGCTGGCCGAGGCATTCAGCGTCGCCTCGACCGGCTGGCCCAGCACGGTTGGCCCCAGGACGATATGGTCGGCGCCCAGGGTGCCGATCTCGACTGAAACGGGCAGATCGGGCAGGGCAAAGGCCGTGGCCTCGGGCGCGGGCAGGCTGGTATCGGCACTGGTCGCGGGCAGGCGGTCAAGCACGATCTCCGCTGCCGTCAGCCGGTCGACGGACAGGCGTCCGGTCAGCAGGGCCGACCGGCTCCAGTCCAGCACCACCTTGTCCAGCGTCAGCCAGATGCCGGTATCATCGGCGATGGTCAGCTTTTCGATAGTGGCCTGTGACGACAGCGCCCCGGCAAAACCGGTGATCGTCACCTTGCGCCCGGCGTCGGAAAGGTTGTCCTCCAGCAGAGCGGTCAGCCAGTCGCGGTCATCCTGCTGTGCATGCGCCGCGAAGGGCAGGATGCAGAGGGCGAGAACAAGGATGCGTTTCATCAGAAGGACTGCCCGATACCAACATAAATCTGAACGCCGTCGCCGGTGCTGCCCGCGACCGGGGCCGCGACATCCAGCCGGATCGGCCCGAAGCCCGTGTTGTAGCGCAGGCCGAGGCCGGCGCCTGCATGCCAGTCGCCGTAGGAATCGCCGAAATCGGTGGCGCCGATATAGCCCGCATCAGCGAAGCCAACGATCCCGATGGTGTCGGTGACGCGGGCGCGCACCTCTGCCGAAAGCGCCGCGAAGGCCATGCCACCGATCTTTTCGCCGTAAAGCGCCTTCGAATCGATACCAAGGGATTGATAGGGCTGGCCCCGCACTGTGCCGCCGCCGCCCGAATAGAACAGATAGTCGCGCGGTGTGCCCAGAAGATCGCCGCCGAAGATCGCACCGACCTGCGCCCGAGCGGCAAGGGTGATGGGGCGCTTGTCGCCAAATGTCAGATAGGCCCTGCCGTCTGCCTTGAGCCGCGCGCCGCTGTCAGTGATGCCGAAACCCAGATAGGGACGCAGCTCGGCATCCAGGTAATAGCCTTCCCGCGCATCCATCTTGTTGTCGCGGCTGTCCCAGGTGGCGCCGATCGGCAGGGCGAGATGTTCGTAGGTATAAGAGGCGATGATGTCATCGACCTTGGCATAGGTGAATTCCAGTCCGACGCGCCCGGTCAGTTTTTCCGAGAAGTACTGGCTGAAGCCGATGCCAAGCGTGCCAATGTCGGCGGTGTAATCCTCTTCGTCCAGATGGGCCACCTTGGTTGAAAAGCTCAGGGTGGTATCCGGTGTCAGGGTTGCGGGACGATCAATCGTGACGCCCAGACCGTAGTCCACGCCACTGTTCTGCGCGCCGATATTGTCGATCTCGCCCTCGACCTTCAGCCGCTCGCCGCCGCCCATCAGGTTGCGGTGCAGCCAGTAGCCGGTCAGGCTCATCCCGTCGAGGCTCGCGATTTCGGCGCCGATGGAATAGCGGCGGCGCTTTTCCTCGACCACGGTGGCGGTGATACCGATAAAATCGGGCGAGGTGATGGTTTCATCCTCGGTCAGCGTGACCGAGCGGAACACCCCGGTACGGCGCAGCCGTTCCGCGCTGCGTTTCAGGGCGTCGGGGTCAAAGACCTCACCCTCCGGCAGGCCCGCGATCTTGTGGATGCGGCGCTCGCGCATCCTCTCTTCTCCCTCGATCTTCAGCTTGCCGAAGCGCAGTCTGGGGCCGGGTTGAAGGCCAACCCGTGCGGCAAGCGTGTTGCTGCGGTGATCGGCCACAATGTCCTGACTTGCAACCTCGGCCTTGGCGTGGCCGTCGTCGCGCCATGCGTCAACGCCGGTCTGCACTGCCTCCTGCACCAGCCCGCTTTCGGCGGGTTTGCCGGGGGCGAATCCCTCGGGCATTTCGGTTCCGGCGGGAACCGGCGCGACGCGGGTTTCCGAGAATTTGAACGCCGGGCCGGGGTCGATGGTTACCCGGACCGATCCGATGGCCTTCGGCGCATCCAGCGGGGCGATGCCGGCGGCTTCCTGCCCGTCGATCAGGACGTGGACGACAGGCGAGTAATAGCCGGCGGCATAGGCGGCGCTGACCAGGCGGCCATATTCAGCGCGGGCTGCCGAAAACACATCTTCCGCAGCGGTCTTGCCTTCGGATTGCAGGCCCAGCAGGGCGGAGGCATTGCGCAGGTCTTTCTTCAGCCCGTCGGGGCCGGAAGTCACTGTAAATTCTACAGGTTCAAGCGCACCGGCCGGGGTGGCAAGGGCTGCAAGGGCGGTCATTCCGCCGATCAGGCCAACTACTGGAAACGAACGAAACCGGGCCACGCGCCTCTCCCCTGACAAGAGTTGCGAAAACTATCGCATCTTGTGGGGTGAACCACAATCGCCGCTATCCATGGGGCGGCGCAGGTTCCGGGGGCGGGCGTTGATTCGCCGGTGCGTGCGGGTAAAACAGAAGGGCGGAGATCTTGCGATCTCCGCCCAGTTGGTCACCGCACCGTAAAGTCGTGCCGTCGCGTCGCCGTTACCAGTTATCCGGCCCCTTCTCGATGAAGCGGCGGGCGAGGAAGTCAATGAAGGCCCGGACCTTGGGCTGAGTGAAGCGTCCGGGCGGATAGACCGCATAAATGCCCAGCATTTCCACCGGCAGACCGGGAATCGCCTCTTCCACCTGACCCTTGCGCATTGCTTCGGCGCAGAGGAACGAAGGGAGGAAGGCAATGCCAAGCCCGGCAATGGCGGCATTCAGCAGCGACTGGCCATCGTTGACCGTCAGCCAGCCGTTCGAGCGCACCTGCCGCTTTTCGCCCGAAGGCGCCGTCACCTTCCAGACGTTGCCATTGGCCTGGTTGGAATAGTGCAGCAGCTTGTGTTCGTTCAGGTCGTCGATCTTCAGCGGGCGGCCATATTTCTGGAAATAGCCGGGTGCCGCGATCATCCGCTTGGATGTTTCGGTCAGCTTGCGGGCGCGGAGGCTCGAATCCTCCAGCTCGCCCACGCGGATTGCCATATCGAAGCCTTCGGAGATCAGTTCCACATAGCGGTTGTTCAGCACCATGTTCACGGTGATTTCCGGATATTCGGCCAGAAACTCGCCGAGAATCGGCGACAGGAGGTTCACGCCGAAGTCTGTTGCCACCGAAATCCGCAAGAGGCCCGAAGGCGCGCTTTGCATCGAGGTGACCAGCGCATCGGCCTCTCCCGCATCGTTCAGGACGCGGCGGGCGCGGTCATAATAGGCAAGCCCGATTTCGGTCGGGCTGACGCGGCGCGTGGTTCGGTTCAGCAGACGCGCGCCAAGCCGCGCCTCCAGCGCCGAAACGTGCTTGGACACGGCGGATTTCGAGATGCCCATCTTCTTGGCCGCATCCGTAAAACCACCCTGATCCACCACGGTGGCGAATGCTTCCATCTCGGTCAGTCTGTCCATTGTCGTCCCCATGCGTCTTATGCAGGTCCATGAGGGACTATTGGTTTCGAATTGGGGCGAGACAGGGGCAAGGACGCGACGAACCGGCGGTATATTGGCGGATCGTTCATGGCATGGCACCAATCCTGAGCCGGATTATTGTGCCGCCACCTCTCGCGACGGGGCCAGGAGGCGTTCGCTGACCTCATGCAGGGCCAGTGCCGCCGCGCCATGCGCCCAGAGCAGATCGCCCCAGGCATGGATCTTGACCGGCGGTTTCGGGCGCCCGGTCGAGATGGCAAGCTGCTCCATCTCGGCCAGAGTTTCGGCGGCATACAGATAGTCGTAGCGCATCCGTTCCCCCGACAGGATGATCAGCGAGGGGTCGAACAGGTTCACCACATTCGACAGCCCGACCGCGAGATAGCGCCCGGCACGGCGAAAGATCGACCGCGCGGCGGTATTGCCTGCCTTCGCATGGTCATACAGGCTTTCCAGAAGGACATTCATCGACTGCCCTTCCTTGTGCGCCCAGTTCAGCGCGGTGGTCGCCTCGCGTGCAAGCGCATAGTCGGCGACATAGGCTTCAAGGCAGCCGCGCTGCCCACAGCGGCACAGCGCGCCATCCAGTTGCACCTTGGTATGGCCTAGCTCCATCCCGAGTCCGCGTGCCCCGCGATAGATCCGGTGATTGATGACGCAACCCATACCGACGCCGTGTTCAATGGTGACCACGGCGAAATCGGCAAGGCTGCGGCCCGCGCCGAACCATAGCTCGGCCAGCGTCACCAGATTTGCGTCATTGTCGATATGTACCGGCAGGCCGATGCGCGCGGTAGCGGCCTGGGCCAGCGCCACACCCCGGTCCGCCAGAACCGAGGACCACATCACCATTCCCTGTTCGCAGTCCACAAAACCCGGAACGCCGAGGCCCATGGCCGAAAGATCGCGCGGGGTGATGTCCGCCTTGGTGCAGACGCGGTGCAGCAGGGTATCCATCGCGTCCAGCAGTTCGGGCAGGTTCATGGCGCCCGGTCGGCGCGGGATCACGTCGCCTGCGATCAGCTTGCCCGCGAAATCGACGACAACGGCAGTATGTTCGCGGTCCGAGAGTTTCATGCCGGCCACAAGATGTGCCCCTGCGCGCACGCCCAGCGCTACCGCAGGGCGACCACGACCGGGCTGGTCGCCGTCACGCGGGGCCGCGACCTCCTCAATCAGACCGCTTTCGATGAGTTCCTGCGTGATCGTCGTGACAGAAGCAGGCGAGACGGCCAGTTCCTTGGCGACCTGAACGCGCGGGATCAGCCCGGCGGCGCGTACCCGTTCGAAAACCTGCTGCCGCAGGGGGCGCGTCTGTTCGGAAAGCGGGGCAATCAGCGGGCCGCATCCAACCCGGTCCGGGGTCCGACGCTCGGGTTCATGCGGTTTCATTTATTTGACCTCCAAATAAAAACGCTGCATTGCGGCGCGTATGTGGCGGAATTTCTGCGCTGCGGCGTCATGTTTCGGTCTTTTTTTAAGCGTATCCAGTGTTTGACGATTATTTTTATTTTGACAACTGAAATTATTATGGGCAGTTTCAGGGCGTGCCGACGAATCCGTCGGACCGGCCATTCGCTGGCCGCATCCATAGGGAGGAGAAACATGCGTAATGCGCTGATCGCCGCGGTCGTGGCGGCTGCCGGGTTCAATTCGGCCGCGCTGGCCGAGGGGCTGACCATCGGTGTGAGCTGGTCGAACTTTCAGGAAGAACGCTGGAAAACCGATGAGGCCGCGATCAAGGGTGCGCTGGAAGCAGCGGGCAACAGCTATATCTCGGCCGATGCCCAGGCATCTGAGGCCAAGCAGCTGACGGATATCGAGGCGCTGATCACCCAGGGCGCCGATGCGCTCATCGTGCTGGCCTATAACAAGGACGCCATCGGCCCGGCCATTGAGAAAGCCGCAGCCGAGGGGATTCCCGTTGTGGCCTATGACCGGCTGATCGAAGACCCGCGCACCTTCTATCTGACCTTCGACAACAAAGGCGTTGGCAAGATCATCGCCGAGAAGGTCGTCGAGGCGGCGCCGAAGGGCAATTATGCCATCATCAAGGGTGATCCGGGCGACGCCAATGCGGGCTTCCTGCGCGAAGGCATGGAAGAGGTTCTGGCGCCGAAAGTGGCCGCGGGCGATATCACCATCGTGGGCGAGCAGTTCACCCAAGGGTGGAAGCCCGAAGGTGCGCAAGAGAACATGGAGCAGATCCTGACCGCCAACGACAACAAGGTCGATGCGGTTCTGGCGCAGAATGACGGCATGGCCGGCGGCGCCATCGCTGCACTTCAGGCGCAGGGTCTGAATATTCCGATCGGCGGGCAGGATGGCGACCTCGCCGCGCTGAACCGCGTGGCGCGGGGCACCCAGACTGTTTCGGTCTGGAAAGACTCGCGTCAGCTTGGCGCCAAGGCGGCCGAGATCGCTTCGGCACTGGCCGGTGGCACCGCGCTGGATGCCGTTGACGGTGCGTCCAAGTTCTCGGGCGGGGAAAAAGGCGTTGAAATGAACGCCATCTTCCTCGCGCCGACCCCGATCACCAAGGAAAACCTGAATGTTGTGATCGACGCTGGCCATATCTCGAAAGAGCAGGCCTGCGAGGGGGCTGCCGACGACGTGGCGGCCTGCAAGTAAGACCTGCATCGGCGGGGGTCTTTGACCCTCGCCGACTTTCATGGGCGGCGAGGCTGCCCGAGCTGCGACAACGGCCCGGCGGATATGGCCCTTCGCCTCGCCCGTCTGCACCCTTTTCACCGTAGTGCCGGACGATCCCATGTCATCATCCTCGAATACCCGCGCCGGAGCGACCTCCGGCCCCGTGTCCCGTTTCCTGAAAGCAACCGAAATCGACACCCGCCTGTTGGGCATGATCGGCGCGCTGTTGCTGATCTGGGTCGGCTTCCACCTTTTCGGTGTTTTCTTCAAGGGTTCGGGTTCGTTTCTGACCCCCCGCAACCTGTGGAACCTGTCGGTCCAGACCGCCTCTATCGGCATCATGGCCTGTGGCATGGTGCTGGTCATCGTCACGCGCCATATCGACCTGTCAGTCGGTTCGGTTCTGGGCTTCTGCGCCATGGTCATGGGCATCGTGCAGGCTCGCATCCTGCCCGAGTTTCTGGGGCTGGGTCACCCGCTGATCTGGGTGATTACGGCGCTGGTCGGCATGGCGCTGGGCGCGGCCATCGGGGCCTTCCACGGCTGGCTGGTGGCCTATCGGGGTATCCCGGCCTTCATCGTGACGCTGGGCGGCCTGCTGGTCTGGCGTGGCTTTGCCTTCCTTCTGGCGCGTGGTGAGACGATCTCGCCGCTGGACAGCACGTTCTCGCTGCTGGGGGGCGGGCCTTACGGGGCGATTGGCGCCATGGGAAGCTGGATCGTTGCCCTGATCGCCTGTGCCGCAATCCTGTGGATGTTGTGGAATGGCCGCCGCACCCGTGCGCTGCATGATTTCCCGCAACGCCCGGTCTGGGCTGAGGGCGTGCTGGCTGCGCTGGGCTGCGGTCTGGTGATCGGCGCGACGCTGCTGGTCAACGCCTATCCATGGCCCAAGGGAATTGTGCGCCAGTATGCAGCTGCAAATAATCTTGAAGTGCCCGAGGCGGGACTGTTCATCAGCCATGGCTGGGCTATCCCGGTGCTCATCATGCTGGGGGTTGGTGTGGTGATGACAGTCGTTTCCACCCGCACCCGCTTTGGCCGCTATGTCTTTGCCATGGGTGGCAACCCCGACGCGGCCGAGCTTTCTGGCATCAACACCAAATGGATGACGGTCAAGATATTCGCCGTCATGGGCTTCCTGACCGGCCTGTCCTCGGTCGTGGCCTCGGCCCGCCTGAACTCGGCCACCAATGCACTGGGCACGCTGGACGAGCTTTATGTCATCGCGGCGGCGGTCATCGGCGGCACCTCGCTGGCGGGCGGCGTCGGCACTATCTACGGCGCGATCATCGGCGCGCTGGTGATGCAGAGCCTGCAAACCGGCATGGTGCTGATCGGCTTTGACGCGGCGCTTCAGAACATCGTCGTCGGCTCGGTTCTGGTGCTCGCCGTGTGGCTGGACATCGTTTACCGCAAGCGCGCCAAGTAAGGGGGACGGAACATGACGAACAAGGGAACCCCGCTGGTCGAGATGCGCGACATCTCCATCTCCTTCGGCGGCATCAAGGCGGTCGATCATGTGACGATCGACCTGTATCCGGGCGAGGTTGTGGGTCTGCTGGGCCATAACGGCGCCGGGAAATCGACGCTGATCAAGTGCCTGTCAGGCGCCTACCAGATGGACAGCGGCGAGATTTTCATCAACGGCAACAAGGCCGAAATCCGCAGCCCCCGCGATGCGCGCGGTTATAATATCGAGACGATCTACCAGACGCTCGCGCTGGCCGACAACCTCGATGCCGCCTCGAACCTGTTTCTGGGGCGGGAACTGATCGGGCCGGGCGGCTTTCTGAACGACATCGCGATGGAGGCCGAGACCCGCAAGATCATGGGACGGCTGAACCCGAACTTCCGCAAGTTCAACGTGCCGGTTTCGGCACTGTCGGGCGGACAGCGGCAGTCGGTCGCCATCGCGCGCGCGGTCTATTTCAACGCCAGAATCCTGATCATGGACGAGCCGACCGCCGCGCTTGGCCCCCACGAGACGCAGATGGTGGCGGAACTCATTGCCGAACTGAAAAAGCAGGGTCTGGGCATCTTCCTGATCGAGCATGACATCCATGCGGTGATGGAACTGTGCGACCGTGCCGTGGTGATGAAAAACGGCCAGCGTGTCGGCACGGTGAACGTGAGTGATGTGACGGATGATGACATTCTGGGAATGATCATCCTGGGCAAGAACCCCCCACAGGCCTATTGATATGTATATCGGGCTTGATCTTGGCACCTCCGGCCTCAAGGGCGTGGTGATCGACGAAAACCAGGGGGTCGTGGCGGAAGCCACCGCCTCTCTGGCGGTTTCGCGCCCGGCAGAAGGCCAGAGCGAACAATCCCCGGCCGACTGGATCGCGGCGGCGGAAACGGTGATGGACGGTCTGGCGCGCCGGACCAGCCTTGCGGCCGTCAAGGGGCTCGGCCTGTCGGGCCAGATGCATGGGGCGACGCTGCTGGATGCGGCGGACGAGGTTCTGCGCCCCTGCATCCTGTGGAATGACACGCGCGCCCATGCCGAGGCGGCAGTGCTGGACGGCGACCCGATGTTTCGCCGCATCACCGGCAATATCGTCTTTCCCGGCTTCACGGCCCCCAAACTCGACTGGCTGCGCCTGCATGAACCGCAACTCTGGCAGCGCGTTGCCAGGGTGCTGTTGCCGAAGGATTATCTGCGGCTCTGGCTGACCGGGGAGCATGTGGCCGAGATGTCGGATGCCGCCGGCACAAGCTGGTTCGATACCGGCGCGCGCGACTGGTCTGATGACCTTCTGGCAGCTACCGGCCTTTCTCGGGCGCAGATGCCCCGGCTGGTCGAGGGGTCCGAGGTTTCGGGCGTGCTGCGGGCGGAACTCGCGCGGCGCTGGGGCCTGCCCGAGGGTGTGGTCGTCGCGGGCGGCGGGGGCGACAACGCGGCCTCCGGGGTTGGCGTCGGCGTGGTGCGGGCGGGCGATGCCTTTGTCAGCCTGGGCACCTCGGGCGTGCTGTTTGCCGCGAATGACGGCTATCAGCCCGCGCCGGAAACCGCCGTGCATACCTTTTGCCACGCCCTGCCGCAGACCTGGCACCAGATGGGGGTGATCCTGGCCGCGACCGATGCGCTGAACTGGTATGGCCGGTTCGTGGATCGTGATGCGGCGGCGCTGACCTCTGAACTGGGCGCGGTGCAGGCGCCGGGCAAAACGCTGTTCCTGCCCTATCTGGGAGGCGAGCGCACGCCGCTGAACGATGCTGCCGTGCGGGGGGCATTCATCGGACTGGAACATGCGACCGACCGCGCGGCGGGAACGCGCGCGGTGCTGGAAGGCGTGACTTTCGCTTTCCGCGATTGCCGGGATGCGCTGGCCGCCACCGGCACGCGGCTGGAGCGGCTGATCGCAGTCGGGGGCGGCTCCCGCTCCGCCTACTGGCTGCAAGCCATTGCCACCGCGCTGGGCGTGCCTGTGCTGCTGCCCGAGGCGGGCGATTTCGGCGGGGCCTTTGGTGCCGCCCGTCTGGCCCTGATGGCCGCCACCGGGGCGGGGGCGGAAATTGCCACCCTTCCCCCCATCGCGCATGTGATCGAGCCGGTCGCCGCGCTTTCCGATGCTTTCGACGCGGGCCATGCCCGGTTCCGCGCCGCACAATCCGCAATCCGAGGACTGACATGACCGACTTCTTCAAGGGTATTCCTGCCATCCGCTTCGAAGGCCCTGACAGCACGAATGAATTTGCCTTCCGGCACTACAATCCTGACGAGGTGATCCTCGGAAAGCGGATGGAAGAGCATCTGCGCTTTGCTGTCGCCTATTGGCACAGCTTCGCCTGGCCGGGTGGCGATCCGTTCGGAGGTCAGACGCTTGATCGCCCCTGGTTCGGGGACACCATGGCGCTGGCGAAACTCAAGGCCGATGTGGCTTTTGAGATGTTCGATATCCTGGGCGCGCCCTTCTACTGCTTCCACGATGCCGATGCGCGCCCCGAAGGCGCCACCTTCGCCGAAAGCCTGCGCAATCTTGAGGAAATCGTGGATTACCTCGGCGAAAAGCAGGTCAGCCACAAGGCAAAGCTTTTGTGGGGCACCGCCAACATGTTCAGCCACAAGCGCTGGATGTCAGGCGCGGCTACCAACCCCGATCCGGATGTCTACGCCTATGCCGCCGCCAATGTGAAGGCGAACATGGATGCCACGCATCGGCTGGGCGGGCAGAACTATGTGCTCTGGGGCGGGCGCGAGGGCTATGAGACGCTCTTGAACACCGATCTGAAGGCCGAACGGGAACATGCTGGACGCTTCCTGCAACAGGTGGTCGACTACAAGCACAAGATCGGCTTCAAGGGCGCCATCCTGATCGAACCAAAACCGCAGGAGCCGTCGAAGCACCAGTATGATTACGATGTGGCTACGGTTTACGGCTTCCTTGTCCAGTTCGGTCTGGAAAAGGAAGTTCAGGTGAACATCGAACAGGGCCACGCCATTCTCGCCGGGCATTCCTTTGAGCATGAGATCGCGCTGGCCGCCTCGCTGGGCATCTTCGGGTCCATCGACATGAACCGGAACGATTACCAGTCCGGCTGGGATACCGACCAGTTCCCGAACAATCATGCGGAAAAGGCGCTGGCCTTCTACGAAATTCTGCGCGCGGGCGGCTATACCACCGGCGGCACCAATTTCGATGCCAAGATCCGGCGCCAGAGCCTCGACCCCGAGGATCTGATCCTTGCCCATGTCGGTGGTATGGATACCTGTGCGCGGGCGTTGAAGGCGGCGGCAGCCTGTCTGGAAGATGGCGGGCTGGAGACCGCGCGCGCCGCGCGCTACGCGGGCTGGCAGACGCCTGCTGCCAAAGCGATGCTGGAAGGCTCGCTGGAGCAGGCGGCAGCGCGGGTGACGGCGGAAGGGATTGAGCCGCAACCGAAATCCGGGCGGCAGGAGCGGCTTGAAAACCTGTGGAACCGCTTCATCTGAGACTGTGCGGCCGGGCATAGCAGTATGTCCGGCCATACATATTGTTTGCACTATCAAAATATAGAATAAATCCGTCTTTTTGAATGTGCACGAACATGGTCTGCTGCCGGTATCGGAGGATCGGATGCAGCAGACAGTCTCATGGATCGGCAAGGCGATGGCGCGGCGCGAAGATGCGCGGCTGCTCAAAGGCGCGGGCCGTTTCGTTGACGACCATCAGCCCGAGGGCTGCCTTTTCCTGGAATTTCTCCGCAGCCCCTATGCAGCGGGGCGGATCACCGATCTGGATGTCTCGGAGGCGGCTGTGGCAGAAGGCGTGATCGCCGTGCTGACCGCCGCAGATTTTGCCGGGCTGGGGCAGGCGGCCGTGAATGCGCTGCTGCCCGGCGCCGAGGTGCATCCGCTGGAGCCGCTGGCCTCGGGCCGGGTGAAGGCGGTCGGTCAGGCCATTGCCGCCGTGATCGCTGAAACCCGCGAGGCCGCGCGCGATGCGGTGGAACTGATTGCCTTTGACATCGCAGAAGAGCCGCTGGCCATCCGCCGGGTGCTCCGTCACCGCTGGCAATCCGGCGTGCCGCAGACCGGGCGCGAGATTTCGGTGCAGCTTGACCATGCGCTTGTCGCCCCGATGGCGCTGGAGCCGCGCGCGACGGTGGCGCTGCCCGAGGGCGCGGGGCTGAGGGTGCATCTGTCCACCCAGACGCCGCAGCGCTGCCGCACCGATCTGGCCGCGATCCTTGGCCTTGCGCCCAGCGCGATCCGGGTCCTGACGCAGGATGTGGGCGGTGCGTTTGGCGGCAAGGCGTCCCTGATGCCCGAGGATGCGGTGGTGGCGCTGGCGGCGTTACGGCTTGGCCGTCCGGTGAAATGGACCGCCGCCCGGTCCGAGGAGTTTCAGGCGGCGACGCAAGGACGTGGCGGTGAAACCCGCGCCGTGCTGACGCTGGATCATCAGGGCGTGCCTGTTGCACTGTCGGCAGAGCTGCGCTTTCCGCTGGGCCACTGGATGCCTTATTCAGCGCTGGCGCCGCTCCGCAATGCGGGGCGCATCCTGCCCGGTCCCTATGCGATCGAGGCGGTGGATATCGAAGCGCAGGCGCATCTGACGCCGGGCGCTGCCGTCAACATCTATCGCGGCGCAGGGCGACCCGAAGCGGCGATGTTGATGGAGCGGCTGATCGACAAGGCGGCGCAGGCGCAGGGCCTTGATCCGCTGGAGATGCGGCGCCGCGCGCTTTATCGCGGTGCCTTTCCGCGCGCGACGCCGACGGGTGAGGCGATCTGTTCCGGTGATTTCGCGGCGCTGCTGGACCGCCTGGAACGCGAAGCCGATTACGCGGGCCTACGGGCGCGTCAGGCTGAGCGTCGCGCGAAGGGCGCGGTCTGCGGCCTTGGCCTCGCGCTCTATATCGAGCCCTGCGGGCAGGGCTGGGAAAGTGCCGAATTGCGGCTGGAGGCTGATGGTACCTTCACCGCGCTGACCGGATCGTCGGCACAAGGGCAGGGGCGTGAAACCGCCTTCGCGCAGATCGTGGCAGAGATCATGGGCGTGACCCCTGACCGCGTGCGTGTGGTGCAGGGCGATACCGAGGCGGTGCCCGAAGGCATCGGTGCGCTGGCGTCGCGTTCGACCGCCATCGGCGGCACCGCCATGGCCCGCGCCACTCGGCGGATGCTCGACCAGCTTGGCCCGCGGAATGACTGGTCGGGTATCGGCCCGGTTTCGGTCAGGGAACGCTATGAGGCGCCGGGCGAGGCCTGGGCCTCGGGTGCGGTTCTGGCCGAAGTGGCAATCTGCCCCGATACCGGCCATCTGACGGTCGAGGGGATCACCTGGGTCGATGATGCGGGGCGTGTGCTGAACCCGATGCTGGTGCAGGGCCAGCTGATCGGTGGTCTGGCCCAGGGCCTTGGCGCCGCTACTATGGAACGTATGGCTTATGCCGACGGCCAGTTACTGACCGGCAGCCTGATGGATTACGCGGTGCCCCGCGCCAGCGACATGCCGCCCGTGCGGCTGATCAGCCAGCCCCTGCCCAGCACCGCCAACGAGATGGGCTTCAAGGGCGTGGGTGAGGCCGGTTGCATCGGCGTGCCCGCCGCGCTGCTGAATGCGGTGCAGGATGCGCTGTTGCCCTTCGATGCCCCTGATCTTTCACTTCCGCTGACGCCGGAAAAACTCTGGCGCGCCATGACAGGACTTGAGCCATGAAATATACCCGTGAAACCGCCAAATCCCACGCTTTCGCCCATATGCGCGGCATCTGGGCAGCGGCGCTGATGCCGTTCCGCGAGGATCTGTCGATCGACGAGGATGGCTTTCGCCGCAACATGGATCACTGGATCGAGGATCTGGGAATCGACGGCTTCTTCATCGCTGGCAAGCAGGGAGAGTTCTTCTCGATGTCGCTGGACGAGCGCAAGCGCAGCTTCGACCTTGCGGTGGAGGCAGCAGGCGGCCGCGCGCAGACGATCATGTCCTGTTCCGATCAGAACATGGATGTGGTGATTGATCTGGCGAAACACGCGCAGGCCTGTGGCGCCGACTACATCGTCGTCCACGCGCCGATTCTGCATTTCTTCAAGGAACAGGATGAAACCCTGCTGCGCTATTACGAAACCATCGCCAGCAAGGTGGACATCGGCATTGCCCTGTGGAGCCACCCGGACAGCGGCTATCTGATGAGCCCGCAGCTTTGCAACCGGCTGGCCGACATCGAAACCGTGGTGGCGATCAAATATTCCGTCCCGCGCGAGATGTATGCCGAACTGACCCGGCTGGCCGGCGACCGCATCATCGTCTCTACCGCGTCAGAGGAGGAATGGCTGGACAATATCCTTGAGCTGGACTGGCGGCTCTACCTGTGTTCCTCGCCGCCCTATCTGATCCAGACGAAGAACGACCGGCGGATGCGGCAGTATACAGACCTCGCTTTTGCCGGAAAGGCAGGGGAGGCGCGGGCGATCCGTGACAGCCTCGACCCCGTGCGCCATGCGCTGAAATCCACCCGTCCGGCGGAAAAGCCGCACAGCCACCAGAAGTACTGGCAGGATCTGCTGGGCCAGACCGGCGGCCGCGTGCGCCCGCCCTGCCTTGAACTGACCGAAGATGAGAAACGCGCGACCCGTGCGGCCTTTGAAGCCTGCGGCCTGAAACTCTGATCACAGGGAGATCACGATGACCCGCCTCGCTGCCTTCAATTTCCAGAAATGGATCGACGAACACAAACACCTGCTGAAACCGCCGGTCGGCAACCAGATGGTGTTCAGGGATTCGGACCTGATGGTCACCGTGGTCGGTGGTCCGAACAAGCGTACCGATTACCACGATGACCCGGTGGAGGAGTTTTTCTATCAGCTCAAGGGCGACATGCTGCTGAAGCTGCATGATACCAAAACCGGCGATTTCTACGATGTGCCGATCCGCGAGGGTGATATCTTCCTGCTGCCTGCGCATGTGCGCCACTCGCCGCAGCGCCCGCAGGAAGGCAGCATCGGCCTCGTGATCGAACCGGCCCGCCCGGAAGGCGCGCTTGACGCGGTGGAGTGGTATTGCTTTGAATGTCAAAGCCTTGTGCATCGGGCCGAGGTTGATCTGGAAAGCATCGTCGATGACCTGCCGCCGATCTACAAAGCCTTCTACGCCGATGAGGCCGCGCGCACTTGCCCGAATTGCGGCACGATCCATCCGGGCAAGGAACCGCCGGAGGGTTGGGTGAAGCTCTAGATATTTTATGCTTGAAATATTTGCCCGCTGTGGCATGCTACCTTCAACAACAAGGCCAAAACGGCCCCAACATGGGAGATATCAATGAAGAAACTGCTGACGGCAGCGAGCCTTCTCGCGCTGACTACCCTTCCGTCGCTTGCCGAGCCGCTGAAGATTGGCGTCATCACCACGCTGTCCGGCCCGGCCGGATATCTGGGCGAACAGGTGCGGGACGGCCTGCAACTGGCCATCGATCAGGAAGGCGGCAAGCTGGGTGGCGTTGATGTGGAACTGGTGGTTGAGGATGATGGCCTGAAGCCCGGCAATGGCCTTCAGATCGCCGACAAGTTCATGAACGAGGAAGGCATCAAGCTGATTACCGGCATCATCTTCTCGAACGTCGCGGGTGCGACGGTGCCGGAAGTCGTAGAAAACGACGCCATCTACATCAGCCCGAACGCCGGTCCCTCGAACCTCGCAGGTGCGGGCTGCAACAAGAATTACTTCGTGGTCAGCTGGCAGAACGACTCGCTGCACGAGGCGACGGGGGCTGCGGCCAAGGCGCTGGGCTACAAGAAGGTCGTGGCGCTGGCCCCCAACTATCAGGCGGGCAAGGATGCCATCGCCGGCTTCAAGCGGGAATTCGGTGGCGATGTGACCGAGATCTACACCCAGCTTGAACAGACCGATTTCGCGCCGGAAATGGCACAGATCCGCGCCGCCGCGCCGGATGCGGTGTTCCAGTTCCATCCCGGCGGCATGGGCATCGCCTTCCTCAAGCAATATGTGCAGGCTGGCCTGTCGAAAGACATCCCGATGATCGTGTCCGAGCCTTCGGCTGATGGCGTGATCCTGAATGCCGTGGGCGAGGCGGCGGTGGGTCTGAAGGCCACGACGCACTGGAATGCCGACTTCGACAACGAGGCCAACAAGGCCATGGTCGCCGCCTGGGCCGCCAAGCACCCCGACAAGCCGCTGACCACCTATGGTCAGCAAGCTTATGACGTGGGTCTGCTGATCGCTTCGGCGCTGAAGAAGACCGGCGGCATCGACGATCTGGATGCCTTCCGTGCCGCGCTGAAAGAGGCCGATTTCACCTCGACCCGCGGCGATTTCAAGTTCGGACCGAACCAGCACCCGGTGCAAGACTGGTTCATGGTCGACATCGTGGCCGGGCCGGATGGCAAGCCCATGTGGGTGACCAAGGAAAAACTGCGTGACGATGTGGGTGACGTCTACGCTGCCGAGTGCAAGATGTGACGATGCCGGGCCGGGGTTTTCCCCGGCCTGTTTCCTGACAATCCAGACATCTGATCGGGCGGGCGTATGATCCTGTTTCTCGAACAACTGCTCAATGGCTTGCAGTATGGCGTGATGCTGTTCCTGCTGGCCGCGGGGCTGACACTGATTTTCGGCATCATGGGTGTGATCAACCTCGCCCATGGCTCGCTTTACATGATCGGCGCCTATGCGGGCACGCTGGCCGCCATGCAGACCGGCAGCTTCTGGCTGGGGGTTCCTGTGGCGCTGATTGCCGCCGCTCTGACAGGGCTCGTGATGGAGGCGGTGGTGATCCGGCGCCTTTACGCCCGCGACCATCTGGATCAGGTTCTGGCGACCTTTGGTCTGATCCTGTTCTTCAACCAGTCGATCATCCTGCTGTTTGGTCGTCAGCCGATGTTTACCCAACTGCCCGATCTGTTTTCCGGCGCGGTCGAGGTCATTCCCGGCCTGCCTTACCCGAGCTACCGTCTGTTCATCATCGCGGTCGGCCTTCTGGTGGCGCTGGGGCTTTACCTGATCATCAACCGCACGCGGATCGGCATGCTGGTGCGCGCAGGATCGACCAACCGCGAGATGGTGCGGGCGCTCGGTGTCGACATCCGGCTGCTGTACACGCTGGTTTTCGGCCTTGGCGCGCTGCTGGCGGGGTTGGCCGGATTTCTGGCCGGGCCGGTGCTGGCGGTGCAAGTGGGGATGGGCGAGCAGATCCTGCTGTCGACCTTCGTCGTCGTGGTCATCGGCGGTGTCGGTTCTATCAAGGGCGCCTTCGTCGCCGGTATCTCGCTGGGCGTTATCGACACGATGCTGCGTGCCTTCCTGCCCGGTATGCTGCGGCAGGTGATGGCCGGTCCCGAGGCCGATGCGCTGGGCGTCGGGATCTCGTCCATGGGGATTTATCTTCTGATGGCACTTGTGCTTCTTGTCCGGCCCAAGGGCCTGTTCATGGCGGGGAGCTGAGCGATGAACAGCCGTATTCTTGCCGCCGTCCTGCTGATCCTTCTGGCCGCGCTGCCGTTCATCGCGCAGGCAACCGGGCAATCCGCGCTTCTGTCGCTGGCCTCGCGAATCCTGATCTATGGCATGGCCGCTGCCAGCCTGAACTTCGTTCTGGGCTATGGCGGGATGGTCAGCTTTGGTCACGCCGCCTTCTTCGGGATCGGGGGGTATGTGGTGGGCATCCTGTATCACCACGCCGATACCGAAACGCTGTTCTGGGGTTTCATCCCCGGTACGACACAAATGCTGATCACGCTGCCTGCCGCCATTCTTGTCAGCGGTGCCTTCGCCGCCGCCATCGGCGCGCTGAGCCTGCGAACCGGCGGTGTGCAGTTCATCATGATCACGCTGGCCTTCGCGCAGATGCTGTTCTTCCTTTTCGTCTCGCTGAAAACCTATGGCGGCGAGGACGGGATCATCGTGCGCCGCACCAATGAGCTGCCCTTCCTCAACACCCGTGACCGGGCGGTGATGTATTGGGTGGTGCTGGCGATCACCGTCGCCTTCGCGCTGGGCCTGCGGCGTCTGACGAAATCCAGCTTCGGCACGGTGATCTCGGGCATCCGCCAGAACGAGCGTCGAATGGCCGCGCTTGGCATTCCGGCCTACCGCTACAAGCTGTTCGCCTTCATCCTGTCAGGCATGGGCGCCGGACTGGCCGGGGCGTTGATGGTCAATGTGTTGCGCTTTGCCAGCCCTGACATGATGCACTGGACCAAATCGGGCGAGCTGATGATCATGGTCATTCTTGGCGGGGTGGGCACGCTGGTCGGGCCGTTCCTCGGCGCTGCCGCACTGCTGTCACTGGAAAGTGTGCTGGCCTCGTGGTCGGAACACTGGCCGCTGGCCATGGGCCTGATCCTGCTGGTGGTCGTTCTGGGCACCAGGGGCGGGCTGATGGCGCTTGTCACGCGTCTCACGGGGGGCCGCAAATGACTGCGATCCTGAAGATCGAAAATCTGGTGAAGCGGTTCGGCGGGCTGGTGGCGACCGACAATGTCAGCCTTGAGGTCATGCCGGGTGAAATTCACGCCCTGATCGGGCCGAATGGCGCGGGCAAGTCGACGCTGATCAACCAGCTTTGCGGCGAGTTGCAGCCGAACGAAGGCGCCATCCATCTGGCCGGGAGGGATATCACCCATCTGCCGGTGCCTGCGCGGGTAGACCTCGGGTTGGGGCGGACCTTCCAGATCACCTCGCTGCTGGACGAGATGACGGTGCGCGAGAATATCGGCATGGCTGTTCAGGTACGCGAAGGTGGCAACTTTCGCATCTGGGATGCGCTGCGCAAGCGCCGTGCGATCTGGGACGAAACCGACCGCCTGCTGGCGGGGGGCCAACTGGCCGACCGCGCCGATGTGGCGGTGGCAGATCTGAGCCATGGCGAAAAGAAACAGCTTGAGCTTCTGGTCGCGATGGCGATGCAGCCGCGCCTGCTTTTGCTGGACGAGCCGATGGCCGGTCTGGGCCATCTGGAAAGCCAGCAGATGATCGGCATGTTGCGCGACATCAGCAAGGAAGCGGCCATCCTGCTGGTCGAACATGACATGGAGGCCGTCTTCGCGCTGGCCGACCGGATTTCAGTGCTGGTCTATGGCCGGATCATCGCCCAGGGCTCGGTCGAGGAAATCCGCAACGATCCGGCGGTGCGCGAGGCCTATCTGGGTGCGGAGGACGAACTGTGCTGAGCGTTTCCGAACTGAAAGCCGCCTATGGGGCCAGCCAGGTGCTGTTCGACATTCATCTGGACATTCGCGACGGCGAGGTGGTCACGCTGATGGGCCGCAACGGCATGGGCAAAACCACGACGGTCCGCTGTATCATGGGCCTTCTGGGCGCGCGGGGCGGAAAGATCGAGTTCGAAGGCGTGAAAACGCTGGGCCTTACGCCGGAACGCATTGCCCGGCTCGGTGCCGGTCTGGTGCCCGAGGGGCGGCAGATCTTCCGCACCCTGACCGTGCGCGAAAACCTTGTGGCGACGGCGGCGAACCGTTTGAAGCGCAATAATCCCTGGACGCTGGAGCGGGTCTACGACCTGTTCCCCCGTCTGCGCGAAAGGGCAGGCCAGGTGTCGGGCACGCTGTCGGGAGGAGAGCAGCAGATGCTTGCCGTCGGGCGGGCGCTGATGACCAATCCTCGCCTTCTGATCCTTGACGAGGCGACCGAGGGGCTCGCCCCGGTGATCCGCACCGAGATCTGGCATTGCGTGGAGCGGCTGAAGGCCGAGGGGCAGTCGATCCTGCTGATCGACAAGAATCTTGGCGTGCTGAAGCGGCTCGCCGACCGGCATTACATCGTGGAAAAGGGGCGCACCGTCTGGGTTGGCACCGGCGCCGACATGGACCGCGACAGCGAAAAGGTGCGGGGCTATGTCGGGCTTTGATCTGCCCATCGCGCTGATCGGCTGGGGAGCCATCGGATCGCGCGTCGCTGATCTTCTGGCGGAGCGTCGCGCGCCGGTGAAGTTGCTGGCAGTGGGGTTGCGGCAGGGCAGCAGCCTGCGCAGCCCGTTGCCGCGGGGCGTAGAACAGGTTTCCGATCCCGCCAGCCTGATCGCCCTGCGCCCCGCGCTGGTGATCGAGGTTGCGGGGCGTGCTGCCGTTGACCCCTGGGCCCTGCCGCTTCTGGAAGCGGGGATTGATGTGGCCGTCTCCTCGACCTCGGCGCTGGTCGATCCGGCCTTGCTGGATCGGCTGACCGGGGCCGCGCGCATGTCCCGCGCGCAATTGATCGTGCCGCCCGGTGCACTGGGCGGTATTGATGCGCTGGCCGCGGCTGCGCGCCTGCCGCTGGACCGCGTGCGGCACGAGGTGGTGAAGCCGCCCCGCGCCTGGAAAGGCACCCCGGCCGAAACGCTGCTGAAACTCGACGCGCTGACCGAGGCGACCACCTTCTTCGAAGGCCCCGCCGGACAGGCTGCCACCGATTTTCCGCAAAACGCCAATGTGGCGGCGATTTCGGCGCTGGCCGGCATCGGGCTCGACCGCACCACGGTTGCCCTGATCGCCGACCCGGAGGCGGCGGTGAACCGCCACCGCATCACCGCAGAGGGGGCTTTTGGCCGCATGGAGGCGGTCTTTGACAACCGGCCTCTTGCAACAAACCCCAAATCCTCCGAAATGACGGCACTTTCATTGGTGCGCCTGATCGAAAATCGCGCCAGCCCGCTCGTCATCTGAAGGAACCGGCCCATGAATGAACAAACCGTCTTTATCGCCGCGGCACCCGATGCCGTGTGGAGCGCCCTGCACGATCCCCAAGTGCTGAAAAAGGCGATCCCCGGCTGTGAAGAGGTTAGCCGCAAGGGGCCGACTTTGTTTCAGGTGAAGGCCGCGGTCGAGATCGCCTTTTTCCGGCGGGTGGTGAACGGCACGCTGCGTCTCGATGACGAGGTGCCGGGGCAGAAAATGCGCATGGAGGCAAACCTGCGCGAGCGTGCCAAGGGCCTGGTGAATGTGACGCTGCTGCCGGAAAACGGCGGAACGCGCGTCCGCTACACGATCACCGCTGATGTGCGGATCAATATTGCCGGGCTTGGTGATTTTGTCATCAACCGCGCGGCGCAGAAGCTCGGCGGACAGTTTTTTGAAACGATAGGCAGTGAGGTCACAAAGGTCGCATGATCCATCAGGAAGCAGAGTGGGCGCGGGACAGGCTGGAGGCTGATTACACCGCGCGGGACTGTTGCACGACCGAAGCCTTCGAGGCGACGATCCGGGCCTATGCCGATTCAAGTGCGGCGGCGCGTGCCACGCTCCCCTGTCAGTCCGATCTGCTTTTTGATGAAACGACCGGGCAGCGGCTGGATCTGCTGGGCGCGGACACGGCCTCGCCACGACCGCTGATGGTTTTTGTACATGGCGGCTACTGGCGGGCGTTGTCGAAGGGGCATTCGACCTTCGCGGCACCTATGCTGGCGGCGCAGGGCATCGCAACTGCCGCACCGGATTACCGGCTGGCACCTGATGCCAGCATTGTCGAGATCGTGCATGACGTGCGTCAGTCCATCGCCTGGCTCTGGCACAATGCGACGGATCTCGGGATCGACCGGCGCCGGATCGTCGTTGCGGGCAGTTCCGCAGGCGGGCACCTGGCCGGGGCGCTGGCTGCACCGGACTGGCCGGCACGCTACGGGATGCCCACCCATCCGCTGCACGGGGCGTTGCCAATCAGCGGGTTGTTCGAACTCGCCCCGCTGGCGGCCATGCATGTGCAGGACTGGATGAACTTCACCCCCGATCAGATCGCCGGTTGCAGCCCGATGCGGCATTTGCCGCCCGCTGGCTTGAAGCTGGGTGTCGCTGTCGCCGAGCAGGAGACGGCGGGGTTCCATCGCCAAAGTGCGGCTTATGCCGAGGCGACCGGCGCACCGCTGTTGCAGGTGACGGGACGGCATCATTTCGATGTGATCCTTGATCTCTGCGCGCCGCAGACCCCGTTGTCGCGGATGCTTTTGTCCCTGTTCTGAGGGCGGCGCTTACCTGTTGGAAAGATTCGGATTCTAGGCTGGTGCAGAATGGTGCCATCGGAGAATCCGGTTCATGCCCTACGCGCTTGCGCTGCTCTGCCTCTGTTTTCTTGCCATGCCTGTGCTGGCGCTGGCGCGGGCCGCTGATTTGTGTGACCGCGCGGCGGAAAGGGCGGCGCGTGAAACGGGCGTTCCGCTGGACGTGTTGCTGGCCCTGACGCGGGCCGAAACGGGCAGGGCCAGCGGCGGCAGGCTCGACCCTTGGCCTTGGGCTGTCAATCAGGGCGGGCAGGGACAGTGGTTTGACAGTGCCGCAGCGGCTCGCGACTGGGTGGAAGGCCAGTTGCAGGCGGGGGTCAGCAATATCGACATCGGGTGTTTCCAGCTCAATCACCGCTGGCATTCCGGTGCATTTCCATCGCTTGATTCCATGTTCGACCCGGAGGAGAACGCGCTGTATGCGGCGCATTATCTGGCGGCAAAATACGACGAAAGCGGCGATTGGGAGACGGCGGCAGGCGCTTATCACTCCGCAACGGAGGTTTATGCCCGTCGCTACACCGAGCGGTTTCGCGAAATCCGCGCCGGATTGGCCGCTTCACCGCGAGCCGAACTGACGCTTGCCTCTGCCGACGCTGGGCCGCGTGTGAACCGATACCCGCTGTTGCAGGCAGGCGGAGGCGGCAGGCATGGCTCGCTGGTGCCGCGCAGCGCGGGCGGCATCTCACTCTTTGCGCGCCTGCCCTGAGGTGTCTGGGATGACCGCCCTGTTGCCCCGCCCCACCGTGCTGCTGGCCCTCGCCCTGATGGCGGTAATCGGCATGATGATCCTGCCGGTGCCGACCTGGTTGCTGGATCTCGGGCTGGCCGTCTCCTTTGCCCTGGCGATCCTGATGTTCACCGTGACACTGTTCGTTGAGCGTCCGCTGGATTTCTCGGCCTTCCCGACCATCCTTCTGTCTTCACTGATGTTGCGGCTGGCGCTCAACGTCTCATCCACCAAACTGATCATCGGACAAGGTCATACCGGCACGGCCGCCGCCGGCCATGTGATTGAAGGATTTGCAAATTTCATCATGGGCGGCAATCTGTTGCTGGGTGTCGTCGTGTTCTGCGTGCTGATGATCGTGAACTTCACCGTCATCACCAAGGGGGCGGGCCGCATGGCCGAGGTGGGTGCGCGCTTTGCCCTGGACGGTATGCCGGGCAAGCAGCTGGCCATCGACGCTGACATGGCCGCCGGGGCGATTACCCATGAAGAGGCCAAGGCGAGACGCGAGCGTGAACTGGCCGAGACGAACTTTTTCGGATCGCTGGATGGTGCCTCGAAATTCGTCAAGGGCGACGCCGTGGCGGGGCTTCTGATCACCGGGCTGAATATCGTGATGGGTCTTGTCATGGGCATCGTCATCCATGGCATGCCTGCGGGCCGCGCCTTTGAAACCTATGCCATCCTGACGGTCGGCGACGGGCTGGTGAGCCAGATTCCCGCCGTGGTGATCTCGGTCGCGGCTGCAATCCTGCTTGCGCGCGGCGGGGCGACAGGCGCTGTGGATGTGTCCTTTTTCCGCCAGCTGGGGCAATACCCGGCCGCGATGGGTACGGTGGCCTTGCTGCTGGCGCTGTTTGCGCTGGTGCCCGGCCTGCCCTTCCTGCCCTTCATGCTGGGCGCCGCGTCCCTGGGTGGGCTGGCATGGCAGGGTCTGCGCCGCCCGCCAAAGACCCTGGCCGCCAGGGCGGAGCCGACCGCCGAACCCGTGAGGAAATCCATGGGCGACCTTTTGGATTTTGATGATATCCACATTGAATTTGCCCCCAACCTCATCCCGATGGTGCTGGACCCCGCAACGGGTCTGGATGCCCGCATCCAGAACATGCGCAACCATATCGCCACGGGCTTCGGCCTCATCCTGCCGGAAATCCGGCTGACCGATGACGCGCTGCTCCCGCCCGGCAGCTACCGTATCCGCCTTCAGGGGGTGGAGCGGGTGCGTGACCGGCTTGTGCCGGACCGGGTTCTGGCGCTGTTGGTTGAAGGTATTCCGCCGCCTGACGGGCTGGAGGTGCGTGAGCCGGTCTATGGCGCACCGGCCCGCTGGATTGCCGCCGATGGGCAGGAGGATGCGGCCATCGCGGGGCTGACGGTTGTCACCCCGGCAGAGGTGCTGGCGACGCATCTGCTGGAAGTTCTGAAATCAAATCTGGCGCGGCTGCTGACGCTGAAGGGGTTGCGGCGCCTGTTGGACGAATTCGTCAAGGTCAGTGATCCGGCCCGTGCCGAAGCGAACCGGCGGTTACTGGACGAACTGGTCCCCGACAAGGTGCCGATCGACCTGCTGTTGGGGGTTCTGCGTCTCTTGCTGGAAGAGCGTGTCTCGATCCGCAATCTGCCGCTTATTCTAGAGGCGATTGCCGAAGCGCGTGGCCTCGGTAATCCGGAGGCAATCTGTGAGCATGTACGCCAGCGGCTTGGCTTTCAACTGGTGGCCGAGCTGAAGCGGGAGGATGGCACGATCCCGCTGCTGCAACTTGCCCCCGAATGGGAGAAGACTTTTTCCACTTACCAGATCGAAGGGGAGCGTGGTCTGCGCGATATCGCCCTGCCGCCCGAGCAGTTTGGCCGGCTTGCGAATGCGCTGGCTGAACGCCTGTCGCGCGCGGCCGAGGGCGGCACCTTTCCGGCGATCGTCACATCGACCCTGCGGCGCAGGTTCCTGCGCACGGTTCTTGCGGCGCGTGGTCTCACCACCCCGGTGCTGTCCTACGAGGAAATCGGGCTGGAGGCCCGCCCCGCCATGGTCGGCACGGTGCCGGTATGACGGATTTGTTTGCCCTCCTGTCACAACTGGGTGCTTTTACCGCACCGCTGTTCGCGGCGGCCTTCGTGGTGCTGCTGCGCGTCGGCGGCACGGTCGCACTGATGCCGGGTTTCGGGGAAACCCTGCTGCCAGTTCGTATCAAACTTGTGGCGGCACTGGCTTTCACGCTGGTCGTCGCGCCGGTCGTGATGCCGCAGGGTATGCCGCCCGACACAATCGGCTTCTCCCTGTTCCTGTCGGAACCGGCCATTGGCCTGATGTTCGGGATCGGCCTGCGTCTCTTCATCTTCGCCTTGCAAACCGCAGGAGCGATTATCGCGCAGGCGACATCCTTGTCGCAATTCTTTGGCGGGATGGGGGAATCGCAACCTGCAATGGGCCATGCGCTAAGCCTCGCTGGGATCACGCTTTTCATGGTGATGGATTTGCATGTGCGCGCAGCACAATATCTTGTTGAAAGTTACGCTACTTTCCCGTTGGGGACGATCCTGCCGTCGGGCGATCTGCTGGAATGGGGGCTATGGCAGGTCGGCCGATCATTCCGCCTCGGCCTTGGTTTTGCGGCGCCCTTCGTCATCGGATCGCTGATCTACAACATCGCCATAGGGGTGGTGAACAAGGCGGTGCCGCAATTGATGGTGGCTTTCATCGGCGCACCGGCCCTGACCCTGGGGGGGCTGGCGCTGTTCGCGCTGACTGCGCCTCTTATCCTGCCCGTCTGGGGCGCGGCCATAGAGGCCTATTTTCTTGATCCTCTGGCCGCGCCATGAGTGGTGAAGACAGTGACGACAAGACGTTCGAGGCCTCGCAAAAGCGGCTGGACGATCAGCGCCGCGAAGGCAGGATTGCCAGATCCCAGGATCTTCTGTCCGCCGCGGCCTATGCGGGCTTCCTGCTGGCCCTTGTACTGGCGGGGGGGTGGGCTGTGGCCGGGCTCGCGGCCCGTCTGGCGGGTTTTCTGGGAAATGCCGATCTTCTGGGGCAGCAGATGGCGGCAGGGGCGCAGGCGGTAATCGCGAACGGGATGTCCGGGCTGGCACTGCCGCTTCTGCCCGTGTTCGGTCTGCCTGCCGTGCTGGTCTTGCTGATGCTGATGGTGCAGCGTGCCTTTCTTTTCACACCGGCCAACCTGCTGCCGAAACTGTCGCGCATCTCGCCCGTGGCGACGGCGGCGCAAAAGTTCGGGCGAAAGGGGCTGTTCGACTTTGGCAAGAACCTGATCAAGCTGGCGCTCGTTGGTGGTCTTCTGGCTGTCTTTCTGGCTGGCCGGCTGGCCGAGATCGTAGCGACCCTGCACCTGTCGCCTGAACAGGGGGTTCTGGTGCTGGATGATCTGTTGACCGGATTTCTGCTTCTGGTGGTGCTGACAGCCATCGTGATCGGTGCGCTGGATTACATGTGGCAGCACTATGAACATCGCCGCCAGAACCGCATGTCCCGACAGGAGATGAAGGAAGAGCATAAGGATACGGAGGGCGATCCGCAGGCCAGGGCGCAACGGCGGCAGCGTGGGCAGGAGATTGCGACCAACCGGATGCTGCGGGATGTGGGCGAGGCCAGCGTGGTGATCGTGAACCCCACGCATTATGCGGTTGCGTTGAAGTGGAGCCGAGCCTCCGGGCGGGCGCCGGTCTGTGTTGCCAAGGGCACGGATGAGATTGCGGCGCGGATTCGGGAACGCGCGGCAGCGGCAGGTGTACCGTTGCACAGCGATCCGCCCACAGCGCGTGCGCTGCATGCCACGATGCGGATCGGCGATGAAATCCCGCAGGATCACTTTCGGGCGGTGGCAGCCGCGATCCGATTTGCCGAGGCGATGCGGAAACGTGCAAAACGGAGGATGGAATGAAGGAGCGGCGGGTCAGGCAGCTTCTGGTGCTGACCGATCTGATCCGTGACCGTTCGTTGGAAAATCTGCGCCGCGCTGCGGCAGATCGGGATCTGACGCACGCGCTTATCGCCGGGCTGGAGGCCCCGCCGGCATCCGATCTGCCCGCACTGGCAGCGGCACAGGTTGCCCTGTCCTATCAGCGCTGGGCCGATGAGCGACGACGCGAGCTCAACATGCAGTTGGCCCGGCAGATGGTGAGTGTCGCGCAGCGGCAGGCAGAGGCGAGGCTGGCCTTCGGGCGGGCCGAGGTGTTGCACCGTCTGGCCACGCCCGGTCGTCGCTAGCTTCAGAAGTCGAGGTTCTCGACGTTCAGCGCGTTCTGCTGGATGAACTCGCGACGCGGTTCTACCACGTCGCCCATCAGCTTGGTGAACAGGTCATCCGCCTCGGCCACATCGTCGACGCGCACCTGCAACAGGGTGCGGGCATCAGGGTCCAGCGTGGTTTCCCAAAGCTGTTCGGGGTTCATTTCGCCCAGACCCTTGTAGCGTTGCAGGGTCAGGCCCTTCTCACCCTCTGCCAGCACGGCGCGCAGCAGATCGCCGGGCCCGTGGATCGGCAGTTCGCGGTCCTTGCGGGCCAGACGGGATTCGGTGGCGAAATATTCCTTCACACCGCCCGCGACCTGCGACAGCTTGCGCGCCTCGCCAGACCGCAGGACGGCACCGTCCAGCGTGCGCAGCTCCTCGACCCCGCGCAGCACGCGGCTGAGGCGGATACCGTGGTCCTGGGTGATGCGGCCCTGCCAGCCACGCTCATACTCCACTGCCACCGCATCCAGCCGCCGCGCGACGGATTCGGCCACGGCTTGAAGATCGGCATCGGCGCGACCCGCATCGAAAGCCCCCGCGAGTGCAGCCTGTTCCAGGATGTTGCGCGGGTAGTGCGTCGGGAAAGCCTCCAGCACGCGGCGGAAGGCGCGGGCGCCATCGACTACGCGGCCCAGATCGGCCCCGGCAATCTCGGTCCCGTCACCAAGGCGCAGCACGGCGCCATCGGTGCCCTGTTCGATCAGGTAATCCTCGAAGGCGGCCTGATCCTTCAGATAAACCTCTGATTTGCCACGAGAAACCTTGTAGAGTGGCGGCTGCGCGATATACAGGAACCCGCCCTCGATGATCGCGGGCATCTGCCGGTAGAAGAAGGTCAGCAAGAGGGTGCGGATATGGGCGCCGTCAACGTCGGCGTCGGTCATGATGATGATCTTGTGATAACGCAGCTTACCGATGTCGAACTCGTCGCGACCGATTCCGGTGCCCAGGGCTGTGATCAGCGTGCCCACGGTTTCGGACGACAGCATCCGGTCAAACCGCGCGCGTTCGACGTTGAGGATCTTGCCACGCAGGGGCAGCACCGCCTGTTGCTTCCGCGAGCGACCCTGCTTGGCGGAACCACCGGCCGAGTCGCCCTCGACGATGAACAGTTCTGACAGCGCAGGATCTTTTTCCTGACAATCGGCCAGCTTGCCGGGCAGCGAGGCGACATCCATCGCCGTCTTGCGCCGCGTCAGTTCGCGCGCCTTGCGCGCGGCTTCACGGGCCAGCGCGGCCTCGATGATCTTGCCGACGATGATCTTGGCCTGTGCCGGATTTTCCTCGAACCACTCGGCCAGCTTTTCGTTCACGAGGTTCTCGACGGCGGGTCGCACCTCCGACGAAACCAGCTTGTCCTTGGTCTGGCTGGAGAATTTGGGGTCCGGCACCTTCACGCTCAGCACGCAGGTCAATCCCTCGCGCGCGTCGTCGCCGGTGAAATCGACCTTCTCGCGTTTGGCGATGCCGCTGTCCTGCGCATATTTGGTGATAGTCCGCGTCAGCGCGCCGCGCAGACCCGCAAGGTGGGTGCCGCCGTCGCGCTGCGGGATGTTGTTTGTGAACGGCAATACGGTTTCATGGTAGCTGTCATTCCACCACATTGCCACCTCGACGCCGATTCCGCTGCGTTCGCCCACCATATAGATGGGCTCCTGCATGACCGAAGTCTTTGAGCGGTCGAGATATTTCACGAATTCCCGAACGCCGCCATCATAATAGAGCTCGGTCCTGACCGGCTCGGCATGACGATCATCCTCAAGGATGATCCGTACTCCCGAGTTCAGGAAGGCCAGTTCGCGCAGCCGGGTTTCCAGCGTCTTGAAGCTGTAGTCGAGATTGGAAAAAGTGCCATCGGGGCGGTTGGTCTTGGCCGAAGCGAGAAACCGCACCTCGGTGCCGCGTTGCCCCGGTGCAGGGCCAACTTCATGCACATGCACCACGCATTCGCCGTGTTCAAACCGCGCGCGATATTCAGTGTCATTGCGCCATACCGTCAGTTCCAGCCATTCCGACAGCGCATTCACCACAGAGACGCCGACGCCATGCAGACCGCCCGAGACCTTGTAGGCATTGCCACCGTCATCGGTGTTGTTGAATTTTCCGCCCGCGTGCAGTTGCGTCATGATGACTTCGGCCGCCGAAACGCCCTCTTCCGCGTGCATGTCGACCGGAATGCCACGCCCGTTGTCGCGCACCGAAACACTGTCATCGGCGTGGATTTTCACATGCACATAATCGGCGTGGCCCGCCAGCGCCTCGTCGATGCCGTTATCCACGACCTCGTAGACCATGTGATGCAGGCCGCTGCCATCATCGGTGTCGCCGATATACATGCCGGGGCGCTTGCGAACGGCCTCCAACCCCTTGAGAACCTTGATGGAATCGGCGCCGTATTCACTCGGCTTCTTCGCGGCTTCGGCCATGTATCGAACATCCCTCGAATTGTCCGCGACTTATAGCGGCTGGGGTCGGGAATGTCACCCCTAGGGGGCGGAATTGGCCATCAAAGGAAGGGGATCAACAGCGCCACCGCAATCAGCATCACGCCCGACCCGACGTTCAGCCGGTGCAGGTTCTTCGGGCTGGACAAAAGCGCGCGCGCGCGGTCCAGAAACAGGGCGAGGCCAAGGTTGCCCAGCATCGGCACAAGGGCGGAAATCGTGATGATAGCGATGATATCCGCCACCGTCAGCCGCCCCAGATCGAAGAAGCCGGGCAGCGCGCCCATGTAGAACAGGATCGCCTTGGGATTGCCGATCACCGCTGCCAGTCCGACGGAGAACCCGGCCCAGAGGCCAGGCCGCGTCAGTCGGCTGTCACTGCCCGGCGCCTGCGGTTTCTTGCGCAGCAGCAGCACGCCCATGACCAGAAAGATTGCCGCTGCGACCCAGCGCAGGAGGCCCAGAAGATCGCCGTAAAGCGTGGTGATCCAGCTCAGACCCAGGATGGCACTCAGCGGCCAGAACAGATCGCCCAGTGCCACGCCCACCGCGAGCGGCCATGCGGCGGCGAACCCGCCGGACAAAGCGCGTGCCGTCAGGGCAACCCAGACCGGGCCGGGAATGGCCCACAGCGCCGCCATGCCGCCTGCATAGACGAACAATTGCCAGAAGCTGATGCTCAAGATCGGTTTACTCCGGCAGGTGAAGCGAGCCGTCGGCCTCCAGCGGCCAGAACGGGTTCATGGCCACTTCCCAGACATGCCCATCCGGGTCGGCCCAATAGCCGGAATAGCCGCCCCAGAACACCTTCTCTGGCGCCTTCAGCGCGGTGGCCCCGGCGGCCAGCGCTGCGGCAAAGGCCGCGTCCACCTCTGCCTCGGTGGCAAAGTTCTGCGCCAAGGTGATCGCCCCGGTACCGAGCGTGGCACCCTTACGGCCCTGATCCTCTGCCAGATCTTCGCGTCCGAACAGTGCGAGCGCCATGCCGTTGATCTGGAAGAAGGCCACACCCGGTTGGCTTTGCGCATGCTCCTGCCAGCCGAGGCGGGCATAAAACGCACGCGCGGCGGCCAGATCGGTCACACCAAGGGTAATCAGCGTCACGCGCTGCGGGGTCATGGCACCTCCCGGATGCTCCACTGGCCGATGTCATCGGCGATGGCGAAGCTTTGCCCGCGCGCACCCAGACTGTCAAACAGTCCCGGCTCCGTCCCGGTCATGATCGCTTGCGCACCCAGGGCGCAGATCTCGTCATAAAGTGCGGCACGACGCCCTGCGTCCAGATGCGCGGCCACTTCATCCAGCAAAAGGATCGGTGGGCGGCCCAGATCGGTGGCCAGCGCCCGCGCATTCGCCAGCATCAGGCTGATCAGCAGTGCCTTCTGCTCGCCTGTTGAACATTGATCGGCGGGTACGCCCTTGGCGCTGAACACAGCTTGCAGATCAACACGATGTGGCCCCAGCAGTGTGCGCCCCGCCGCCAAGTCACGGCGCCGGTTTTCCGCCAGCGCCGTGGCAAGGTCATCCACCTCGCCTTCGGGGTGAACCAGCGTCAGTGATGCACGGGGAAAAGCCGTCTCCGCCCCCTCCTGCGCTGCCATCAGACGTGCCAGCGCATCGGCGCGGTTTGCCGCAATCACCGCAGCTGAGGCGGCCATCTGCGCCTCCAGTGCGCCATACCAATGCGGGTCGCGCACCTCGTCCTTCAACAGCCGGTTGCGGTCGCGCATGGCCTTTTCGTAAGCCAGCACCGCTTCGGCATGATCCGGCGCAAAGCTCAGCACCGAGCGATCCAGAAACCGCCGCCGCCCCTCTGCCGCCTCGATCCACAGCCGGTCCATCGCAGGTACCAGCCAGACCATGCGCAGAATGCGCGCGAGTGCCAGTTGCGGCGCGGTCTTGCCATCCACGCGCACCTGTCGCGGTCCGCCTTCGGCCCAGGTTTCCAGCTCATGCGCCGCGCTCAAGCCCGCCACGGTGGCGGCAACTTTCCAGCCGATCGCCTCGGGCCGCCGTGCCAGATCCTCGACCGCCGCGCGCCGCAATCCGCGACCGGGCGACAGCAGCGATACCGCTTCAAGGATATTGGTCTTGCCCGCGCCATTGGCTCCGACCAGCGCCACCGGCCGCCCGTCGAACTCCAGCCGCGCAGCGCGATGGCTGCGGAAATGCGAAAGCTGAAGCGTCAGGATCGCCAGACCGCTCACCCGAACCCCTTTTGCTTCTTGCCCAAATACTCAAAAAACGGCGGCCACAGGTGCCGCCGTTGCCCGGTCTGCCCTGACGGTGTCAGACGCGCATCGGCATCACAACATAGACTGCCGAAGTGTCATTGCCTTCGCGCATCAGCGTCGGATCGCCCGAAGAATTGAACAGGAACACCGCATTTTCACGGTCCACCTGGCTCGCAATTTCCAGCAGGTACTTGGCGTTGAAGCCGATCTCCAGCCGCTCATCCCCGTAGGCCACCGCCAGTTCTTCCTCGGCGGCGCCGCTGTCAGGCGCGTTGACTGACAGGATCAGCCGGTCTTCATCGAGGCTCAGCTTCACGGCGCGCGAGCGTTCCGACGACACGGTTGCCACACGGTCAACCGCCTTGGCAAAATCGGTGGCATCCACCTCCAGCCGGCGCGAGTTGTTCATCGGGATGACGCGGGTGTAATCGGGGAAGGTGCCGTCGATGACTTTCGAGGTCATGGTGATGGCTGGCGTCGCAAAGCGCACCTTGGTCTCGGAGACCGAAACCGCGATCTGTGCTTCGTCATCGTCCAGCAGCTTGCGCAACTCGTTCACCGTCTTGCGCGGCACGATCACACCGGGCATGCCCTCGGCCCCGGGGGGAAGAGCGGCGTCGATCCGGGCAAGGCGGTGTCCGTCGGTTGCCACGCACCGGAGCACCGGGCCATCCTCGCCGGTCGAGACATGCATGTAGACGCCGTTCAGATAATAACGGGTTTCCTCGGTCGAGATGGCGAATTTCGCCTTGTCGAACAGACGGCGCAGCACCGGGGCCGGGGCTGCGAAATTCGTCGCATATTCCGACGAGGCCATGACCGGGAAATCTTCTTTCGGCAGCGTCGCCAGATTGAAGGTCGATTTGCCCGCCGTCACCGTCAGTCGGCCAGCCGCCGGATCGTCGGCCAGCGTGACCAGCGCGCCATCAGGCAGCTTGCGCACGATTTCATGCAGCATCACGGCCGAGACGGTGGTGGCACCGGGGCGTTCCACCATGGCGGGGGCGCGGTCCACCACCTCGATGTCAAGGTCGGTGGCGCGGAAGCTGACCTGATCGCCCTCGGCCTCCATCAGCACATTGGCGAGGATCGGGATGGTATTGCGCCGTTCCACCACCGACTGCGCCTGAGCCACGGCCTTGAGCAGCGTGCCGCGTTCAATGCTGATCTTCATCCCTGTCATCCTTCGCTTGCGGGATACCAAAATTAGCCGGTTCCCGCCGGTTCTCAAGCAATTTCGGCGACATTCGGCCGGAACGGCGGGGCCGTCAAGTCACGGCGGCCCTGCATTGCCCGGCGTTGCATTCCTGCCCCGCCTTTTGAAGGGCCTTCAGCCCTGCAAAAGGCGCCGCAACAGTTGCAGATCATCGGCCAGCTGGCTGTCGGTGGCCATCAGCTCCTCGATCTTGCGGACCCCATGCATGATGGTGGTGTGGTCGCGCCCGCCGAAGCGGCGACCGATTTCCGGCAGGCTGCGCGGGGTCAGCTGCTTCGCCAGATACATAGCCACCTGACGCGGGCGGGCGATGTTGCGCAGGCGCTTCGGTCCGATCATGTCGCTGAGACGGATGTTGTAGTGTTCGGCCACCTTCCGCTGGATTTCCTCGATGGTTACCTTGCGGTCCGAGGCGCGCAGGATATCGGCAAGACAATCCTGCGTCAGATCCAGCGTGATCTCGCGGCCGACAAGGCTTGCGAAAGCGAACAGGCGGGTCAGCGCACCTTCCAGCACACGGACGTTGGTGCTGATGCGATGAGCCAGAAACTCCAGCACGCCCGGCGCGATTACCAGACCCTTGTACTGATCGCGGTAGAACTCGGCCTTCTGTTGCAGGATGCCAAGACGCAGCTCGTAATCGGTCGGGTGCAGGTCCACCACGAGGCCGCATTGCAGGCGGCTCTTGATCCGTTCCTCCAGATCCTTGATCTCGCCCGGCGCGCGGTCGGCGGAAATCACGATCTGCTTGTTCTGGTCGACCAGCGCGTTGAACGTGTGGAAGAACTCTTCCTGTGTCGAATCCTTGCCGGCGATGAACTGAACGTCATCAACCATCAGAACGTCGACCGAGCGGAACATCTCCTTGAAATCCATGACAGAACGGTCGCGCAGCGATTGCACGAAGCGGTACATGAACTGTTCTGCGGACAGATAGAGCACGCGGAGTTCCGGTTTGCGCTGCTGAAGTTCATGCGCGATGGCATGCATCAGGTGCGTCTTGCCGAGGCCGACGCCGCCATACAGGAACAGCGGGTTGAAGGTCACCGGCCCGCCTTCGGCCACGCGGCGCGCGGCGGCATGGGCGAGCTCATTGGGTTTGCCGACCACGAAACTGTCGAAGGTGAAACGGGCATCCAGCGGCGCGCCCGGCAGATCCTCGTCGCGCGCGCGGGAGCGGGCGGTGGGCTTTTCGGCGGCACGCGGCGCCGCGGCTGCGGCACGGGCAGGTTTGGCGGGCGCCGCGCCAGCGGAACCCACGGCAAATTCCAGGCGGACGATCTCGGCCCCGGCTGCGTTCAGATGGGTGCGGATATGTTCGCCATAGTTGCGCGACACCCAGTCACCGAAGAAGGTGGTCGGCACTTCGAAATGCGCGACGCCGTTCTTCAGCGCGGAAAGCTTCAGCGGCTCGATCCAGGTCGTGTAGTTGTGCTTGCCCAGCCTTTTTTCCAGTTGCTCACGAATCTCGCCCCAAGTCTCGTTTGTCATTCTCTTTTCAACCCGTCCCGTGCCGTTCTTTTGGCTACGTTGGGGCGCATACGGCGCCCGATCCCCACATACTTCGCGGCAACGCCGCGCGCTTTTCGCGTGATCAGGGGGGAACGACGGGCACGCCACGGCCGGAAGCTCCGGTCATGTGCGCCAAATGGCGTATTCTGCGCAAAAATAGCGCAGGCCATGTCATAAGTGACCGCGATCAAAGCCCGGTTCCCTGCATGGGCAGCATGCAGGGCGGCAGCCCGTGGATTCGGATCACGATCTTGGTTGTCCCCCAGGACAGCGGAATCGCAGGGCCAAGCTAGCCCGCCGCACGCGGCGCCTGCAACCGAACTTCGTTGTTGACAGAACTTTGTGGCAGCGAATCCCGAGTCGCGTGCAAACGTGCCACGAACCCATGAAGAAACGCTGAAAATGCGTGAAAATGGGCTTGAAAACGCAAAAAGCGCGCCATTTGGCGCGCTTAGGGCGTGACCTTCATGTCACGGCAGATTCGGGCAGATCAGGCGTTCAGAGCCTTCACGCGCGAGGCCAGACGCGACATTTTGCGCGCCACGGTGTTCTTGTGCAGAACACCTTTGGTCACGCCGCGGGCCAGTTCCGGCTGGGCATTCTTCAGGGCTTCGGCGGCAGCGGTCTGGTCGCCCGAGGCAATGGCTTCCTCGACCTTGCGCAGGTAGGTACGGATGCGCGAGCGGCGGGCCTTGTTGACGGCATAACGCGCTTCGGACTGACGGGCGCGTTTCTTGGACTGGGGCGTATTGGCCATGGGCTGAATCCTTCAGGTCGTATGTTGCGGTTGCTGCAATAGACCCAAGGCAACCGTCCCCTCGGGGAAGGTCATGATTCTTGCCTAAGCGGGCCCACGCGCATGTACCGTGGGCCTATAGGTCAGATTCCCGGCGAAGGGAAGCGGAATCAGCGGTCGCGGAACTGCGGCTGCCGCTTTTCAAGGAAGGCGGCCATGCCTTCCTTCTGATCCTCGGTCGCGAACAGGGCATGGAACACCCGGCGTTCGAACAGGATGCCTTCGCGCAGCGTGGTTTCATAGCTGCGGTTCACGCATTCCTTCACCGCCATGCTGGTCAGCATGGATTTCTCGGCGATCTTGGCGGCGGCCTTCTTCGCTTCTGTCAGCAGATCCTTGGCGGGGACCACGCGACTGACCAGGCCCGAGCGTTCGGCCTCGGCGGCATCCATGAAGCGGCCGGTCAGGTGCATGTCCATCGACTTCGACTTGCCGACAAAGCGGGTCAGGCGCTGGGTGCCGCCGATTCCGGCCACTACGCCAAGGTTGATCTCGGGCTGGCCAAATTTCGCGGTGTCCGAGGCGATGATGAAATCACAGGCCATGGCCAGTTCGCAGCCGCCGCCCAGCGCATAGCCGGAAACGGCCGCGATGATCGGCTTGCGGGTGCGCATGATGGCGTCGGATTCGCGGGCGAAGAAATCCTCGCCGAACATTTCGACAAAGGATTTTTCCGACATTTCCTTGATGTCGGCCCCGGCGGCAAAGGCTTTTTCCGATCCGGTGATCACGATGCAGCGCACCGAATCGTCCTTGTCGGCCTCACCCAGCGCCACCGCCAGTTCGGAAAGCAGCTTGCTGTTCAGCGCATTCAGCGCGTCCGGCCGGTTCAGGCGGATCAGCGCGATATAATCCTCGATCTCGACGATCAGCGTTTCATAGGCCATGCGGAGGCTCCCCTTTGGTCTGGGCCGAGTCCTATCAGCCTCACGGAAACGTGCAAGCCCGCAGTCCCGACGTTACTTCTGGCAGACGGGGCAGAAGAAGCTTGACCGCCCCGATTGCACTATCCGGTGCAGATGTGCCGTGCAACCGGGCGTCGTGCAGGGCTGACCCTCGCGGTCATAGACCCGGAAGCTGTGCTGGAAATAGCCCAGTTCGCCATCGGCTTGCCGGTAATCCTTCAGCGACGAGCCGCCCGCCTCGATCGCTTCGGCCAGAACCTCGCGGATCAGCGGCACAAGGCGCGCGGCCTCTGCGGGCGAAATGTCGCGCGCAAAGCGGGCAGGGTGGATACCGGCGCGGAACAGCACCTCGCAGACGTAGATGTTCCCCAGCCCCGCCACCAGGTGTTGATCCAGCAGTGCCGATTTGACTGGCGTGGCACGGCCTTTCAGGCGGGAGGCCAGATAATGCTCGTGGAAATCGTTGCCCAGAGGCTCCGGCCCCAGCACGGACAACAGCGGATGCGCCTCGGCCCCCGCCGTTGGCAGCAGATCCATCGCGCCAAAGCGGCGGGCATCGTTGAAGGTGACGCGGGCGCCGCCCTCCATATCCAGCACGACATGATCGTGCTTCGCAGGGGCGGGGTGGTCATGGTGAAACGCACCGATCTGCGCGCCGGAAATCAGCATGCGCCCCGACATGCCCAGATGGATCAGCAGCGTCTCGCCGGTCGAAAGATCGGCCAGGATGTATTTTGACCGACGCCGCAGGGTGTTCACCCTGGCCCCGGTCAGCCGGTCGGCCATGCCGGGCGGGAAGGGCCAGCGCAGGTCGGGGCGGTTCACCTGCGCGCGGGCGATCACCTGCCCCTCCATCACCGGCAAAAGGCCACGGCGGACGGTTTCAACCTCGGGCAGTTCGGGCATGGTTTCCCCTTCGGACAGATCGGCGCATTGCGGCGGGCGCGCTCTGGCCTATAAGGGGGTCCAGCGCCGCGACGGCAAGCCCTGCGAGTATCCGATGACCGACGATCAGAAAACCACCCATTTCGGCTTTCAGACGGTGAATGAGGCCGAAAAGGCCGGGATGGTGCATGGTGTCTTCACCCGCGTCGCCAGCAAATACGACGTGATGAACGACGCCATGAGCCTTGGCATCCACCGCATCTGGAAGGATGCGATGATGGACTGGTTGGCCCCGCGTCCGGGGACGAAGCTTCTGGATGTGGCGGGCGGCACGGGCGATGTGTCCTTCCGCTATCTCAAGCGCGCGCCGGGCGCCCATGCCACCGTGCTGGACATGACCGAGTCGATGCTGGTCGAAGGCCGCCAGCGGGCCGAGGCGGACAGCATGGCCGACCGGCTGGATTGGGTGGTGGGCGATGCGATGGCGCTGCCCTTCAAGGCCAATACCTTCGATGTCTACACGATCAGCTTCGGCATCCGGAACGTGACCCGCGTGCAGGATGCGCTGAACGAGGCGTTCCGTGTGCTGCGCCCCGGCGGGCGGCTGATGGTGCTGGAATTCAGTCAGATCCCCAATGATCTGATGCAGAAGGCCTATGACCTTTACAGCTTCAACCTGATCCCGGTGATGGGGCAGGTGATCGCGGGGGACCGTGACAGCTATCAGTATCTGGTGGAAAGCATCCGTAAGTTCCCTGATCAGGAAACCTTTGCCGGGATGATCCGGCAGGCGGGCTTCGGGCAGGTGAAGTATCGCAACCTGACCATGGGCATTGCCGCGCTGCATTCCGGCTGGAAGATCTGATGCGTGGGCCGCACAACATCATCCGCCTCGTACGGACGCTGGCCACGATGGAACGCACGGGCGCCATCGGGCAGGTTCTGGCTGCGATGGATGCGCCGCCGCGTCTGCGTGCCGTCGCACGCGTGCTGGGCTGGCCGTTCAAATGGCTGGGGCTGAAGGGCGACCCGGCGCTGCCGCCGACGACCCGCGCGCTGACCGCGCTGGGCCCGGCCTATATCAAGTTCGGCCAGATCCTTTCGACCCGCCCTGACATCGTGGGCGAGGAACTGGCCGAGCAGCTGAAATACCTGCAAGACAAGCTGCCCCCCTTCCCGGTGGAAACCGCCAAGCGGATGGTGGAGGACGAATTGGGTATCTCGGTCCCGGCGGAGTTCAGCGAATTTTCCGAACCTGTGGCTGCCGCCTCTATCGCGCAGGTGCATCGTGCGCGTCTGGCCGATACCGGCGAGGAAGTGGCGGTCAAGGTCTTGCGTCCCGGCATCGAACGCGCCTTTCGCAAGGACATTGATGCCTTCTGGTTCGCCGCGCAGGCGATCGAACTGATCTCGCCCGCCTCGCGCCGGTTGCGGCCCAAGGATGTCATCGCCCATTTCGAGGGCGTGGTGATGGGCGAACTTGACCTGCGGCTGGAAGCCGCCGCCGCCGCCGAATTTGCGGCCAATACCGAAGGCGATGCGGGATTCCGGGTGCCGAAACCCGTCTGGGCGCTGTCCAGCCGCAATGTGATGACGCTGGGCTGGGCCGAGGGTATCGCGCTGGCCGACAATGCCGCGCTGGATGCTGCCGGGCATGACCGCGTGGCGCTGGGCGCGCGGGTGCTGGAATTGTTCCTGAGCCATGCGCTACGCGACGGCTACTTCCACGCCGACATGCATCAGGGCAACCTGAAGGTCGGGGCTGACGGGGCGATCATCGCCTATGATTTCGGGATCATGGGGCGGCTGGATGACTATACCCGCCGGGTCTATGCCGAGATCCTGTTCGGCTTCATCCGCAAGGATTACCGCCGCGTCGCCGAAGTGCATTTCGAGGCCGGCTATGTGCCCGCCGACCGCGACATCGACGAATTTGCCCGCGCACTCCGGGTTGTGGGTGAGCCGATCTTCGGCATGGAGGCCAGCCGCATTTCGATGGCGCGGCTGCTGGCCTATCTGTTCGAGGTGACGGAACGCTTCGGAATGCAAACCCGGACCGAGCTGATCCTCTTGCAGCGCACCATGGTGGTGGTTGAGGGTGTGGCGCGCGGTCTGGACCCGCATATCAACATCTGGCAGGTCGCCCGCCCGGTGGTGGAGGGCTATATCAAGACCAACATCGGCCCTCGCGCCCTGCTGCGTGATCTGGTGCAGACGGCGCAGGTTCTGGGCCGGTTCGGGCCGAAATTGCCCGCCTTGGTCGAGGCGCAGCTTGTGCGCCAGTCGCGCCCCGAGGCCGAGCCGAAACGCCCGCTGCATCCTGCGCTCTGGATGCTGGCGGGGGGCGCGCTGGTCGGGGCAGGTGTGGTTCTGGGCGCACTGGTCTGAGGCGGTTCAGCTTGCCTTGCTGAGCCGACTCGACAGCAGGTCGCCGGTTTCCGACAGGATCGGATAGGCGATCATGGTGAAGGCCGAGTTCACCTGTTTCAACGCGCGCAACGTCTCCTGATGCACGCTTGAGGTCTCGATGCTTTCGGAAAGCCCCTCGCGCAGTCGTTCCAGATGCGACCGCTGCAACTGTTGTTCCAGATCGCGCACATGGTCCTTTTCCTCGACCAGCGCGCGGGCGGCATCGGGGTTCAGCGTCATCAGCACGTTCAGCGCGGCCTGCGCGTTAGACAGGACACGGTCGTGGAAATCGCATAGCTCCTTCCAGCCGGTCGTGGAAAAGCGCGTGCCCTCCTGATCCAGCCGCTTGGCCAGACCCACGATGGAATCGCTGATCGTGTTGCTGGCGCCATCCATGTTGACTGCCATTTCCGCCAGTTCCATCACACGGCCATTGGTATCCTCATCCGGTGCCGCGCGCTGGATGCGGGCCAGATACAGCTTCACCTCAAGGTGCATCCGGCTGATTTCGGCCTCTTTGGTCTTGATGGCGGCGGCGGTGTCGTCATCCCATTTCTGGAAAAGCGAGATGACGGGCCGCAGCATCGCCTCGACCATCTCGCCCATCATCAGCACCTCGCGTGCGGTGCAGGCCAGCGCCCGGTCAGGCTTGGTCAATGCCACCGGGTCGAGCGCTGACAGCCGGGTCAGTTGCGCAGCATCAGCCGGGGCCTGCACCCAGGCGGATACCGCACGCAGGATTGGGCCAACGAGCGGCAGCGCGATCAGGGCCAGTGCAAGGTTGAACAGCAGATGCAGGTTGATCACCTGCCTTGCTGGCGTGGCGCCGATCATTTCCAGCGGTGGCGCCAGCAGCAGCAGCAGGATCAGTGCAATCAGGGCCCCGCCGCCGCGCAGCACCAGATTGGCAAGGATTACCCGCCGTGCCGCAAGTTCTGCGCCGAGTGTCAGCATATAGGCGATAACCGCACCGCCCAGATTGGCGCCCAGCACCATGGCGACGCCCGCCGTGACAGGCAGAACGCCCTGCGCCGCCAGTGTGACGAACAGCAGCACCGCTGCGACCGAGGAATACATCATCCACGCCAGTAACGCGCCGATGACGAAGGCCGTCATCGGATCGCCGCCCAGATAGCCCATGGCCGCAACCAGCGCCGGGCTGTCCCGCAACGGCTCTGTCGCATCGCGCAGCATCGACAGGGACACGAAAACCAGCGCCAGCCCGATCAGGATGCGCCCGCCCATACGCGAATGACGCTGTTTGCCCTTCAGGAACAGCCCGACCCCGCCGATCAGCAAGAGCGGCACCAGCCAGTCGGCGCGGGTCATCAGAAGCTGCGCCACGATGGCCGACCCCACATCGGCGCCCAGCATGGTCGCCAGCCCCGCCACCGCAGGAAGCGCGCCGGAGGCCACGAAATTCGCGGTCAGAATCGCAACGGCGGTAGAGCTTTGCAGCAGAACCGCCGCCATGACGCCGATACCGGCAGAGAAAAGCCGGTTCTCCGCCCCATGCCGCAACAGCTTGCGCAATTGCACTGACCAACCACGCTCCACCCCGGTGCGCACAAGACGCACCGCCCACAGCAGCAGCGCGGCAGCGCCGGAAACATGGATCAGGAACAGCAGGGGGGAGCTTTCGGTCATCTTGTCTCTTGATCCGCGGCCAATTCGGCGTTGCTACGGCAGCCTGTCATAAAAACGTTACAAAACCCGGTGTAGCCTGATGAGCGGCGGGGGTCGACCCGCCGGGCGATCCGGCATCAGGCTGGGCAACCGGGGCATCTTCGTGCATCCGGCGTTTGCGCGTTTTGCAAGCATATTGCCGCGCTTCTGCGCGCTTTACCAGCGTTCAGATTGCAAAAGCGGATCGCACACGGGGCGATCCGCTGTCCGGGCCTTGGGTCGGGGCGCGTTCAGCCGCCGGGTGGCAGCAATGCGCCGGGATTCATCAGGCCCTGCGGGTCAAAGACCGCCCTGATCCCCGCCATCAGCTCCAGCCGCACAGGATCGACAAGCCGCGCCATTTCCTCCGTCAGCTTGCGGCCGATGCCATGTTCTGCGGAAAAACTGCCGCCATGGGCGATGGCCACGTCGTGAATGGCACGCTCGACCTCCAGTTCCATCGCCTCCTTGTCGGGGAGGGCGGTCCAGAAATCATGCGGGAACATCAGGATGTAGTGTACATTGCCATCGGCCAGATGCGCGACGATGGCGCGTTCGGCCTGCGGAAACCGCGCGGCGGCCACGCGGTCGGCATCGGCGATGAAGCCCGCCACCTCGGAGGGTCGGACCGAAGTATCCAGTACCACGCCCACCCCGGTCAGCTTGTTCGCCTCGGTTACCGAGTGACGGAAATGCCAGATGTTTTCGGCCTGCGTCTCGTTCTGGGCAACCACCGCATCGGCGATCAACCCTTCGTCCATCGCTGTCGCGAGCAGGGTTTCAAGCTGCGGCACAAGGTCGTCATCGGCACGCGAGGATGCCAGTTGCACCATCAGCGACCAGTCAGGAAGCGCCGCCAGCGGCATGCGGATGTCAGGGAAGTGGCGCACCACATAGCTGGCTTCCGCACGGTCGATCAGTTCCAATGCCTCGACCAGAGTGCCGAAAGCGGCACGGATGCGCGTCGCCACCTCCAGCGCCTGATTGACCGAGGCGAAGCCCAGCCAGCAATCGGCGCGGCTTTGCATCCGGGGCGCAAGGCGCAGCACCGCGCCGGTAATCACGCCCAGGGTGCCCTCGGACCCGGCGACAAGCTGAGTCATGGAATAGCCGGTGTTGTTCTTGCGCAGACCACCCAGATCGGACAGCACGCGCCCGTCGGCCAGCACAAGTTCCACCCCCGCCACCAGATCACGCATCGCGCCATAGCGCAGCACGCCGGTGCCGCCTGCATTGGCCGCGATCAGACCGCCGATCTGCGCCGTGCCCTCAGACCCAAGGTAAAGCGGGAATTGCAAGTTCAGCTTTTCGGCCTCGGCATGGACCTCGGCCAGCGTCATCCCCGCATCCACGGTCAACAGCCCGGAATGCAGGTCGGCCTGCCGCAACCGGCGCATCCGTTTCAGCCCGATCACCACCCCCGCCTGCGGCACCGCGCCATAGCAAAGGCCGGTGTTGCCCCCCTGCGGGAATACCGCGATGCCGCGTGCCGTGACCGCCCGGATGGCCGCCGCAGCTTCTTCTGTCGTGGCAGGCAGCAGGACGGCAAGCGCCGTGCCGCTGCGACGGCCACGAAAATCGGTGACATAGGGGGCAATGTCCGCCGCTTCGGTCAGCAGCCCCTTCGGCCCGAGGATCGCGGCAAGCTCGGACAGCAGCGCGGAATCGGCGGTCATGGTCAGGCGGCCTCACTTTGCCCGATGCGGCCCAGAACGGCGGTCAGCATCGCCATCGTCTCGGCCGAAGGGGCAGTCAGCGGCAGGCGCACCGGGCCGACATCCTGCCCGGCCATCTTCATCAGCGCCTTCAGCGGGCCGGGATTGGTTTCGCGGTAGATCGCCGTCAGCACCGGGTCGATGCGGTGTTGCATCTCCAGCGCCCCGGCCAGATCGCCGCTGCGGGCAAGGTCAAAGACCTTGATCCAGTATTCCGGGTAAAGCGAGGCCGAGGCCAGCACGCCACCCTTCGCGCCCAGTGCGACATGGGTGGCGAACAGCGGCTCTTCACCGCTGAGCACGGCAAGCTGGTCGCCCGCCTCGCGCAGCGTGGCGATGAAGCCCGGCACGTCGTAGTTGGAGAATTTCATGCCAATGATCGTGCCATCTTCGGCCAGACGGCCATAGGTTTCCGGGCTCAGCCCCGCATTGGTGCGGCGCGGAATTTCATAAGCCATGAGCGGCAGGTCCACCACATCGCGGTAGCGGGCGAAATAGGCGCGCATGCCTTCCTGCGGGCCGACGGCGTAGTAGGGTGTCACCAGCATCAGACCGGCAGCCCCCGCCGCAAGAAAATCGTGCCCGGCCTCCAGTGCATCCTCATAGCCGGTAGAAAGCACACCGGGCAGCACCGGGGCGCCGCCTGCTGCCTCGACACAGGCCGAAACCACGCCCGCGCGTTCCCCCCGCGACAGGGCCGGGTATTCGCCGGTGCCGCCGATCGGCACGATCCCGGTGGCGCCCGCCGCAAGCTGCCGCTTCACCAGCGCCTTGACCGCCTCGTAATCCACCGCGCCGTCGGCGGTGAAGGGCGTCACGATGGCGGTGAACAGCCCGTGCAGGTCATCCTTGGTCAAAGTCATGGTCTTGGTCCTTGGTCTAACGATCAGAGAAAGCCCAGCAGTCGCGGCAGCGTCAGCGAAATCGCCGGGACATAGGTCACCAGCAACAGCACCACGAGGTTGGAGCAGAGGAAGGGAAGCGAGGCGCGCACGATCCGCCCGAGCGAAACGCCCGAGATCGACGAGCCGAGGTAAAGCGCCAGCCCGTAGGGGGGTGTCATCAGCCCGATCATCACGTTCATCACCATGATGACGCCGAAATGCACCGGATCGACGCCCATCTGTGCGAGGATCGGGGTGAACAGCGGCGCGAACAGCAGCAGCTGCACGGAATCGCCAATCCACAGCCCGTTGATGAGGAAGAAGATGTTCAGCGCCAGCAACAGCATCCAGGGTTGCAGGTTATAGGCCGCCACCAGATCGCCCAACTGGTTCGGCAGCCGTTCATTCGCCAGCACCCAGGAAATGATCGTGGCGAAACCGACGATCAGATAGACCGAGGCCGAGGTCCGCGCCGAACGGTCGAGAATTGCCCACAGCGCCTTGAGGCTGAGGTTGCGATAGGCCAGAAAACCCACCAGCAGCGCATAGGCCACGGCCACCGCCGCCGCCTCGGTCGCGGTGAAGATGCCCGAGATGATGCCGCCGATGATGATCATCGGCATGAAGATGGCGAAGAACGCGTTGCCGACGATGTTCAGCGCCACCGCCAGCGTCAGGTTGGCGATGGGATTGGCCTTGAAGCCGAACCGCCGCGCCATGACGAAGATCAGCGCCATCTGGCCCAGCCCCAGCATGATGCCCGGCACGGCACCCGCAAGGAACAGCGCCGCGACTGAGGTGTTGGTCAGCGCCGAGAACATGATCAGCGGGATCGAAGGCGGGATGATCGGCCCCTGAATGGCGGAACTGACGGTCAGCGCGGCCGAGAAATCCTTGTCGTAGCCGTCTTTCTCCATCATCTCGATCTCGACCGGACCCAGCGCCGAAATGTCGGCCAGCGCCGAGCCGGAGACGCCCGCGAACATCATGGACCCCACGACGTTCACATAGGCCAGCCCGCCGCGCAGCCGCCCGACCAGCAGGCGCGACAGGTTCACCAGCCGCTCGGTCATGCCGATGGCGCTCATGATCTCGCCCGCAATGATGAACAGCGGGATCGACAGCCAGATGAACACATCCATCCCGGTGAAGAACTTGTGGGCGTAGATATCCAGCATGTCGGTCATGCCGGGTTTCACGCAGAAATAGGCAAGACCCGCAAACCCGATGGCAAAGATCACCGGACTGCCCAGAAGCATCAGCGCCAGTAACAGGCCGACGATGGCAAGAAGCGGCTGGTCCATCGGTCAGATCTCCGAATTCAGGATGGAGGGGCCGGTATCGACCGGGCCGCGGATCAGATCGCGCAGCGCCAGCACCAGCATGTGAAACAGCATCAGGGCGGCGCCGACCGGGACCGAGAGGTAGATCCAGAAGAACGAGATTCCCAGCGTGACGGCCTGACGGCGCTGACCGAACAGCGCATTCTCAAAGCCTTTCCAGACCAGAACCGCCAGCATCGCCGCCAGCATCAGGCGGAAGGCTGCGTTGCGGTAGCCCAGCAGCCGTTGCGGCCAGAAGTGATCGAAGAAATCGACGCGCACCAGCTGGTCGTCGCGCACCAGCAGGCTGCCCGCCAGCATCACGACCCAGACCATCAGGTAACGCGAGACTTCCTCGGGCCAGGGCAGCGAAAAGCCGAAGGCATAGCGCAGCACAACCTGAAGAAACAGCACGCCGAAGATGATCAGCAGCAGAACCCGCGCGACGGCGGAGGTGACCCACGAGAGGACCGTGGCAAGGCGTTCAAGTAGCGGAAGCATGGGCACCCCGAGGGAAGGGGCGGGCGGCGAACCGCCCACCGTTGGCTCAGTTGGCCTGCGCGGCGGCGACGGCGGCGGTCAGCTCGTCAATGATTTCCTGCCCCGTGGTCTGGGCCAGGATCTTGGCCACCGGCCCGCGCGCTGCATCGACGAATTGCTGGAACTCTTCCGGCGTCGGCTGGTAGATTTCCACGCCCGCCTTGCGGATCACGGCCAGATCCTGCGATTCCTTCGCGGCGATCACGCCCAGCATGGCAAAGGCGGCCTCATCGGCGGCGGCCTTGAAGGCGCGCTTGTCCTCTTCGGGCAGAGCATTCCAGTAATCCTCGTTGATAGTGATCAGCGGCATGTTGATCAGGTGGTGATCCAGCGTGTAATATTTCTGCACCTCCTGCAAATTCGCCATCAGCATCGTGTAGGGCGCGTTTTCCTGCCCGTCGACAACGCCGGTCTGAAGCGCGCTGTACAGTTCTGCCCAGGCAATCGGCGTGGGCGAGGCGCCCAGAGCCTCGACCATGGCGACATGGATCGGCACCTGCTGGGTGCGCATCTTCATGCCCTTCATGTCAGCGGGCGATTTGATGAGCTTCGTCGAGGACGAGAAGTTGCGGAAGGCCGAGGGCAGATAGGCGAGGATGCGCACGCCCGATTGTTCGGCGACCAGATCAGACAGCTTCTGCCCGAACGGCCCGTTCAGCACCTCACGCGCCACGGCGGTCGAGGGAAAGCTGTAGGGCAGCTCCAGCACCGACGCGACAGGCGCATAGGCGGCAAGGTGCCCGGCGTTCAGCCCGCCCACCATTTGCAGCGAACCGCGGACGTTCTGTTCGGCCAGCGATTCCAGATCGCCCATCTGGCCGTTGGGGAACACCTGCACCTCATATTTGCCGCCGGTCTGCGCGGCGAGTGAGCTGGAGAAAACCTCTGTATAGGTCCAGTAGGTATTCGCCAGCAGATCGCCTTCGCCATCGACATGGGCGAAGCGCACGGTTTCGGCATGGGCCGCAACCCCTCCGATGATCAGGGCGCAAGCAGTCATTGCGCCAAGGCGCATCTTACGGAAATAGCTCATATATTTTCCCCGTCGGCTTTGGATTTCGTTGTGGCGGCTGTTCCGCGCCTGGGAAAAAGCCTGTGCAAAAATTCTCGTTTCGTCAATAATTTTATTATACGAAAACTGCATTTCCTTTTTGACCGATGTTTCGCTAAGATGCATGCATGGGTGAGGAACACCCCGCGAAGACCGTCAGCGCGGTCCGGCATAAGCCTTCGGGTGAAGCGGGTTACGCGAAATATTGATCCGGCCCGGGTGACAGGGCGCTGTTTGAAAGGTGTGCAATGCTGGTCAGCGGTCAGACGCTTCTGAGTCAGACGGAAACGCTTGCGGCAAGCGAGCCTGCGGAGCCCGCCGAAGAGGCGATCGGCGAGCGAATCATCGGTCTGCGCAAGACCCGCGGGCTGACGCTTCAGGAATGCGCGCGCCTGTCCGGTGTGGCCGCCTCCACCCTGTCGAAGATCGAGCGCAACGAACTGTCGCCCACCGTTTCAACCCTTGTGAAAATTGCATCGGGTTTCGGTGTCGAGCCCGCCGAACTGCTGGCGCCCAGCCGGGTCGCTACCGCGCCGGGGCGCCGCGCGGTCAGCCGTCAGGGCGAGGGCAAGGCGCATACCTCGCAATCCTGCCAGAACCGCCTGCTGTGCAGCGAACTGAAGAACAAGCGCATGGTGCCGGTGCGCACGCGTGTGACCGCCCGGAGCACAACCGATTACCCGGTCTGGCCGCAATCGGACGCCGAAATCTTCCTCTGGGTCGTTTCGGGCCGGATGTTGCTGCACTCCAAAGTCTATGAGCCGCTGGAACTCGGCCCCGGCGATTCCGTCTATTACGACGGAAATGTCCCGCATTGCTGGACGACGGCAGGGGACGAAGATGCCGAGGTCATCTGGGTGGTGAGCGCCTGAAATGGCGACCTTCCTCAGTTTCGATGCGGCCCGGTGCCATGCGCGCCGTCGCCTGCCGCGCGGGCTGTTCGATTACATCGACCGGGGCGTGGGTGAGGAAGCCAGCCTGCGGGCCCTGCGTGCCCGGCTGGATGCGGCCGGGATCGTGCCGCAGGTCTTGCAGGGGCGCACCGGGCCGGACACCGGCTGCACCCTGTTCGGCCAGCGATACGCTGCCCCCTTCATCATCGCCCCCACAGCCATGGCCGGGCTGGTGCATCGGCAGGGCGAGGCCGCACTGGCGCGGGCGGCCGGGGCGGCGGGCATCCCGTTTTCCCTGTCCACCCAATCGGTCAGCGGGGTGGATGAAATCGCCCGCGCCGCGCCCGAAACTGCAATCTGGATGCAGATTTACCTCTGGCGTGAGCTGAGCTTCACCGAGGCGCTGCTGGCCAGGGCCCGAAATGCCGGGGTGCGGGTGCTGGTGATGACGGTCGACACGCCCGCCGGGGCGCGCAAGGAATGGAACCTGCAGAGCGGCTTCAACATGCCTTTTCGCATTTGCGCGCGCAGCCTGACCGATCTTGCGCTGCGCCCCAACTGGCTGGCCGGGGTGATGCTGCCGCAAGTGCTGCGTGGAGGTATCCCGAAGATGGACAATTATCCCGAAGGCATGCGCCCGCGCCTGATTGGCCCGCCGGTCGATCCGCGCCTGTCGCTGATGCCGGGACTGAACTGGGATCACGTTGCCTGGCTGCGCGACCGCTGGTCCGGTACGCTGATCCTGAAGGGCATCCTGTCGCCCGACGATGCACGGCGCGCGGCTGAGGCCGGTGCTGACGGCATTGTCGTTTCCTCGCACGGCGCCCGGAATTTCGACGCCGCCCCCGCGCCCATCGACGTCCTGCCGCAGATCATCAGCGCGGTTGCGGGGCGCCTGACCGTTCTGGCGGACAGCGGCGTGAAGCGTGGCCTTGATGTCCTGCGCTATACCACACGCGGGGCACGGAGTGTCATGCTCGGCCGGCTGCCGCTCTGGGCGCTGGCCTCGGGCGGCGAGGCCGGTGTGCACGAGATGCTGGCCGTCCTGCGTACCGAATATGCCGAGGCGCTGAACTACCTGCCGCCCGCTGAGGCCTGATGCGGCGCGAGGTTTGGATGAGCGTTGGCGAATGGTTTGAGGTTTTCGAGAAATGTTGTGATGCGGTTGAGGTTTGGGAGATTTTTGAGATCGATGTTCCATCTGCGTG